>JAUVYV010000022.1 GCA_030602885.1 Phycisphaerales bacterium
CGTTTTCTGGAAAAAGCAGGCAAACGTGCCGCTGATTTCCACAATTTACAACTTGAAAATCTCGACAAGCCTCTTGAAGCGGTACAGATGGATGAACTGCACGGTAAAACAGTCAAACGCAAAGACAAAACCGAAGTTGTCAACGTTCCCAAAAAGCTGTGTAAACGCCTCAGTAAAAAAAGGGCAAAACATGGCTTCATACGGCTCTGGCCGTGAAAAGCAGGTTTCTTCTCGAATCGATTATTGGAGCCCGTACTCTTCACAACGCTTTGCAGATGACTGCTTCGGTGGCTGTGTATTCCAAAGGCAAGGACCCTCCGCTGATTCTGGTAGACGATCATCCGCCATATCCACAGGCTATTCTTACAGTATTTGGACAGATCAAACATCGCCGCCGAAAAAACGGCAGAGGCAGACTCAAGTATCCACGCCTCAAACCGCCTGCGGATATGCAGGTAGGCGTTGTGAAGAAACTTCGAGACGACAGAGGTCATTTGTTGAAAGTATCGAGCAAAGCTCTGTTTGGCAAAAAGAAACAAATCGAAAAGCGTATTCAAAAGCTGGGCATTGGTCAGAAGATCAATACTTCTCATATGGAACGACTCAATGGCACGATAAGAGGCCAGCAGGCCCGTCTTGCAAGGCGTACACGCAACGGCTCTCATCTTCAGGAGATGCTGCAGTATTCGATATGGCTGTGGCGAGACTTGTACAACTGGACAAGGGTGCATTACTCGTTGCTGGACGAAACACCTGCGATGGCATTGTGTCTGACGGACGATGTTTGGACTGTTTTGAAATATATTTTGTATCCGGTTCATGTCAGCGACCTTCAACGTCAGGACTGGGCCGAGCAGCGTAACAGCGTGCTGGAATCAGCCGTTGATGTTTATAAACGTAATAAAGCCTTACCAATATCATGAGGTAGTACCTTTGAATTGGGTTTGTTTTTTTGCGGCCGGAAGGGGCTATTTTTCTCGTAATCTCTTTTATTGTATAGGGTTAAGTTCATTTTTGGGGTTTGCTGAAATTGGCTTTGAATTGGGTTTGTTTGGGTTTGCTTTGGGTTTGCTTTTCACCGTTCGGAGGGGTGAATATTCTTCGTAATTCCTTTTCAGGTATAAAGTTAAGTTCATTGTGGGCCTTGCCAAAATTGGGTTTGTTTTGCATAAAAAGGTGTAAATTGCCAGCAAGTTAAGTTGGGCAGGATAGGCGGTTTTGTTTTTAGACACTGATTCACACCGATTGACACTGATTTTTGAAAAAGTTCAAGGGCTGAGAAATAGAATATAACATATTGTAAATGCGTGGGCATTGTTGAACCGTCCTAATTTCCGATACAGTATTCACTTTCTGTATGTTAGGTGGGTATTATACAACATGGGAAGTTAGATGTCAAGTGAAAAATAGTCGCTGGTCGCTGGTCTCTCGTGACTCGGTAGGGTGGAGAGTATCGCGTATCGCAGGTTGCGGGTTGGTGTGGAGGGATGGTTAGAAAATATATTGATAATAGATGAATGATGATTGATAATTGGCCCCGGTGAGATAGGCAAAGGTGGCCATCTCACGGGGTAAAGCGGGTAAATTTTAGCGGGTGAAAAAGGGTTGCAATCTCGGGCTATTTAGATATTATTTGGGCATGGATTTGGTCTAAGCTCTAAATGCTAAGCACTAAATCCTAAACAATATCGAAATTCAAATGTTCAAGTGATCTAAACGTGCTTGTTTGGCGGGTGAAGGCGCAGCCGGTAATACAGTGATGGCGGTTTTGTAAAATATAAAATGTTGCACACAATTATAGAATGGTTCAAGAATCTGAGTGAGCCCTGGCAAATTGCTATATTTGGAGCAGGGGTGACCTTTATTGGCGGACTATTCGTATTATGCAGGTGGCTGTTCGGAAAAAAGAAAGACACGGATTTGGCCCTTGAGATAATAGATGATACCTTGAAACAAAATAAGCAACTCAGGCAAACCGTAAAACAGCTCGAAGAGCAATTAGCACGCTCGCAGCTATCGACAGAACCCGGCGAATCCCAAGTCCCGCAGCCCACGCAGGAGGCGAAAGACTTAGCTGCACAGATTGAAGACGATGCCGGGCCTTATGCACAGGCGCTGAAGGCCATTGCCGAGGGCAACAATAAACAAGCCGATGAATTCCTGGACGAGACACAGCAGCTTTTAGACCATGTCCAGGAGCAAAAAGACCGGGCCCAGGCAAAGATATACATGGCCCGGATGCGAAATGCCTCTTATGCCGGCAGGCCTCAGGATGCCCTGCAGTACTGCAATAAACTGAGGCTGCTGGCCGGAGAAGACCCGCAGATTCTTAATCTTATGGCTACTGTTTACTACGAAAACGCACTGTATCAGAAGGCCGAGCCGCTGATGAAACGGGCGCTGGCGATTGATGAAGCTGGTTTAGGCAAAGACCATCCGAAGGTGGCCATACGATTAAATAACCTGGCGCAGTTGTATAAGGCGACGAATCGTCTGGCCAAGGCCGAGCCACTGATGAAACGGGCGCTGGCGATTGATGAAGCCAGTTTCGGCAAAGACCATCCAGAGGTCGCCACAGATTTAAACAACCTGGCGCAGTTGTATAAGGCGACGAATCGTCTGGCCGAGGCCGAGCCGCTGATGAAACGGGTGCTGGCGATTGATGAAGCTAGTTTAGGCAAAGACCATCCGAACGTGGCCACAGATTTAAACAACTTGGCGCAGTTGTATCAGGCGACGAATCGTTTAGCCAAGGCCGAGCCGCTGATGAAACGGGTGGTAGAGATATTTGAAAAATCCTTGGGTAAAGATCATCCCAATGTTGCGACGGCATTAAACAACCTGGCGCAGTTGTATAAGGCGACGAATCGTTTGGCCGAGGCCGAGCCGCTGATGAAACGGGTGGTAGAGATATTAGAAAATCCTGGCGGTGAACCGTTACCCAATTATGCCGGGGCGTTAAACAACCTGGCGCAGTTGTATAAGGCGACGAATCGTTTAGCCGAGGCCGAGCCGCTGATGAAACGGGCGCTGGCGATTGATGAAGCCAGTTTAGGCAAAGACCATCCGAAGGTGGCCATCCGATTAAACAACCTGGCGTCGTTGTACAGGGAAACGAATCGTTTAGCCGAGGCCGAGCCGCTGATGGAGCGGCATTTGGTGATTTTTCTACAGTTTACCCAGCGGACCGGCCATCGGCACCCGCATCTGGAAGATGCGATCGAAAACTATACCGCCCTGCTAATGCAGATGGGGCACAGTAAAGACCAAGTCGCTGCCCGACTGAAGCGCCTGACCCCGGAAATGTCTGAGTAGGCAGGTGGGTTGGACTAGTCGGACCGGTCGGACGAGTCAGACCAGTCGGACCTGTAGGACTTTTTGAATTGATTATTGATGAATGTGGGTCCTCTGCTGCTAAGCCAGGGTAGCATGGGTCCCCGGTTTGAGGATTCCAAGAAGCTCACCCGTAGGGATCTTCGCTGCGCTTCGAGATTCGGCGGGAGGCGGAGTGGTGCTGGGCACGGCGATGGTGACGGATAATGTGGGGGAGGTTATGCACGGCCGAGACGGCCGTGCCACGATGCATGGGCAGGATGCCCATGCCACGTTGTTGACATTGTGCACGTCCGGGCTTATTCTTTGTGTAAAAATTGCGGCAGGAGGCACATGGACGATAGTATAAATCGGCAGGAACAGATACAGCAGGTAGTGTGGTGGCACTGGCACAGGCGGTTGTACAACTGGGTGGTCCACTGGGCAGATACGCGATTCGGGATGCTTGCATTGATATTGCTTGCTGTTACCGAGCCGATTTGCGTGCCTATTCCGGCGGATGTGATGGTCGTCGGGATGTGTTTAGGCAAGCCGAAACGTGCGCTGCGGTACGGTTTGACGTGTTCGCTTTTTTCAGTGCTCGGCGGGACTATTGCCTTTTCCCTTGGCTTGGCAATCGGGCCGGAAAGGGTCGTTCAATTCTTCGAGCAGATAAGCTTTGGGCCTATCGATTTAGCTCGCAGGGCACAGCAGGCGCTGGAGCTTTACCAAAAGTGGGACTTCTGGGCGATTTCGATATCGGCACTAACACCTGTGCCTTATATGATTTTTAGCTGGGTCGGGGGAATGGCCGAGGTGTCATTGCTGAAATTCGTGGGTATAAGCGTGATATTCCGCACGATGCGGTTCGGGGGCGAAGCGCTGCTGTTCTATTTCTTCGGCGAAAGGGCCAAGCGCCTCATAGAAAAGTATTTCAACACGGCAACTGTCGTTGTTATCATATTGTTAGCTTTGGTTGCGTATGCCGTCAAACAGTTGGGTCATTTGTTTGCGGGCTGAGAGATGAACGAGTCGCAGAAACAGGCGTTGTTGAAGGTCGCCCGTGACGCGGTGGAGGCGGTGATTACGGCCAAGCCGCTGCCTAAGGTCGAGGCCGACGAGGCCGAACTCAATGCCAATTGCGGCTGCTTCGTTACGCTGAAAAATCACGAGCAGCTTCGAGGGTGTATAGGCCAGTTCACTTCCGACAGACCCCTGATCGAGCTTATTGTCGAGATGGCGGAGTCTTCTGCAACAAGAGACCCGCGGTTTTTAGCCGACCCGATAACGGCTGATGAGCTGGGCGATTTGGATATCGAGATTTCAGTGCTGTCACCCTTAAAGAAAACCAGCGACCCGCTGAGCTTGCGATTAGGCGTTGACGGTATTTACATAAAACGTGGGCCTCTGTCGGGCTGTTTCCTGCCGCAGGTGGCGACCGAGACGGGCTGGGACGCCGAGCAGTTCCTCTCGTACTGCTGCTCACACAAGGCGGGGCTGAGCCCGGACGCGTGGAACGATCCGGCCACCGAGGTGTACCTTTTCACCGCGGAGGTCTTCGGCGCAGCTTTTAAGGATATCTGAGAGGAACTACGCGTTTTGATAAGAAGATTAGCTCTTATATTTACCATCCTGCTCCTCTGGCTTGGGGGATGTGGCGATGCTTCCCATCAGGGAGATTTGCGGAATCTGAAGATCGATACGCCTGAGGGGATGAAAAAGTACCTTGAGGGTCAGAATCTTCCGGCGTTGGTTTCGGTTGACGTCTGGGACAACAAGTATGGGCCTGGACTGAAGCTCACAACCGCTCACTATGAGATTTTCACGACCCTGCTGGAGCCCTTGATGCTCTCGCAGGTGCCCGGCTTTGTCGAGAGCGCTTATCGCGGCTACCAGAGCCAGCTGCCTGCGCCTGTCCGGACCAGCAGCAGATTCACCGTCTATCTCTTTGCAGAGCGCCGGCAGTGGGACGCCTTTACAATCTATTTTGCCGGCAGACAGGCACCTGTCTATATGAAGATAAAGAAAGGCGCATATATGCTTAAAGGTGCATGCGTGGCTTACAATATCGGCGTCGAGCGGACCTTCGACAGTATAGGCCACGAGGGGTGGCATCAGTTCTCCGGAAAGCACTTCAGGTTTCGATTGCCAAGCTGGCTCGACGAAGGTATCGCCATGCTCTTTGAGACCCACGCCTATGACAGGGGCTTTTTCTACTTTGACGCCACAAAGAACCTCGGCCGTCTCGGTGCCCTCAAGATGACCCTCCAGAAAAACAAGATGATTCCACTGCGCCGGCTCATCTCGATGAATCCAGGCGAGGCCATTATCGACGGTGACGCCGCCGTTGGCGCCTTCTATAGTCAGTCGTATGCGCTCGTAAGATTCCTGCGCGAAGATGATTATGGAAGGCGACTGGCAAACTACCACCGCCTGATGCAGGACGGCCTGACCGGACAATGGCCTTTGAGCGATGCGGGCAAAAGAGTCGCCGCCGACAGGAATGTCCCCATGACCGTCCGGTTGAACAGGGCGCTCGGTGTGCTCTTGTTCGCGCATTACATCGATGAGGACATTGAAGAAATTGAGCGGCAGTACATCCGTTTCTGCAGAAAAATCGTCTATCATGTGCGATTCAAAAATTAGCGAACATTAACCCACAAACAGTCTGGCAGCGGCTAAATACGAAACCTGTGGCTCAATCGTCCAGCAACAAACCGTCCATTATTCTTGCCTCGGCCTCACCGAGGCGCCGCCGGTTGCTCGCCCAGGCCGGCTACAAATTCAGGGTCGTCCCCTCAAATATTGACGAATCAACCTTCGATGCCCGACAGCTCAGCCCCGCTGCCTGCGCCGAGCATCTGGCGCTTGCAAAAGCGCTCGATGTCGCCGAGAAATATCCCAACGCGCTCGTCATCGGCGCCGATACCGTCGTCGATTGCGACGGGGAAATTATCGGCAAGCCCGCCGATGCGACTCAGGCCGAGGCCATTACCCGCAAGCTCTTCAGCAGGCCCCATAAGGTAATCACGGGCCTTGCAATTGTCCGGCTCGCCGACGAGGCCAAAATTGTAGCCAGTGACACCACTGTCGTCTATCCAAGGCAGATGACCGATGAGCAGTTGGCCCAACACTTGGCTTGCGGCTCGTGGCGTGACAAGGCCGGTGCGTATGCCATCAGGGAGCAGGGCGATGAGTTTGTCGAGCGAATCGAAGGCAGCTTGACAAACGTTATGGGCCTGCCGATGGAGCTCCTGCATCGCCTGATAATGGGCATCTCCTCTTGAAGTTACCCGCCGGCAGCAGCAGCGCTGCAAACCTTGCCATCGCTCCCCCCCCACGTCCGTTCTTACTTGATTGTCCCGGCCCGGACTGTATGATGTTAATCGTTTTATGGCAGTGCGGTTGCTTCCTGAGCAGAGCCTCTTAGTAAGCGGAGAGAAGAGTTGGAATCGAGGGGTCACAGGAAATGGTTTCGCATACGTATCATCACCCGCGGGGCGGTGATTCGCTTGAGCGTACTGGCGGGCGCTCTTATTGTCTTCTGTTTTTGGGGCCATTTCACAATGATTAGAATGCCCGGCAAAAGCTATAAAGGCACGCTGCCTGCCCTGACCGAAGACCAAAAGACCCTGCAAACAGAGCTCACCCTCGCCGTCGAGCACATCGCCGGCACAATCGGAGAGCGAAATCTCTACAAGTACGAAAAGTTGCAGCAGGCGGTGAATTTCATAGAGAGCACACTCACGCAGACCGGCTGCGAGGTCCGTCGTCAACAATTTGATGTCCAGGCAAAAACCTGCTGCAACCTCGAAGTCGAAATTTCCGGCTCCGAGAAAAAGGACGAAATCGTGATTGTCGGCGCCCATTACGACTCCGTCTTCACCAGCCCCGGAGCAAACGACAACGGCTCAGGCGTCGCTGCGACACTCGCCCTTGCTCGTCGCTTCAGGCACAAAAGCCCGCAGCGAACCCTGCGGTTTGTCTTTTTTGTAAATGAAGAGCCGCCGTTTTTCCAGACCCCCGATATGGGAAGTTATATTTATGCCGCCGCCTGCCGAGCTAAAAACGAAAACATCGTCGCCATGCTCAGCTTAGAGACCATCGGCTGTTACTGCGACGAGCCGAACAGCCAGAAGTACCCATTCCCCTTCAGCATCATATATCCGAATACCGGCAATTTTCTCGGCTTTGTCAGCGACCTTTCATCACGGAAACTGCTCCGCCGCGTAGTCGCCTCATTCCGAAAAAACTGCAAATTCCCCTCCCAGGCAGGCGCCCTGCCCTCCTTCATCACCGGCATAAGCTGGTCCGACCACTGGTCCTTCCGGCAGCACGACTACCCCGCAATCATGGTCACCGACACCGCACCATTTAGATATCTATACTACCACTCCGCCGAAGATACCCCCGAAAAAATCGATTACGAACGTCTGGCGAGGGTCGTAGCAGGCCTCGAAGCGGTCATCACTGACTTGACCGACCTCTGAAAATACCCTGTCGGCTGTGACCTTTCCAAAAACGTCCGAAAAAACTTCAACTCAATCACTTTCATCTAATGGGCTGTCCGGCCTATGCGCGCTTCGGTATGACATGATGTTTGTGCAGCCCGTCCAGCCGGGCCGGGCTCGCTACTGTTCTTCTTTTTTGCCGCCGAGCAGTCCACCAAGGGCCTCAAGAAGCCCCTTCGGTTTGACCGCCTCTTTCACCTCATCAGGCAGCTTGTCACCGAGCTGCTTTTGTATTTGACCGTCCAGCTCCTGTGCGAATCGTTCCCTGCCGGCGTCAATTAGTGCCTGCCTGAATTGCTCGGTTAGCCCCTTCGTATCGAACGCCACTCGCGGCTCGGTGACAGGGCCCACCACGCGGATGGTGGTGTTCAGGTCCTTGAGCGTATCGAGGATTCGTCTTGTGTGGTTCGCACCGAGCCCGAGTATTCCGTCACCCTGAGATGTGGCCTTTAGGTTCTTGATGTTCACCGCAATACTCAAATCGACCGTCTGCGCACTTATCTGTCCGTTGAACGAGCCCGCAGCCAGGCCCGACTGAAACGCCAGCCCTGCTCTCTCGCCCAGGCCGGACTGAAATTTCGCAAGGTCAAAACCTGAAAAAATGCCCGAAAGTTTCGCCGGACCTGCCGCCGAGTCGAAGTCAACGGTGACCTTAACCTCCGCACCTGTATCATGGGATCCTATCTCGATATCAATGGGCAGCCCTGCGGTTCGCGGCGAGTCGCTGATGTTCTTCAGTGTAATTGCGCTGTTGCCAAACATCACCGATGGTATCTCTATCTTATCAAGCAGCATATTCCTCGCAAGAAGCCGCGGCGTGGCCGGCTCCTGCGAACGGGCGCCAAGGTATTCAAGATGCTTCAAAGGGACCTGTCGAGCCGCCGCCTGCTTTTCGTCTTTCGGCTTGGGCAGGAACCTTCGCAGTCTCGCCAAATTCTCTTTGAGGGCTTTTGCGTCTTTGAAATAGTTCTCGAGTTTTGCAATATCGGCTACTTCAATCTTAAATTCTCCCGGGTCGAAGACCGCTTCTTTCTCCTCGGAAGACTTCGTGACAACCTTACCGGGCGTGCGGCGCTTCTCATCAAAGCTGATGTTTGTCACTTCCAGGTTATCCAAAACAAGTTTTCCCAGCAGTATATTGTACAGACTTGCGTCCGCACTCAATTTCTCGATAGCGACAAAATTATTCTCCGGGCTGTCCGCATCCGTCACTTGTATCCCCGCCGCCGATACCGCACCCGTCAAAAGCGAAAGGGCCAGACTTGCCAGATTCACCTCCGCCCCGTTCGCCTGCGTCATCCTGTTCACGGCATACTCTCTAACCGTTTCGTCCTTCACCATATTTACAGCCACCGCTGAGACGATGATGACTATCAAGGCCAGCACGACTCCCGCCTTGCGGATGTACACTGTCCGGCCGGTAAACAGCGACTGTGCATCTTTCGTGCGTTTGCCGACGAGCAGACGGTCGATGATTCGCACCCAACGATGCGAATACCATTTCTTAAATGCCTCGGAGTTCTCCTCGAATCTGAGCAGCGTCTTTCGAAAACCAATCACCGCCCGGGCCAGCAGCAGCCCGGCTATTGCGCCGATGACAGGCCCGACGACAACGGCACCGGCCACCGAGTAGCGCGTAAAGTCCGTTATCCCGACAAGCGGCACCGACGCCAACAACTTAAACAACCACGAGATGTGGTCCTGTGCAAATACGCCGATGTGGTACAGGACCGGCGCCGCGGCAAACAGAAGTCCCTTACCTATGGCCGCCGAGAGGAGAAACAAAGCCGTGTGTATGTTCAAAATCAAAAACAAAATCACCAGCACCGTATGCAGACCCGACCACCCCGGCACTAAACCGAACCAGAAGCCAAGCATCACCGATAGAAAAATCAACGGAGGCGCCACACCGCCCCTGAACACCGCCAGCATCTTTTTTATCGACCTCGGAATTGGAATAAACATAGTTCTGCCTCCTAATCACAATGTTTGCATTCTGAGTCCTCAAATACCTGCGTGCACTAATTCTAATTGTGTGTCAATGCCGGCACAAGAACTTTGCTCGCAGAATATGCCCCAGGCTCTGTGCTGTGCCCTGCCAAAGTGGCTGAGAGCCGGCCCCAACCGTGCCAAAAATGGCGGTTTTCGCCGCTGGTGATGCTTCGATTCGGCACGACAAGCAAATTAAGCGTCGCCTAATTACCTTTTTTATAAGCACTTATGGAACCGGGCGCATTTTGCCCGCCGCCGAGTACCGTACTGGTATATCATTTGCTCATCTGTAGTGATTAGGCATGAAAACCATAAGACGGCTTTAATAAGGAGATAGGTAATCATGGCAGTTAAAGAATTGGCATTCGAATCCGATGCACGCGCTAAGCTTCTTACCGGAGTCGAGAAGCTCACCGCCGCAGTAAAATCCACACTGGGGCCCAGAGGTCGAAATGCTATCATCGACAAAAGCTGGGGCGGGCCTACCGTCACAAAGGACGGAGTTACCGTCGCTGAGGAGATTGAGCTTCTCGATAAGAACGAAAACCTCGGTGCAAAGCTCGTCAGAGAGGCCGCAAGCAAGACCTCGAAAATCGCCGGCGACGGCACCACTACCGCCACCGTCCTGACCGAGGCAATGTTCAAAGAGGCCTTTCGAAACCTCGCCGCCGGCGCCGATGCAATGGCGCTGAACCGAGGGATGCAGCAGGCCGCCAGGGCAGTCACTGATAAGCTGACTAAGCTTGCCAGGCCCATCGATATCACCAAAAAGAACGACATTATTAACATTGCTTCCGTCTCTGCCAACAACGACCTTGATATCGGCAGAATTATGGCAGACGCCTTTCAGCGCGTCGGAAAAGACGGCGTCATCACCATCGAAGAGGGCAAAGGGCTGGAGACCACCGTCGATTTCGTCGAAGGTATGCAGTTCGATCGCGGGTATCTCTCACCGCACTTCGTCACCGACCCCGATAATATGACCTGCGAGCTCGAAAGACCCTTCATCTTAGTCTATGAGGATAAGATCAGCTCAGTCGCCAAGCTGATTCCGTTGCTTGAAAAAATCGCAAAGGCCAAACGCCCGTTGCTGATTATTGCCGAAGACGTCGAAAGCGAAGCCCTCGCGACCCTCGTCGTCAACAAGCTAAGGGGCATCCTCCAGTGCGCAGCCGTCAAGGCGCCCGGCTACGGCGACAGACGCAATGCAATGCTGCAGGATATCGCCATCCTCACCGGCGCCGAGCCGATTTTCAAAGACCTCGGTATCGAGATGGAAAACATCTCCATCAAGCAGCTCGGCCAGGCCAAGAAAGTCACCATCGACAATGACAACACAATCATCGTCGAAGGCGCAGGCAGCAACGAGGCCATAAAGGGCAGAATCAAACAGATTCAGGCCGAAGTTGAGACCACCACAAGCGATTACGACCGCGAAAAGCTCCAGGAACGCCTCGCCAAGCTTACCGGAGGCGTTGCTCAAATCAACGTCGGCGCCGCAAGCGAAACCGAAATGAAAGAGAAAAAGGCACGCATCGAGGATGCACTTCACGCAACCCGTGCTGCAATTGAGGAAGGTATCGTCCCCGGCGGCGGAGTAGCACTCATTCGATGCACCGACGCAGTCAAAAAGCTAAAACTCACCGGCGATGAAAAAACCGGCGCCGATATCGTCACAAAGGCACTTACTACGCCCTGCTACTGGATCGCCGTAAATGCCGGCGCTACCGGCAATATAGTCGTCAATAAAATCGCAGAAGGCAAAAACGGTTTCGGCTACAACGCCGACAAGGATAAATACGAAGACCTCTTCGAGGCAGGTGTCCTCGACCCCGTCAAGGTCACACGTATCGCACTCCAGAACGCAGTCAGTATCGCAGGCCTCTTGCTCACCACCGATTGCCTCGTCACCGAAAAGCCAAAAGAAAAAGAAGACATGCCAGGCGGTCCCGGCGGTATGCCGCCCGGAGGCGGCATGGGTGGCATGGGCGGCATGGGCGGCATGGGCGGCATGATGTAACCGAACTGCAAACTCAAGGTGAATCCGAATTTTTGAAAAACAGACCTTTGTATATAAGGAGGCACGTATGAAACTCAGACCACTGGATGACAGAGTCGTCATAAAGCAGTTGGAAGCCGAGGAAAAAACAGCAGGCGGTATCATCCTGCCCGACACAGCCAAGGAAAAGCCCCAGATGGGAAAAATCGTCGCCGTCGGACCGGGTAAGCTCACCGACGACGGCAAACGCACGAAAATGAGCGTCAGGAAAAACGACAAGGTCATCTACGCAAAGTACATCGGCAACGACGTCGAAATCGACGGCGATAAATACGTTATTCTCAGTGAGCGTGACATTCTGGGAATAGTCGAAAAGTAAAACCGCAGAACAGAATAGAAACGCAGTATTCGATTGTGAGAGGTAATACAAATGGCAAAACAAATGATGTTTGACGATGTGGCGCGGACCCACCTCAAAGAAGGTCTGTGCAAATTGGCTGATGCGGTAAAGGTGACACTCGGCCCCACGGGGAAAAACGTTATCCTCCAGAAATCCTGGGGCTCGCCGAAAGTCACCAAAGACGGCGTCTCCGTCAGCAAGGAAATCGAGCTGCCCGAGCCATTCAAAAATATGGGCGCTAAAATGGTCAATCAGGTCGCAAGTAAAACCTCCGACATCGTCGGTGACGGCACCACCACCTCGACCGTCCTCGCCGAAGCTATCTACACCGAAGGCCTGAAACATGTCACCGCCGGCGCAAACCCAATGGCTATTCAGCGAGGCATCGGCAAAGCTGCCGCCCTTGCCGCCGACTTCATCAAATCGGTCAGCGTACCTGTAAAAGGCCACGATGATATCGCCAAGGTCGCCACAATCAGCGCAAACAACGACCCCCAGGTCGGCGAAGTCCTGGCCGATGCGATCGACGAGGTCGGCAGGGAAGGCGTTATCGAAATCGAAGAAGGAAAGGGTATGGAGAACGAAATCAATGTCGTGGAGGGTATGCAGTTCGACCGCGGCTATCTCTCTCCTTACTTTATGACCAATGCCGACACTCTCGAGGCCGTTCTCGAAGATGCTTACATCCTCCTTCACGAAAAGAAGATCTCCAGCGTCCGTGAGCTCATCGGGCTTCTCGAAAAGATAGCCGGCGTCGCCAGGCCGCTGCTCATTGTTGCAGAAGACATCGAAGGTGAAGCACTGGCCGCTCTCGTTATCAACCGCCTCCAGGGCGTCCTCAAGGTCTGCGCCGTAAAAGCACCGGGCTTCGGCGACAGAAGAAAGGCAATGCTGCAGGATATGGCCGTCCTCACCGGCGCCCAAGTCATCACCGAAGATTTGGGCTTAAAGCTCGAAAGTATTGAGCTTGCACAACTCGGACAGGCAAAGAAAATCATCATCGACAAGGATAAAACCACCATAATCGAAGGCGCAGCCAAAAAGAAAGACATCACCGCCCGCTGCGACCAGATCCGAAACCAGATCGAAAAGACTACCAGCGAGTACGACCGCGAAAAACTCCAGGAGCGACTCGCAAAACTCACCGGCGGCGTTGCCGTCATCAAGGCAGGTGCCGCTACCGAGGCCGAGATGAAAGAAAAGAAGGACCTGCTCGATGACGCACTACACGCAACAAGAGCGGCTACACAGGAAGGCGTTGTCGCAGGCGGCGGAGTTGTCTTTCTGCGAGCAATCAGCGAAGTCGAAAAGGCCAGGGCCAAAGCAAAGGGCGAAGAAAAAATCGGCTTCGACATAATCATCAACGCATTCAAAGAGCCCACTATGCAGATTGCCGAAAACTCCGGCGAGCCCGGCGACGTAATCGTCGCTCAGTTGCTCGAAAAACTCCCCCGGCAGAAAAACCTCGGGTACAACGCCAACACGGGTAAGTTCGTCGATATGTTCAAAGCCGGTATCATCGACCCCGCAAAGGTCGTCAGGACCGCTCTCGAAACAGCCGCTTCGGTGGCAGGATTGATGTTAACTACCAATGTGCTGGTAACCGATTTAAAGGATAAGGACAAAGACGAAGAACCAATCCCCGGCTCTGTTCGTTGATTCGTCGTTCGTATTTCGTATTTCGTATTTCGAGCAGGACAAACTGATGGGTATCCAAACGTACAGAGATTTGGACATTTGGAAAAGGGCAGTCGAACTGGTCACACAGATATACGAAGTGACCAAACGTTTCCCGAGGGAAGAGCTCTATGGCCTCGCCTCGCAAATGAGGCGGGCTGCAATCTCGATTCCCTCAAATGTCGCCGAGGACTTCAGAAGATTGCACAATAAGGAATATAAGCAGTTCCTGTACGTATCTTCCGGTAGCTGTGGTGAGCTTGAGACACAGGTGACTATCGCAAGAAACCTCAGCTATATTGACGAAGCACAAGAACAAGCTCTTCTTGAAAAACTTGACCACATAGGACGAATGATGACAAACCTTATAAAGAAACTCTGACCATGCCGAAATACGAAATACAATATACTAAATACGAGTACGATGGCAAAACGAGATTACTATGAAATGCTGGGAGTTGGCAAGAATGCTTCTCCCGATGATATCAAACGCGCTTACCGGCGTCTGGCGATAAAGCACCATCCGGACAAAAACCCGGACAACAAAGCCGAGGCCGAAGCAAAGTTCAAACAGTGCGCCGAGGCATACGAAGTCCTGTCCGACAGCGAAAAACGCCGGCGCTACGACCAGTTCGGCCACGAGGGCCTGCGCGGTATGGGTATGCGCGACTATACCCACATGCGATGGCAGGATATCGGCAGCGTCTTCGAAGACATCTTCGGATTCGGCGACCTCGGCGACCTCTTCGGCATGGGCGGAAGAAGAGCCGGCAGACGAACGGGCCCAGCCCGCGGATACGACCTCGAAACAGCCGTCGATCTCACCCTCAACGAGATCGCCAAAGGTGCTGAAAAGACCATAGAGTTCACTCGCCAGGATATATGTCCCGAATGCACCGGCTCCGGTAGCGCTAAAGGCACCTCCCCGGGCAAATGCCCAACCTGCGCCGGCTCAGGACAGGTCGCAAGAGGCGGCGGATTCTTCCAGATGGTCTCCACCTGTCCCCAGTGCCGCGGCTCAGGCCGGGTCATTACAAATCCCTGCAAAAACTGCCGAGGCACCGGCCGGCTACCCAAAAAACGAGTCGTCAGTGTCAAAATCCCCGCCGGTGTCCACGAAGGCCAGGGAATCAGAGTGGCTTCTGAAGGCGAACCCGGAAGAAGCGGCGGACCAAGAGGAGACCTCTACTGCTACGTCCGCGTAAAACCCCACGAGTTCCTCGAACGCAATGGTAACGACCTCATCGCCGTTGTCCCCATCAGCTTCACCCAGGCCGCTCTCGGCGCTACAATCAATGTCCCCTCGCTGAACGGCACAAAACAGCTCAAAATTCCGCCTTCTACCCAGTACGGCAGCGTATTCAGAATAAAAGGACAGGGCCTGCCCGACATCCGCTCTCGCCGCACCGGCGACCAGCTCGTACAGGTCATCGTCGAAACACCTGAAAAACTCAATAAAAGACAGGAAGAGCTTCTCCGCGAATTCGCCAGGACCGAAAGCAAACGCGTCTCACCAAAGGCGCAGGGATTCGTTGAAAAACTAAAGAAGTATTTCGGTAACAGCTCATGAAAGAAAAGGCCGAAAAAAAGAACAGGAGTAAAAAAGAACAAAAGCTCGCCGAGCAAATCGACCGGCTACAAAACGAAAAAGACGAGCTCTTCGCTAAACTACAGCGAGTAGGTGCAGACTATGATAATTTCCAGAAGCGCTCCGCGAAACAAATCGCCGATTCCGTCGCATACGAAAAGGAAGCCGTAATAAAAACCCTGCTGCCCGCTCTGGATAATTTCGAGCACACACTCGCTAATACCGACAAGTCCGAGAGCATCGAAGTCCTCGCCAAAGGCGTCCGGATAATCTACGACCAGATGCTCGACATCCTAAAATCCCACGGCGTCGAGCAGATAGAAGCCACAGGCCAGCCGTTCGACCCGGCACGGCACGAAGCAATGCTGCAGCGAGCCGAACAGGACAAAGAGAACGGCCTCGTCCTCGAAGAATACCAGAAAGGTTACCGCCTCAACGGCCGAGTCATCCGCCCGAGCAAAGTCATCGTAAATAAACTCCCCACCCCACAACCCGAAGACGAACCGGAAGAAAATGACTCCCAATAACGTTTAGGATAGCCGCCTTTTCGCAATACGTAATTTTACCCGCCGAAGGCGGGACGAGATACGAACAAATGCCAACCTACGATTACATCTGTGAAAACTGCGGACACGAATTCGAGCAGTTCCAGTCCATCACCGCCCGCCCATTGCGAAAATGCCCCAAGTGCAAAAAGAATTCTCTTAATCGCCTCATCGGCGCCGGCGCCGCCGTAATCTTCAAAGGCAACGGCTTCTACGAAACCGATTACCGCTCCGAATCCTACAAAAACGCCCAGAAAAAGGAAAAGGAAGCCGCCGACAAGAAACCGAAAACTGAAACCGAGAGCAAACAGACCCCCTCAGATAAAAAAAGTAAGTCCAAAACAAAGGAAAAGAAAAAACCGGCATAATACCGCACCGCCCACCGGCCTTGCTCCTGTCATTTCACAAGCTTCGCTATCTCCTTGAGCTGCGGATGTTCCGCCGTCCGCAGCAGTTCGAACAACGCCATCTCAGTTGAACTGATATTCCCGCCCCCAGCCGCAATCCTTTCAAGACCAACGTTCTTGTTTTCTAAGGTCCTTGAGGAAACCGCGTCACTAATCACATCTACCTCATAACCTCGCTTCACCAAATCCACCGCCGTCTGATATACGCAAACGTGCGCTTCTATCCCGCAAAGCACCACCTGCTTGCACCCAAGCCCCTTCAGCTTGTTATCGAAATCCGGTTGACCACAGCAGCTAAAACCTGCCTTGTCGATAGGTTCGATACCGGTCAGCAGTTCCGCAATCTCCGCAACCGTCGGCCCCAGCGCACTCGGCACCTGCTGGCACCACAAAATGGGAATCTCGAGAATCTTCACGGCTTGAATAAGGATTTGGATATTCTTGAAAAGTGTATCTTTGTCGTGCATCAACCGGGCAAGCTTGCCCTGAACATCCACCACAACAAGACAACAATTCTCCGCCTCAAGCATCCTCTAAAACTTCCGCCTTCAACTGCCTGAAAAAAGCTCACTCCTTTGCCTCGACCACTATCGTCAGGTGCGCATCCGCCGCACCGGCCGACTGGTCCACGGAAGTTTTAGCTGTTTTCTCGCCGCTCGTCAAGACCGGTTTCGGTATGGTAATCAGATCGACCTGCGCCGGCTCGAACAGCGCAAGCACTTCTCTGCCCGGCAAAAGCGCATCCAGACCGTTCAAGACAGCCAAATCCTTCGCCAGACGTATGCGACCATCGGCCATATCCTCATTGAGCAACCGTGCGATTTGCCCGGGACGTATCCCGCGAATCTCAACCTGCTCGGTAAACAATCCCGTCCGCAGCAAGAATACCGCCGAATCACATCTCGACCACACCGCCTCAAGCTCCGCCAGTATCCGATTCAAGTCCTCTCGGCTGCAGCTCAGCGCGTATGTGCTTTTCGAACCCGGCTCTTTCTCCACTATGTACTTGAACTGAACGTTCTCGTCGATTGCATTGTTGACAAAAGCATCAACGGCCACAAAATCCACCGCCCGAAGCACAACTCGACCGTCAAAGGCCGAAACTGCAGGACTTCGCCCCTCGCCGGCTGACCCTCTGCCTGCCGCTTCCTCCAGAGTGTAATCGCCGACCGGCCCGTCCCAGATCACCTCGGCTACAGGTCTGTCGGTTCCCTGACCGGACAGAATCGAATAGACTACACCTGCCAGCAGCGCCACTAAACCGAGCATTGCCGCCGCTGCAACAAGTTTTCGCACAAACAGGTGCCTCGCTCCCGCACGGCTCTCAACAGTTCCTCCGCGCTGCCCTAACAGCGTCTGCTTCTCCAGCGTACTCTTTATCTGCTCAAGCATCTCTGCCGGTGCTTCCGACGGCGGCAATGAGCTGACAAGGACCTTGCACTTCTCCAAATCCGCGAGCCGCCGCGCTATCTGTGTATCATGAGCAGCTAAACGCTGCACCTCCACCTGCTGCCTTGCGTTTAACTCACCGTCAAGATAGCTGTTCAGCAGCTCGTCAATATTTGACTCTTCCATAGGATTCATTACAAGCTCGCCTCCAAAATCTCCCGAAGATTGCTCCTCGCCCTGCTGATTCTGCTCTTTACCGTCCCTAATTCCACATCAAGAACCTTCGATATCTCCGCGTAATTCATTCCCTCGATATCCCGCAGAACAAGCACCGCCCTTTGATTCTCGTCAAGTCTCATTATCGCCCCGACCACAAGCTCACACAATTCGCGGTCTTCTGCAATCTTTGCCGGCTCCGGCGACCTGGCATCGGCCAGCAGCTCAGCCAATGTAACCTTCGCTTCGTCTGTCCGTCCGTCGTCCGCCGAATCCAGTGAGCTGAATCGTATCCTTGCCCTTCTTTGGCAGTAATTCAAACTCAGATTGACCGCAATCCTGAACACCCATGTGTAAAAACTGCTCCGCCTCTCAAATTTGCCGATATTCTCTATTACTTTGACAAACGTCTCCTGCGTTAGTTCCGCAGCGTCGTCCACATCCGCACATATCTTCAGTATCACGTTGTAGATGCGGTTCTGATACTTCAGTATCAGCCGCTCCATCGCCGCTCCGTCCCCTCGCTGCCACTGCTCCACCAGCGCTGAATCATCTATGCTTATAGGGGCTTGTCTCAAGCGCTTCTCCTTTCTTAGACACATCCCAGCCGGATAAGTTCCACGAAAATCTTTTCGCCGGCACAAGCTAACCACCGACTATGATTGCAGATACGTGCTTTGAGGTCAATCCAAATCACTAACAGCGACTCTGGCCGACCGGCTCCGCCCCCCCTATTTCTTCGACTCCTCGATTATATCGCCTTCTTTGTGTCCGTTCATCCGATTTTCCCGGACCCTGATGTTGGAAGCCCCGGCTCCGATATACACGCCCCCACTCTGGCCGCCCTGGCCGGTCTCGCGAATGATGTTCTCCTCGATGGCGATATCGTGCGTAATACCGTCTATGTAAATACCGTACCCGCCTTCTTTCGTACCGTTGTTCTCGATGATATTATTGATGAGCTTGTTCCGGTGGGCACCGTTTTGCTCGGCCTCGTCTCGCATATATATCCCGTGCACACCATTTAAATAAATGTGGTTCCCTTCAAAAACATTGTCCGTATCCTTATGCCCGATTGAAAGGCCGTGCCGACCGTTTCTATAAGACCTGTTGTCCCTGAACACCCCATCCTGCACCCGCCAGCACACGAAAATCCCGTCCGTTCCGTTGTCGTGCGATACACACCGCTCAATCCTCGTTCGCACCGAACCGGTCCCGGGATGAAAACCGAAGTTGCCGCACCCTTGAACCTCGCAGTTGCGAACCGTCATATCCTCCGTAATCTGCCAGCTAATCCCGTCACCGTTGAAATTCGTCACCTTCACACCTTCCACCACGCACCTTCTCGATTTATGCAGGTAAATCCCTCCGCCGCGACAACCGCCGAGATAATCGTTCGTCCCCTTATTGCCGTCGACAAATAAATCGGCAATCCGCACATCTTCGCATTCTACCGCTTCGATAAGCGAACAGGCGTTTGAAACCACGCCCTCAAGCCCTGATTGGTAGTCCCTGACCGTGTAATTGTCAATGTACAGCATGTCCCCCTCAATGGCCGTTATCCTTGCAGTCGTTACCGCCCACCCGCTGTTGTTTGCGCTGTCCTGAATAATCACCGCCATCCCGACGGCAAAGCCCGACGCATCTTTAACGCCAACGCCCAGCTTGCCGTACCCGCAGTCCGACCCGAGCGCACTTTTGAATCCGTTCACCTTCACCAGCTTCGTGGATTTGCCCGCTCCGGCCAGCCAAATCCCACTTGCTAATCGCACCCCGGCCGACATCTCGAACACCCCTGCGCCCAGCTTCACAGTCCCCCCGCCTCTCGCCTTCAGGGCATCCACGGCAATCTGAATTGCCGCGGAGGTATAAGCACCGATATCCGCCTCAGGCCCGCCGACCGTGATGACCCGCTCGGCAACCCTCGGCTTGACCAGCCCTTCTTCCCGCCGGCCCCTCGCCGGCCCACGACCTGACTCATCTGCCTGGCCACAGTACCCGGCTCCGTTCGCCCCAATCAGTGCAATCCAGACTACAACAAGCAATTTCCCAGCTTGGTACAGGTGATTTCCGGCCATGAAATTTACCCTCTCAGTCGTTCAAAAGCACGTTTTATGAAGCCATCAATACGGCGTAGGGGTTTACCCCACCAACCGCCCGATATGATGACAGATACCGCCTTCTGCGTCAACGCAGTTTACACTATTTCACAATCGACGCCGCCCCAAAAACAACCGGGGCCTACACTTTTGTGTAGGCCCCGGACTGTTGCAAAGCCAAAAAGCTATCCGTAACTCAAAACATTACCCAACTTAAGGTATCACTGGCCACCAGGCCGACTCAAGCCACTCCTGAGCTAATTTTGCCATGTCCTTGAAGTCGATTATTTTCTGGCCCTTCGGATCGGGACTGTAGATGTCCGCATATCCGGCAGGCGGCAGAATCGCATAGTAGTGCGTCAACCCCGGATCCAGACCAGCTAACCACATGAGCTCTTCCTCGCTCAACTGCCGGTCATACACACGAACGTCGTCAAGGTAGCCGTAGTACAGACGGTCGATGTGTGGACGCATAGGAGTAGGCGTCTCGCCCACCATACCGCCCTCGTAGTCCTGAGCGCCGATGGCCCAGTTCGGATCGTAATCCGGGTTGTGCGAGTGGTTATAGGCAATCTCGTTCATGTCCTCCTCCGCCTCCAGTCGCCCGTCGATGTACACCCGGCTCATACCGCCGTTGACGTCAGGCCACTGTTCCCAGGTGCCTGCAAGGTGATGCCACTCATTCAGAGGCACTTTCTTCTCCGTTGCATTGCCTCCGTGGCCTACGAAGTGTACCTGCCTCACGAGCCACTCCATACCCATCTCAAGCTTCTGGGAGGCCTCGCCCTTGCTGATCATGCAGGCCCAGCCGTTAGGCTCGGTCTGCTTCCCCCAGACCGCAAAGGTGTACGACTTACCAAGGAAGTTGGCGTCGCCATGGCGGTCGCCCCACGTGCCGCAAATCACATAGTCGTTGACATCAACCTGGTCGAAATACGCCACCTTGTTACCAGCCAGCGACTGAGGCCGAGTCTCGTCAGGAACAAATACCGGCGTGCCCTGCGCAATACCATTTGAGTCCGCTTTGATTCTGGAGTTGGGGTCGTTATCCCAGTTATCCTCGAACTCCCAGCGGGCCATCATACACGGGTCGTTGGGCGCTACAGCTACGGGAACATCCGTGATCCGATCTGCCTTAAGCCAGTGGTTCGAAAGCACCTTGATGTCCTTGATGTTGACCGTACAGTCGCCGTTCAAATCGCCAAGCTGCCCGTAGTACGGCACGCCGCCCGGGTGACCAACGCATCGAGGCGGATACACCCTGATGTTGTCAAACGTCACAATACCATCGCCGCCGACGTTTTCCCAGTTACACCGAATTCCGAAGCCAAGGTACAGGTACGCCACGTCGTTAACGTCAACTCCGGCGTCGATGAACTCGTCAAGGTCGATGTTGAACTGGCCTGACAGCTTCTCTTGAGCGCTGACATCGGGATTCCATATTATCTCCAGATTGCCGTCCGAAGACTCCAACCCAACGTACATCCTGTCGTAATTCGGGTCTGCCGCGTTGTCGGCATTTCCCACGTGGTCAAGGGACAATGCACGCAGCGTCGTCTCGGCATCACCTTCGGTGAGGTTGTTAGCCTCAGCCGGAAATACGTACCGGACCTCTGAGAAGTAATCAATGCCGGTCACCGTCCCATTGTTGTCGTAAGTGTACGCCATCGTGCCGTGCGCGAGAGCCAGTCCCGCACCTCCACCCATATCTCCACCGAGGCAGCCGATATCATAATCAGCATCATAGATCTGCCAGAAGTCGCTCATGTCGTCCCAGCTGTCGTAATCGAATTCGTCTATCACGCGATAGTCGCCTACCGTAAAGCTCCAGGTATCACCAGGCCAGATGCATGGGTCGGGCCCTGCCGTATTTACCTCATCCACACGCCAGAAGTATTCCTTGCCAAGCTCCAGACCCGTAGCCGTATAGTTCGGCTCTGTCTGGGGGGTACCGCCTGTGGCGTCGCAAACATCGTTGAAGTCCGTCCCGAAGTACACCACGTGTGCGTTCACGTCCGACGCGTAATAACCCGGCTGCCACTCAAGCAGACTGCTCAAAGGTATAGGTACACCGACCTTGATACCGAGCGTCGAACCGTCTGCCGGGACTGGATCATACGGTCCTGGATCGAGCGTACGGAAATAATGAATCGGCGCCTTCCACCACGAGATGTTCTGATTGTCTTTATCGGGGACACCGTTTGCGTCGCTGACCTCGATAACCGTCCAGACGTACTCCGTGGCGAGCTCAAGAGAGCCGGCCGGATGGTCCGTGGCGACATCGAGGAAATTGGCATCCTGGGCGCCGACAATATGCCCGAAATCCGTCATGACCGGATACTCCAGGTTCCAGCCTTCTATGTAGAGCTGCATATCGTCGTAGGTACCAATGAACACGTGGTGACCGTTGCCTCTCTGGGAACCTGGCGTTCCGCCCGTACCGAGATAATCTCCGGGACCCCAGCTCAGCGTTACCTTTGGGTCCACATTCGTTGCGTTCTGCCGCGGATACAAACCATAGGGCTCGCCGTAACCGCCTAAATACGCCGTAACAACGGTATGACCCACCTGGGTCGGCTCGTCCGGAACCACCATATTACCGTCGGGAACGTACTCCACTATCAGTTCGCCCCACTTCGGCATCCACCAGTTGTTCACGTCGTCGTTGCCGGGCTGATACCAGTGCTGCGGGTCGCACGGGTCGTCGGGCGTTCCGTATGCCGTTATCCAGCCGCGGTCGATGAACCCCTGGATGCCTATATCCTTTCTGCCGTCATAATAGGGATCCGTGTACGCTCCGCGCTCATAGGGCTGGTACTTCTCGTAAGGTATGGCGCTATCCCTGCGGTCACCATCGATTATCAAACTGCCTTCTCGAATATCCAGGTTGCTCGTGCATACCCCAATCCAGATGGTGGGATAGAAGTCCCTGATTTGCCACGGGTCATATCCCCTTAGCATCTCGAAAAAATATGTCCGGAAGGTACCGTCGTTGATTCGAAGCGTACCGCCGCCTCCGGTATTAAACGACAGGGTAAGACCGTCCGCAACCCACTCGCCGCCGTCCAGGACAACATGACCCTGGCCTCCCATCTGCGTGCTCCACACGCCGTGAACCGTACTTGCATCCGGGTCGCGCTGCGTCCGCCAGTAGCTGCCGGGCATCAAATGGACCGTTCCGGTGTTGTCCACTCCGTCCGGGAAGCCGCTGCCTAATATAATCAGCCCCGGCTCCACAGTCAGCCGTCCATACATCACCAGACAGGGATCTGCAACCGGCAGACCCGTTGTCCCTATCCGCGCACCGCTCATCTCGAACCCGTCGATAGTTACGTTCACGTCGGCCTGCATAGTAGGCCAGGAACGTCCCTCCGCCAGCGGTCCCGCTATGGTGATTGCCCCCTGACCCAGTCCGGGCGGCCCCACGTCGTTCGGGTTCCAGTTCAGCGGCTCGTTAAAGTCGTTGTTGTCGAAATACTCATCGGTCCAGGTCATCTGAGCCGATGCGCTGCCGGTGAGTACCAGCACTACAAGAAATGATGTTAAAAACACTATCCTTTTACACATAACAACTCCTCCTCAAAGATAAAAAAAACAATAGGTCAATTTCTCACACTTAGCTCGCTGCTCCAGACAGCCGCGAGGGCCCTTGACCGCACCCTGAAATGCTCATCAAGGCGTCGGTGGCGCGCCGGTCGTGAACAGTCCGCCGGAGAAAAAAATACGGGCAAAAGACATATACCAATTACTCTGTGTTTGCCCCACACAGCTCAATAATGCACTACGTCACCCTCCTTTCTGCCGGAGCGGCAATTAATCGTTTTTCAGCTTGTCCTCTCTACACTCATGAGAGAATAACAGATACACACACACCTTTCGGCCGAAATAGCCGAAATACTACTAATCACACTCCCAAATACTTTCCTCTCCTGTGCTTTGCAGCAAAACTTGCACCCGAACAGTCTCACTCCACTCGTCAAGCCCGCTGCATAACCCAGGAACGTCCAATCAGATATACCCTTACTTAGCTATAGTAAGCATACACTATCATCCCGTACCCTGTCAACCCCAAAAATTATCGGATTACACAATTTTCTTCAACTACACCCCCAAAATCCACTATGCCCCCCATTACTGACCTCCAAACCCACCCCGCACTGCCCCATATCAAGCCATTCTTAAAACAAACACGCCCTGCTGAACCCCCCAAAAAACCCACAAACTCCACAAAATTCGTTGTAACCCCGCCACACATAAATATAATCCGCCATAACCTTCTTCACAAAGGATGCAAACTCGATGGCCAAAGAAATGCTCGATTTGACCGGAAACTGGGAATTCAGGCAATATCCCGCCTCCGCCAGAAGAATGAGGGACCTTGATGACTCCCGCTGGAGCAGAACCCGGGTGCCGGCCTCGGTCTTTCAAAGTCTGGTTGCCGACGGACAGATAGACCGCAAGGAGCTGCTCGCAAATCCCGAAAATTTCGCCTGGGTAAGCGATAAACCCTGGATATTCCGCAAAAGATTCGATCTACCCGCCGACCTGGCTGATTGCGAGCGACTTGAGCTGGTCTTCGACGGTCTCGACACCGTCGCAAGCATCTGGCTAAACGACAAGCTCATCGCAAAAACAGCCAACATGTTCATACCCTTCCGCTTTGACGTAACCGATCTTCTCAGGCCAAAGGCAAATCAGCTTCTCGTCAAATTCGAACCCGCCTGCGCCTACGCAAAGGCACTGATGGCCCGATACACGTCGTTCGACCAGTCCGCCATATTGAATCCACACCGCGCATACATAAGAAAGGCACAGTACCAGTTCGGCTGGGACTGGTGTCCGGCTTTGCCCGGCTGTGGTATCTGGCGACCGGTTCGACTCGAAGGCGTCAAAAAAGCACGCTTCGATGACATCCATATCAGAGCAATAGACTCCAATCGCCACTACGCCGACGTCAAAATTGCAGTCAAGCTGGCGGCTCTGAATTCCGACCACTTCACCTGCACGCTCCGGCTGAAAGGCCGAAATTTCGCCGCTCAACAGGAACTCGCCTTTCCCCCCGGAGAAGACTTTCATTCCACTGTTCTGCGAATAGAAAAGCCCGACCTCTGGTGGCCTGCCGGCTCCGGTGAGCAGAATCTCTATCATGCCGACCTTCGGTTGCACAACACCGGCGACCTCCTCGACCGCCGGTGCACACACTTCGGAATCAGGACCGTTAAACTCAATCAGTCTCCTGACTCCCGCGGCCGGGCCTTTGCCTTTGAAATAAACGGCCAGACCGTCTTTGCAAAAGGCGCAAACTGGATACCACCTTCACTGTTCCCGGGCTCCGTAACCGACGACGATTATGAAAAACTCTTAAATGCCGCCGCCGAGGCCAACATGAACATGCTCCGAGTCTGGGGCGGCGGATATTACGAAGCAGACCGTTTCTATGAAATCTGTGACCGGCTTGGTATTATGGTCTGGCAGGATTTCATGTTCGCCTGCACCTACTATCCCAACCGACAATGGTTCATCAGCGAAGTCCAAAAAGAAGCTGCCACTGTCATTAAGCGACTGAGAAACCACCCGTCTCTCGTGCTTTGGTGTGGAAACAATGAAATCGACTTCTCACACCACCAGGGATACCTTGGCAAAGGCAGAAAGTTCCACGGCAAGGCGATTTACCACAACCTCCTCCCAAAACTTCTTCACGAGCTCGACCCCGACCGCGACTATATCCCCACAACACCTCTCGGAACAAAGAACGATTCGAACTCACCGAACTGCGGAACCGTCCATCAGTGGGATGTATGGGCGTTCCACGCCCCCAGTCGAGAATACATCTGTCCCCCCGACCAGGTGCCCCGATTCGTGACCGAGTTTGGATTTCAGTCGTTGCCGGACATTAAAACCCTCGAAGACATCTGCAGCACACAGCAGTTGCGCATCGCTGATTATGCCGTTGAAAAACACAATTATCAGCTCGACGGAAACTGCCGTCTCCGGCGATATATCAGCGAATTATTCGCCGGACCAGCCGATCTCGAAGAGCTCATATATCTCTCGCAGCTCACACAGGCCAGAGCCCTGAAAAAATACGTCGAATATCTCAGGGCCAACAACATCAGGAATAAAGGTGTTCTCTTCTGGCAATTCAACGACTGCTGCCCGGCAATAAGCTGGTCTGCGCTCGATTATGCCAAAAGACCAAAAGCCCTCTACTACTATGCAAAACGCTGTTTCTCAAACGTCCTGGTGACACTCGTCCCCGAATTCCACCCTCCAAAGGCAAACTCCACACCGACCGTCAGCTCCCTTCGTCCCGTCGTCGTAAATGACAGTAATGACCCCGTCACTGCCACCCTGACGTGCCGCCTGATTGACCTGTTCGGAAACTCACTCGATAAACTCGCCTTTCCCGTGGCAATTGGCCCCTCCAATTCCTCATCCGCCCCTAAACTCCCCGCCGCCTTTCTTAATCCTCTCAATCCCGACAAATCCGCACTCCGGCTTACCCTGGAAGAAAACAACCGAACGATTGCACAAAACCTCTATTTTTACCTGCCCGACAAGTATATCCAGTGGCCAAAGCCAAACATTACTGCTGACGTCCGGCAAAGAGCGGAAAACCGATGGCAAATCCGCCTGAAATCAGATTCCCTCGCTCGAGATGTGCAAATCATTGCCGAAGCGAACTCGCAATTCAGCGACAACTTTATAGACCTGACACCCCCCGGTGACGTTCTAATCACCCTCAAAACCACAAAACCGCACCCGTCGATTAAGCCGGCTCTGCGCCTTCGCTCCGTGACGAGCACATCAAGATAGAAACCCGCTCGACAAACCCGTCATCAGCGCCTCCTGCTGTCCATCATCAGTTCCATCATCAGCAGTTGATCCGGAGTCATCCCTCCGACACCAGGCTGCCCCGGAACGATAGGTGTCCGACGACGACCTCGCCGCCTCCCCCTGCCTCCCCACGCCCGCAACGGCTCCTTGGTCTTCTTGGCAAGAGTCCTTATCTCATTGTACTTCAGACGAAGCTCGTTCGGCCAGTGCACTAACTTCACTGGAACGCGGTCGATACGTTCCCCGTCGCTGCTGTACAGCATGTCGAAATAACCTCGCGCATGAAGACTCTTGCCCGTCCAGTCATTTACCGGCACCAAATCAACCAGAATCGCCCCCGTGTAGTAATTGATTTCTTCCGGTATGGTGACGTCCTGTTCTTCCTCTTCGAGCTTGGGCTCCGCAACGCCGCCTATCGTCTCGCCCCGCTTCACCAAAAACTGTTCACTGTACCAGTACCCGAGCGCATACTTCGATACCTGAACCTCCACCGCTTTCGCCGCCTCCTGAACGTTGACCGGGAAAAAATACAGCATCGACGGAATTGTCACCGCTTCGGTCGTATCCGAGAACTCACTCCATAAAATGACCTTGTCCTTGCTGGACAGGTCGCTCTCGGCGAATTTCTCTGTCCCCGCAACCGGGTTGAACACACCCAGCCGAATCCTGTAGTGATATGTGCTGCCCGGCTGTACCGTGTCGTCGTGACCCCAGAAAACAAGCGGCTCGCTCATCTTCGTCAAGCTCACCTTGGCGATTAGCGAAACCTCCTCAAGCTGGTTATAAAACTCACTTACGTCAACCGTTGTACGTACCGGCCTCTTGGACTTCTCGGCTGCTTGGCTCTCGCCACGTCGCTCCGTTCGTGTCTTTCTTGTCGACGGACGCCTCACAGAGCTGCCCGTCGGGCCCCCTCCATATAACATCTGCATTAGGGCCTGTTCATTCAATGTTCCTCCTGTCGGCGCAACCGGCCTTGTTGTACGACGCTCTTGCTTCGCTCTATCTCGCTGCTGAGAACGCTCTTCCTTCTCAGCCGCTTCCGCCGCTGCACGCGCTTCTCGCTTCTCCTGAGCTTCTACATGCCTTCGATTGGACACGTACTCCTTGTGAATCGACGGCGGAAACCATTCCTCATCCACAGATGCAATCTGATATGTCGCCGGCTGTAACAGGTCTGCTTGTACCGTCGGGGCATCAAACTTAAGTACCCTTACCGTTATCCCCCCCGCACCAAGTCGCTCAACATCCTCGATGATTCCAAACATCTCCGAATAAGGATCAACTTGCGACCGCGCAACTCGCTCCCATTCGCTCCATGTCCCGTCGTCGGCTAATCGCTGTCTCTGAAGATCCACAGCCGCAAACACCGGCCTCGCAAGGCACGGATCTCGCCATTCCTCCTTTACCGCCGAACCGGCAAAACTCTCCTGAAAACTCTTCGTCAACGCTGATACGTCGAACTTCGCCTCCACCGTCATAAGGTCGATATCATTCGGCGCATACGCCGTTTCATCATCAACATTCTCTGTGCTGATCTTCTGTACCGGAATGTACGCCGCCGCCCTTATGTGCCCTGCCGCAACGTCCGTTACCTGTGCAAGCTCCGGCATGCGGTATTTGGGCTGGATACTGTCCCTGAACGTGCCCGGCTGCCACGGACCTGTGTCGGCGTCTATGCCGCTCAGCGAAGAGGCCATAAGAGCCGCAAAGTCATCCACCTTCGGTTTATACGACTCTCGTTCCTTCGGTTCCTCGTCCAGATGCGCCTGAACCTCCCGCGCCTGCTCGCTTATGTACATGTCAATCTGACCCGGCTTGAATTCCTTGTTGTCCAGACTGATTACGTTCGGACAGAACAGTATGAGTTTGAAACCTATCAAGCCGCACGCCAATACCGCAAGAGCAAAAAATATCTTCTCAACGTGCTCTTCTAATATGTTGACACTCTTTTTCTTCATCGCCTGTTCCCTGAAAATAACGCATGCAAATAAACTCTCACCGCCTACCTGCGCCTCGTATCCTTTTTCTCCTCGACTACCTCCTTCACCGCTTCCGGCTTGAGTGCGTCATGCCCGCTTCTCTCAAGAATATACTCGCAGATTAAATCCAGCTCAACCACAGAATCGTCCCCGTATCGATAAAGATCGTGTTCGTCACTCTCCATATCAACGGCACTCGTCGTGCTCTCCAGAACCGTAATCTGATTGTGCTCGTATGTCTCTGCCGCTTCCGACCCCGAATGGCCCCTGAACACGTGTTTCTTCACGCTGCAAAGCTCCTTCATAAACTCAAGAACTGCCTTTGAATCAACTAAAACGCTCAGCTCGAAATGTACCACGTCTATTTTGTCGTTCGAGACTCTCCCTGTGAATGAATCGGCCAGACCGTCCCTCGCCTCGCGAACATAAACCGGTTTCCCGCCACCCGCCCTGCTGCCTGACCCCTTCGTCGTTGTTTTACCACCGGAAAAACTCACCCATAACACACGCTTCACCGGCGATGTGTAAACGCTGCTCGAACCCGAATCCATAGCTTTAACCGTCTCGAATACGTCTTCGATAATCCAGTATGCAAGCTGCCAGTACCAGCAGTCTTCCACAGCTTCCTTGCGAGTGTTGTACTTATAGCTGCCCCAGAGCTCGTAACCCGGCAAATCCAACGCGTTCACATAAACCGATGCAGATTTCGCTTTCTCGCGGCATAGAACATCCGTGATCGTCGCGTCATCGTCCCGAGCTCTCGAAATCAGACGCCTGCCGCCCGTTCGCCTTCGACGCGGTGTACCCTCAGGCCGCATCGCTTGGTCGAGCTCCGCCTCTGTCGGGCAGTCTCGACCGTTCACGCTCTCTATCAAATCCTCTATCCCAGCTCGATACAACCGACCAAACTCATCGAAAATCAGCATCGATGTGTCTTTGGGTTCAGGGAATATCTTGTAGCTCAGCAACTCTCGTTGCGTCGTCTGTCTTGCCAAAAGCGTAATCTGATTCGCATCTGCCTCCCACGCCTGCTGGTACTCTTTCTCAATCTCTACCTGACTCAGCGGAACCGCGCTCTGCGACAACCTCTTCACACTTTGACCCAAAGGTATGCTTTCTTCTTCCACTTTCTTCTTGAAGCTGCTGCCTAATAGAAGTGTCACCGCCAAAACTACGAACCCTGCAATGAGTATCGCACCAGGCAGCACCAGTGACGAATATGACTTCAAAAAACCGAGTTTCGAAAAAATACCCTTGAACTGTGTTAACTCAATCTTAGCCATTTCTCCTGCTCGCCAATTTACACGTCTTTTGCCTGCTCAGCTCCAGTGTCTCCCTTTTTCCATTTGAATTTCGCGTTTAACACGAACCAATAATCATGCACTTCTTCCACCACCTTGCCAAACCTGTCGATTTTCTTCTTTCCGTATTCGTCCAGAACAGTTACCTTGCTGATAACCTCTTTCGTCATCGGGTCGATGAGTATCTGCTCTTTATTCTCACCCGGTTGCACACTTCTTTCGCCAATACCCGTTGGTATATTGCCGCCTATGTCAACTTCACCCGTCTTCAGCTCAAAATGGTCGATTTCCGTCTTCTTGTACAATTCAAACGGCACCTCTTTTCCGATTGCCTCATTCAGATGCATAAGCCGAGTTATGATTCCCCAGCTCTCCTGGTCGTTCTCCACCCCTGCAGGGTCCATCAGTGAACCTATGTCCTTGTACGGTGTGTAACCTACTATCGTGACCACAAATCCCGGCTCCGCCTCCGCCGTCGTACTTGCAGCCCCTGTACGAGAAGAACGCGTTGCACTCGGTGGTATGCTGTACCTTGACCTGCCTGCACCACCACCACCGTAAAGCATCATCATTAACGCCTGCTCATCATAGGGCATCCCTCCACTACCTGTTCCGCCGGAGCCATCCAACCTCTCCTGAAAACCCGACGACCTAAAATCCGCCCTCTCTATGTCCTCCGTGTACCGAACCGACATCTCCGTAACAAATACCTGTTTCCGCTCCCCGCGATCTATCTTCCGTAATGCCGCCACGTCACCCGCCTTAAACACCCTGTATAGCTCCGACTGCTCCGGATTCGTCTTCTCGTTGGGAAGCACCGAAAACAGCGTCTGATGCAAAGATGCGATTACGTCACGGTATTTGAACAGGTCAAATTCTTTCTCCATCGAAGCATCGTACCGGGAAGACTGGCTCTTCACTCGATTCAGCTCCTGTTCCGCCTCGCGCGCCTCGCTTATCAGCATGCCTACTTCGCGCCTCACGCCGCTCTTGCTCGCATAACTCATCCTGTCCACAAATGTCCTCGCAAACGCAAGAACCGAAAACAACAAAAACAAAAGAGCTGCCGCCACGAAGTACTTCGATTTCACCGCCCACGCCATCGACCTCTCTATGCTCTTCGGCAGCAGGTTGCTCTCGATCCTGCCCAAACCCAGCGACTGAATACCAAGACCGTAAACTATACCAAAATCGCACACGCTCTCGTGGAACTTCGCCGCCGATACCGCCGCGCTTATCCTAAGCTGCTTGAACGAATCAGGCCTCTCTATCGGAATCTGAAGACTCTGCTGAAGATATTGAAGAAGACCGCGCATCTTCGTCCCACCACCCAGAGCAACTATCCTCACAATCTTCGTCGTCGGATTCGAGTTGTTGTAATACCCTATCGAACGCTGTATCTCCGATGCTAAGTCCGCAAACACCGGCTTCATCGCCTGCAAAATCTGCCTCGCATACTTGCTCATCGGCGCAGTTCGCTTCAGCTTCTCCGCCTTCTGAAAATTCAGCTTGAACGTCTCCGAAATCGCACGCGTAAACGCATTGCCGCCCATCGGTATCGTCCGCTGCCATACGCTCGACTTCGTGCAAACAACCAAATCCGTTATCTCCGCTCCAATGTTCAAAACTACCACCGCCTGCTTGTCCGAACTCGTCAAATCAGACCTGTCATAAAGCAGATAGTTGTAAAGCGCCATCGGCGCCATCTGAACGTACCCAACCGCAATGTTCTCCCTCGCAAAATGCTCGAGCTCCCCACTCACCACCTCGTTCTTAATCGCAAATATCCCTACCTTCACCTCCGCGCTGCCCTCCGCCGTCATCATCTGCCAGTCCCACTGCACCTCGCTTATGTCGAACGGTATCTGCTGGCTCGCCTCGAACTTCACTATCTCCGGAATCCGCTTCTTCTCCACCGGAGGAAGGTTCACAAAACGCGCAAAGCTGTTCTGGCTCGGTACCGCTACTATCACCTCGTCCCCGCTGATGTCATTCTCCTGAACGAACTGACGCAGACTCAGCGCTATCAGCTCGTCCCTCTCCGCAGCACTCACCCCGGTACCGGTCAGTATCTTGCCGTGCTGGATATTATCGAACCCAGTCACCTCAAGAGCTCCCGACTCATTGCTCAAACGCAACGCCTTCAGCGAGCTATTGCCAATATCAATCGCCCATACCGAACCGTATCTCTCCGCCATAGCACACCTCCAGCGTTATGGCTCAAACAAAGGCCAATTAACCTTGTAAACACACACACTCATCTGTAGATTATACCATACCATGCGAACTTTTTCTATAAATACTCTCGGCTGTAAAGTCAATCAGTACGAAAGCCGGCAGATTCGACAATTCCTCGAATCACTCGGCCTCGCCGCCATCCGCCCATCCGATAAACCCGACCTCGCCGTCATCAACACCTGCTGCGTTACCCACACCGCCTCAGCCAAGTCTCGTTCCTGTATCCAAAGAGCACAAAAGCTTGCCCCTGATGCCGTTACGGTCATCTGTGGCTGTCTGTCCGCACTCGAAACCCCCGAGCTAAGCTGCCACAAAAGCAAGAATCTCCACATCGTAAAAGACCGCCGCACTCTTGCCGAAACGCTGCACAAGCTCATTGACTCCTCGCGGCAGGACCCCAAAATGTGCCCTGAACACCTTATTAGACCACAAAATCCGCGAAAAATCAAGGATAATAACCCCGCTTTCGCCAATTACACCCGCCTACGGCGGGCAAGCCCCGAATTACCGCAATTAACCGCATTTAAGGGCCATACGCGCGCTTTCCTAAAAGTCCAGGATGGCTGTGACGCCGTTTGCTCCTACTGTATTATACCAAAAACCCGCCCCCATGTTCACAGTAAGCCCGCAGACCACGTATTGTCGGAAGCCGGCTCGCTCGTCGAGGCAGGCCATAAGGAAATCGTCCTGACCGGCGTCAATCTGGGGGCCTATGGGCAACAAAGTGTTCGACGGCGCAATTGGCAGGACGGCATCAATCCGCGCTTAGCCGAATTGCTCGATGAGCTGGTTCAGGTGCCGGGGTTGGCCCGCATCCGCCTAAGCTCACTCGAACCCGCCGATGTGACCGAAGGACTCCTCGATATATTCGCGAAGCGAGACAACATCATGCCACACCTCCACCTCTCCGTCCAGTCCGCCTCAGACCGCATCCTGCGCCGAATGTGCAGGGATTACTCCCCCAGCGACCTCCGAGAAAAAATTACCATGATAAAAGCACGACTCGACCGACCCGCAATCACCGCCGACATCATCGTCGGCTTCCCGGGCGAAACAGATGAAGATTTCGCCGAAACCGTTGCTCTCGCCAAATACGCTGGCTTCTCAAAGATGCATGTCTTCCCATTCTCGCCACGCACCGCAACACCCGCCGCTAAAATGAAAGAACGCGTCCCGATACCGGTTGTCAAACAACGCAGCGAGACCTTGCGAAATCTCAGTAACGAATTAGCCGACCAATTCCGAGACCAGTTTATAGGCCATACCGCACAAGTCCTAATCGAATCCAATAACGGCCGCGTTTCCGGCAGATGCGAAAGATACTTTCGGGTCTTCCTTAATAACTCGGCAAAGCCGGCGCAAAACGAAATCGTGCAGGTCAAACTGATTCAAAATACAAATGACGGCGCAGTCGCTTCTCTGTGCCGGGAAAGCGAGGTGACAAAATGAAGCTCAATATAAAGGCGTTTGCCCTTACCTGTGGCCTCATCTGGGGCCTCGGCCTGCTCTGCCTCACCTGGTGGATTATCGCCTTCGAAGGCGCCACCGGCGACCCAACCTTTATAGGCCGACTCTATCGCGGATACTCTATCAGTCCTTTGGGCAGCATCATCGGTATGCTCTGGGCATTCGCCGACGCCGCTATCGGCGGAGCAATCTTCGCCTGGCTATACAACCTGCTGTCCGGCAAGATGACCTGCAAACAAACCTGACACCTCACCACGACTATGCTTGCCCCGCCTGCCTGCCCTCGAGGTGAGCTTCGCAGACATTACAAACGGCCGGGCCCCGAAATCCGTTGTCGCCGGTGAGATGATGTTGCAACGCAGTGGAAATCCCGGCGAGCCGGGGTCTATCTCACCGGGGTCATTCCGACCGAGCGAAGCGATGTGGTTGATTACCTTCACCGCAATCTTCCCGCTCGCAGGCCGTGCCTCCGGACGAACTCGGCTTTTGAGATTTGATGTAATCGGATTCCGGGGACACAAGATTTTATGAATCTTCCTTAAGGAACCAGGTACCGGCACTTGGGTCCGTTTTGAAGAAGTTCAGCAGCATTTCTGCCACTTTTCGACGCCCGGATTCGCTCGGATGCGTCCCGTCCCTCTCACTCAAATCCTCCTGTTTCCACACCAGCCCGTCGCTCTTGCGGGCGTTGAGACCATCGGCCCACAGGTATGGGCCCCACAAAAGCAACGGGGATTTGACGTCACCACGACCGGCGGCGTAATTGAGCTCGCCCTTGCCTTGTATCTGCTCTTCGATAAGCCATCTGACGGTGAACGCCGACTCGTAGGCGTACGGCTCGGGGTTAAGGCCCGTAGTCGCATAGCCGGCATAGATGCGGCTGGATAGATATGCGACCCGCAGATTAGGAAAACGCTTTTTAAGTTCTTGCAGCACGACAACAAGGTCGCCTTGCATCGCGCGGGCGTGCCTGGGGAACGGGCCCAAACGTTGAGGCCCAGGCAGCGCCTGCTTTACCCAGGCCACCTGCACCTGCGCACCAGACAGACCCGCCTCTTCCATTCGCTCCTCCATCACTCTCCACGGAGACCGACGCTCTCGTTCGGTTGCCTTTTCAGGGTGAGCCCAGATGTCGGCCGACATCCCGCCTTGAGCGCAATCGACGATAAGGACGTGGGACGATTTCTTCGGGTCGGCCTCGGCCATTTTCTTGAAGGCGGAGAACTCCTGTGTCGTATTGGACATCCCGACGGAAATCAACCCTATCCTGCCCGTCTTCGATGGCTGTCCCTCGGCATCGACCGGCTGGATCTTCGCAAGGGCTTTTTCAGACGCGACGCGATGTGAAGAGGGAGGCTCGTTTTTCCCGTTCCCATATAGCCCACCGCTCTGCCCTTTGTAGTTTCCATCGGCCATTTCCGTCAGCGGTACCAGGCCTGTAGTCTCTCTCGGCTGTCGGATGCTCGGCTTACGACGTCGTTCCCTGGCGCGCTCGAGAAAAGCCCTCTCCTCCTCGCTAAGCTGCCCGCCCTCACGCTGCTTCTGGAGTATCTGTTCGAGGCGCGTGCGGCCACGCCCATTCTCATCAGCCGCCGCTGCCGTCCGGGCAAAGACGGAGAATAAAACCAATACCGTAGCAGCCAGAGTAACGATTCTTCTCGTTTGATATGCAGAGCGCATAGATATTCTCCTTCAATTTTTTGTCGTACAGTTGCCCGTGCTTATCTTAACACGAAAGGGCTGCGCCCGCCAAAACGAAAAAACCGCTGGCAACGCCGGTGTCTATTTCCCCCGTTCGATGCATGGGCATCTTGCCCATGCATCGTGGCACGGCCGTCCCGGCCGTGCATAACCTTCTCCACATTACCCGCCACTCCCTCTGGCCGGGGCGCCCGCGTGAGGTATGCTTTCCCAATTCGCCCGCCACGTCAACGGCCTAACGCGCTAAGGCCATTGGCGATCCACTTCATAATTCGATATTCCCTCCGTCATTGCGAGGCGGAGCCGAAGTAATCTTTTGTCACCTCGAGCGCAGTCGAGAGGTCTATTCTTTTCCGTCATTGCGAGGAGCGAAGCAAGTTTACCCTGAGTGTAATCGTCAATCGTAAATCGCAAATCGAAAATCCCTTCACCCCGCTCTAACCCCTTTCTTAACTCTACTATTAGATATTCTTATACTACCCCTCAACCTTTACCCGCCTCCAGCCAGTCCAATCTCGTGCACCGTAACGACCAGCATAGGCACGTGGGTATTCGACTCGGTCGGCTATGGTAATGATGCAGGGGCATTTACCGCTCAGACGGCCGGGATGATCAAGCGATACGAACAACAGGGCTCGCCTGGTGATCCGATATGGGGCTGCGTCGGAGCAGGCAGTACGACCGAAGCGGCTTCGGCAGGAGCTGTCACGGTCGAATGGAATTGTTCAGCGGTCAACCGAATGGCGCAAGTGGCGGGTTCATTTGCCGTTGCGCCGTAGGTTTGACAGGGCAAAACGGGAATATATCCAACCGGGCTCAGAGCAGCCCGGCTTTCTTTTCGGGGATTTGAGAGAACCGGCCGGGCAAATCGGGTTTTTGTGGGATATCAGAGTATTGAGACGGATTGGTAAAATTGCGGTCTGTTGATGCAAGAGAGCAGATAACTGTATAGTATGAAAGGATTTAGCAGCTTACATTCAAGGATGTTCACTTCGTCGTTTGGGCGTATTCGACCGCAGAGCCGAAGCTCGGAAAGCATTAAGTAGGGTCGAAGGCCCTAAGAACATTGACTTTGAATGCGAAATTGGGTACACTAATACTGGATAGGTATCACGTTTAGAAGCGTGGATCGTGCCTTATCTTCATTCCGCGGTGTCTCTGCTGCATCGTGGAGGAGAGGTGTTAGCTGCCGTGGCAGACGGCCAATATAACTGGAGGTGTGGTAATGTCATTTTCGCGAGGAGAAGATGAACTCAGAGCTTGTCCCAAAACAGGCAAAATCATCAAGCCAAAAAGCAAGTACCGCTGGCTAAAGTGGCTGTTTCCGGTAACGGGGCTGGCAGCACTTGCGTGGTTTTTGATACGAGTGATACCGAAGCCATCTCGTGCGACGTATCCTTGTCAGCGGGTTGCGTTTCCGTTGGCATCGGGCTTTATTATCTGGCTGACGGGAGCGATGGGGTCGGTCGCGGCATTTCGCAGTGCAAAGGCGGCATTTGCCAAAGCAAAGTATCCGGTTGCGATAATTTGCATAGTCGCCAGTATAGGATTTTTGTGGCTTTCGATGAGCCTCACGTCGCAACAGCAAACCCAGGCCGTGATTCGTGCTGCGCAAACAGCTAATGATCCCATTGGCGAGGCCCAGGGTGTTAATCCGGGAAGAGTCGCGTGGATACACAACCCTGAGGCGACCGACTGGGTGTACACCAGCCAAACCCAGAGCGAACACTGGTACGAGAGCGAACACACAGACCAGGCCGTAGTGGACCAAATGATGTCTCAGGCTCTTCGAACGCTCACCGGTGAAAGCTCCGATCAGGCGGCATGGGACAGCATTTTCAGATGGTTCAATCAAAAACACGGCAAGGGCAATATTGGTTATCAGCCTGGCGAGAAGATCGGTATCAAGAGCAATAATACTCTGAGCACCGGCTCCGAACCGGCGATTATGGACAAGAATCCCTGGTGGGGTGAGAACTACATGAATTACATCGACAATTCGCCTCAGTTGACAATCGCGTTGCTCAAGCAGTTAACGGACGTTGCGGGTGTAGCACCCGGTGACATATCGATAGGCGATCCGGGCAGGATAATGCCCAACTACTGGTACGATATGGTCGAGCCGAATTGTCCCGGCGTTGTTTATATTGCAGCAATCGGCGGGATGGGCAGGACCCAGAGTGATTGGTCGGATGTGGAACTCCACTGGAGCGACCCGTGCTCGGCGAGAACTTCGGGGGTTTCGGCTATAGACTACATACCGCTATGCTTCGCAGAAGCGGATTACTTTATCAATTTTCCTGTAATGAAAAGTCATGACAAAGGCGGCATAACCGTATGTGGCAAGAATTTCTATGGTTCGCTTATACGCAATCCTCCTGGCAGCATCGGCTATGAACGGTCATACCCCGGGCTGTGGACCGAGAACGACTATTACGACATGCACAGTACACTGTCTGATGCGCTGCCATCCATGGGGAATTACCGCTGTCTTGTTGACCTTATGACGCATCCGGATATGGGAGGCAAGACGCTTCTTTATCTCGCCGATGCGTTGTTTGCAGCAGAGGGCTGGGACGGTGTTCCGAGCGAGTGGAGTATGCCGCCCTTTGGCGACGGAGCGACAGTGACAGACTGGCCTTCGAGCATCTTTTTGTCCCAGGATGGTGTTGCTATTGATTCGGTGTGTTTCGATTTCCTGTTAGAGGAGTGGCCTAAAGACCCCGGAGCTAACATGGAAGGTTCGGACGACTATCTTCACGAGATGGCGTTGATACCGAGCCCGCCATCGGGAACGACTTATGATCCGAACGATGACGGTGGACTGACCGAGAGCTTCGGCGTTCACGAACACTGGAACAATGCCGCCGATATGCAATATACGAGAAATCTCGGCACCGGTGACGGTATCGAACTTGCATCCGAGCCCGGTGTGATGGGCGATTTCGATAAGAATGAGATCATTGACTTCCGCGACTTCGCAGTCCTGGCAGCGGCATACGGCAGCACGCCCGGCTATCCCGAGTGGAACGCAGACTGCGATATGTCAATGCCAAGTGACAACGTGATTGATGATGCGGACGTAGCAGTTTTCTGCGAGAACTGGCTTGAAGAGTTGTCCTATATACTTATAGAACCAGGTGCGACGCTACAGCAGGTCTATTACGCATCCGGCAAATACTTCGAAGGGCCTGTCTGGGACCCGATTTCCGGCAAGCTCTACTTTACCAACAGGACCGACAACCAGACAATGAGACTCGATGCTCCGGGTTCAGCGAGCGTATGGGCGACCAGCCTGCCATATACCAACGGCATGTACCTTTCGCTTGAAGGCAGGATGCTCAGAGCCGATGAGAACCCAATGCAGATATCGAGCCATCAGATAGGTGCGAGCGGCCCGGAAGATTCCCAGATACTTGCCGACAGCAGCGACGGTATCAGCACCAAGCCCAACGACCTGGTTCAGCTTGCCAACGGCAATATCTACTTTACGGGTCCGGACTGGGGAGCGGGGCCGAGTGCGCAGGGTATTTACCTGTTGAAGACCGACGGGACGGTGACAATGGTCAAGAACGGTCTCTATCAGCCCAACGGCTGTATAGCCGGCAACGACGGTTCAAAGCTGTATGTGGCCGAGAGCGCAAGCAGCTACAACAGCCTCAAGCGCTGGTGGGTCTTCAATATCCAGGGCGACGGTACGCTTGATGCGGGTTCGATATTCTATAAGCCTTCAAGTCCGGCGAGCTACAACGACCCCGACGGTATAACGATCGACGCCATCGGCAATCTCTACTGCACCGGCTTTGGAGGGCTATGGATATTTTCGCGTGAGGCCGAGCTGCTCACGATGATTCCGATACCAGAAGCGGCCAGTAATGTTACGTTCGGCGGAACATACAACAAGACCCTCTTCATTACTTGCCAGGACAAGGTTTACAGCCTGGCAATGGCAGTTGCAGGCGGCGGGCACGGCGGAACACAGTTGCCGAGCCAGCCGACAATACCGGCAACGGCGGCAGAGATTACCGTCGATGGTGCAATTGAATTAGCATGGAACAGCGCGCCCTCCTACGACATGGACAACATCCTGCTCGGCACAGTCAGTGATGACGCGGACCTTTCGGGGACATGGAAGGCGCTGTGGGACTGGGAGAATCTCTATTTTCTCGTAGAGATAACCGACGACGTTCAGTACAACGATTCGCCGATCAGCACTCCATGGGAAGATGATGTTGTCGAACTCTACATCGATGCCGACCACAGTCAGGGTGCTTCATACGATGGAACCAATGACTACGAACTGGTCTTCCGCTGGAACGATTCGGGCGTGATACACTTAGGCGTTTATTCGGCGACCAATACGACGGGTATGGACTTTGTAATTGTTGATACGGCGACGGGGTATCGCTTTGAGGCGGCCCTGCCATGGTCCGCTATGGGTGTGACTCCTGTAGGCGGCAACTATATCGGCCTCGACGTCCACACATGTGACGACGACGATGGCGGCAACAGAGAAGCCAAGAAGGCATGGTGGGCGGAGACGGACGATTCATGGCAGTGGCCCAATATCTTTGCCAGCGTGCTTTTGACCGGCTCAAGCACAGCGCCGGTACCGCCTGGCCAGGCAAGCAATCCTTCGCCGATTAATGGCGCAACAACAGTCAGCGTCAGCACAAGTTTGAGCTGGACTGCCGGCTCGAGTGCGACAAGTCACGATGTCTATTTTGGGACGGATTCGACACCTGATTCAGGTGAGTTCCAAGACAACCAGACAGAGACAACGTTCGATCCGAACACGCTGGACTACGACACAACTTATTATTGGCGAATCGATGAGAAGAATGCAGCGGACACAACAACCGGCATCGTCTGGAACTTCACAACCACTTCGGAACCCGGCCCATTGCCAAGCCCATGGATAAGCTATGACATCGGCGACCCCGGCGCGGCCGGCTCCGCTTCGTATGCCAGCGGTACCTTTACCGTCAGCGGTTCCGGCGCCGACATCGCAGGCATAGACGATGCGGGCCAGTTCGTGTATCAGCCCGCCAGTGGCAACTGCACGATAACCGCCCGGGTAGTCAGCTTGACAGATGTTGTAGCCAACTGGGCCAAGGCGGGTATTATGATCCGCGAGTCCCTGGACCCCAATTCCACTTTTGCGTTTGGCAACTACACGACGAACATCCCACGCTCAGTCAACAGTTGGACCCTGCTGCATCGCGACACCACAGGCGGCGGCGCCACACAAACGGTATGGGGCGACGTTCCTCCGCCATATTGGCTCAGAGTCGTTCGTTCGGGCGACAACTTCAGCGGGTATGTATCGTCGGATGGCTCATCGTGGACGTTGATTACCATGGTACCCATCCCGATGACGAGCAATGTTTATGTGGGCATGGCTGTTACCAGCCACCAGGCAGGGTCGCTCTCTACGGCTACATTCGACAATGTCAGTGTGACGCCGTGACAGGCGAGTAGCCCTTCGGCCGCCGACAGGGAAACTGACAACTGACGTGAGCACGAGCACCACGCTGAGCTGGACAAGCGGTACAGCCGCAACCTGAACCCAATTAACGGTACGGGAATCGGTTCGAGCACGAAGACCGGATAGCGGTAACCGCCGTAACCATCGGAAATGGCAAAAGGTGTTGACTTTTGAGAGGTTCTCTGTTAAACTGATAGTAAAGTACCATACCCACCCACAGGTGGGTTGTTGTTAAAATGTAGCTCCGCCCGCGGTGATTGTGCTGCGTTGCGGAGCAGGTTCTATTGTTGTCGAGGCAGAAGGGTTAAAGCAGTGGAGGTATGGTGATGTCATTTTTGAGAAAAGTTGGTGCACAGAGAGTCTGTCCGAAGACGGGCAAGGTAATTGAACCAAAACGCAGGTACAGAGCCGTCAGATGGCTTTTGCCGATAACGGGATTAGGCGCCCTCGTGTGGTTTTTAATCAGGGTGATACCGAAGCCATCTCGTGCGATGTATCCGTGTCAGCGTGTTGCGTTTCCGTTGGCATCGAGTTTTGTCATCTGGGTGATGGGAGCGCTGGGCTCAATTGCAGCATTTCGCAAGGCGAAGGTGTGTTTTGCTCGGGCGCGTTATGCCGTGGGTATCCTGTGCATTATCGTCAGCGTCGCCTTTATCTGGGCGGCGATGAGCGGGGCAATCCAGAAGTACGCGATGGCGGGGGCGGGCGATTGCGACCCTCGAGTACCACAGCCGGCTAACGAACCGATGGGAGTTGTGAAAGGTATCCATCCGGGGCGAGTGGCGTGGATTCATGATCCGAATGCCACCGACTGGGAGTACGTTCCACGGGGTGGGGAGACATCGTGGGAGAACGACCATACAGATCAGGCAACGGTCGATGAGATGATGTCGAAAGCGATTCGCGTGTTGACAGGCGAGAAGGCAGATGCGACTGCGTGGGACGCGGTCTTCAGGAATTTCAACCAAACGCACGACAAAGGGGATGTGGGCTACACGGCAGGAGAGAAGATTTCCATCAAGGTGAACTTCACGCTGATGTATAACGCAGACCCCTGCGTTATGGAAAAGAAGTACGATCAGTGGTGGCAGGACAAGAACTGGATAGACAACTCACCTCAGATGGCCATAGCGCTTCTGTATCAGCTTGTGAACGTAGTGGGGGTCAGCGAGAGTGACATCAGCATAGGTGACCCGGGCAGAATAATGCCCAACTACTGGTATGACATCGTACACGTGGAGTTTCCGGATGTCGTGTATCTGACGAGGGACGGCTATACGGGTTGCGGTCGAACGATAGTCGAGTGGGACGATGAGACGCCGTTTTACTGGAGTGACCCGTGCAGCAGCCATTTTGACCTCGTCACAGAGACCGATTATTTACCCACTCACTTTGCGGACGCAGACTACATGATCAACTTTGCCATTCTGAAAACGCACAGCCACTCAGGCATTACACTGTGCGGCAAGAACGATTATGGCTCACTGATCAGAAATCCGGATGCGCATGAGATGCCTACTCCCTCGGATTGGTACAACATGCACCTATCGCGGATTCTGCCGGAAGAATCACCTGGGATGGGTCACTACCGCGCGATAGTCGATTTAATGGGTCATCCGAATCTGGGAGGCAAGACGCTGCTTTATCTGCTCGACGGTCTTTTTGCAGGGGAATGGTGGAACGCCGTGCCTGTAGAGTGGGAAATGGCACCGTTCAATGGTGACTGGCCTTCAAGCATTTTCCTGTCACAGGACGGAGTTGCGATTGACTCGGTTGGGTTCGACTTTCTGTATGCGGAATGGCCTAAGAATGGCGAAGGTGATGAAACGGCCGGCGCCGATACGGCCGGCGCGGATGACTATCTGCATGAGGTGGCATTGGCGAATGACCCCTGCTCGGGGACATTCTACGACCCGAACGGCGACGGTGTTAGACTGGCAAGTCTTGGAGTTCACGAGCACTGGAACAATTCGACGGATAAGCAGTACTCTCGTAACCTGGATCCGGTAAACGGAACCGGTATAGAACTCGCGACCGAAGTACCTCTCAGCGGTGATTTTAACGGTGACGGAGTTGATTTCGCTGACTTCGCCACGTTCGCTGCCGCCTGGGGCAGCCGGCCGAGCGATGGCAACTGGAATGCCGACTGTGACATCTCGATGCCCAGCGACAACGTCATCGACGAATATGACCTGATTGTCTTCTGTGAAAACTGGCTCAAGTGACCAGTCACATCGCAGCGAATGAGATTCAGAGCAAGACGGCCGGCGACGACGAAATCGCCGGCCGTTTCTTTTATATGCTTGCATCGAGACCGGCGAAAATGTAAATTACCGCTGTTGACTCGGAGAGGTGGCCGAGTGGCTGAAGGCAACGGTTTGCTAAACCGTCGTAGGGGTTCATACTCCTACCGCGGGTTCGAATCCCGCCCTCTCCGTTGATGCTGCTGACTTGTGGTGGCGGGATGAGAACACGCGCAGTGCGAAGCACTGCCACGCGGGTTTGACACGCCCAAGGCGAGCCGCGAAGCGAATCCCGCCCTCTCCGTTGATGTGCAAAAGGTATCTTCGCGGATTTGGGTTCCAATCCCGCCTTGGCTGTTTTTCTCTGCGCAAGACCTGCAGCAATTTGCCAGACAAAATCACAATTTTCCAATTGAGCATCCGGCGGGGGCGGTTTATAATCGCGGGCGGATGGGAGAATCCGGAAACGGTGGCAGTATGACTGCGGTAATCAGCAGGCCGGGAACTCAAGAGAAGTTAGAGATACTGAGCACAGATGCGCAGTATGACCTGGCGTGCGCGTGCAGTTGTAATCAGAACGAACGGCGGATGCGCGGTGCCGATGGTAAATGGATTTATCCGGTAACACTTCCCAACGGCGGAACGAGCGTTCTCTTCAAGACCCTCATGTCGAACGTCTGTGTGAACGACTGCAAATACTGTCCGCTTCGCGAGCAGCAGGATGTTCGGCGGTGCAGCTTAACAGCAGAGGAGACTGCAACGGTATTTCTCGACTATCTGAGACAGCGCAAGGTCTTCGGTCTGTTTTTGAGCTCGGGGGTTGTGGGCAGCCCGGATGCGACGATGGAGCGGCTCAATCGCGTGGCAAGGCTGCTGCGGGACAGGCACGGATTCCGTGGTTATATTCATCTGAAGATTATACCGGGGGCGAGCGATGCGGCGATCGAGGAGGCGGTGAGCCTGTCGAGTACGGTTTCACTGAATATCGAGACACCAGGCGAAAAAAATCTGGCCAAGCTCTCGAGTAAGAAACGATACATCGAAGATATCATCGGGCCTATCAAGCTGATAAGCAAGCTCACCGCTTGCGGGAAAAAATACGAACGTGTAAAGCAAACAACGCAGTTTGTTGTCGGCGCAGCCGGCGAATCAGATTCGGAGATCGTCAAATATATGTGGGGGCTGTACGACCGATTGAAAATGCACAGGGTTTATTTCAGCGCATATCAACAGGAGCCGGGGGACGAATCGGTTGTAGGTGATCAGCCGAGCGACCTGTTCATGCGCGAACATCGGCTTTATCAGGTTGATTTTCTGATGCGTCGGTACGGGTTCGAGGAGTCGGATATTGTTTTTGAGGAAGGGGGGACTCTTTCATTGGCAGTTGACCCGAAGGAGGCCTGGGCGAAGCGGCATCCCGAGTGGTTCCCTGTGAATGTGAATCGGGCGTCGAAGCTGGAGCTATTACGGGTTCCGGGACTCGGGCCTGTGACGGTCAGGCGGATATTGGAGAGACGCAAAGAGGGACGGCTGAGCGATATCCGGGATATAGGCAAGGTCGGGGCACTGTTGAGCAAAGCCAGCGCGTACATAGCTTTTTGAGCATTTGTTTTGACGGGAGGGGGGATTTTCGTTACCTTCGCATCGTTGCGTACTATCGGGAGACGGTTATGGACACGTTCGGTATCACGGTATTTTTTATCGTACTGGTGACGGTCGTTGCGGCCTTTATCAGAAGGGTCAAGCGGGACAAGTGCCTCAAAGACTTCGAACATGATATGGTGACGCTGGAGCAGGTTTCCGGTAAGACAGCGTGGGGGAAACTGAACGTCGAAAATACGGGCCTGGAGCTCGTCTATACCGACAAACACTCCGATGCCGACGGGCATGATGAGACGAGCTATGTCCTGTATAAAGGCGAATTCGGCAATATTCAGGCGCTGGTTCGATACCACGACGAACTGAGCGAGGCGAATAAGAAAGAACGCGACAGAGAGCTGGAGATGACGTACCATCCGTCGCTGCCTCGGCGACTCAAGAGAAGGATACTCAACGTATTCAAGACTATCCGCGACTCAATCGTCGAAGTCATAAACATCCTCATCAGCCAGGCCAAAAAAGCCACGCCGGCCGGTACGGTGCTGACGAGCCAGGACAAGTACGTCAGCCAGATGAAGCAGGAATTGATGGGAGCAGCGGGGACTTCGTATGAGCCGCTGCTGGAGAAGTACATAGGCCGCAAGGTCGTGCTCGAGATAATTAAAGGTGACAGGGTGCTGGAATGCTGCGGCGTGCTGAAGGAGTACACGGCTGAGTTCGTTGAGATTATGGATGTGGCCTACAGATTGAAGACCGATGAAGAGACGCGCATGGCGGACCTAATTGTGCCTCGCAAGTTCGGCATCGTCCGACACCTCGGAGAATGATTCGACTATGACTGAAAATAGACTGCTCCAAAGCTTCAAATACTGCCCCAATTGTGCGGCACCGGCCTTGACTATCCACGATGAAAGAAAACTCGTCTGCAACAACTGCTCATTCACCTACTTCCATAACATCTCCGCCGCTGCCGCCGCTATAATCGAACACGATTCGAAAATCCTGATTACTGTCCGGGGACACGAGCCGCAGGCCGGTATGCTCGACCTGCCCGGCGGTTTCGCCGACCCCGGCGAGACTATCGAAGCCGCCCTAAAACGAGAAATACACGAAGAGCTCAATCTTGAAATCCCCAACCTCAGATACTTCACCTCCGAACCCAATATCTACGTCTATAAAGACATCCCTTACTACGTTATCGACTCCGTCTTCACCTGCCGGTGCGACGACCTTGAGAAAATGAAACTCAGCGACGAAATCGCTGCCGTGAAATTCCTGAAACCCGGCGATATCCCGCTCGACAAAATTGCATTCGATTCGATCCGAAACGCAATTCGCCGTTACATCGACACCCTGAAATGACCCGCTCGGCCGTGGCGCGTCACACAGAAGCTTATCGCTTCCGAACCGCCAGTGTATGTATCTGCCGGTTCTCTTTAAGGTACTTGCGTTCGAAGTTTGTGCCGACCCACTCGCCGGTATCGGCGCCTGCGGTGGGCAGGAAGTCCACTTCTTCAAGGCGTCCGCTTCTCGCAGCCAGCACGTTTGTTATCTGTTCGAAGTATTCGGCGTGGTCGGTTGCAATTCGCAGATGGCCGCCGGGCCTGAGGCAGCGAAGCAGTTGTTCGGTGTTAGTATTGTTGAAGAACCTTCTCTTATGATGACGTTTCTTGGGCCAGGGGTCGGGAAAATATATGTGAAAGCAGTCAACGGAGGAGGCAGCGATATTCTCGGCAATCAACGCGGCTGCATCGGTTCGGATAAGCTTGACGTTTGAAAGCTGCCATCGGCCTACGCGGTCAACCGCGTAGCGATAGTATCTGCGCGCCCATTCGATGCCGAGAAAATTCACCTCCGGATGCGTCCTTGCCTGATTGACCAGAAACGTCCCCTTGCCCGAGCCGATCTCGATATGGACCGGTGCCTGACGTCCGAAAATCCGGCAAAAATCGATTTTGCCGTCCAAATCCTCGCCCTTTAGCGCAACTGAAGGATATTCCCTTAGTATCCTGGCCATAAGCTTCCAAAAGCTCAAAAACGTGCGGATTCCCGCAAATACGACGGATTCAACGGTGATATTATACAAGAATCGCAGGTTGCCGCAAAGGCAACTGCTGCTTTTTGCGCTTCACGCGGCCTTAAAGTAGGCCCTGAAGACTATCGATATGAGGATATGGCCGAACTGCGGTTTTGGGACAGGATTCGGCAGCCCGTTGGTATCAGGCATTTTTATCGATTAAGTCAGGGATATTCCCATAACAACCCGGTCATGTAACCGTATGAATAAATGCAGCGAGTCGTATGGGCAGAGCTGGGCCGAAGTAAAAGGCATAAGAGAGAAGATGCGAAATGATTCGGCAATTAGGTAAAATTCGACGCAGACAGGTTTTGATTGATATTAACACGCAGAACGATTTCTTCCTCAATGACGGCAAGGCAAGGGTGGGCAATCGCAGAAGGGTCCTAAGCCATATCCGAAGAATGATAGCCCTCGCTCGGGCCAGGCATATCCCCGTAATCTCAATATGCCAGATCCACCCGAATGACAACGGCGGCAGTGCTATCGACTACTGCATAGACGGCACGACCGGACAGAGAAAGATTACATACACGCTTTTAAGCAATAGAGCAAGTTTTGCGGCGGACAATAATACGGACCTGCCGATTGATATACTCCGCCGGTACAGGCAGATTATACTGCACGCCCGCTGCAGCGACCCATTCAGTGAACCTCGCATTGACCGGCTCTTAAGCGAAATCAGAGCAAATGAGTTCATTCTCATTGGAGCAAGCGCCGAAGGCGCGGTGGAGGCGACCGCCCTGGGCCTGCTTCAGAGAGGCAAGAAGGTCAGCGTCGTTGTCGATGCTATCGGCTCAATAGACAAACGGAGGGCAAAACACGCCCTGCGAAAAATCGGCGCCAAAGGTGCTCGCCTCGTCGAGACAAAAAGAATCGCCGGAGCATCTCATCTCAAATCCGTCGGCGTGCTCAAAAACGGAAACGGACAAAAGCAGGCACAAGAGCCGGTTCTTAAACCCGCCGCCAAATAGCCGTATCTCCACGTCTTAAATCTCACTTTCATTGTCGCCGGGCGCATCTCATATACATTGGCCTGCTGACACTGCTCAACCGTTGACATCTGCCCTTTAAGGTAATAGACTGCGCTGTTAGTCAAGAGGTATCTGAATACTAACCGGGGCGCCTTTGCCAACAAGATGACAACCGTTAACCCGAGGAAAAAAGATGGGCCGGCAGACCAGAAGAGAGTTTCTAAAGAGTGTGAGTTTTTCGGCATCTCTGGCGATTGCGCCGCGATTCGCATTCGGCGAACAGACAGCTAAAAAACCGAACATCATCTTCATCCTGACCGACGATTTGGGCTATGGCGATTTGGGCTGTTACGGCCAGGAGCAGATAAAGACGCCTAACCTTGACAGGATGGCTGCTGAGGGGATGCGTTTTACGGACCACTACGCCGGCAGCACGGTATGTGCCCCCTCGCGGTGTGTTTTGATGACCGCCCTGCACACGGGCCACTGCTTCGTCCGCGGCAACAAGAAAGTGGGTGAGGGGGACCTTCCGATACCGGAGGAGACACTGACCGTGGCGAAGATATTGAAGGGGGCGGGTTATTCGACCGGTCTTGTCGGCAAGTGGGGGCTTGGCGGGCCAGGGACAAGTGGGATACCGAATAAGCAGGGCTTCGATTATTTCTTCGGCTACCTCTCCCAGGTTCGCGCGCACAACTACTATCCCACATACCTCTGGCGGAACGAAGAGAAGGTGCCGCTGAAAAACGAAGTCGTGTTCAGCCCGGACGGCTACGCAAAAGGACTCGGTAGTGCTGCGAAAAAGCGCGTCCGGTATTCACACGACCTCTTCGCCGACGATGCACTCAAATTCATCGAACGAAACAAGGGCAAACCGTTCTTTCTCTACCTCGCCCTGACCATCCCGCACGCCAACAACGAAGCGCATCTGGTCAACCGCCACGGTATGGAAGTACCCGACTACGGCATCTACAAAGATAAAGATTGGCCCGAGGCGCAGAAGGGCCATGCGGCGATGATTTCACGGATGGATGCGGACGTGGGAAGACTTTTGGCCAAGCTCAAAGAGCTTGGGATAGCAAAGAATACGTTCGTTCTGTTCAGCAGCGACAACGGCACGCACAAAGAAGGTGGCGCAAAACCCGACTTCTTCAAAAGCTCCGGGCCCCTCCGCGGCATCAAACGAGACCTCTACGAGGGCGGAATCCGTGTCCCGACGATTGCATACTGGCCCGGCACAATAAAAGCGGGCTCCGTAAGCGACTATATCGGCGGGTTCCAGGACTTCCTGCCGACCTGTACAGAGTTGGCAAAGGCCAAAACACCTGACGCCATCGACGGTATCAGTATGGCACCGACACTGCTGGGCGATGAGGCAAGGCAGAAAAAGCATGAGTTTCTTTACTGGGAGTTTCACGAAAGAGAGAAGAAGCAGGCCGTCCGTATGGGCGACTGGAAACTGCTGCGCTTTGTCCGCTCCGGAAAAGTTGAACTCTACAACCTAAGAGACGACCTCGGCGAAACAAGAGACATCACCAAAGACCACCCCGAGATAGTAGCAAGACTCGAAAAGTACCTGGCCGAAGCAAGAATACCTTCGCAGACCTTTCCCATGCCCGAGCTCGAACGACTTAGAGGCAAATTGAAACCATGAGCGAATCGACAATGATGAATCGTCGCGACTTCCTCAAGAAAATAGCCGCCACAAGCACCGCCCTGGCAATGCCCGGCTGCACCCCACCTCACCGCCCGACTCAGACAATCTGCCCAAAACCCAACATAATTTTCATCATGGCCGATGATTTGGGTTACGCCGAGCTCGGCTGTTACGGGCAGAAGAAAATCCGCACACTTAACGTTGATAAGCTCGCCGCTGAAGGTATCAAGTTCACACAATGCTATGCCGGCTGCAGCGTCTGTGCGCCCTGTCGGAGTGTGCTGATGACCGGCTATCACATGGGCCATACGTCGGTGCGGGAGAACAGCGGCGGTGTGCCGCTTGTGCCCGGCGACGTCACCGTAGCGGAGGTTCTGAAAGAGGCCGGCTATACCTGTGGCGGGTTCGGCAAATGGGGACTGGGGGACATTAACACCGAGGGTGTGCCGACGAAGCAGGGGTTTGATGAGTTCTTTGGTTACTACCATCAGGTGCACGCGCATTACTATTATCCTGAGTTCTTGTGGGACAACGACGAGAAATATGTCCTGGAGGGCAATGAGAACGATGGTCGCAAGATTTATACGCATGATGTGATTATGCAGCGGGCGCTTTCGTTTATTCGGCGGAACAGAAACAAGCGGTTCTTCTGCTACCTGCCTGTGACTATACCCCACACAGAGCTGCTTGTGCCGGAAGAATCCATGGCCGAATATGCGGGCAAATTCCCTGAGCCGAAACCGTTTGTCGATGAGCGTGGGCATGTGGCCGACCAGGCCCACCCCCGAGCGGCATTTGCGGCCATGATCACGCATCTGGACAAAGGCGTCGGAGAGCTTATGGCTGCTCTGAAAGAGTTGAATATTGACGACAAAACGATTGTATTCTTCACTTCGGACAACGGGGGACAGAATGCCGGAGGGGTGGATGCCGAATTCTTCGAGGCCAATGGGCCGCTGCGAGGGTACAAGAGGGACTTCTACGAAGGCGGGCTGCGAGTGCCGATGATAGTGCGTTGGCCGGGGCGTATCGAGCCGGGTATTGTCAATGAGCTTCTCTGGTATTTTGCCGACGTTATGCCGACATTAGCTGAGCTGGCCGGCGCTACCGGTCACCTGCCGGCGAATATCGACGGGATTAGCGTTGTGCCGACGCTGCTCGGCGAAAAGCCGGCGGGGAGAAAGCAAAAGGGCCACGAGTACCTGTACTGGGAGCTGGGTAAGGCCGGCAGATTAAAGCAGGCGGTTCGGATGGGCAACTGGAAGGGTGTGCGGAATCGACCCGGTACACCGATCGAACTATACGACCTGAACGACGACGTCGGAGAGACAAACAACGTAGCCGACAGACATCTTGAAATAGTGAAAAATATCGAAGAGCTTATGAGCAGCGCTCACATACCGATGCGGCCGCAGGGTGAGCCGCAGGGCGTCCGGTGGCACTGGGCGATGAGACGATACAAGTAATCAAAACCTCGCTGTTACCCTCCTAAGCACTACACCAGATTGGACAAGCAGTTTCCTCCGCACCCAAGACCTGACAAAACGAAGCCCTGTTCTTTTCTGTTCGATCCGTTTCGCTTTGCTGCTAATTTGGGTGCGGGGCATTGACAATCGCCGGCCAGAGACGTAAAATCTTGTGTTTAGACAATCAACTAAAAACAGTCAATCGGATAGGAATATCATAATGGCAAAGGAAGTTCGGTTACCGCAGCTCGGCCAGACTATGGAGGAAGGCACAATCGTTAACTGCCTCGTAAAGGTCGGCGACCAGGTCAAAAAAGGCGACGTGCTGTTCGAGATCGAAACGGACAAGGCCACGCTGGAGATGGAATCTCCTTCAGATGGTTTTGTAAAACACATAATAGCCCGGCAGGGTCAGACACTGCCTGTCGGCGACCCCGTCCTTGTCCTTGGCGAAAAGGATGAGCAGCTCAGCGACGACTTTATCAAGTCACTGACCGGCGGCGCTGCACCCACAGCTGCGGCAGCTCAGGTGTCGGTATCGGCCACAGCGCCGACGACTGCACCTGCCAAACCCGCTGCTGCGCCGGTTGAAGCTCCTGCGAAGGTGATGGCGTCACCGAGGGCAAAGAAGCTCGCAGCCGACTTCGGCGTTGACCTTACAGCCGTCAAAGGAACGGGCCTTGGCGGCAGAATTACCGAAGATGACGTCAAGAAAGCCACAGGCGGTGCGGCAAAACCTGCTGCCGCAGCAGCGGCCCCTGCCGGCGCTGAGCCGAAGCTCGGACAAACCATACCGGTTACCCGCCTGCAGAAAATCACCGCCCAGCGCATGCTTCGCTCCAAACAGGAAATACCCTGCTTCTACCTTAACGTACAGGCCGACGTGACCGACCTCGTCGCGTACAGAACCAAGCTGAACGAAACCGGCGATGTCAAAGTCGCCTACAACGACTTCATCATCAAAGCCGTCGCGATCGGCCTCGAAAAGTTCCATGTTATGACAGGCCAACTCGACGGCGACAAGATCAAACTCGCCGACTCCATCGGTATCGGCCTGGCAATCTCGGTTCCCGACGGCCTGGTCGCCCCAATCGTCAAGGATGTCCAGAGCAAAAGCGTCAGTGAGGTTGCCCGCTACAGTCAGGCGCTCATCGAAAGAGCAAGAGCCGGCAAGCTTACCCCCGACGACCTCGAAGGCGGCTGCATCACCGTCAGCAACCTCGGCACGTTCGGCATCGACTCATTTATCCCAATCGTCGTGCCGGGCCAGTGCTCCATCCTCGGCATAGGCCAAATCGCCGACACCCTTGTTCCATCCGACGGCAATATCCTCGTCCGAAAGCTGATGAATATGACCCTGTCCGTTGACCACAAAGTAACAAACGGTGCCTACGCCGCACAGTTCCTCGATTTCGTCAGAAAGCTGCTCGATGACCCGGCGAACTTCAAGTAGACCCCCACAACTCCAAGACCGATAAAAAGCGGCGTCGAGGCCCTGTTTTCAACGCTGCTTTTTCTCTACCCCCGGTCTTGTCCCGACTGGGCCGAGAAACCCCCTTCCCTGTACTGTCAACTGCGTTTTTTATCGGCTGGTCCCATAAAAAGATAAAGTTTCTAACCCTCTGTTGCCGAAAAAATCAGTGGGCGATGGACCCTCTTGACAGCACTGATACGCGGCCATCGAACCCAGGCTTTATGCCTTTCCATAAAAGGTCCTTTATTGTAGAGGTCTCGGACAGATTATGAGAACGATAGCGATTGTCAATCAAAAGGGTGGTTGTGGCAAAACTACGGTAGCAATAAACCTTGCAAGTGCACTGGCCGAGGCGGACAGGAAGACTTTGCTTGTCGATATGGACCCGCAGTCGCACTGTGCCGTCGGACTGGCAGTACCCGAAGAGCAGATCGAGCAAAGCATTTACGACATCCTCATCAGCTACAGCAGAAATGAGCCCCTGAAATTGTCCGAGATACTCTGGGAAATCAGCGAAAACCTCGAGCTGGCGCCGGCCAGCATCGACCTGTCCGCTTTCGAGCAGCAAATGGCCGGTGTACCCGAACGCGAATGCTGCCTGCAAAAGGTCCTCGATTCCGTCGGAAACGAATACGACTCTGTCATAATCGATTGCCCCCCCGCCGTGGGACTGCTTACCTTCAACGCCCTGCGAGCCGCCACCGATGTCATTGTCCCCGTCGAAACCGGCTACTTCTCACTGCATGGGCTCAGCAAACAGCTCGAAACTCTCAGTATCCTCTGCCGGCGGTGCGACCAGCACGTAAACGTAAGGGTGCTCGCCAGCATGTACGACATAAGAACGAAAATGGCACGCGAGATACTCGGTGAGCTGCGGTCTCACTTCGACGACAAAATGTTCAAAACCACGGTTAACTTCAATACGAAACTGAAAGAGGCCACGAGCTTCGGCCAGCCAATCTGTGAATACGACCCCGCAAGCAGAGGACACGCCGATTTCAAGTCGCTGGCGAGAGAGGTCGTCAGCACCCAGGCAAAAGAGCCGCGCCGGCAGATAGTCGAGTCACTCACCGACCAGCTCGAAGCAATCACCGCAACCGCAGACGAGCTCCTCGAACAGGCAAAACCAAGAATACAGGAAATTCCGACATCCAAACCTGAGCCCGCCAGGTCCGAAGCTCTCAAACCTGAAAAACCGGACTTGGCCCGAACCGATGCAAAACTATCCGATTACTACGGCGCCAATCAGGTAAACGACGCCATCGCATTTGTAACGCTGTACCCGCGCGCCAAGGCCGTCCAGGTGGCGGGCGATTTCAACAACTGGCAGCCGTCCAAAACACCGCTTGAAAAGGTCGGCGAAAGCGGCGTCTGGCAGACATCCGTCAAGCTGACTCCCGGAAGGTACCGTTACCGTCTTGTCGTCGACGGCCAGTGGCAGCAGGACCCCTACAACGAAACGACCGAGCTAAATCCCTTCGGCGGCCATAACTCCGTCGTCGAGGTCAAATAACCCACAACCACTACACACACAGGTATCACCGTCGCCGCTCACTGCCCTCTCGACACCCACAGCCCGTGTCGAGAGCAACTTTTACCAAAAAATGAAAAAATTGGCCGGATTTTCCTTGACATCCGAACCCTGAAACGTTATCAATGCGATAGTGATGGGGGCGAGGATTGAGTAGTTCAACATGTAACTTTTATTGCGGAGTTTATATGTTTACTCGATGCTCGACTCTAAACGTGGCTGTCACACTGCTCATCGGCCTGAATACCCTCTCCTGTGCCTTTGCCGATTTCACGTACACCTACGGCGGCAGTTTCAATTTGCCCCTGCCCGACCCCAACGGATCCGGCGAGACAGCCGTCGCGGAGGCAACCATAAATGTCGGCGACCATATTACTATAGCCGACCTCGACGTAGGCATAAACATAACTCACCCGCATGTATTCGACCTGCAACTTTTTCTGCAAAGTCCGCAGGGCGCGCAAATCTGCCTGAACGCATACGACTTTAACCCATTCTTCGTCGGCGGCAACTATACGGGAACGATATTCGACGACGAGGCACCGCAGCCCATCGAGCATGGCAAACCGCCTTTCACAGGCCAATTCAAACCCCACAGCCCCGACCTGCTTTCCCATTTTGACGGCCAGGACGCCTTCGGCGACTGGCTGCTGCAAATCCATGACGTTTGGCCTTTCCACGCCGGACAATTAGACGCATTCGAGCTTATTATTACGGTTCCGGAACCGTCGAGTTTCATTTTGCTCTCTGCGGGTCTGTTTTGTCTGCGCAGGAAAAGCCGCAGGCGCAGATGAAGCATTAAAAACCTGCTGAAAATCTTACCAACTCAGCTCCCATCCTGATACAGCCTTGATAGTCGTCGCAAATCGCTGTAAGATAGCGACGAATTGCATTTTGGAGCTGATTCGGTGACAGAAGAAGCCCAGAAGGTTGAGGTGACCCGCGTCAAAAAGCCGGTTAAGTATTCACGGCCGACGCCCACGCCCCTTGAACGATTCAACAATGCCCTTGGGCCGGTGGCGGGCGGGCTGATACTGGATATGGCCGATTTTCTCACCTTTGGCCCGATTGGACTATACATAGGGTTTTTTGTGGGAGCTGTCATCGGCTGGTGGATTGGCTCGACGTACGGCTTTTCGTTGAAGGCCAAACTGTTCTGGGCAACTCTGGCCGGCCTCTACTGCCTGGTTCCTATGACCGAGTTTGTGCCCATCGCAACCATGATATCGGCGGTGGCAAGATTCTACGAAAAAAACTCGCGGCGATGACGCTTGTCACCTCCTGCGTCTTCTCGCAGCAAGCACCGCGCCGAGGCCAAGCAGCGCTACCGTCACCGGCTCGGGGGCCGGCGTGGGCAATTCAACAATAACGCCGCCTGTGATACCACCGGAGACTACGCCCGCACCCATCATCGGCTCGCGGTCGCTGGTAAAAAGCAGCACGCTCGAATACTCGTCGGCACCTACGTTGTCGAGCTGAAACAGATACAGCACGCTTTCCGTAAGGGCAAACTCGACGGATGGCCTCACGCCACCGGGCACACCATACGCAAACAGCGGGTCATCGAGCACGTTAAACACGGTGATATCCGGCAGTACGCCGACCGAGAAGAAATCGATACCTACTTCGGATGTGTCATTGTTGAAGAACTGGTACGCATAGACGTATTGGCCGGGAAATGATATTGAGCCGCTGTAGTCGCCCGGTGCATATACGGCGTAGTCCACAAAACCGGCAAGCGCAGGACTGCCGAGATTGTCGAAATCGATATGGTCCGACATGCTCGTGATAGCGGCAGGGTCTTCATACAACGCCGCATAGGCACCTGTTGCGAATTGTAATACAACTACCGATACGAGGGCCAGCCAGAGCACATGTGCTGATTTCATCGCTCTTTTCCTCCGAGAAAGAAAACCCAATTCCAATGGACTCAGCCGGGCGCTAAATCTGCGCAGAAAAATACCGGCTTCGCACTATGAGTTTCCTTCCCCAAGGAGTTTTCTCGGCCCCCAATTAGCCGTTCGTATTATACCCCCCGCAACCCCAAAGTCAACAGAAAAATCCCCGGATTATAAAAAAAACTTTGCACCCTTTCCAAAGACTACACCCCCGCCGTCCCCTGCAAATCCACAAAGGCAATCAGCCCAAAATCCGATTCAAAGACATCCACATCAAGGGCCTGTCAGAGTAACAACACTACCCGCCGGGATACTCCAAGCGGTCTCCAATACCTGGCATGCCTTTACATCTCATTTTAGCCTATACGTTTTCGCGGAATAGGTGAATCCAGGTTTCCTTTCATCTGGTGGGAACTCGGCAACGAGTTCTTTTCCCAGATCTTCAATCCATCTCCAGGCCGGACCATCCTCTTTGAACTTGTTATAATTGTGCCGTGTAGTATTTCTTGCGTATTCAGAAGATAATTGCGGTGTAGCCGACGGCTTCGGCGGATTCAGTGCCGAATTTCTTCCGCATCACCTCGTTGCTGTTGGTGTGGGCCAGCAGCAGGCCTTTGGTTTTGCCGAGCGCTTTTGCAGCGGCGACCGCGGCGGCTGCGGCGCCCGGGCCGCAGGCATTGGAGTTTTCGGCGGCGGTTTCGAGCATCTTTTCCGGCTGCATTTGCAGTGCATAGTCAATAAATTGTTTGTCATTGACGTCCATTGCCCACTGCAGGGCCTTTTTGCCGGTGCCCTTCGGGGTAAAGCCGTATCGCGGGCCGTAATGAGTCAGGTCGGTTGAGCCGATACAGATGATTTTGCGTTCCTCGTCGCTGGCAATAATGCTGCCGACGATTTCGCCGGCCTGTATCGACTGCTCGCCGGGCGGGGTAAGGATAGGAAGAATCTTTGCGTTTGGGAACAGGTGCTGAATAAAGGGGACTTGAACCTCCATACTGTGCTCGCCGGCGTGGGCGTCTGTGTCGCTTACCGCGGTGCCGCTTTCGAGCACGGCGTCGGCAAGTTCTTCATCGACAGGCACTTCGCCAAGTGATGTGCTCCAGCAGCCCTTACTATAAACGGCAGGCATCGAGCCGTAGTAACCGTGGGCGGCGCCGAAGATTACAAAGGTATCCACCTGCTCGTGCCGCTTTTTGACGGCCTTGAACACCATTGCTGCGGTAGCACCGCTGAAGGTCCAGCCGGCGTGCGGGACAATGCCGGCTGCTATCGTATCGGGCAATTCGTGAGTTATTGTCGCTGCGTCGAGACACTCATTTATCTCGTCGATACAGGAATCGCGCTGGCCGGGATAGAATTGACCGGCCACTATCGGTCTTCTCGTTTCCATCTTCGCCACCTGTTACTTGCATTTGCGGCACCAGGCCGGTATCATTGGGAATTGGTCTGAAACGTAAGTATTGTAACCTTAAAGGTGGCAAAGACAATGGCATCTGAAAAAAAATCGACCGTTGCGGTGGTGATGGGCTCCGACAGCGATATGGAGGTTATGGAAAAATGCATCGATACGCTGAAAGAGTTCGGTATAAAGCCGATAGTGCGGATAATAAGCGCGCATCGCACGCCGGATGTGGCGGCGGAATTCGCGGATAATGCGGTGAAAAACGGGATAAAGGTGATAATTGCAGGGGCGGGGATGGCGGCGCATCTGGCGGGTGCGATAGCGGGCAGGACGACGATGCCGGTGATTGGCGTGCCATTAGAGGCGAAAGGTGGGCTGGGTGGGCTCGATGCGCTGTTGAGCACGGTTCAGATGCCGCCTGGTGTGCCTGTTGCGACGGTGGCTGTAGGCAAGGCGGGGGCGAAGAACGCGGCGGTGTTGGCGGTGCAAATCCTTGCGCTGTCAGAAGATAAGTTGGGAGAGAAACTGGCGGATTTCAGGGAAAAGCAGCGGGCGAACGTTATCGAAAAAGATTCGGGCATTCAGTAAAAGGGCGGGGGCGTAGTATGGCGAAGGAGGACGGGGGTAAACGGGGATGGTAGTATAAGCTGAGCTTATAGCAGGAGGGGTTGGGGGGAGAAGGGATTTTCGATTTGCGATTTACGATTGACGATTTGGTACTGCTTCGGGTCGAGAGGGGCAAACGGGGTGGGTTTTGGCATTTGGCGAAACGTGCGAAAGTTTGAAAAAAATTGAAAAAATTTGTGAAAAATGGCAGTGAAAAGGCAAAAAAACGCGAAAAAAGGGGGTTTTGAGAGAATTTTGGGAGCGCGTAG
>JAUVYV010000053.1 GCA_030602885.1 Phycisphaerales bacterium
CGCCGTGGCGGGATTTTACCTACTAAACTACTACGTCTCTGTCGAGTGCTCTATCGCTGGCAAGCACGTCCTCACAGCCCCTGAGGTCGATGGGGTAGAGCTGCCGATGGGAAAAACACACCACGAATTCGGCAGGGCAAATGAGGAAGAGTCCTGGTCGGGCACGGCAATAATAAACTTGATTGTGGGCCGAAAAGTCAGCGTAAGTATATCAACGGACGATCCCGGAAACCCAACCTTGACAGTGAACCACATTGGCCTTACACTGGTCGAAATCGGACACGCATAGTGTGGGATAAAAATTATGGCACTAATCAAAACAGGTGCGGGAATCGTTGACATCCGAGGCGGCTGCGGAGGAATTTACTTCCACAGGGACCAGACCGGCCTACACCAATGCAGTAAGCCGCGAAATATAAAACGCCGGTCAGCCGCCCAGGACCGTCAGCGTCGGGCGTTCTCAAAATCGAGGGGCTTCTCGAAAGATTTACGCACAGTCAGTTACAATATTTTCAGATGTCTCAGTGGTTTGGATCCAACAGACCCACCTATCGACTACAAACCGGGGGGCATCTAAGAGCATGCAATGGCTAATCGACATCATACTCGAAACTTTTAAGGGGATGATCCTGATGTGGTCCGGCTCAATCGCAACGATACCGGATGGCTGGGCCCTCTGTGATGGTAATAACGGCACACCCGACTTGCGAGCTAGGTTCATTCGCGGTGCAACTCACGAAGCACCCCCAGGCGGTACAGGCGGCTCACCAACTCATGACCACGACTTCACAGGAGACGGTCACTTCCACGAGGCCAAAGACCCCATCGACGGAGCTTTTCTTGGCGGTGCTGTTTTTGCAAAACAGGTCACCACGGAGGTTGTAACAGGAACAACAGACGCCACCTTACAATACCCGCCTTACTATCATTTGGCCTACATAATGAAACTTTAATTTTGAGAGGTAGTGACATGCAGTTAGTAATCACGTTACGAAAAGAAGTGGCGAACCGTGAAGCCGGCGAAGCGATCTTTGAGCTCGTCAAGCAGAAGCTCGAAGACCGTCCCGACATAAAAGTCACAGGTCACGTCACCAACCACTTTGATTTGGAGGAACAAGAACCATGAAAAAACTTTGGACATTCATCAGACACCAACAGGGCATGTGCCTCGGCGTAGTTATAGCAGTGGCCGTTCTTGGCTGGACCTACGGTTGCCAATCACAGGTAAAATCCATCACCAATCCGATCATCCTTGTCAACAGGGGAGAACTACAAATCGAGGTCAACGCATTTATCGCTCAGGCAGAACTCCGATTCGCTGAACTTGACAAGCAGGACCAGCTCAAAAGTACCCTGTTCAATACAGCAATCGATTTTATGCAGGGTGGGAATGTCAACCCCGCAGCCGTGGCAATCGTAATCGGGAACATTTTAGGCCTTGGTGCAGTAATCGACAACGTGCGAAAGCGAACATTAATCAACACCTTGAAGAAAAACGCCGACGCTTAGCTCCCTCGAGCACTGCGTGACAGTGAGGACACAACCAGGCTACTTTCAACGGCTCGTCGTAACGATCATGATGCTTGACGAGTGGTCCCCGATTCCCACACTCCTCACATTTACCCGGATTCCGGATTCGACCGACCTTTAGAGCATAGGCCGCGATCTCACGACACCGAATTTTATAGTTCCTCGCCATCGAGGAAGATGGTACAATACTTTCGTGGAACCCGAAATCAAATATCGGTTAGCCAACGAAACAGATTTACCGGCAATTGTATCATTCGTGGACTTTTGGCTGAAAGGCGAGGGACTTACAGACAAGGTCCCGGGTTCAGCCCACGATTACTTTGTGCCGGCGGGACGTCACCTGAAATACGTCACCAAGTACACTACACTCTTGGCGTTACTCGAAAACTGCATAATCGGCTGGGCTGTCAAAACGCACAAGGGAGTCCTAATTCACCTACTAACCGCAGGCACATTCCGCTGCGAGGGAATCGGATCCAAAATGCTCAAGCTGATGGACCCGGAAACGATCCGAAGCAAGATGGACCAGTCAGCCGGTAATCCAGCTGAGTTCTACAAAAAACGTGGCTACGTCAAATCAGCCGGACCGGCCAAAGGCAAAAACCAAAACATCGAAGTATTCGAAAAAGCGATACCGAGCAAGTCTTGACCCCGCGAAAAACACACGCCGTCTGCGACTTGCAACTTCGGTATCGCCTAACGACTTAACGACAACCAAAAATCCTGCCTCCCTCATCCTCCTCCGGAGGGAGGCAGTTTTTTTTTGAAGGAATGGTATAATGTCAAATGAAAGGAACAAATATGTTAGTCAGAGATGTGTTAGCCAAGTATCACGCAAAGGTTCCGTTCCCGTGGTCACTGCGAAAAATCAAGCGTGCAGGGTTTGTACCGAGTCTGCTGTTTGCCGAGCTGGGCAAGAAACTGAGCCGGTGCGAGGATATCGCAACCCCGACCGGCAAAAAGGTTCTCGCTACAGTCGAAAAGCTGAAAACGCCTTGACGGTCGAATCTGATCCTCTCGATGAGGTGTTTCGGGGCTTGGCTAACGGCCAGGTCCCGAACGTCCTCGAGTTAATGTCTGCAATATCTCAACTCTCCACTTTATACCCTGCCTGTCAAGATTGTTAAAACCCGCGAAATTCGACTCGAAAAACCCAATAGAAAACCACGCAAAAACCACCTCAAAAATAACCACATCAAATCACAAGAGAGTGGACCGGCCAGAATCCGGCCAGGAACCGGCCAGAACACGGCCAAGAACCGGCCAGAATACGGCCAGCAGCCGCCCAGAACACGGCCAGGAACCGGCCAGTAGCCGGCCAGAATCCGGCCAGAGAAAAAAAGAAACACGGCCCAGGATCGGCCATAAACCGACCAGGGGGGAAAAGAAACACGACCAGGGACCAACCACAACACGGCCTGACGGGTATTTCAAAGTCGAGGGACGAGTATTTCAAAGTCGAGGGAGAGCCGCCGCCGGCCCGCTGAACGGCCCGGCGGTAGCGGCTGTGCATCCGCAGGAGCAATCGCAAAATAAAAACACAATACACCCCCCCCGCGGCCCTCCTACGTCGTCCCGCTCGCACAGTTATCTAACCCACAATCGCATATCAGACCCACCCCACCAAATCTGGTCAGTTACATCCTAAAGCCAATGTCCCCCCACCCGCCACCCGCGAACGCACAATCGACATCTAAACATAAAGACAACAACAGTATACGACCAATCGCTACGGAAAAAAGCCCCCCGACTCCATAGAGGAAGCACGACTCCGGCTGCCGCCGGGCTTCCTCAATTCCGCTGTTGGGCTTTTTCCCTTCGCTCGGGGCACACCAACGACCGCGTTCGCAAAAGACGTGCGAAGGTTCTCACAGGTCGTTGGTGTGCTTGACCGGGGCGGGTGGAATGGGGAGTACTTTAATCGGGGCTGGGCGCTACTTTGATATTGGTTTCTGTAAATCTTTGCTGCTGCGAATGGTTATGAATGCCGGCCAATTCTCGTACCAACAATCCGAACTGTGTCCTCTCAAAGTTGCTTCAAAATTGCCGTTCGCTCGCTGTAGTTGGGAATTTGTTTATGTCGGCAATTTTGACCAGCCCCTCACTGCGGCCTGCCGGCCGCACGCCCCAAAAAAGGGGCGGAGTCCCCGCCGGTAGTCTGTTGACCGGCGGGGACCCTCCAAAGCAATAACCGACTACTCGCACAGCACTCCCGTAGTCAACCCCACACTTTATAGCAAGAACCCCCTTGAACCTCGTCAGAATCGATTTAAACGAGCCCTCGGGTACCAAACTACCCCTCGCAGCTGCAAGTAATGTCGTTTTCTGTATAGAATGCGACCTACCTATCCGCTGAGCCCAAAAAAATGTCGCAAAATAAATGTCGTTTTTCTCTTGACACCGAGGTCGCTTTGCCGATAGTATAGAATCGAAGAATGTCGTTTTACCAGAAAGGAGCGAAAATCATGGATGAACACAAACTAATCGGAGATTGCGAAAGCCTCCTCGACAATGCCAACGGCTGCCTAGCAGCCAATGACCCCGATGGCTACTGTGCCCGCATGAGTGAGCTGTTGAACCTCCTCCTCAAGGAGCTCGTCGGGGCCGCCCCCGGTAACCCGAACATGCCATTACCAGAAGAGAGCAAATCATGAATCCAGAACAACTACTCGATGAGGTAGCGTATGCAATAAAACACCGCACCATATCCACCACTTTCAAATGGTACCTCGTGTTTTATTACGACCGAATAACCTGCGTACCCACCTACGTAAATGTCCCAGATGAAATTATCATCCACACGTTCACCGAAAAGATGGTACGGGATGGATTCACGCCCCAACAGTGGGCCCAACTCAAAACCAAATCAGTAGCATTTTATAAGGAGCTTCACAAATGAAAACTCAACTACTCACACTAACACCGGACGAGTGCGACAAACTCCTCCGCTGGCTGCACCAGCCCCGGGACCGTGATGTCCCCGCCAGGGTCCCCCTCCGCAACTACACGATGGCTGTCGTCATGCTCGATGCTGGTTGCCGAGTCGGCGAACTCGTACAGCTGAGGCAAGAGCAGTTCTGGTTTGCCGATGCACCAGTTAAAGCACTGTGCATCGAAAAAAAACAGGCAAAGAACAAACACGAACGCACAATCGACCTCACAACTCGACTTCGCGATGCAATTGAAGAAATGCACCGTCACTGGTGGACCTCCGACTGGCCGAACGGTCCGGCCTACGCCTTTTTTCAAGTTCGTCGCTCACAACCATTAACATGTCGTCAGGTTCAGCGAATCATAAAATCAGCTAGTGCACAATCGATCGGACGCGAGGTCCACCCGCACCTCCTACGTCACACCTTTGCAACTCGACTGATGAGTAAAACATCGTTACGCGTAGTCCAAGAACTCTTGGGCCACAGCAGCATTACCAGCACACAGATCTACACCCACCCAAACAGTGACGATCGCAAGAAAGCTATTGACGGCCTGAACGATAAAGACTAAAATCAACCACAGACCAGATAAGGGGCCATCGTGGATTGGCGTAACCCGTACAAGTTTCGGCTATGGTTCGCAAACCAAAATACCGACCTGTTCAACGATCGGCAAAAGCAAATGGTCTATCACTTCCTCGGCTGGGGACCCCGAGGCTGCGACTCCTGGAACTACAAACTCATGCTCATCTTTCACTGCTCAAGACGAACCCTCCAATACGATCTCAGACACCTTGAGAAACACGCACTGATAGACGTCCGCGGAGGGCTGGGAAAATATCGGCGGATCATTGCAATACCCTACCAGAGGAGAGTCCTCTGGGTCAGAGAGTCATGTCAGAGGGCTCTCCGGGAGGTGGGTGCAAAATTTTGCACCCATCAAAGACGTACTAATAAGATTAGTATTAATCAGCAGCGCGACGGACTTCTCTACGGACGAGGATCAACGACTTGCGGTTCAGTAGGGGAGGATGGGCGGTTCGTCGAGCAAACTCGACACAAAATCATCAATGAATTGGTACACAGAGGAGAAGACAGGGACATAGCAAACCAAATCGCAAATATCCTGTGTAAAAAACAGTTAAGACAGGTCCCGCAAGAAAGGTATTCTAGATGAAACCGAACTTAACAAAACAGAATGAACCCCGAATCATCCCTCTGTCGAATGGCTTTAAGGCGATCGTTGACGAAGCAGATTTTGAGAGAGTCAACAAGCTAACGTGGTTCGCAAAAAAAACAGGAACAGACGATCGTATCGTTTATGCCGCCCACTCCCAAAAGATCAACGGTAAAGTTTTTACAATCTACATGCACCGTTTTATAATGGATTGTCCGACCAATATGTCGGTGGACCACGGGGACGAGAACCGACTCAATAATAGCCAGTCAAATTTGGAAATCGTGTCATTGCAAGAAAACACGAAAAGACGCTGGAAATAAGCTGGAGACAAAAAAGATGGGACAACGAATGGAAGATGTGCCGCACGTTTACGGTGACGACTGCTTATTGAAGTTCGCGGCCGGCAAAACTCCCAAGTACGTCTACGCTCGATTCATTGAAATAATCACGTGCCCAGGTGCACTCTTCACGGCCCCAAACGATCGTATGTTCAAGCTTACTCAGGTTGATGGTCAACCTTGTTGGTGGTCTCTGATTATCCCTGGCTCGTGGGTAGTGACATTCAAATACCTACCAGGACCGGCTCGAAGCCAGCTTATTCTTTCCGCCCCGCCAAATTTTCTGTTCTTTGCAAGAGTCGAGCCCACCTACATCGACGAAGGACATGTTTTGCACAGTGATCAGGTAGCGTGTGCGGGCTTCGTCCACGGAATTGAGGGTCTGGGTGTCGTCACGTGGACACAGGAGGCAACGAACCTCCTCGAATCAATCAACATGCAACGTGCTAATGACCTGTTCATGGAAATGCGGCCGGTCGATGATGGTAGTAGAGTTTACAAATTCTGCCGACTCCAGGACGCAACAAACATCGCAATCAAGTACGATCCAGACTAGGAGAAAAAACCTTGACAAATGCAAAAATAAAAAATGACTGCTATTGTGTAAAATGCTCACACCTTGACTGGATAGACATCTGTGTTTACAGAAACAAGGCCTGGTGCAAAATAGATAGCGAAGAACACCGCATCCCAAGAAGTACCATCGATGGACCTTTTTGTAAAGACTACAACGAGTCCCGCCGGGCCCAGGGGGCTGTGATACCAACCTGACCCGTCCAACGCAGCACGGCTCATCCTCGCAAACTTTTTTTTAATTTTCTCAAGTTTTCCATTGACACCCGCCGAAAAACGTCGTAGGATGCACGAGGAGGAGGGAGAGTAATCATCATCTCCTCCTTGAGTGCGGACCCGACGTCGGGCGGGTTCGCATTTTTTATTAACCCGCCGAAACGTGCTAAAGCCGACACGGTCGGCAACTTTTAGGAGGCAGTGCCATGGATCACAAAGTTAATCCTTCGTATTTTCAATACCTAGGGCCACTTCACGCTATGTCCGCACGGTTCGCACTAGTAAAGTACGGTGCCGGAATCGTTCAGATGTCCGGCTCAATCGCTGGCGACGTTCACGCCAGAAATCGTTTCGGTAATTACATCCGGCCCAGAACGAAGCCGGTCAATCCTCGCAGCCCACGACAAGAAAACGCAAGAGCAATCGTCAGTTTCTTTGCAGAACACTGGCACCAGGACCTAACCCAAGTCCAGCGTAACCTCTGGGACGTCTACGCTGCGGCCGTCGCGATGAAGAACCGCCTGGGTGAGACAATCCACCTGACCGGCTTCAACCACTTCATCCGATGCAACGGAGCGTTCAGGATAATCAACCCTGCAGGTATTATTACAAACGCCCCTACAACCCTGAGCCTACCCGAGCAAGATAATCAGCTTGTTTGCAGCGATGAAGGAATCGCCGCTCAAACGTTCACTTTCACCTGCGACAATACCGGGTGGGGTGTTGGCATCGAAGATAAAGAACACATCATGCTCTACCAGGGTCAACCGCAACTTGATTCGAGAATTTTCTTCGGCGGTCCCTGGCGATATATGGATGTCATTGATGCTACCGAAGGGGCTGCTGGTACAGGTACCTATGACGCCAGCTTCTCATTCGCACTCGGACAAAAGGTTTGGTTCCAGGCAAGGATTCGTATGCTCGATGGTCGTATCTCTACCCTCTGGACTGTTGGACCGAGAACAATCGTAGCCGACCCGTAAAAAACTGGGTGCGTAATGTCACCTATACGAACAGCACGGCCTTATGCAGCCAAGGCGATCATCGAACACGAGTTCGACGTGGACCATCTGAACGTATTTGTTACGTTCAGGTTCGCGATGGATCAAACGGTTAAGCCGGCACATGGTTTGTGGGTTTGTGAGGTCGACGACGTCGAAAAAGCAGTAACAGCGTCCGCGTGGCAGGATGCGTGGACGCTGTTATTGACAGTCCCTAACATCGCGTCCCTACCGGACAGGGTGACACTCGAATACGAAGGACCCTCCAAAAACCTACGAATCACCTGGCAGAAACAATGGGAACCGTGGGGACCCATACTCTCAAGTGATGCAACGCTTTTGCCTTATGGCAGCTTCAAAGGCAACGAAATCGACTGGCAGCAGGCAGCAGCCCAAAATGTCTGGTACACAATCTCAGATGCAGATATTTCCGTAGGTACAACACACAAAATGACATTTCAGAACAACCAAGAGCTACTGATCGCCGTGGCGGGATTTTACCTACTAAACTACTACGTCTCTGTCGAGTGCTCTATCGCTGGCAAGCACGTCCTCACAGCCCCTGAGGTCGATGGGGTAGAGCTGCCGATGGGAAAAACACACCACGAATTCGGCAGGGCAAA
>JAUVYV010000016.1 GCA_030602885.1 Phycisphaerales bacterium
GGAGCTGGCCCCCGAAAAAGCGAAATTCGTACGAACGGTTGAAACGACCGTTTGGCGCAAATGCGCAACGCTCTGCGCCTTAAATTCCAAATTCCAATTTTTTTTTTACTCTTGTTTGCATAAGCACTTACGCAAATCGGCTGCGCCGAAAAGGCCGAATTTTCGCACCAAACGCGCAACTCGAACCTAATTATGGGGGGCGCTTTACCCCCCGATGAAGCGCATATACAGAAAGTGAATATCCTAAACTCGCTCGTCTCGGCGAAGGCCGAAGCCGTAGCCGGGGAGGGTTCAAAATGCCCACGCATTTACAAGATGTTACCTTTTATTTCTCAGCCCTTGAACTTTTTCAAAAATCAGTGTCAATCTGTGTAAATCTGTGTCTAAAAAACAAACCACCTATATTGCCCAACTTAACTTGCTGGTAATTTACACCTTTTTATGCAAAACAAACCCAATTTTCACAAGGCCCACAATGAACTTAACTCTATACCTGAAAAGGAATTACGAAAAATATTCACCTCTCCGAACGGTGAAAAGCAAACCCAAACAAACCCAATTCAAACCCAATTCAAACCCAATTTCAGCCCAAACAAACCCAAAGCAAACCCAATCAAACCCAAAACGAACCCAAGTTTCAAGCGACCCGAGCTTGTCGAGGGCCGCGCAGATCCCCGCTTGTCCTCGGGAGATTGCTACGTTGGTCCTGCAGCAGAGGAACTGCTCCTCCAATGGCCCAGCAGCAGGGGCCCCAACGCCACGGTCGCGCAGACCCCGCACCGCATCGGACAAAATGGGGCACGGAAAAAGATTCGGGACAATTCAACCTCCGTTTGCCACAAAAAAAACGCCTGAAATCACAGGGCTGTGAGAAATGCGGGTTAATACTTGTCAATCGGCAGGCGGGCCTGCTGGGAAGTTTGCAAATGAGAAGAAGAAAGCCACAGAGGAATGAGATTGCTTTGCGGCTCGACTTCGTCGTGTCAAACCCCTGCGGTATTGCTGCGCAATACGGGGTTCTCATCGCTTCTTAGAAAGTTGAACAGTAGAAAGTAGATCGCAGTTGAGCATTTTAGGTTTTGTGCTCTACTGTTCACCTTTCTACTGCTCCACTGCTCTATTTTTTGCCGGCAGGCAAAAAATAGCCCCAAGGGGATTCGAACCCCTGTTGCCGGGTTGAAAACCCGGTGTCCTAGGCCTACCTAGACGATGGGGCCAAAGGAAAATTAAATATCAAAAATCAAAGTGCAAAATTTTCAAACGTTGCAACAGCTCCTTAATTTTTACTTTTTATTTTTGAATTAATTTCCTTACTCCATAGTGATTGCTTCGACGGAACAGGCGTCAACGCAGACACCGCAATCGATGCAGGTTTCTACATTAACCACGGCCTTACCCTCGGCCATGCTGATGGCGTCGCTCGGGCACTCTGGTACACAGGATTCACAACCAGTGCATTTTTCGTTGTCTATTTTCGCCGGCATTTACCAAACCCTTTCAAAAAGAAACTATACGAATAAGACGGATGAAATGTTACAAAAACAATGTCATATTACAATACAAAATTCCGGGGCAGAACAAAAATATCTTTGAGCTTTTGCACCAGCGATTATATTGTCGGCAGGCAGCGGTTTGTTCGCTGTTTTGCTCAAGCCGACCGATGGTCAGTTTGAGAGTGCAAAAATCAAAATTAAAAATGCAAAATTGCAGAATCCGCCTGCGGCGGATGGCTGATTTTATCGTATTTTTTGCGATTCGGAACGTGTTAGCAAGTAAAAGGTTACGTTAATTTTCGTCTGCAAACCGGTCGGTTTGAGCTGTTTTAGGGTTTTTTGATTTTGCAGGAGATTAGCGATGGGCAGGTCAATGCGTCGGTTAGTGTGGGTGTTTCTTTGCATCTGGGCTGTGGGGGGGCTTTGCGGCTGTGCGGACATGGGAGCATCCCAGGCCCGTTCTTTTGACGTGGTGGTTTACGGCGGCACCAGCGCCGGTGTTACAGCGACGGTTCAGGCAGTCAGGATGGGCAAAAGTGTTGTGCTGATTGAGCCGGGCGAGCACTTAGGCGGGTTGACCTCGGGCGGGCTCGGCGCCACGGACATCGGCAATAAGGGCGCTATCGGCGGCCTGGCAAGGGAGTTCTACACCCAAGTGTATCTGCACTACCTCAAAGACAAAAGCTGGAAGTATGAACAACGCAGCCAGTACAGAAGAGGTGATGACTCCTGGAGGGGCGGGGCGGAGAAGTGGGACAGGGAGCAGGCGTGGTGGATGTTCGAGCCGGGTGTGGCTGAGGCGATTTTTAACGATATGGTCCGCGAGGCGAAGGTGGCGGTTGTGTACGGTGAGCGTCTCGATTTGGAAAACGCAGTCTCAAAGGAGGGTTCACGGATTACATTTATCAGGATGGAATCAGGACGTGTTTTTGGCGGGAGGATGTTCATAGACGCCACCTACGAAGGCGATTTGATGGCCAAGGCGGGCGTTTCCTACACGGTCGGCAGGGAATCGAACTCGCAGTACGGCGAGACGCTCAACGGCGTTCAAACGAAAAATGCCCGTTCGCATAACTTTGAAAAGCCAGTTGACCCTTACGTTATACCGGGCGAGCCGTCGAGCGGGCTTGTGCCTCGCGTTCACGCCGGGGGCCCGGGCAAAGAAGGCCAGGGTGACCGGCGCGTGCAGGCGTACTGCTTCAGGATGTGCCTGACGGATGCAGCAGAAAACCGTCTGCCTTATCCAAAGCCCGACGACTACGATGAAAAACAGTACGAGCTGCTGCTGCGATACTATGAGGCGGGCTATAACAAGATTGGCTGGCTGCCGACGATTATGCCGAACCGCAAGACCGACACGAATAACCGAGACGGCTTCTCGACGGACGATATAGGTATGAACTACGAATATCCCGAGGCGGATTACGCAGTGCGGCAGAAGATAATCGCCGAGCACGAAAACTATCAGAAGGGCCTGATGTGGACACTGGCCAACCATCCGCGTGTTCCCGAAAGAGTCCGCAGAGAGGTCGGACGCTGGGGTCTTGCAAAGGACGAGTTTGTGGATAACGGCAACTGGCCCCGGCAGCTTTATGTTCGCGAGGCCCGGCGAATGGTCAGCGACTATGTGATGAGCGAGCACAACTGTCGCGGTCGGGACATCGTGCCCGACTCGGTCGGCCTTGGCGCGTACGGTATGGATTCGCACAATACACAGCGGTATGTCGATTCGGAGGGCCACGTGCGAAATGAAGGGGACGTTCAGGTTGCGGTTGCGGGGCCGTATCCGATTAGTTACCGCTGCATTGTCCCCGGGCGGCAGCAGTGCTCAAACCTGCTCGTTCCGGTATGCCTGTCTGCCTCGCACATCGCCTACGGTTCAATTCGGATGGAGCCGGTCTTTATGGTACTCGGGCAATCCGCTGCGGTCGCTGTGTCGCTGGCAATCGATGACGGCGTCAGCGTTCAACAGGTCGATTATCAGAAACTGCGCAGACGGCTGCTGCGGGACAAGCAGGTTCTGGAGTGGAAATAGCGGCGGGCTTGTTTTGCCGGTCAGTTGTCGGGTTCTTCTTCTGTGACTTGCGACGCTTCCTGCTCAGGGGCTGTGCGCACAAGAGGAGGCGCTGCACCGAGGGCAAGGGCCATGTTCCGAACGTACTCGCTTAAGTCGTGCTGGGCGCTGTGGTCCAGGACTTTCTGGAAACTGTCGCCCTGCTGGCTGGCCAGCACGTAAAGTGCCATCATGCGAGCCGGCCAGTCGGGGCTGTTTAAGCTCGTCGAGACCGCATCTGTCAGCTCATAATCCAGAGCCAAGGGCAGTATCGCGTTCATCGTATGTACGCGAACGAGCCAGTCGTCGTTTATAAGACTGTGAATCAACGACGATTTCAACAGGTCCGGCATCCAGCCGGCAAACTTAAATTTATAGGGTGGTTCGCCGCCGGCCATTGCGCGCTGCTCAAGCAGCAGGCCCGCAAAGAGCTGTGCCGTTTTTATTTTCTGGCCCTGGCGTCCTCTCGATAGAGAGTTCAGGCGGTTCTGCAGGAACTCCCTGCTGATTTCGACTGCGGGACGTTTTATCGTTACGGTGACCGGCTCGGTGCCCGGTACGCCGTTGATTTTTCTGCCGTCGCCTGTCCATACAGGGTCAAGATAGACCGTAAATTCTATGTTCAAGGCCGCCTGGGGGTGGCTGAGCAACAGCTCTCTGAGCCGGCCTGTCTGCAGGCGGATGGGCGCGACTGCACTGTGTCCGGGCTCAACGGGAAAAGACGGCCTTATCCGCACCGAAGCGAGATTCGGTATCTGTTCGTTCAGGTCGCCGGTGACTTCGGCATCTACGGCCACAAAACCTTTGAAAAGGGCGTCATCCGATATGACCAGCGGCTCGAACCAGTTGTTGGTTATCGCAACGCTTGCCCCGAAGCTCGTGCCGTACGAGAACTTGTTGCCTCTCAGGCTGAGCTGTAAGGATATGATATCCCGCGGTTCGGCAAAGTTCGGGACAATCTTTTCTCCGACGGTTTCCCTGAGAGACTTTAGGACGAAGCCGGGGTCGATTAAGGGGATGTATTCCGCGTCATTGTGGGCCAGAATACGTTTGGCCTCTTCCGCCGCGAGCGAGCCGCCGTCCAAGTCGATTGCTGTTTTGAGCGTCTCAATGGCGGCAGTTTTATCTGCCTTTGTTAGCCGAACCAGCCCGAGGGTCAGGATGGCTATCTGATTCGGTTGATAGTTGTTGATAAGGGCCTCGGCCAATTCGGCCTGGCCATTCTTTGCAAGTGAGTAGGCCAGCATAGAGGCGGCGGTCGGCGAATTGGGATCGGCTGAATAGGCCTTGTTGGCCCAGTCAATCGCATTTTCGGGCTCCGAGACGACAAAGCAATAAAACCACGCCAACTGTTTGTTGTCCACAATCCCGTCACCGGCAAGCACGGAGCGGATTGCTCTTTCTTCGGCGGCCCTGAGTATGCGGTCGGCCTGCTCGGTCCGGCCAATCTTGACGGCTGCTTTTCCGGCAATCGCCTCGGCGAGCAGATCAAAACGTCCCTCGCTGCGCAATTGCTCGGCGATTTGCAGACACCTGGGCTGGTTGCGTCTTGAATTGTAGCTGCTGACCGACCACGGAAGGTAAACAAGCGCCGGCAAATCCTCGCCCGGATGCAGAAACCTGAACAGCTCGGCGCAGTATTGGTAACTTCCCGATGCCGTCTCGTAGAGCTGTATCCTGTCTGCATACTCTGCAAAGGCCAGCGCCGTTTTCATGTCAAGCGGGTTTTCACGCAGTTTCAGTCTGAGATATTCGAGATGGTTCACGGGACCGGGTGGTCTGGGCAAGAGCTCAGCGAGTTTTTCGTAGGCAAGCTGATTGTATTTATCGCTACTGTACGCGTATGCCAGAAGCTGGGTGGCATTCGGGTCGTCGGTCTTCTCCGCCTTCAAGAGACCCAGCAGCGTTGCCAATTCCGAGCTCAACGCAGTATTGGCAGGCCCCACGTCTGTTAACAGGACCCCAAGGAGCATCTCCCGCTCTTCTCGCGAGCTCAACTGCTCCAGCAGGTATCGCACCGCTTTGTCCGAGACCTCGAGGTCGGACAGCTTGTCCACATATTCTATAAGTAAATTATAGACTATCTGTGATTGGTCCTCGTGCGACGGGCTCGATGCTATTTTGATCATATCGGCCAGGACGTAATTGGCCCTGCTATCCAGACTGGCAGCGGCGTTGAGCATCATAAGCGCCTGGTCGGCCTCGGCCCTGGCAGCATCCGGAGAGCCGGCAAGCTCGTAGGCAATCACATAGAACGTTTCGCTGACCGACGGCGAGAAAAGTTTATCTGTTACATCGCGGACTCGTTGGCGAGCAGCTCTGGAGCGTCTGTCGATAGTCTCGGTACCGGCAGCCGAGTCGATAGTATCCTGGCCGGCAGCCGACTGGGCGAACAGCCAGAGTGCTGAAAAGAGTATAAGACACCTGGTTTTTAGCATTCACGTCTCCAATCCGCCTAAGAAACCCACCGCAGGCGGACAACGAGTATTTCGGGTGATTTCTATGCCTGCTTTAGCCCGATGCGGACATGGAATCGCGTATTTTAGTTCATTCGGACGGATTTGGCCGACCGACCGTATCAGTACGTGTTTTTTTCTCGGATGTGCGATTCTCTGTATGGTTTGGCCGAGGTTATAGGGCTTGGAGTACGGCATCTGTGAAGCGAACACGGCCGCCCCTTAGCTGCTGCCGGTTAGCTGACTTTTCTGCCGGTCAGCAGCGAGAGCTCCTCGGTACCGAGCAGTCTTGCCGCTGCCGCATACACAACCACCGCTGCCGGGACTACCGCTGCGAGCCTGAGAACGTTGAAGAACCTGTCTGCGGGCAGCTTCGCCATCGCCAGGATTATTCCTGTACAGACCCCAGTCATAACCGCCGTCGCCGCGAGGGTTTTGGCAAGGGTGAGCGGCAAGCCGGTGAGTATTGAGCGCCCAAAGCGTCTGCGGAGTCCGGTCAAGAGGATAGCGACCTGAAGGTATGCGCAAAGCGCCGTTGACAGCGCCAGGCCCGCCGTACCCATAAACCAGATTAGCGTAAGATTGAGGACCACATTCACGCAGACGGCGACAATCGCGCTGAACATGGGTGTCTTCGAATCCTGCAGCGAGTAGTACGCGCGAGCTGTTATCAACTGCCAGAAGTAGCCGCTCAGCCCCACGGCATAGAACGAAAGGGTATAGGCAACGACCGGCGTATCGGCACTTGTGAATTGGCCGTGCTCGAATATGGCCGAGACCAGAGGTTTGGCTATCAGAAAGATACCTGCGGTTGCGGGAACAGCCACGAACATCGCTGTTTTGACGCCCTGCGATATCGTATTAGTCAGGGCGTTGAAATCCTTTCTCGCAGCATCTGAGCTCATGACCGGAAAGATTGCGGTGGCCAGGGATATGCCGAGCACTCCGAGCGGAAACTGGTAGAGCCGCTGGGCATAGTAGAGATACGACGGTGCTCCGTAAGTTAAGGGGTCGCCCTGTTCGTTCATGAAAGAGAGCGCTATGATGTCATCGGCAAGCGTGTTGATCTGGGTGACGGTAAGGCCGATTATCATGGGGCCCATCATGATGATAATCTTCCTAAATGCCTGCGAGTGTATGTCCCACGCGGGCCTGAGTGATACGCCGTGTCGTCGCAATGGGCCGAGCTGGATAGCAATCTGGGCGAGGCCGGCGAGCAAGACAGCGAGTGCGATAAAGAAGACCTGCTGTTCTGCCTTGAGTTTTAAGGCCCATCCGCTGAACAAGATGCCGCCAATGATACATATATTCAGGACAATTGGCGCGGCGGCGGGGGCGGCGAAGTGTCTGTGGACGTTCAGAATGCCTGCGAGTATTGCGACGATGCAGACGAATATCATATATGGCAGCATTATCGAGCACAGTGCCAGACCCAATCGGGGCCCTGTTCGCGTCTCGAAGAGCCAATACCAGGTCCAAATGGTGAGCTGGCCTATGACGACAATTGCTGCGAGTATGACGAAGATGACAGTGACGACTGTACAGGCGAGGCGATTTGCATCTTTTGGGTTATGATGAAGCTGTTCGCTATAGACGGGAATAAATGAGGCCGATGCCGCTCCCTCACCGAAGAGACGCCTGGCGAGGTTGGGAACTTTGAAACCCATAGTCCAGGCGGTCATGAGCCAGCCGGCACCGAAGAAATGCGCAAATGCCATGTCACGCACCATCCCGAGGACACGACTGAGCGTTGTCAGGAATGCGATTTGTCTGAAGCCCTTTATCACTTGTGGTTCCTGTCTTGACTGGGAATAGTGCGTCTATTGTTATTCTTCGGAGAGGCGAGTCCGGTTTGTTCAGGATTTCGGCGCCACGGTAAACGGTCGTGAGCGTCCGACATTATTGAGCAGCCCCATAGCGGCCATACTTACGACCAGGCTCGAGCCGCCGTAGCTGACAAGCGGCAGGGTAAGACCGGTTATGGGCATCAGGCCGACGGTCATGCTCACGTTCACTATCACCTCCAGGGCAAACATTGCAACTATACCGGTCGCGAGCAGTCGGCCGAACGGGTCCGTATTATTGGCTGCAATCTCCAGCCCGCATGCAATGACGACCATATAAATCGCCAGCAGCCCCACACAGCCCACAAAGCCCCATTGATGGGCTATCATAGCGAATACAAAGTCGTTGTGTCTCTCGGGCAGAAAATTGTACTTTACGAACGGACCTTTGCCGAACCCGTAGCCCTTTGTTCCTCCCGAGGCGACGGCGTATTTCGACCTGATAAGGTGATAGCCCCAGTTGCTCTTCCACTGGGTGGTGCTGAACCTTGTGCCAACGAGTATTTCGCCGAGCATCGGGTGCCGCTCGGCTTTGTCGCGCAGCCAGTCGCTCTGCAGCAGCACGCTGCTGATTCTCGTCCTTTGATAAGGTTCCATTTTGAACCAGAGCAGCGGGGTGCACAGCAGAGCGAACAGCAGGATGACGAGAAGGTGTTTGACTTTTGCGCCGGCTGCGAACAGCATAACAAAGAGGATAGGCATCATCAGCAGTACTGTTCCCAGGTCGGGCTCGAGCAGTATGAGAATCATCGGCAGCAACGTCAAGACAAAGGGGCCTGTCAGGGCCCAGAGATTGCGATAGTTGCTGCGATACCGCAGATACCAGGCCAGGGCTATGATGAACGCCAGCTTGCAGAGCTCCGACGGCTGGACGCTCGGCAGGGCAAAACCGCGTATCGAAATTCTTATCCAGCGGTATGTGCCGTTTATCTCGGGTGCAAAGGGTAGTGTGACTATGTATTTCGAGACAAGCAGAACGCCGAGCAGCATCAGCACCGCGGCGTATATCGACGCGCTTGCCGCTCCAAATCGGCGATAGCTTATCAGGTTTACTGCAACAAAGACGATTGCTCCAAGTGCGGCAAAGAGCACCTGTTTCTTCCACAAATCGGCCAACTGCCCGCCCGCCTCTGCGGCGCCGGTCTCTGCAGGATGCCCCACGGAATAGATGGTCACTATCCCTATGACCACCAGCGCCGCCACACAGGCCAGGAGGATAACCCTGACGAAAAGAAGTCTGCCCTTCAGGAATTCGTACATAGGAGCAAAATAGCAAAGCGGCAGCAAAAGTTAAGGGAAAAACGCAAAAACAAGCTCCGGTCCGCTCAATTCGGCTATCCGGCTTCTGCGGCATTGTCGTTTTTATAGCCGGCGGCTCAACGGGCGGCAGAATAGCCCATCGCAGCAGATTGCCCAAATTAACATCCGGCCGTAAATGCTTGTCAACGCTGGTTTTAGGTGTGATATCGCCGTTTTTATGGGACTTTTCAATTTTTTTTTGGGGGGTTGGGGAAATTTTGCGAAATTTTTAAAAAATTCCCTTGATTAACATCCCACGTTGTGTTAGCATACAGTTGACTTTCACCAATAGTAACCTTGTGCATGTTTATGTGGTGTCGCACGATTACGCCAAGACGGCGAGGAAGGAGTAAATGGAGGAGCGGATAGCAGTTACTTAATTACTTCTCCTTGGCTGCTCCTGCCGGTCAAGGCGCTGCGCTCGCCAAATGGTGAGCAGGTGTAATCAGGCGAAAACAAAAGGATGCAGGAAGAAACCAAAATTGTGCAGGGTGTGTGGCTCTGCAGGAAGAAGAAAAGAAAGGAAGGTTTTTACTATGATGCGAAGATTTATGCTGATTGTTGCGGCACTGGTCTTTGCGATGCCGGCGTTAGCGGTTGACGTCAATGCCGTCAAGGTTGGCGACGCGAACGATGTTGCCATCACCTACGAAGGCGGCACGGATGTCAGGGCGTTTGCCCTGAACATCACCGTTGACAACGGCGCGACGATTACGGGCATCAGCGGTTTCTTCAGCGGCGAGGGCGCGGGCTATGGTATATTCCCCGGCAGGTTCAGGGACTATATCACCCCGGCGGACCCATGCTGGGACGACCCGAACTACACTCCGGTGGCCCCCAGTGGTGATCCTGGCGCTGGCTATGATATTCCCAGTGCTGATATCACCATTGAGCTTGGTGCACTTTATGACGGTGCGCCGAACCAGCCGCCTGTGGACGGCAACCTCTGCGTGCTGCAGATTGATGCACCGAACGGCGATTGCAATGTCTGCATCGAGGTGAATCTGGATCGTGGCAAGGTCGTGATGAATGACGCCAGCGAGGCAACGACGAACCTGCCAATATGCAGGAACATCGTGTTCGAGCAGCCCCCGCCACCTCCGTGTTTCCCTGCTGCGTATGTGCAACAGTATGCGGCGTATAATGCGTACGTAGCTAACGGCTGGGTGCCGGAGATTGATTCGTGGTGTGCATCGCCTGATGGCTCCGGCTATCAGTGTCACGGTGACGGTGACGGCGTGGATTCGGGCTTTCCGTATTATTACCGAATCTACACGGGCGACCTGAACTTGGTCATCAGTAACTGGAAGGCTACGGCAGGGGTAAAGCCCGCCGGTGCCGATCCGCGAGCTGACATCGACCACAAGGATTCAGGATTCCCATACTACTACTTAATTTACACCGGCGACCTGAACCGTGTGATTGGCAACTGGAAGGATAAATCACCGCCATTGCCGCAGGATTGCCCGTTGACGGAAGCAGCCAACAATAGCTATGTTGACCCGACTCCGTAATGGCAGTTAAAGGAAAGATCAGTTGCTAAAGCATAAGAAATTTGAAATTTAAAGGAGGATGAAATGAAAAAGCTGTTAGTATTGATGATGGTTCTTGGAATGGTTTCAGCGGCAAATGCAGCGCTGCTAATTTCTGTTAATGGTAATACAGATCTGGGGGATACCGAGGTTACGATTCTCGACATTCCGAGCGGCGAGGTGATTATCGACATCTGGGGTGATGGCCAGACACCGCCAAACGTGTCGCCATGGCTGATCGTCAAGGGGCCTGGCTCAATCGACGGTACCACTGTTACGATCCCCTACATTGATATGGGGGGTGACCTGTCGACCTATATTGACCAGGATGATATGGTGCCGGCGTTCCAGGACTTTCTGGGTGACCCGACTATCACGGACGTTGCTGGGATAGAACTCATCAGCAGTTCTCCTACACCGCCTCCGCTGGAGGGGGTACTGGTTGACCAGATCGTGTTCCACTGTGAGGACCTTGGTGACGTCGAGCTGGTGTTGATGAGCGCCGACTTTGCAACAATTTATGACACTCAGGTGATTCATCAGATTCCCGAGCCGATGACAATTGCACTACTCGGTCTCGGCGGACTGTTTCTGCGTCGTCGCAAATAAGACGGCCAAGAGCCAGTAACAGTTGGTTTTCAAGAGGCAAGTCATTTTGGCTTGCCTCTTTTTTTCTGGCTGAAAGGGGGAGAATCTGCTACAATTCGGCTGTATCGAGCTATGAGGATTGAATGAAATGAGACGAGTATCGGATGTTTTGCTTTGTGCTGTTCTGGGCTTGGTGGTGGCAGGTGGGTGCATCGGGCCTGGCGGGGAAAGCAACGATGGCCGGGGTGTCGTCGAGAACAGGCCGAAGCTTCCTGAGATCGTCGTAGGGACGTGGCAGGCGCAGGACAGCCCATGGAGGATCACCCTCGGAGCCGAGGGTGTAGTTTCCGCAGTCATCCCACTTGGTGTGGTTCAGATAAGGCCCAATCAGGTAACGGAAGTTGAGATGAAAGATGGAAGCGTCAGCACCTATAAGGCGGGCGATTGCTACGCCGAGTATAATCCATTAAACCGTGAACTATTTGTATCTATCGAGATCGAGGAGTTACACATCAGATTCATGGATGAGAAACTGGAGGGCAACAGCATTGACAGGTTCATTGGCACGGTTTCTGAGGATGGACAGACATGGGATGCCGAATTGATAAATATATTCGACTATGGGCCTCGTTTCCCGCAGGGTGAGAACGGCATATATCCCGAGCCGATGGTCTTCGAAAAGGTGGTGGAGGAAGAGCAGTAGCAGGGATCGCTGAGGGGTTGTACGGAAGAGGATTGAGTTTTACGGGTCATTCATACCAGCCGGCTTTCCAGAGCCATTCGTTGGCAAGGAGGGCATAATCAGCAAAATCTATGATGCCATCGGTGTAGAAGTCGGTTTGCAGGCCGCCGCCGGTTATCAGCCATTCGTCGGTGAGAAGCCCAAGCTCGTAGTAATCGACGATTCCGTCGGTATCAAGGTCAAAGGGATTTGTGACGACCTCGTCGGCACCGATATCGACACGGCTGTCGAATATCCTTTGCTCGCCGTCAATATCGGTCGTCAGGAGAGCGGGCAGTGAATTGTTGTCGCCGATATCGATGCAGCCGGAAGAGGGCAGGAGGTGATAGTTGCCGGTGATGAAGAAATCGTCGTTGGGCTCGGCGGGGGTGTTTGCATCGTCCCAGTGGCCTGGGTTGACGAAATTAGGGTCGATATCGATGTTGCCGTCGCCCCAGTGGAGGGTGCAGTCGGGGTCGATGGTAGCCTGGGATTGAGCACCTTCGATATCACTGAAGAGGACGGTCATCTCGGTGGGGATGTTGACGCCCCAGATGCGCAAGGTGTTGATGAGAGCAATCTGGTTTCCGTCGGGTGCGATATTGTCGCGGACGATGCAGTTTACGACGAGCGGATTGCTTTCTCTGAATGAGCTTAGTCCGCCTCCTTCGAGTGAGGTATTTCCGATGATGGTGCAGTTTATGTATGTCGGGCTTGACCAGTAGGCGGCAATTCCGCCACCTCGGTGGTCGGCGGTGTTTGCTGTGATGATGCAGTTGGCGATAAGAGCGTCGGAGTGGTCGTGGCAGTAGATACCGCCGCCGTGATGGCCGGCGCCGACGGCGTGGTTGTTGGCGATGAGGCAGTTGAGGATTGTGGGGCTGCTGTCGTAAAATGCGCAGACAGCGGCGCCGTAGCCGCGTGTTGCGACGTTATTGGTGATGGCGCAATTGACTATGAGGGGGTTGCTGTAGTGCTCGGTGTAGATTGTGCCTCGGCCGCCTGAGTAGTTGTCGGTTATTATGCAGTTTTTGATTGTGGGGCTGCTGGCGTTGGTGCATTTGATTGCGCCGCCGTCATATACGCCGCCTCCACCGGTAATAGTGAGTCCGGCCACGACGGCGTTGGCATCTTCACCGTCGCGGAAATGGAAGGCGCGGTGCAATTCGGGGTCGTAGCCGTTGCTGTCGATTATCGTTGCCGCGACGATGTCCCAGTTGTTCGGGTTTGTGCTCTGGACGGTGATCGACTTTCCGTAGAACCGTATGTCTCTGTTGCCGTCTCCGGTGTGGGTGCCGATTGTCAGGACGATTGTCTGACCGTCGTTGGCGTCATCGACCGCCTGCTGTATTGTGTCATAGCCGGTGTATGTGGTTATGTTCCAGACGGGACTTGTTTCGTACGCGCCGATATCGACGTATTGGCCCATTATTCTTGGCCTGCCGTCATAATCGTTCTGATCGGAGCCCGTGAAATTGGGGTCGCCGGTGTTTATACAGGGGCTGTCATAGTCCAGATGATAGTCGTTGGTGTCCGGAGCCACGAAATCAGGGTTGGTCGAGATATTGCCGTTGATGCCGGTCTGGTCGGGTATTGCTGGTCCGGTAGTGCCGGAGTCGTTGTCCCAGAGGTTGTTGTATCTGATTATGGGGGAGCTGTCGTTGGATACCCTTACTGCCCATCCGAAGCCGTTAGATGCTATTATGTTGTTTTCGATTTGAGGGTTGCTGTTGGGCTGGCAGTCTATTCCGCCGTTGTAGTTGTCTGCAATCGTATTATTGGTAATTGTCGGAGTGCTGCCTACAATCCGAATACCCGCACCTGCGTTGTTTCTGCAGATAAGATTATTGCGGATGGTGCCTGCGCTGCTGTAGTAAACGCATATTCCGGCGCCGTTGGAGGAGGTGTTGTCTGTAATCAAATTTCGTTCGATGAGCGGCCCGGAGAGGTAATAGACATAAATGCCGCCCCCGCCGAGAGACGAAGCGGTGTTTCGACGGATAGTGTTGTCGCTTACAGAAGGGCTGGAGGTATATGTTATGTGGATGCCGGCGCCGAGGCGGGAATCATTGTCGAGTATTTGGTTTTCAGCTATCGAGCCGTTGCTCCACTGTCGCAGATGGATACCGCCGCCATAGGAGTCAGCGTGGTTGTTCTCGATGAGATTGCCGGTTATTACGGGGTCGCAGCCCTGGAAGGCGACGATTGCTCCGCCGTCACCATGGTCGTTGGCGGGGTAGTTGGCGTCGGGAGGAGAAAAACCGTGCTCTTCAACCACGGAGTTGTTGATGAAGGTGTTGTCCGCAATTACGGGGCTGATATGCACGGTAGGGTTGCTGGGGTTGTTAGGGTTGACGGGGTCGCCGTATATGTAGATGCCGCCTCCCTGGCCTGCCGTGTTATCGACAAAGAGGTTTTTTGTAACCGTAGGTGCGGACATATTACAGCAGACGACGCCTCCACCGCAGCGGTTCCATCTAAGGCCCTGAAACTCCCATGACACAGGCAGCCAGGAACCGGTGCCGCCGGTGATGGTGAAGCCACTTAGCACCGAGTCGCTGCCTTCACCGCTTTTGAAGGTAACGACGCTGGCGAGATTCGGGTCTTGCGGATTTGAGCCGTCGATTATCGTAACGGCGACGATGTTGGGGTCGTTTGGGTCTGTGGAGCGGACGGTGATTGCCTTTCCGAGGAAATCGATGTTTTCGATGTAAGTGTCCGGGGCGACTACGACCGTATCACCGCTGTTGGCATCATCTATTGCAGACTGAATCGTGCTGTATCCGCCGGGTCCGACAGAGAGGGTGTCGGCCCAAAGCGATACAGGGCAAATAATCAGCATTGAGAAGACGCAGAGTCTTTTCATTCACAACCTGCCTCCAAAAGGCACCCTCTAAACTGTCCAAGACATATATTTTAGCAAAAAACAGGTTCATAGTCCAGTTTTTTCTGTCCAAAGGTGGAGGAGTTTTCGGTAGAAGCCGGTGTGTGCCGGTCTGGAGCGCACGAACAGCCGCTTTTACCAGACCCACACATCAGGAAAGTACCCAAAATTCGCCACAAAGTATGCACCCGAACAGCAGATAGAGACTGGAATTTTCCTTAGTCAACGGTATAATCAGGGAAGAATCGCCTTGTTCGATTTTGCGAAGAGAAATTACCGAACTGTGCGGGCGTAATTCAGTGGTAGAATGTCGGCTTCCCAAGCCGAATGTCGTGGGTTCGAATCCCATCGCCCGCTTTTTTTGCTTTTGTCAGGTACGGTAAGTAATTTTCGCTTTTGTGAGGGAACTGCAATGTTCAGCAAATCAATCCGCACGGTTTTGGCAATTGCACTTTCTATATTGCTGATCGGCTTGGCATTTGCTGCCGAGACAGACAAGCCGAAGAAAACCGTTGAACCGTTTGAGATGAACAATCGCATTGGCAGAGGTGTGAATCTCGGCAATGCACTTGAGGCACCCAGCGAAGGCGAATGGGGCGTGACGCTTCAGGAGGAATATTTTCAATTGATAAAGGATGCGGGTTTCGATTCGGTGCGCCTGCCTGTCCGCTGGAATGCGCACGCGATGGAAGAGCCGCCTTATACAATCGATGCGGAGTTCATGAAACGAGTTGACTGGGCGGTTGACAATGCTCTGGCCAGAGACCTTCCCGTAATGCTGAACATCCATCACTACAATGAGCTGGACGACGACCCTGCAGGGCATAAAGAGCGGTTTATTGCGCTGTGGAAGCAAATCGCAGAGCATTACAAAGACAAACCCGACATCCTTATGTTCGAGCTGATGAACGAGCCGCACGGTAACCTCAAGGCCAAGCCCTGGAATGAGATACTGGCCGATGCTATCAAGGTTGTTCGCAAGTCGAATCCTGACAGGACCCTGGTTGTGGGCCCGGTACAATGGAATCAGATAAGCCAGCTCAAGAACCTCAAGCTGCCCGAAGACGACCGCAATATCATTGTAACCGTGCACTACTACCTGCCGATGAAGCTCACCCACCAGGGCGCATCGTGGATAGCCGATTCCAACGACTGGTTAGGGACGAAGTGGACGGGTACCGAAAATGAGAAAAAGGAGATCACCGATAATTTCGACATTGCCGCCGAATGGGCCAAGAAGCACAATCGGCCTATTCACTTAGGCGAGTTCGGGGCATACAGCAAGGCCGATATGGAATCCCGCGCACGATGGACAAAGTTCGTCGTCGATACGGCTGTCGAGCGAGGTTCTAGCTTTTCCTACTGGGAATTCTGCGCCGGCTTCGGCGTCTATGACCCTGTGAAAAAAGAATGGCACGAGCCGCTTTTGAAAGCCCTGATTCCGAGAGAGTGAGCGTTTGCTTTCGAGGCGGTTTTTTTGGCACGTCAAATCGGATTCCGCAAAAAGGGTTCATGCTCTAATGATGTCGGCAATTTTCATCAGGCGGGAGATGTTGTCGCGCTCGGCTTCGCCTAATTTGTCGTAGATGAACTTGATGGTTTCGCGGATTTCGGGAATGACGACGTGCTCTAAGACGTTGACCCTTCGACGGGTCATCTGCATCTCGACGGCGAAGCCCGAATGGAGCTCATGCTGCAAGCTGTGAGTTCATTTTTGTCTCAGAGACCTCGCTGATTGTCCCAGAGGAGGATTTGCAGGCGGTTGCAAAAGGTATAGCCGGTGCGTTTGCACAAGTCGGCGACCATTGGTGATTTTTCGATAAGCTCGACCCTTGTCACGGCCTGGGGCATGAGCATTACCTTCTCGGGGTCAACGTTTCCGATTTGCTCTGTGGTCTGCTGGATTTCGGGCAAATCGTCCTGCGAATCGACCACAAATTTGAGTTGATAATCGTAGTTTCGGATGAGCTTGCGGAGGACAGGGATATCGAGGCGCGAGTCTTCGTGGATTTTGGCAAGTTCGGAGTCGTCGGGAGTTGAATTGCTCAGCTTGGGGCTAATGCTCATAAGGTCGCAGGGCATATCGGGTATGAAAGCAATGCCTGCTGTTTCGATTGTTATGTGTTTGCCGATGCCCTTAAGGGCACGAGCCAGTTGCAGCAACTCTGAGTTTATCATCGGCTCGCCGCCGGTTGCAACGATGAAGCGGCAAGGCCGCTGCGTAACTGTCTTTAAGATTTCGTCGATGTCGCATGAAGTGCCGGCGTTACCGTCCCAGGCGTATTTTGTGTCGCACCATTTACAGCGCAGCGGGCAGCCGGCCAGGCGAACAAAGACACCTGGGACACCGGCCAGCAGACCTTCACCCTGCAGAGAATAGAAGATTTCGCTAACTGTCATTGTGCTGCTCCGGACAAATGGAGCACGTTCGGTTTCTCAGCCGGCTGTGGGAGTTTTACATTCTTCCACATAATCGATCGGGTCCGCAAGGCCGGCTTCGTGGAATCCCTTCAGTCGCAGGAGGCAGGAGTCGCATCGGCCGCAGCTTCTGCCCTTTTCGTCGGGGTCGTAGCAACTATGGGTAAGCGAGTAATCAACGCCGAACCTCCTGCCGGCCATTACTGTCTGGGCCTTGGTCATGTTGATAATCGGTGTATGAATGGTAAATTCGCCTTTGCCTTGGGCACCTGCAGCAGTAGCAAGATTGGCCAGCTTTTGGAAAGTGGATATGAATTCGTGTCGGCAGTCGGGGTAGCCGCTGAAATCGGTGGCATTGACGCCGATGAAAATGTCAAAGGCGCCAAGGACTTCTGCCCAGGCGAGGGCGTAACTGAGGAATATCGTGTTGCGAGCAGGCACATAGGTAAGCGGGATATTGTCGGATGAGCCCAAATCTTTCCTGTCTTTTGGAACATCGATGCTGCGGTCGGTAAGCGCCGAGCCGCCAAGCCCTGCCAGGTCGATTTCCAGAAAGAGATGGTCAACCACTCCCATTGAGCGGGCCACTCTTTGCGCCGCTTCAATCTCCCGCTCGTGTCGCTGGCCGTAGCGAAAGGTCAGAGCAAAAAGCCGGAAACCCTCGTCGCGTGCAATGGCCAGGGTCGTGGCTGAATCGAGCCCTCCGCTCAGCAGCACAACGGCTTTATTATTTTCGCGCGACATTTTTTACTCCTTCTTGCCATAGTTATCAGCACTTATTATATTAGCTTAACGGAATTTTTGCGAGGTTCAACTGAAATGGGTAATAAACCCGAGCTTGAGCTATTCGACAATCCTTTCCCGCAGCGGGATTACTGCATAACCGTCAGGTGTCCCGAGTTTACGAGCGTCTGTCCGCGGACGGGCCAGCCGGACTTCGGACAGATAATAATAGAATATTGTCCGGACAAACTGTGCATCGAACTGAAGAGCTTGAAGTTCTACATGCAGAGCTACCGCAACAGAGGGATATTTTACGAGGCGTTGACAAACGAGATACTGGACGACTTGTGCGGTGCGTGCAAACCCCGCTGGATGAAGGTGACGGCCAAGTTCATGGCCCGCGGCGGGATGACCACCGACGTGGTTGCGGAGTACAAAGCGAATAGTTAAGCAATATTTCGGTCAGAGATGAGCATATCCTTTCACTGTGAGCACTGCGGCAAGAGAATAGAAGCCCCGGACAACGCCGGCGCCAGATGGGGCACTTGCCCCGGTTGCCATAAGAAGGTCTATGTGCCGAGCGAGAAGCCCGATGAAGATGAGCTTAAACTGGCGCCAACCGACGAAGAAGAGGAAAGAAGACGCAACGCCCTTTTAGCTGAGACAGTAAGCATCAGAGAGGACATACTCAGTGAGACGGAGGTCCCCGAAGAACAGGACGAAGCGTCAGAGGCCCCAGCCAATGTGAAAACGACGCTTAGTGGTTCGGACCTGGCCGAAAGTATAACAACCTATCTTCGCCTGATGGCGGACGGCAAGCTGGACCAGGCAGAGAAATCTGCATCGTCCATTGCTCCGTGCGGGTCACGGGCAATCAAGATACTCGACAGCATAGCACTTGGCGAGATACTCGAACCGAAGCTTGCCGACATTCCCCCTCAGGTGCTCTCCGGTTTGATAAGGAACCTGCGCAACAGGATAAATCAAACGTAAAAACGGGCTCTTCGGGCGGTTTGAAGCAGTCCCATAACAGATTGCATTTCTTCATTTGTGCCCCCCTTTTTTCACGGCCCCGGCTCAGTGTCACCGCATGGGCCTGCTCAAATTTGGCCTGGGCGCAGCATATCCTATACTTTAATCGGAAACTGTCGGAATTAGCAGCGCGTAGTACAACTGGGAAAGGAACTGTATATGGCCGAGGGGACAACATTAGTTCACGTTACTCACGAGACCGTGGGCAAGGTGGGCGGTATCGGTGCCGTGCTCAACGGCTTTTTCACGTGCAAATCTTACCTGGATGCGGTCAACCGTTCGATTCTTGTCGGGCCGTTATTCAGCACGGACGGCTCGGTCCTCGATCGGCTTGGCGAGGGAGGCGAAGTACTCTACTCATCACTGGACGGGCTTGTAAAGACGGGTTACGCCTCGGCATTTCGCAAGATTGAGAGCTTCTACAACGCGGGCATCATATACGGCAGGCGCACATTCATCGACAAACAGACCGGAATAAAGAGCTCTCCGGAGGTCCTGCTCATTGACGTGCGCTATATGGACAACGGGCCGGTCAACGCCTTCAAGAAGCAGCTTTTCGAGCGATTCGGGATTCGCAGCGAGTCATACGAGCACTTATGGGAATACGAGCAATACGTCCGGCTGGCGCCGCCGGCAATTGATGCGCTCAAGGCCATCGGAGCGGCAACGGACCAGACGGTGGTCATCGCACACGAGTATATGGGTATGCCAACGGCATTGGCGGCCATTGCGGATCCGCATTGCAGTTTCAAGACCGCCTTTCACGCTCATGAAGTCGCAACGATGCGACAGATAGTGGAAAAGCATCCAGGCCACGACACGATGTTCTACAACGTTCTGAGAGAAGCACACAGGACAGGTTTATACGTCAACGACGTGTTTGGCAGCCAGAACTCGTATTTCAAACACCCGCTGGTGGCCGCATCGAAGCACTGTGACATAATACTTGCAGTAGGCAACTGCGTAGCAGATGAGCTGCGATTCATGGGGCCCGAATTCGAAGGCACAGATATAGACATAGTCTATAACGGGATACCGGCATATCAAATCAGTCCTGCTGAGAAAACGGCGTCGGGAGAAAAGCTGCGCCGATACTGTGAGAACCTTCTCGGGGTTCGCCCGGATGTCGTATTCACGCACGTGACACGTCTGGTTCAGAGCAAAGGGCTGTGGCGCGACCTGCGCGTACTCGAGCAGATCGAACAAGAATTCAGAGACAAAGAGAAAACGGCGGTAATGTTCCTGTTGAGCACCGAAGTTGCCCAGAGACGAAGCAGCGACATCTTCAAGATGGAATCGGCATATAACTGGCCCGTTGCGCACCGCGAGGGCTGGCCGGATCTATCCGGCGGCGAGGCGGACTTCTATACCGCGATACAACAGTTCAACTCAAAGAGCAGGAACATAAAGATCATCTTTATCAACCAGTTCGGATTCACACAAAGACTTTGCGGCGTTAAAATGCCGGAGGATATGGAGTTCATGGATATCCGCAAAGGCACGGATGTCGAGTTCGGCCAGAGTATTTATGAGCCGTTCGGAATCGCACAGCTCGAGCCGCTGACCTTCGGCGGAATCTGCGTTTTCAGCAGTGTCTGCGGCTGCTCGGGCTTCGTTAGTGACGCTGTCGCTGCCATGCCGCTTCACAGCTGTGACAGTGCCAAGAACATCATCGTCGGCGACTACACCAATCTGGACGGTATCGAATTTGGAGACATTAGAGACCTGCTCGGTATGGACAGGTCTATGCGCGACCAGATAGAAGCCTTCCAAAGCAGAGAAATCGCCGAGCAGATAATCCTGCGGCTGCCTAAAAACGAGTCGGAGACCGAAGAGATAATCCGAAGCGGCTATTCGCTCGCAAAGAACATGAGCTGGGACGTTGTGGTAAACAACTACCTGCTGGGCAGCTTGGAGAAGATATTGCTCAAAGACAGCAAGCGAAAAACCGCTGCAAAACTCGCCTCATAGACCTGCCCGGATGCCCTCACAGCAATGGCGGGCCAGACTCACTCAATTTCCCTCGAAACTCATATTCACTTGTCAAAGTTTGAAGATTCGCGGAAGCACACTCGTAGGGACCTCCGCTCGGTGTTGGGTCCCCTGTTGCTGGGCCATTGGAGGAGCAGTTCCTCTGCTGCAGGACCAAAGTAGCAATCTCCCGAGGACAAGCGGGGATCTGCGCTGCCCTCGACAGGCTCCGGCAGCTTGAAAAATTGGGTTCGTTTTGGGTTTGATTGGGTTTGCTGTGGGTTTGTTTGGGCTGAAATTGGGTTTGTTTTGGGTTTGAATTGGTTTTGTTTGGGTTTGTTTTTTTGTCGCATTTTCAAAGAAATTTTCTGTAAGTCCTTATGAGGTATAGATTAATGGGATGACTAAAAATTTTGACATTGGGTTTGTTTTGCATAAAAAGGTTGTAAATTGCCAGCAAGTTAAGTTGGGCAATATAGGCGGTTTTGTTTTTAGACACTGATTTACACAGATTAACACTGATTTTTGAAAAAGTTCAAGGGCTGAGGAACGAAATATAACATCTTGTAAATGCGTGGGCATTGTTGAACCCTCCGTGTTTAGAATTTAGTATACCCGCCTTCGCGGGCACAAGTTTAGTTTTTAGTATTTAGATGTTCGGTGGGTATTATACTACATGGGAAGTTAGATGTCAAGATAATTTTTGGGAATTTAACCGCAGAGTAATTTCTTTAGACAGGATTGACAGGATTAGCAAGATTCTGTTCATCGCGGAGAGCGTGGAGGTTCACCACCAAGACTCGAAGGCACGAAGAAATTTTGTAGCCACAGAGATCACAGAGACCACAGAGAGGTTTTTTCTTTGACGCAGATTAACACAGATTAACTCAGATTTTTTGCTAAGTGAAGAGGAACACAGAGGCTCAGCCGGTAGGTGCTCTTGGCGGGCGTTCTTCTCAAAGTGAGCTTTTTCAGAACGCTCCGCCCTCGATCACGGAAGCGTGCGCTTCCATTTTTGACCGGCTGAACGAAGTCTGAGCCATGGGGGTGCTAACAGGGATGCGCCGCAGGGGCTTGAAACCGCTAAATACTAACGACTAAAAAAGAGTTGCAATCTCGGGCTATTTAGATATTATTTGGGCACGGAAAGTTGAGTCGATTATTGAAATGTATGTTGGATGGTTGATTTTCGATGGTCAAATTGTTGTCCCCAGCGAAAAAATGTACCCCCTATGGGGCAGGCGGACACCTTTAATTCTCCGGGATGGGAGCGGTCGCGTAGATTAACTCTCCCGCGAGCTTGTCGCAGAAGGCTACATGCCCTTGAGCGGGGAATGGGGGTCTCTATGAGCAAAAAGATTTTAGAGACAGAAGGAGACTGTTTGTCAGATTGAATCTTGACTATTCCACATTAAGTAGCGGCTATTATAATTTAAGGTCTATCTGTAGAGAGTACTTCTCCATTCTCTTTTGCCAGCTTTTCCCAAGCTTCAATAAGCTTTGCTCCCACTGATTGAAGTTTAATCTCTGATGCTGTTTTTGGAACCTCCAATTCTGTTTCTCTTTTAACAATTTTGCTTAAATCTCCTCTTGATTTTTCCTTTTCCACAATTTCACTCCCTTATCGTTTTCCCCCAAATTCCTCTTGTAAATATATTGTTGTAGCAAGCATATCTGCAATTAATCCACCCAAATGGCAAACAGAAGAAGCCAGCATTGCTTTTCTATATTCCTCAGGCTTTCCCATATATTCAAAGATGTTAGGTATGTCACCAAAAATATTACGCATATTTGAGTCGAATGTTAAAAATCCAACTGTTTTATACGTTTTTTGGGTGATTTTTCTATAGCGTAGAGGAAAAACAAATGTGCACTTGAAATATTTTCGCCAGTTTTCTCTGGTGCATTCGTATTGTTCATGTTCTCTCAAATCATTACAGGCAAAACAAATATAAGGAGTGTCAGATGACCATTTATTAGATGGGTCATCACATCCTACTAATGCTGCAAAGGACGAGTTTAGACCAAGCGAATGAGAATCAGAAGGCCAAAACTCTGCTGGTCGATTGCAAGGTGTAGACCTCGCCAAAGTGTAGACTTTCCAGTCTTTCTTGTCTATATCGTCGGAACCCTGCAAATATTTAATCGTGCAATGTAAGTCGTCTATTGCGACTGCCAAGTGTTTTGCCATTGTATCACGAATGCCGTCAGCTAAGTCTTCAAATGGTTCTTTGGCATTATCTCCTTCTCCAAGTATACCAAAAAAATGTCCATTTACCGAAAACCTTCTTATTAAATGTATGGTATCGAAATGTATTCTTGTCAAAGTCTCTAATACTACTTTTTCTCTTACTTTAAGAACTATCTTCCCGAGATGAATTTTCCGAAGAAACCTTGCAAGAAGTACAAGCACTTTTACATACCAAGGCAACTCAAAAAGTGTCTTCATATCTTCCATGATACATAAATGTATCCTCAATTTACTGACGGTCAAGGAAAAACCTTTTAAAATATTGCCAAATGGAGCTGGCTACCGTTTCCTTCTCAGCATCACCGCACCATTTTAACAATTGCCAATTTAGTTATTGTTTTGCTCGTCCTTTGGCTTCTTGTATTCTTTGGCCTCGCCAGCAGTACACCACCGCTCGCACTTCGGCTTATTGGGCAAGCCTCTATAGATTCCTGCTAGAGTCTTTGCATTCTGCTCAGTTATGATATACCAGCTCCAACCTGAGATGAAGAACACGAATATACTTAATACAATCGCGAATGTTCCGAACTTGCAATCCCATTTCCAAGATAGCCCGGAACAAAACTTCACACCCAAAAAGATTACCAGCGGTGCAAAGATTGTTGTCACGGCCAAGGTAGCACTTATAACAGCAATATCATTACGATTTCTGTGCCAACTCTGCATAAGCTGTTGAACTTCAATATCGCCAGTGCCTACCGTAAGTAGCACAGATTCAACCTCGAGCTCATATTCGGGGCGTTTCCTTTCCTCGAGTGTGAAACGCCCAGAATATTTCATAGCTCTTCTAACGATACCCCAAGAAAGCAAACGAAGGTATATCGACTGCTGCATTACGCACAGAACATATCCTATAGGAACAAATAATAACACTGCAAGACCCACGATATACGTTGCCTTTGTGGCCATGTCAATGCATCGAAGCTTATAACCATAGAGTGCATATGCCCATATTGTTGAAAGTCCCAGAAAGTATGCCCCAGGAATACCATAACGCTTGAACCAATCCATTTTGACTCTCCTTAATTCCTGTCCAAAGTGATTAGGACAAAAAAATTAGTGAAAATTTAACCATTCCTTCACCGGCAACTGGCTTACCTTCTAATTACCTAAGCCCTCCGTTTCCTGTTAAACATCACTGCACCATTTTAACGATTGTCGATTTACTTATTGTTTTGGGTCGGCTCTCGGGTGTTTTACCCATTTGTCTTCAACAGGATGCCGTAACAAGACATCTGTGCAGTCACCATAGACTTTATCTAAGAACAGTGCATCATCATCTAAGAACAGTACATTCCATAGCTGTTCAGTTGTTTTTTTTCTCCAATCGTCTGTAAATTTCTTTTTACATTCATTACGTTTAGTATTAGCTATCTTAAACCATATACGTTCAAACTTCAGCGGTATGTTACATGGCACGTCGTCGTTCCCATTATGGGCCAGAATCCAGTGCCATGCGACATTGCAAGTATAAGCAAGAACACGGTGTTTAGGCACCTCAAGTTCCCATCTCTCGCGACCCTGCCATTGCTCTTTAGGATACGTGAAACACCATATAAATTGGTCATCGTCAATTTCTAATCGTTCGGAAAGTTCTTTGCATGACTTTTCAAATCCGCTGTGTTCCTTTTTGAAAATTGACCGCCCGTGGTCGACTGTGCCTCTTATAAGTGAAAAGTCCGGCGTTTGCCACGACCACAATGGCAGCAGGTCGACTTCATTATCGCTATTCTCCATATCTTAAAACTCCTTGGTCAACATCGCTACCGCACCAGGCCCACCGTATTTCTCGCCCTCAGCGTCCAGACTATCAATAACCCAATCCGGCAGGTAAAGATTCTTATTGGTTTTTTTCATCCTCTTCGTCTATATCTTCTACTAAACTTTGTTGCCAAGTCGAAAAGCCATCAACTTCTTCTGCACTTTCTTTTATAGGGTCAAACACCGTTGAGCTTTTGAGGTCAACCAAGTAAAGTTTGTGTGTTGGATTTTCGTTTGTTCCAAAACAGATACTTCCTTCTATCCCCCGCAGCCATAACTGGCTTGTTTTTGTATCGAGAACAATCCAGCTTTCTTTGCCTGCTGATGTTACTGCATAACGCCCCTGTTTCTCCCTGCTAAACAACAATAAAATGACAACGACCAGCACGACATATACAACGTAATGTGTGTGTTCTTTTAATTTTTCCATAATCCAAATCTCCCTATCTGATTATCCTCACCGCACCATTTTAACGATTATTTATGTCAAGTGAACAACTGGACAAGCCATCGGATTATCATTACAACCACAGCGATAACAATCAAAACAATAGTAGCTGTGGTATGTTATGTCTCACTTTTCGCTTTGTACCCTTACCTCGGTGGGTAACTGTTTTATCTGTTCTCTCCGAGAAGGGTCGTACCTCATTTCCGAAAGGGGTTGTGGTCTTGGAAGTATTGCTGCTTCCAAAACAGCGACCCTGCGTTCAAGTTTGGTGATTCGTAGCTCAAGTCTGGTTGGCTTTTCTTTTTTCTCTTTCGCCTGTATATTCGCCTGCCTGATTTCCTCTCTCCGCTTTTCCTGTGCTTCCCGTTTCCGTATCTTAGCATCTCTTATTTCGGCACGGGCGTCCTCTCTTATGCGGATTTCCTCTTTCTCTCGGCTGCGTGATGTTTCTCGTTCCTCGGTTGACGTACCGCTGCTAAACATTACAGTTACCAGTAATAGCAGGGTGGTGATAAGTATTTTTGCCTTCATAACTTTTCTCCTTACAAGAACGGTTAGTGTTCACTGCGCCTGCGCGGATCGATTCTGCTCTGGCGAATTTTGCTGAACAGGTCTCCCAGGGTGCTTCTCATTCTTATCTCCTCTGGCCCTTTGCCCCCAGTCAAAAGGCGATTATGATTATATGGTTTGTGGCCGGGTAGTCAAGGAAAAACAGGGTAAAATCTTGCCTTTTGAGTTAGTGTGCAATAAAATCGGGGGGAAATGGGCAGAAAAGCCAAACCAGTGAATACTGACGAGCTGGTCAGCCTGATTGAGCGGGTTGCAGAGATAAGGCCTGTGGTTGTGGCGGCCTGGAGGTGGATTTTGGGGGTCTGAGCGGCGTTTGGGGGTAGAAAATCTGGGAAAAAGGTTTGACAGGGGTCGCTAAGGTCAGGTATAATAGAGCTTTGCGCAAGGTAGATTCGGAAGAGTGCTTTGGGCTGTTAAGTTGACTATTAAGAGAGACGATTTATTAGAGGAAAGGAGAAGAATAATGTCATCGTTACGAACAGCGACAGTAATCGCAGTAATATGTATTCCCGGGATTGTGGGGGTTGGTGGTTGTTTTTCGTCACATCCGAGGAATATAGAGGCATTTGCGAGGCCGCGTGATGTGGTAGTGACGGCGGAGAGGTATGTTCTGCAGCCGCCGGATGAGATTGAGGTGCACTGCACACGTGTTCCGGAGATACACCTTCAGCGTCAGCGGATACGTCCCGACGGTAAGGTGAGCTTCGAGCTTTTGGGCGATGTTGAGGCGGCGGGCAAGACACCGGAGGAGCTGGCCTCGGTGATACAGGAGAGACTGGCGAGCCTTTATGCACTGGTCGGTGACAAGCCGATAGAGGTGCGGCTGATAGCGTACAAGAGCAAGGTGTTTTATGTCTTAGGTCAGGTGTATCTGCCGGGTCCGAAGCTTTATACTGGTCGAGACAGTGTTTTGATGGCAATTGCGGAGGCGCGGCCGAACCCGATGGCGTGGTTAGGGCGGATACAGGTGATACGGCCATCGGCGGAGAAGGGTGTGAAAGCGCGGATATTTGAGGTGAACTTCGACCGGATGCAGGCGCATGGTGATATTACGAAGAACGTGCTTTTGGAGGAAGGCGATATAGTGTATGTACCGCCAACGGTGCTTGCAGCAATAGCGATGAAAATCGAAGAGGTCATCCGTCCGATTGCACGAGCGTTTGCGGGTGTGTATGTAGTCCAAAGCGGCGGCGAGAGATACGTGGGCGGCTATGGCAGCGGGTCGGGTTACTAATAATTCAAACTGACCGAGGGTCAGTTTGAAAACGCAAAAATCAAAGTGTAAAATGCAAAATTGTCGAATCCGCCGTTGGCGGATGGCTGATTTTATTATTGTTTTTATGGCGCATAATACCTTGTCAAAAGGTGAGTTGCGTTTACAGGTACGGACAAAACGGTCAGTTTGAGTAATAATGTATCGTGGCGGCGGACGTGATGTGAATTTCATGGTGAAACGGCAGGTATGATGAATGTACGGAGAGTACTGAAGCGGATTCACGTTGTGAGCACACTGTGGTTTATGGTGTGTGTGGGTTATGTCCTGGCCATGGCGTTGCATCAGGCGGGTTTTAGGTGGTGGGTGATATTTTCGTTTTCGGGACACTCTGCATTGTTCATCTTTCTGCTGATTAGCCTGTATCTGTTCACGATGTTCGGTGCAGCCGGCAAAGGACAGGAAACAGGTGTCGAGCATCCGCTGACCGGCACAGGTCCGTACCTGACGTTTTATGTCTCTGCGCCGTTATTTGGCGCTTTGGCCGGCGCTGCCGCAATGAGCGGTGAAACGAGAATTACCCAGTTTCTTTCGGGTGTTGCACTGGGAACACTCGGGACAACGGCCCTGATGTGGGTTATCGTTGACCCTTTGACCTCAGTGCTGGAAACGCTGACACCGGCGGCTCGAAAGCATCGAGGGCGGCGGCTGGCCGCAGCCAGGGCCGAGCGAAAAAAACGGGAGCACGACCGCGAGGAACTACTCGCCCGGGTATCTGCACAACAGGAAGAAGACCGGCATCGCTGGCAGGCGCTTATGATGGGCGAAGCCGAAAAACTCGCCGCACTGCTGAAGGCGAACAGAGCTGATTTTGAACAAGCCGAGCGCCAGGCGGTGGATATGGGTGTCCGCGCATGGCGGATCGGAGGACTGAATTGCATGCGACAGCTCCGCGATATGGCAGTGGATTTGTACAAAGACAAGTACAAGAACTTGATGGTTGTTGACTACATCTCAGTGTGGTGGGATGGAATCGGAAGCTGGCGAAGCCGAACGGTCGGCTGAATAGACATCTCTCTTAGCCGGCTCAAAGTAACGAGGTGTTCTTGAAAGGTGTGAGGGTGAACAGGGCAAGCAGTCTGCTGGCCGGGGTATTTCTATTTCTCGCCGTCTCAGTTGTCAGTTCGGCCAATACCATTTACGTGGATACGAACTCGCCAAATGAGCCAGGTGCAGGTACGTTTGACGACCCTTTTCGCAGCATCCAGGATGCGATTGACGATGCCAATAACTGGGATATCATAGAGGTTCGGCCCGGCCTATACACGGGATTAGGCAACTACGATCTCGACCCAAACGGCAAATCGATTACCATCGGCAGTACAGAGCCGAACAATCCGGATGTCGTGGCCAAGACTATCATCGATCCAAACAAAGCCGGCAGGGGTTTTTATTTTGACAGCGGCGAGGATGCCAACTGCATTATAGAGGGTCTTACGATAAGAAACGCCTACACAGGCGGAAAAGGCGGAGGTATTTACTGCTATTACAGCAGTCCTACCGTCACAAACTGTATCATATCAGGTAATCGAGCCAATACCCATGGCGGGGGGATTTTCTCTCAGAACAGCTCACCGCGAATTACGGGATGTGTTATCAGCGGGAATGTTTCAGCGGTCGATGGGGGCGGCATAGAGTGGTGGCGTGGCGAGGCGGAGTTACGAAATTGTGCGGTGTTCAACAACCGAGCGACGTCGGGGGCCGGGGGCGGTGTGGATTACTTTGACTGTGACAATGTTGTCATTGCAAACTGTACTTTTGCTGCGAATACTGCCGATCGGGGAGGCGGGCTCTATTGCTGGAGCAGCAATTGTCTGATTGACAGCAGCATCTTCCGGGGCTGCGAAGCCGATTCGTCAGGTTCGCAGATAGGTATTTATAGCGGCACGGTGACGGTCAGCTATAGCGACATTGAGGGCGGACAGGAGGCGATTTCGAATATATCCGGCAGTTTAGGCTGGGCTGACGGCAACATTGATACGGACCCTTGTTTTGCATGTTTTGATGCGAACGGGGAGCCCAATCTCTGGGACTTCCACCTGCAGAGTGTGTATGGCAGGTGGGAGCCGAACAGTCAAAGCTGGGTGGCAGATTCAAATACAAGCCCGTGTATAGACGCGGGCGAACCCAATTCAGACTGGATGAGCGAACCCTGGCCTAACGGCAAACGCATAAATATGGGGGCCTACGGTGGTACGATTGAGGCGAGTATGAACGGCAATGAGGCGGACTTCAGTGTTGACGGGGCGGTTGATTTCGCGGACTTTGCGTATTTGGGAACGAGCTGGGGCAGAGAGGAGCGGTGTATAGAGGACCTGACGGCCGATGGCGCTGTTGACGTGAGCGACCTTTGGAGGTTTGCGCTGAGCTGGCTGTGGCAAGAGTAGTGTTTTACAGGAGATAAAAGAAAAGGCCGGGACGAATGTCCCGGCCCTTTTTTTGCACAGCAGACGGCAAAAATCAGCCGTCTGAACCAGTCTCAATGATGGAACGGTCAGAGTCTAAAGTATCCTGCGTCTCCTTAGCCAGCCGACCAGGCCAACGCCGATACTGCCCAGCAGAATAGCGCCGGGTGCGGGTATGGTTACAAATTTCTCGCTGTAGTCATCTTCACCAAATCCACCAACGTGGATGCCGACTATTATTTGGCCGCTGTTTAGCCCAGCAATCACGTCATCGAATGTGCCATCGTGTGTAAAGACAACTCCCAGCCACTCGCCAGGCTGAACGCCATTGGCTGCTCCCGGGTCATTGTCAGCATCGCCCATAAGTTCATAGGCAGTCACAAGTTTAACAGAGCTTGTAAAACCGTTGGCGTTACTAGCATCTTCGGAGAAATCAACATCTGAATCGTTAGTCAAGCCTTCATAACTCTGGTCAGCATCTACGAGAGAAGCGATTCCTAACAACACACCATCATAGAAGTACACTCCTCTAATAAAATACCTATCATAAGGTGCGGGAGAGCCTACTTCGTTATTAAACTCGAAAAGTACCTCTCCGGAGGCAAACTCACTAACATCGACAGAGAGATATGTTTCTCCTACGGTGATGCTGGTACCAGTAGGGTCGTTGTTGGTAACACCGTAAAAACCGTAGGTGTATGTCACATTGGCCTGTGCAGGCATAGACAGTGAGCAAAGAAGCGCAAGAGCAAGATATAGAACTAACTTCTTCATAGAATCACCTTCTTTCAAGCTTTCCAAGGGCAGGGCTACAGCCCTGCCCTTGGCAGCTTTATCTTTTGACTCTTATAGCGTCCTTCTTCTTCTCAGCCAGCCGACAAGGCCTACACCAATGCTACCCAAGAAAATAGCACCAGGAGCAGGGATGGGGTTGACGGATTCGACCATGATTACAAGGTCTTGGTAATCCTGATCACCGCCATTCAAACTATCCTCCCAGCCTAACGCATACTCATTAGTTGTCCACAGGCCAGGCGACAAACCAGGGATTTGAATGGTATCAATATCCAAACCCTGGAGGGCGAGCATGTGGTCAAAACTGTCACCATTTAAGGCTGTATCGCTGTAAAACACGGCGGCGGGGTTGCCGCTACCAACGGTCGCATCCAAATAATATCCAAACAGATTTCCAGCAAAATCTGCAGAAGTATCCACTAAGTTCACAAAGACGCTCCCGTCCGCTTTTATGGACAAGACAGCCTGATCACCTTGAGTAGCTGAGCCTGCAAACACTTCGACACTGTTCGTATAATCCGCCGCATCATATATTCCAAATGTGCTAGTGCCGGCCCATCCCGCTATCTCAATAACAATAGTTGAACCACTTATGCCTGTCCCTGTAATGGACCAGAGTGAATCAAGCGAATCGGGGAGTGCATCTGTTGCTACAGTCACACTACTTACGCCTGGAACTGGTGCCAGAGTAATGCTATCCAACACGTTCTGTAGGGTAGGCTCAGCCAGAACCGGTGTAGCCATTAGCCCGACCAAAATGGTTATTAAAATTAACTTTTTCATGATTTTTATCCTTTAGTATTCGAAAAACAGCTTCCAAATTAAACACAACCAAGCCTTACAAGTGTTTCACGAATACACTTCATAAGGTGTGGGATATATCTCTCAGGTCGCCAGAGGGGGCCCGCGGGGCATGCTGCAAAAGATAAATGCAGGTGAAAAACAAACAAACTGCCTGGCTATAGAAACCAGACGGTTGAATGGCAAAGTCGAGGCAAATTGCGGCGAGAAAATCGCATCCCGGAATATGCGTGTATCCCTGCCGACAGAGCCGAATGCTGCCCTGTGCGCGTTGCGGCGGGGTCGTGTCAATAGGGTCGGTCTGCCGCGGCAACCATTTGCCAAGGCGGTGTCACCCTGCGGTATGCCGGCAAGCCGGCGTAAAAGACCTGTATATCGAGCCCGTTTACTATAACCACCCGTGTGGAAACGGCCTCCAAGATGACAGGGGGCGGCAAGTATCGCAGCAGCATGTTGGCCGGTATGAACCGTTCGGCCCAGGCGGTAGGCCAGTTTTGGAAGGGCTTGAATACCAGTGTGGCCCGCGCACAACAGGCCCGCGAAGGCAGCCACCCATGCCCTGCGGTCGCGGGTCAGAGAGATACAGATAAATCCTGTCAGCACCATTGCCGTTGCCGTTGGGACGCCGGGCAAGGGCCTGATGTCACCGGCTTCGGAATCACGCGGCCCCGCGCAGTGTGATTGGGGCTCCAGAAGTGATTTGCCGATTCCTGCAAGGTATGTACCACAAACTGCGCCACTCTGCTCAAGACCGGAAAAAGTCCTGGCTGGTGTGCGAGGTGATGGCGCCTGGGATGTGCCCACAATCGGATTGGAGACAGGCGCTGTAGGTAAGGCGTTCGCAACGGAAGCGGCAAACAGCAGCAAGACAAGAGCCGAGATTTTCTCTCTTTGCGCAGACAACTTTTTCTCCACTCCAATCAATCGCAAAGTACGGCTTGCTTCCGACAGAGCCATCCTTGGGTAAACACCGACTTACAGACCTCACTGGCCTATTCGTGGTGGGATCCCTCCCAACACCCCGAAGTTCATACTATTTAGCTCTTCAAGGGTCTCTGAGTCAAGGAAAAAAAACGAAAAAAAACAAAAAAAACCCTTAAGAAAGGTCCGTGGGCAATATCAGGTAAGGACAGGGCGCCTGATTCCGGGCCTGAAACAATGGATTTTTACTACTGTGGGAGTACCCCATATGTAGTAAGAACCTGACACTGCAAAGACCAGCCAAATAATATGCAGTGAGGAGAGAAAGACTTGGATTAAGAGAGGGAAAAGGAAATGAAACTACAACTGGTATGTAATCAGGATTGAAGCGGTGTTTGCTTTTGTTTCTCCCTGGGCTGAGACGACCCAATATCCGGTTTCACCCGCTGTTCCACGTTAACGATAGTGATTCCGCCGCTCGCCCGGGGCTTACCATAGAAAATGGCTACCTGTTCAACAAACTTCAGCAACATCTCCATCTTGCTGGTGACGTGGATTCTCCGGTAAATGTTGCGTAAGTGGGTCTTGACGGTGCCACAGGCTATCCTGAGACGTCTTGCAATCTCTTCGTTGGCAAACCCTCGGCATACGTGTCTTGCCACCTGCAGCTCACGAGGACTCAACCGGTAGCGACGCTGCACGTAGAGCCACTGTCGTTCGTCAAGCAAAGTCACATCGGGCCTCCTATACAGCGACTCTTCGTCGCCTCTATCAGTTCTGCCGACTGTTTTTGTTGATTGCGACGGTTTCGACATATCAAGTTCCTCCACCAGACAACTGCTCAAGCAGCCGCTGTGCCTCGGTAAGGTCTTCGGCACCCAGAGCCGGAGATTCACTATTCAACTGCATACTTTTCCTGAGATTCTCAACAGCCTGCTGTTTCTGCCCGAGCTGCGCCAAAGCTCTTGCAAGGTGAAAATGTGAGGCCGCCAAGCTCGGTGTGCCGGTCGGATATAAGCCTATGCACTCAGTAAAGTCCTTCGCCGCCTTGTCAAACTGCCCAAGGTGGTAGTATGCGACACCTCTGGTATCGATAAGGTCAACATAGTCCGGCGCCTTTTCAAGCCCACGCCGGGCAAGTTCAAGCGCCCGTTGACACTGCCCTTGTTCTTCACAGAGTATCCACGCAAGATTGTTGATGGCGACCGAACTATCAGGCTGGAGCTCAAGAACCCGTTCGTACAACGTTACGGCTTCTGCCGAGCGCCCGGCGGCCTGGAGCAACATGCCAAGCTGCATCATTGCAAGCACGGAACCGGCGTCTCGACTCAAAACACCGCGCAGCAAGTCCTCGGCTATCTGTCCGGCCTCGCTGTCTTTAGCTCCGGCAAGCTCACCGACGATAAGGATAGTCGTTCGTATCTCACTGGGATGACCTTCACGCCAGATGGTAACCTTTTGGCGCAACCGGCTCCAGAGTTTGTCGTCCCGCAACAGTCTGACCTGCGCCAACAGCGGGCGGGGGTCGTTCGGCTCCGAATCGTACAACCCTTGTAGCATTTCCTCTGCCTCGGTCTTACTGCCGCTGTTATACAGCGCTGTGGCAAGAGCCAACTCGATCCTGCGCTGCTGCGACGCGTCTGCAGAAGAAGCGAGCTGCCTGCTGAGAAGATTTACTGCATCGTTATATTTATCCGCGGCCACGTATGCCTCAGCCAAAGAGACTACGGCATCTATGTCGTTGGGGTCGAGCTCCAGCAGGGCCCTCAGAGTCGGCAGCGCCAGCCGTGGCGACCTCGCCGCTTCGCCCCTGGCCTTTAGCAACAGCAGGGATTTATCATCAGGCCTGTGAACAAGACCACGCAAGGCAACATCTATCACCTTCGCCGGTTTTGCCTCCTGCAAAGCAATTTGCGCCAGAAGCACCCAGGCCTGTCCAACCTCCGGGTGCTTTTCGGTTATGGACTGAAGAGTACCTGTGGCCTGTTCTATGGCCGGAGCCGTCCCTTTTGCAAGCAACAACAGGGCTTTCTGAAGGCGTAGCTCCACATTTTCAGGATTGGCCTCCAGCGCTCTATCAAGAACCTGCTCGCCGGCTTGGCGTATCTGAGTATCGTCGGATGCCAGATAGAGAGAGACGGCGGCTTTTTGGATTTGTATGTTGGCCGGCATTAGAGATAGCGCCTGTCGTATGTCTGAAATTGCCCTGTCCGACTCGCCAAGCGAGCGGTGAAAAATGCTCATAGCAACCCAGGCATCCGCACTGTTGGGTTCCATCGTGACCGCCTGTTCAAAATCCCGTCTTGCCTTCTCGGCCCGGCCCAGTAAAGCACGTGTTCTGCCGCGCAGCAGATATGCAGTTGCAGTACCCAGCTTGTTTACCATTTCGTCACAAAGCAGCAAGGCCTCCTCAGGCGCGCCTACGCGAATGTTCAGATCGATCTGTGCCGCCATAACCGGCACAGAATTTGGCTCTTCAATTCTCAGCCTGTTCACCAGTTCCTGCGCCTCGGCAAGCTTGTCCTGACGGATCTTGAGCAGTGCAAGGGACAGACACACGGAACGGTTGTTGGGGTCTTTGGCCAATATGTCCTCCAGGATATCATCTACAGAAGCGAGGTCGCCGCGCCTCAGGGAACTTTGCAGCTTCAGCCGTTCCAGTCCGGGATGGTAAAGCTTCGCTTTTGCCGCCTGTCTGAGAATTTCGTCCGCACGGTCATATTCAGCCGCCTCGTATAACGCTGCAACCAAAGGGACAATGATGCGAATGTTCCGGGGCGAACGCTCGAAAGCCTCCGTGTAAGTTGAAACTGCCAGCCGAATCGCGCCGGCGCGCTCGTGAGTCGCAGCCAGAAGCATCCGACTGGTCTGATCATCAGGATTAGCAAGAAGATTCTCCTGGAGAAGCGGGGCGATTTGAGGATATCGACTTTTGAAATCCTCCTGGACAAACCAAACCCTTGCCTGTTCGTATCGCCACTGCCAGCCGTCATCGCCCTCGATGCTCCTGATGTTGTCAACGACTTGCTGGGCGCGGTCGGTGTCCCTTAGAACCTGCTCACATGTCAATAACTTGCGCTGCACGATAAGATCGTCCTGTAGCTCTTTTGCAAGCGAGTCGAGCAGTGAATAACGCTTTCCGCCCTCATTCCAGCGACTGTAAATGTCGCTTAGCAGTAAGCCCAGTTCTCTTTTTGTGGAAGGCTGTCCTGCAGATGCGAGGGCATTGTTAACCAGATTCTCGCATTCCTGACGCTCTGCCTTTGTTGCCAGCAGGGCAACGAGATATCTTAGAACTGCTGTGGACTGCGGGAATTCTCCATGAGCCTGGCGTAGTCCTGCGATTGCGTCATCGGTTCTGCTCTGTGCAACGAGTAAGTCGGCTTCGGCCAAAGCGACCGTGATTTCGGCCGGATGCGTTTTCTTCAAATCGGCTAATAATTTTTCAGCGGCGGGCAAGTCGTCCCGCTGAACGGCAAGATGAAACTGCAACATTTTGACTTCGAAGGCGCCGTTAGTGGCTTCGTCGAGTTTATCCAGCGTCGCTTCTATATCACGATATAACGCTGAATCCTTGTCTGTTTGGCTGCCTGCAAGCAATTGTAATCTCGCTCGGGCATCCAACAAATCTGCATCGCCGCTGCGCGGGTCAAGCTGCTTTGCCATACGAGCTTGTTCCGTTGCTTCAGCCCATTGACCTCTGTCGGCCAGCAGTCTCGCAAGGGCCATACGTGCGCTGAAAAGATTCGGTTGTTCTGAAACGAGAGTCCGCAACTGATTGATGCCTGACTGCTTGTCACCAAGCCGCCATAGCGCATTGGCCAGTGCGATTTGGACCCTCGCAGATTTGGCCCCCAACTGAATTGCTCGACGCCAGCACTTGACAGCTTGGTAACTTTGCCCCTGGTTTTCAGCCAAAAGCCCCTCCAGAAAAGCTGTCGTCGCAGGAGCAATATCCTTTTGGCGCATCATAGAGATACACTCGCCGGCACGCTCATACCGGCCGCACCTGATAAACAGCTCCGCAGCATAGCGCATGAAATCCCAGGGTTGAGACGAGAGCTCTTTTAGTCCGGTCTCTGCAACTTGCAACAAACGATCGTCTGAGCTCGATTTAAGGGCAAGCTGCGCCCATAGCTGCCAAAGAAGCTGGTTGTCAGGCTCCAAAGTCTGAACAATCTCGAGCTGTTTCTGAGCACGGTCCAGAGCGTCCGCATTAATCAACTGCTCGGCAAGCCGAAGCCGTGCAGCCGAATCGGACAAGTCCTTTTGTTCTGCCTGCGCCAAATCAGCCAACGCATCAGACTTGCTTCGTTGCCTTAGATAGTACGCTGCGCGAATAATGTAGGCCTCCGCCGACGATGGGTTCGTCTTTACCGCCTGGTCGAACCAAAAATTAGGATCTTCGGAGAAGTCCTCAGGGCGCTGCTCAGCCAGCCGACCCAATACGTCATAGGCCGATACCTGCTCGGGATTCTTCTCGATGAGACCTTTGAGCTCTTTCGCCGCCTCGGTGAATTTTCGCTGGTTTGCCAGGGCAATTGCCAAAATCCTTCTTAGTTCCGCTGACTCGCCTATTTGCAGTGATCGAGCAGCAATCAGCTCAGCTTCTCCAGGCATACCCATACTTAGATACATTTCACTGAGCTGCCTGGCGGCTTTAAGGCTGCTTTGGTCCAATCGCAAAACGTTTCTATATGCTGCTATGGCCTGCTGAACGTTACCGCGTTGCAGAGGTCTGATATTAAGCTGTGCCTCGGCATACTTGAGCATGGCCGGCACATCATCCTGTACAACACCGAGATAACGGCCAAGCTGCTTTGCAGCTTCCTCCCATCTGTTCTCGTCATACGCCTTATTACCGAGAAGAAGGCCCTGCTCTGCTCTCCTGCCACGTTGCCACTGCCTTACTCCGTACCCGGTCGCCCCCAGAACCAACAATCCCAGCAGAAGAACCAGTGCCAGTTTCCAGTTAAAGTACCTTCTTGCCATTTGTTCACCTTTCCCGCACTAACTAATGCGGCTCTCAGAACTGTCTCACAAAGTTCTTGGCCATCTTAACGGCTGTCCGCCGGCATATCCACAAATCGAGTTTCAGTGACAGTTTCCTGACATACTTGACATCATAATAAATCCACTCTTGAAAATCCCTCATCGGCTGCCGCGTCCTGCAAACCTGCCAGAGTCCCGTGATACCGGGCCTGACGGACAGCCGAGCGTCCCGCCAGAACGGACATAACCTGTTTTCACTTTCAGGAGACGGCCTCGGACCCACTACACTCATCTGCCCCAACATGACATTGATAAACTGAGGTATCTCGTCGATATACGTCTCACGCAAAAACCTCCCAACAGCGCTGAGGCGCGGGTCATTCACTACCATAAACTGGGGCCCGTCAGCCTCGTTCAAAACCCGAAGCCTGTCCTGCATTCTGTCGGCGCCAACCTGCATAGTTCTGAACTTTAGACACTCAAACGTCCGACCGTGCAAGCCCTGTCGCACATCCCTGAAGAATATCGGCCCGGGAGAGGTCAGCTTTATGGCGAGCATGACTATCGGCAGAACAGGGGCAAACAGGATCAGCACAACTACCGCCACAACAATATCCAGAACCCTTTTCAAGAACCTCGCGTACGAGAATCTCGACCATTCTCGGAAATTGTTCCGGCGCAAATCCTGTTGCGCACGGGTCGATTCCGGGCATGCCGCCGCACCTGCCGGCCGCGAGAGCTGATTTTCATCCCCCTGCGAATCCGTGATAACCCTCTCTTCGATGAACGAACCGGCCTGCACTGACACACCGGGGCTAATAACAGATGCCCTTACCACGGCCCCGGTGCCGATTTTAACATCATTGCCGACTATCGTCGGGCCAGCTATTATCGCGTCTTCATCGATGTTGACGCGTTTGCCAAGCAGTATCTTGCCGAATAACCCTGCACTGTCCGCTATGACAATATCGTCGGCCTTGTTGTTACCACGCGAGTAGTCTGCACAGTAACGAGAGAGCCCTGCGCCGGAACCCAGTTTTCGCTGCACTAACCTCAGCAAACCATTTTCTGTAGCCAGATCCAGCACAGAACCTCCGACATCGGTGCTGCGCACGACGAGCGACTTTGAATAACATAGCTCAACTAACTTGCCGAACGCCAAAGGCAAACCACCTTCCATCAAGAGCTTGTTCAGCGCGCTGGTCCTTACAAAGAGATGATGGGGCCAGTCATCGGGTATCGGAGTCGGCTGGGTTGCGTCTTCATAAAACAACCGAAACCCAACAAAGTCGTTCTGCAAAGTGGTCAGAACCTTCTCGTACGAAGCTTGCATCTGAGCAACTATATTGACCGCTACCACATCCGCCTGACTATCAGCGAGTGTCTCGCAGATTAGACGATTATCCACTGTCGTAACAAACCTTCCGTCTGAAATAACGACCCAGGAATGGTCGCGAAAAGGCCTTGTCGATTTGAAACCCACAGACAGGGGCTCCGTATAGCGGACAACATTCAACCTGCCCGTTACATCCGGGACGATCCACTGCTGCGGAATCGCTATCTTACCCCTGCCCCTGCGAAAGCCGGCACCGTCACTGAGACAGCCAAGAACGAAGCCGGCAAATGGCTCATTGCACACCATAAGTCGCAGCAGGTCGCGGCCACTTTTCGCCTGCCGGCCGCTCCTGTCGCGCAGAACAACCAGATTCCTGTTAACACGGGGTATAATTCTCATAACGCGTTTGTCTATAAGACAGTTAGCTGTCACAAAACCGAATCATCCGGTTTTTGCCCGGGTTTATCCATAGGCAGTAACAAAGGTCGTCCGGCGGCGTTTCTGGCGCTTTGTGCCGCGCGCCCGCCCTGCGCATGATAGTCGTATCCATAACGGTAGTAACTATGGCTGACTGGAACGTTGCTTAGGACAGTTCCCAGTATTCTCACACCTATCTCAGAAAGTCTCTCCTTTGTCTCTTTGAGGTCCGGCGAGGTCGTATGGCCGGCAAAACCCGTCAGTATGACAGCACCTGCCATCTTCGCCCACAAAAGGGCGTCGGGAAATGCCAGCACGGGCGGGCTGTCAATAATCACGTGATCGTACTTCTCGCCAATTTTGTCTATCTGCTTCGCCGCCTGAGGTGAAGCCAACAACTCATAAGGGTCGGTCGAACTGTGCGAATCCGCTGCAAGCACATGCAAACCGGCGGAAGACACAACACAGACAGCATCCTCAAGTAGTGTGCTTCCTGAAAGTACATCCTGCAGATATCTTGAGTCTCTCGGAATGTCCAGCAGACGTCCAATATCAGGTTTTCTCAGGTCGCCATCTACGAGCAGTACCTTCTTGCCGGACCTGGACAGACTTGTGGCAAGGTTAATGGCAAATGTGGTTTTGCCGTCGCGCATACTCGGACCGGTAACAACCAGTTTCTCAGGCATCCCTCCACCGTCGAGCAATCCGAGGTTGGCACGAATTGTCTGATAGTCCTCGGCCATCTGTCTTGAGAAAAGAGCTTTCTTACCCGTTTGCAGGCTTGTGGTGGTACCGATTATCCGAATTCCAATACGTCTGACCACATCCTCAGGAGTGTGCACGCTAAGATCCGCTTTGTCCCTTAGAATAGCTGCAACCACTCCGCAGGCCAGCGCGCCAAATACAAGAGCCATAGTGTACTTGACTCGTTTATCCCGAACGCTGGCAATATCCGCATTATAGGCAATGGAAACCCGCGCAGGACGCTTTCGTTCCATTTCCAATTCCTGTATGCGCCGCCCCATCGTACCATAAAGCTCTTTCGTTGAAGCCAACTGGTCTTCAATCTCGTCGATAGCCAACTGCTTTCGTCCAAGCTCCACTGTCTGCGTATCCTCCTTTGCCAGTATTTCCCGAAGCCGGTTCTCATAAGCCAGCGTCTGCTTGAGCTGCAGTCGTGCACCGGTCAGCTTCTCGTTGTTGACCTTATCCACCTGCTTAGACATCCGCTCGTCGAACTTCTTGCCCACCTCCCGGCGTTTCTCGTCGAGTCGCAATTGGAATGCCTTTACGAACTCCTGTTTCTGCAGCAGCAGAGGGTTGCCCTGCACCATCATCTGTCCGGAAAGAATCTGGTCCTGCTCCAGCTGCGCCAGTTGCCTGGTTATCTCCTGCACGGTAATGTCCGCGTTTATGTATTCCTCACGCATCCTCATTAGCTCATCCGGCGGCGAACTCGGCTTGTTCTCCTCAAGCAGCTTAATCTGTGTCTCCAGATTCATCCTTTTCGCTTCCGCCTTTGTCAGTTCGCCCAGCAAACTCGATACACGCTGCAGCATCATATCGTGCCGGCCGTCCAGCGTAACGCTTCCATACTCCTGACCAAGCTGCCCAATCGCCTCTCGCTGGTTCTCGAGTTTCTCGGCCAGGACCTTCCGCTCATTCTCAAGAACGGTCAGTTTTTGACCTTGCCCCCGCAGAGAACTGGCGACTTCGACGAGCATATATGCCTGAATAAAAGCATCTACAATCCTCTTTGCTTCTTCCGGTTTGTCGCTTTTGGCCGTAACTTTTACCAGTTCGGTATTACGAATAGCAGCAGACGTGATTATGCCGTCGTATTTCGCCTGTTTCAGTATGTTTGCCGGATCGGGCTTGGTCTTGGTGTTCTCCAGTTTGCGTCTCAACTTCGCACCAATGCCGCTGGCCTGGTCTTCAAAAAATGTCAGATTCTTGCCTGCCAAATCATCTGCCACCCTTTGGACTACCTGTGGGCTGAGAATCATTTCCGCCTGCGTATTCATGAAGCTTTGGTAATTCGATATTTCGCCCTTGTCCGCCTCGCCGGTCAGGATATTCGACAGAATGGGAGCAACTTTTATTGCACCGGTCACATCATACAAAGGATCAATCAACAACCATATTGCAGGAATTCCGATCGCGCACATTACAAGGAACGTAATCGCCACAATGTACCAGCGGCGAAGCACAGCAGCGGCCAACGCTGATGTGGAATCACTTGCGGACTCGGGGGGCATTTCAAAATTAGCTGGGCTGCGTTCAATCAACTCGCCATCATACTTTTCTATAGTGTTCATGTGTCAGTTCTCCTTGCGGCTTGACCTGCTATGCCGATCAGTTATTTCTCACCGTCTGATTATAACTGTTTCTTGTTTCACCGGGGCCGTTGTCAGTTTTGCCAAAAGCCAGAGTTCACCAACTACTATCGCAAGGGCCAATGGCATCATTGCATATCCCCCGAAGTCATGAAATATCTTCTCCCAATGTTCCCCCTTAAGTATCGTAAAAGCAACCGCAGTGATTGCCAGGCGCACGGTGTTACAGAGCAGAGCAATGGGCAGGCTGGAAGCGAAGACCATCAGCTTCTCCCACCACACGCGCTCGACGAGCAATACCACAAGACCGCTAATCACAAAGAACGCAGTGATCATCCTCAATCCATTGCACGCCTCCGCCACCGCAACCGTTGCATCACCGATATGAATGATATTACCTTCCCGCACAACTTCGTAGCCCATCACCTCCAGACAGAACATCGCAGATGACGTCGCCCAGCTCTGTAGAGGCAGCGCGACAGCAGCTTGAACCCGATTTGGCCAGGGTAACATCAGCAACAGGAACAACATTATGGGAGATACTTTTCGGAAAAGTTCCCAGCCAAACAGAAGCAAGACCAATGCGGCAATACTCAAAACAATTGATAGCCTCTCTGCGGAACCATACATAAAGAACAAGCCGAAGAGTCTCACCGCCTGAGCCGCCACAAACGCAAACAAACCCCAAATTGCAGGCCCTATTCGAACTCGGCGAATGTCGCCGCGCCTCGACCACAGGATATAACCAGCCAGAAAAGGAACTAAAAGCCCGGAAGAATACTCGTCACTCCTCTGGCATATGCTCCACAGGTCCACAATGCCAGGCCAGTATGACCAAAGAAAAGCAATTACGATTAGCGCGGCTGCGAACCAGCGAAAGATTCTTTTTTTCTCCGCGCACATACATTGTGGCAATCTTCTGCTTACCCTGTCCAACTGAGGTACGAGCCGGGATTGCAATCTGCCGGCCCCTTCTTCCACTATCCTTGACATTCTACCGACAAAGCTCTCCAACTTTCCTTTCGGCTGGAACGCGACAGGTTTTCCCTCCACGACGCTATTACCTGGCACAACCGCCTGGTAATCAACCACACATCGTTGAATCTCGCAGTTCTCGCCTATCTGCGAATCGTCCCAAAGAACGCTATTGGCTATGAGACTATTCTTTCCGATATTTGTGTTGCGGCCAATTATTGTTGGTCCAAAAATAACTGCTCGGTCTGAAATATTAGCTCCATCCATAATTACAGCCGGCCCATAAATTCGAGCACCTGGGTCGACCTCGGCGCTATCGGCCAGCCAGATATCTTTTGAGCCGTTTAGCTTTTTACGGTGAAAGCCTATGCTTTCATCGCTGCAGTTTGCCAGATAGTTTGCAATAGCATCCAAATATCCGGCTCTGTCTCGAAAGTTTCCTGTGGGCTGAGTCAGCGTCGCGGTGTGTATGGTTCTGCCTGCCCGCAGCATTGTGGGAATCAGGCCTTCCTTGATATCGCAGTAACCTTGCTTGGGAATATACTCAAGGACGGAAGACTCACAAACATAAATGCCTGACATGGCATCTTGCGTACCGTCGCTTCCAGGGCCGGGGCCAAGCACAACTGTTAAATCAGACTTGCCGGCTCGGTGGGCTCGTATGAGCTTGTCAATATCCGGCACAGATACAATCGCAGCATGGAACACTACGAACAAAGCATTTGTCTGGCCGTTAGCGGCGTCTCGGACACATCCGGCGGTGCCGACCGGTAATGGTTCATCCAGGAACTTTAATTGCATCGAACTCACCGTGGTGATGGATTTTTTCAGCAGTAGAGCATCTTCATTGGAACAAACAGTTGCCTGCTTTATCCCCTGACGGGATAAATGACGCAACAGATGTTCAATAACTGGCCTGCCTGCCACCGGCCACAGTGCTGTAGGCAAACGCGATGCCAGAGGACACCTGCCAAAATCCCGACTCCCCGCCAGTATAATAGCTTTAACGTTTTGTTTATTTATGCGTTGCTTACTCATTTTTGTTCTTTAGAAAAGCTAAACTTATACATCACCTCCAATGGCAATAAATGTTTCTGCCATGAAAGTTACTCTCTGTTTAATGATTTTGCTGTTGGGGAAACAAATTTTCATTTCGCGTGCATTCATGAGTCTAAAACCATCATGTTTTATTCCAAACATATATTTCTTGCGAACATGATTGTAACTGATAATTCTACCAGCCCAAAGATATGATTTGCCTGGCAGCCACGTAACAAAAGGCAGCCGCATATGAAATTCGAAAGGATACCACCGATTAGGTGTTGTCACGAACCATCGCTTTCCCACTCGCATAATTTCAGCAGCCATCTGTTTTTGCTTCTCAAAATCACCTACGTGTTCAATTACAGCGTTGCTGTAAACAATGTCAAAATGCTTATTAGGCCAAGGTAATTTGCAGGCATCTCCAACCGTTGCCTCAATTTCTGGATAGTATTGCCTTATCATGAATATATGTTCAGATGAAAGATTAATAGCACAAAGATTGGTTTTCCATGGATAGGAATCAATAAGTTGCAATCCCCTGTCACCATCAGGGTTTATTTCAGCACCAATATCAAGGACTTTCATTTGCCCGCTCGGCTTCATAGTCCTGTTAAATAACTCCAATTTACGCTTGCGGCTGATGTAAGATAATTTATCGAACAAACTCAATTTTATTTTGCTCCTTGATTTTTGCTCGATAGATTTAAAAACGTGGCTATTCTATCAGCAACTATCTTTGTCTGTTTTTCTCTTGGCTGAGGTACAAAAGATTTCAATTGTTTGATCTTCTCCGGTATTTCGTCTTCTGTGTTCGCAACTAATATATGTCCGAGTTCCTCAAACTTTCGTGCAATAGCAAGCTGATGATCATTTACCACCTCTCCATACTTTTTTAATCTTGGCATAACAAGCAGTGGCTTCTTGTTATCCAATGCCATCGTTATCGTACCAATCCCAGCGTGGCTGATTATACCTGATGCTTCTTTCAAGTATTTATCAAACGCTTTCTTCTCTATAGATGCCACTGATTCAAAGTTGCGTGGCTGATATGAACTGTCGCCGATTTGCGCAAATATCTCCTCTTCAAACCCGTTCTGGCTGATTATATCATCAACCGATTTTACCAGACGATCAAATGGAAATTGAGTTCCAACAGTCAGAAAAATCATATCACCGCACCGGCATATTCAACATTTTTATATTGCTCAGCAAGCTCAGGCCACTGAACCAGAAAAAGGTCAGATATATGCCTGACTATTCTCCCTGAAAGAGATATCTGCTGCACATTGGCAATACTATCAATCCAAATCACTTTTGCACCTGTGATTTTACCTAAGAAACAAACCATACAACCCGGGGCAGCACCTGTACTGAACAGCACATCAGGCCTTTCTCGCAAAACAATCCTGATACATCGAAACAACACCTTTACCACTCGTATCGGATGGTTTCGATTGCACTCTCCAATAACATATACTTTGCCATATTGCTCAAGTCTCTTTCGGGCAACCTCCGTTGTCGTCACGCAAAAAGTGCCATATCCATTCCAGCTATCAGAAAGCTTAAGTAATTGTGTCAGATGTCCACCAGCAGAGGCAGCAAGACAGATTTTTATCTGCTTCTTAGTCACTAATTCCAATACCCTTCAAATTCACATCTTCACTGAACAATTCACTTAATATCATTTGTGCCTTACTTTCCCATGAGGCCTGTTTTACTTTATCACGTCGGGCAGTAACTTTTTCCGAGCAATCCTCAAGTAGAGCCTGTTTAATCCTTTCTGCAAATTCTTTAGAATTTTCAGCAAGATATATTACTTCCAAATATCTTTGGGCCTCAGAAAAATATGGTGTACACACCAATGGTTTACCTAAAGCCAGATATTCTTTAATTTTTATCGGATTAGAAGCTTCGGTCCAACGATTATTCGCCCATGGTAAAATGGCAACATCAAAACACTTGCCATAGTCAGGTATTTGGTAATAATCTTTTTGGCCTAATTTCCAAACATTCTTCAAATCAAATAATGAATCGTACTCTTCATGAACCGTTCCAATAAACACAAAAGACATCTCCGGCAATATTTTTGCTACTTCTTCAACTAATGCAATATCAAAACTATGATCATAAATTGCACCAAAATATCCAACTATCGGTAATGGTATATCAGCAATATCACTAGGAGTGTTTTTGACTTCCTTAGCTGAAGCAAATAATTCATAATCAACACCATGGTCCAGAAATAATGGTTTTCGACACTGGCCAGATTCATCCTCGTACAATTTTGTGTTTACAAAAATCGTTAAATCTGCTTTGGATTTCAACAAATGGTCGCAACGTTTAATAACATTCACATCAACTCCATCTGCCTCTTCAAACCTGTCTGTTCTTTGATATACCAAAGCTCTTTTCTGCAACTTTATCGCCACATCTACTGCCGCAGGGTTTGCAACTAATACTACTGGGTTCTTTATACCCAATCTCCATGAGACCACCTTTATCTGCATGTATAGAATAACATCATTTAGATACTTCGCCCATCTGATATGATGAACAGGCAATGAAAAAGGACTATACACCCAAAATCCTTCTTCAGTCTTTTTGAGGCCTGCAAAAATACTTTTTAGCTTACGAACCGCTTTTTTGAAAAAGGCACCTTTTTCACCTGTAGTAAACTTTGTCATTATAATGGAATTGATGTATAAAGTTTTACCGCACTTAGCAAACTGCCTAGCCAACTGTGGATCTATATGTGCGCGATTGTGGTACCACCAGTCGATGCCGCCAAAAATCATATAAGGAACAGCTTTTTGAGATTTCATTCAAACCCTCCTACAGGCGATCGACCTGTCCTTCTATTTTAGACAGAACAGGCTTGAGCCTGCCACAATCTGTTTTCTTGACTATTTTAACCTTTTTAAAGTCAACTTTTAGTTCGCCAGGTAGATGTTTGGCTATCAAAGATTTAAAGTTGTTCATATCCTGTACAGAAAAGTTTTCGGTTGGCACATATTGTATTGTGATATGGCCTAAAGTATCCTGGACTATCTGGCTTTCAAGTATATGATCTGTACCATATAACAAATGCGTTAGAATCGCTGCACCAAATTCTCTTCCAGACGGTGTTCTAATTGAATCGGCTTGTCTGCCACTTATGGATTTGATTACCTGAAATTGCCTTCCACAGGAGCAACTTTCCTCTGATTTCACTACTATATCACCCGTGTCATACCGAACAAACGGCATGGCATAATTCCAAAAGCCACTGGAAACTATTCTGCATATGTTCCTGTTTAAACTATCCACAGGTATAAGCTCAGTGAGGCCGTATTCAGGAATGATATGATAGCTTCCTCTTTCACATGTAAAGATATAGCATATCCTTTCTGCACCGCCATAAAAATCAAACACTTTGCAATTGAATGCTTCGACTATGGTTTTACGCATCGAATCTGTCAGTGTTTCTGAAGAGGTTAGGGTCGACTTCAATTCGAGTTCAATGCCAGCATCCAAACATGTTCTGGCTAACAAATATACTGCCGATGGGTACCCAACTACAGCCTTAACTCTGTATTTTTTCATCACCATTGCGAAATTCTTAGCAGACTTTGACGAAAGGTGATAAGTAGAAAGAATCAATTCTTTCATGATCGGATCATAGGCATACAATTTGTTAGCTTTCTGGTCTGGTTTCACCACCAATCTGCCGGTAAGATAAGCACAACGATCGTTAAATCCTATATTTGCCCAATCCCATTGTCGCCGAACAAAGGCGTGTTCATTTCCGATTGAAAACAGGTTTCGATAAATACGCATCGGTGTACCTGTTGTCCCTCCAGTATAAGCCTTCCGTAATAGTAGCTTTGGATATCTTTTTGAAAGGATTGAGTCACCAGCTCCTAACACATTTCTCTTGCTGATTATCGGAAACCTATTAATGTCTTCAAGAGATTTAATATCCTCGGGTGCAATTCCCAACCTGTCCATAATTTGCCTGTAGTAAGGTACTGAATCGTAGCAGTGCCTAATAAGTCGCTGCAATAAATTCAGTTGTATCTGCCTTATTTGCTTATCGCTTAACCATTGTGACTTTTCCAACCATTTTCGCCGTAGCCAGAATGGCCCGGCAAAACGCCTGACGGCCAGATTCAACATTCCGCTTGATATTACTTTAAGATTCATATGGCTAACATTGTTTTACCAGTACTTTACGCCCACAAAAAACACTCTTCTTATACCAGTCAAATAGATTCGCGATCTGTCAAGGGCCTGCTTTCTTTTTTTGCCATTAATGATTGCTATAGCAAGCCAGATAGGAATGCGAATCACAAAAAACATAATCGTTAGGAAACAAGCAACCTTATATTTCAACCAGCCGTGATGTTTTTGTATAAACTTCAAAATGCTCAAACGTAGTTCAATCAACATCTTCCCAGATACCTGAGCCGTGCTTTGTCCGCCAAAATGAATAATCTCACCCACCGGAGCAAATCTGATATCCCAGCCAGCCAGCCGGAAACGATAGCACCAGTCGGCCTCTTCGGCATACATAAAAAATTCTTCATCCATCAACCCTACCTGGTCAATCGCTGCACGTCGAACAAGCATAAAACATCCCTTGATTGCCTCTACGCTTATTTCTTCATCGAAATTGCACCAAGTCATCCATTGCCTGCCGAAAAAACGACTCTTTGGAAAAAGCTTATGTAAATAGGAACTTGAGAGGAACATATTCAGCAAAGAGTCATACATAAAGCAGGACCGCTGCAATGTTTTATCCGGGTTCAACACTCGACAGCCCACCACCGCTACTTCCGGATACATATCGGTAAAATCAACCACTTTTTCAATCGCCTTATCCAGCACAATTGTATCGCTGTTCAGCAGCAGCACATACTTGCCCTTGGCAATCTTTATCCCTTGATTATTCGCGGCGGCAAAGCCACGATTGTCATTATTTTCTATAAGAATCACATTGGGAAAATCACGCTTGAACACCTCAACTGAATCATCAGAAGAGGCGTTATCAATCACAATCACTTCGCAATTGTTTTTTCCCGGCTGACTATATATTGACCTCAAACAATCACAGATAATCTGCTGTGTATTCCAGTTGACTATTATAATTGAAACCTGCAATTGTATTTCCCTATAGATTAGTTTTTACAGCCAAACCATTTTTATAGACACAATCACTTAAGACCACACAAAGGCCTAATAATATAAAAAAGCATGTTATCGGCTGGCCAAATAATGACACCGTCATCATCGCAACCAGAGTCCCGCACATAGACGAAGCCAAACACCAAACCAATTTATTATCATATAGACTATTTGCATTGTGAAATGCAGAAACAATTTGTTTGACAGATTCAATCACTAATAGAATAAACGGAACTAAGCCAATTAAGCCATACCGACTCAAAACCAAAATATAATGATTTGTAATGTCTGTGATATTTGCCCCTAATTTTGGCCCCCACCCTGGATCTGCGAAACCATATCCGGTAAACCAATGACCACGCATGCCACCTTCGAAAAGTGCAATATTAATAAGTTTACTTCTATGCCAGGCAGTTGCGGAATTGAATGTAAAGCTGCCTAATAAATCATAAAAATGCCGATTGCTGGCGATTTCCACAAAAGTACATATTATGATGATTATTACAGCGGATGTCTTCCAGTATTTCCGCCAACGATAAAAAACAAGAAAGGAGACGGATAATATTGCGGCAAGAAAAGGCCCTGCGGACATAGATGAAAAAACACCTATAGCCATCAATCCCAGGCCTGTTATGATAAGTTTTTGGTGTTTCTTGGCGTTATTCAGCAATATCGCACAGACAGGCCCGAACATCGCGAAAAACAAACCGTACATAATTGACATCGAGAAGGTCACCTCTGCGCGAAATAAACCATAGCGGGGCCAAAGAAGATCACCGGCGTTTTTCCACGCGTGATATTTTCGTAAAAAACCGACCGGATTGACACTCGTTATACACTGGTAAAAACCTGCGATTGCCAAAGGAGCAGCGATAATCAGAACTCCCTTGAGTAATGATAAATATTGTTCTCTTTTAGTTATTATCCGTCGCACAGCAAAATAGGGCAGCACCATATCAAAGAACGCCCCTGCACGATTTTCGAGGAACTGTGACATAGGTGTTGTCACGCTCATCGCTAATAGCTGGCATAGGAAATACATGATCACCAGCTTGTCAAGCCAGATAAACCGGAATTGGTTTGCTAAATTGGTCTTAAGCAGGAAATTAACGTATATCGCCAGAATAACAATTCTTGTAACCGTAAAATCGATGGTACCTACCGGCACCGTAAGGTAAGCCGGATACCACGCAAGTGTTGCGATATAAATGGTTAGCCCATAGACAGGCCGCAGACAAAACACTAACACACCGGCTGCTAAGGCGATTGTGAGGGTAACTCCTTGCATAGGATTCTCATATTCCTCTGTCTATAGATTACTCAAGACTTGTTCAAGTTTGTTAACAGAACTGTCCCAGGAAAAATTTGCTACTGTTATAGCAGATTTTTCTACAAACCGCTGACGTAGTGACGAATCTTCTAACAGCAGATCGATCTTGTTGACTATTTGCTCGACATTTCCAAGCTCGACAAGAAAGCCGTTTTCGCCATCAACGATAATATCCCTCGGGCCACCGCAGTCTGTTGCAACTACTGCACAACCACACGCCATCGCCTCAAGTATGGGAACACCGAATCCCTCTGAGTAGCTGCCCAAAAACCATACCAGACTGCGGGAGTATATCTCTCTGGCCTTTTCGAGTGTAGGCAATCGCCAATAGTTTCTTGACGATATTTGTTTGGGGCGTTTTGCCGCGCCAAAGACGCGGTGTGGCGTTTCGGGACAGAGGTTACGCAGCTTTTTCAGAACCCCGAGAACAGTTTCAGGGTCTTTGTGATAGGATATCCCAAATATGGTTCCGATACCGTCTCTTTGTTTATCCGCCATAGATGGATAATACTCATCAGTGTCAATACCGTTAGGTACCACAGCAATTATTCTCTGTCCGCAATGCTTTTCAACAGCTTCGCCAAGATACGAAGATATCGCAACCTTGGGAACATCCTGACCCCACGCAGCTCTCATATCATTGATATTCTCAGGCATGCTCCTTACAAAATATAATCTTTTAATGCCAGGGCTGTTTAAACGCCCCATCTCTTTTGCCGCCCACCAGCCGGAGCCTATCACGGTTTCATCTTTTTCAAAGACACATAGCTCTATATCGGAAAACGTCTCTATCGTTGCTTTGAATGTGTTAAGCCAGTCACTGCTGCCGGAGTAAAATATATTCCAATACAATCTCCGGAGTCTTACGCGCATATCATCCATTTTGTTGTTGACCAAAAGCCGGACATCGTGACCTCTTTTCAGCAGGCCATTGGCAGCTTTTACCGTAGATTTAACAGCGCCTGCGCGTCCGCCATGTGGTAAAATAAATGCTATTTTCATAACTCACTTATCGACATTGACTCACTGACAAATACATTCGCCCAACGTGTGATCTTAGTTATCTGTGTCTTCACTTTGCAAGCTATCAATAAACTCTTTTGCGAGAACACGCTTGCTTCTTATTTGATCCCTTGTCATAACGCCACCGAAACTTGCTTGGCCAAAGTGATGGATGTAACTGTTTTTTGCCCATACCATTCGCAGCCCCTGGCGGCGAAGACGCCTGCATAATTCCGTCTCATTGCCATAATTCGGCAGATTGGTATCGAATCCGCCGAATTGCTCCCAGACGCTACGCCGAATGAAAAAAGCAAATCCGCTTATTTCCGGTAGATCAACCCAGGACTTGGGCGGTTGTTTGGCGACATACTTTTGTGCGAAATTCCAAATCTGACTATCGTTCCAGTGCCAACGACAATGCATGGCTCGAGGCACAGACTGACCGGTCCAAGCCCAGCTTGTTGATGGCCCCACCACTGCTATATTACTGTCCGATTCGAACACTACTCGTATTGCGGCCCAACTCCAAGGCGTTATCACCGTATCCGAATTCAAAAAACACAGATACTTTCTAGAGGCAAGTTTGCCGCCAGCTTCACAGGACAGGCTATGCCCATGAGCTTTTGAGTGATCAAGGACTTGCCAGACGTCCTTCTGTTGAAAATGATTTATCAGCTTTGTAGTCTCCTCAAGCTTCGATCCATCATTAACCAGGATTATCTCCGCATCTCCACCATAACAGCTCAGACTATTTAAACATCTTGAAGCAACTTCTGGCGCATCGTGAATAGGTACGATAACAGAAAAGTTCTTACTAGCCTCCAGTTCCTGCTGTGACTGAGCAAATTCCATAGATTTATTAAGGTCCACACTCGAGACGCTCGCCCGCATCCAACGGTACACTTCTTTAATCGGTTCCGGAATGTATTTTCTTATCATTAGACAGTCTTCGCGCTCCCTCGTTTTCTAAATACTTTGCCCTTCAAGCATCTGACAAGCGGTATCAATCGGGGAAACATTATTTTAAATCTGACCTTTGTATATTCCCAACGCCAGGTTTTCATTAACGGAAATGCTTCCGGAAAACCTAAACACGTTACCAAATCACACGCAGCCAAGTGTCGATGGATAGCTAATAGTGCGTGATAGGCCAGGTACTTTTCCAAAAGAGTTCGATACTCTGATGGACAGCACCGCCTGACAGATTCTGGGTCTGTCAGCATAGGCCTTGGCGGGCATATAGTTTTGCGTCCTCTAACTCCTAAATCAGAAGCATCTGAGTGAATCCAGACTGACGGCTCAATGCTTGTATAAAGCCGGCAATTCAATACTATTTGCAGGAAAAGATGACTATCCTCTCCATATGTGCAATGGTCTTTTTCATAAAAGCCGCCAAATTGTGTGAGAACACCGCGCTTATATAGTATTGAGCTGGAACTTAAAAAGTTGACTGCATCCTTAAGAACCTTCAGCTTTGAATCTGTTTTTAATTGCCATTTTCCCTCGACGATACCAGAACTTTTCCATACGGAATCAAAGTTGGCCTTTTCGACTCCTTCGACATAGCTGCAGGCACAAACGTTACAATCAGGATGGTTTGCAAGATGATTGTAGGATTTCTCAAGGAATTCAGTCATCCATTCATCATCGGCATCAAGAAATGCTAAAAGTTCGGCCTTACTTTCCTGGATACCCCGGTTCCTTGCTGCCCCTGGTCCTTGATTTTCCTGTTGTATAAGGTGCAATCGACCATCATTATATTTTCGTACTATATCTGGTCCACTATCAGTGGAACCGTCATCAATTACAATTACCTCAAAATTGGTAAATGTCTGTGAAAATACCGAGTCCAAAGCCCTGGCAATATATGCGCTTTTGTTATAAAGAGGTATGATAACACTTATCGCGGAATTACTATCAGCCATTGGCTTTGCAAACCAACTGCTTATCAGCAGTACCTTTTCTTGCAATTTTCAATAATAAGGCCAGCACAAAACTTCCCGTAAAAAACGCCGGTATCGCGCTTATTCCTGTTATGTGATAGCCTTTAAGAACTATCTGAATTTCCTTTATCACCGATAAGAAAAACAATACGGCGGCAATAATATCAATTCGACTCCACCATTTTTTCGCCAATGCCAAATGAACAATGTATCTGACAATTGCCCCGGCAACAAAAAGCCCGATGATAAAACCTGCCTTAGCTATTTGCCAAAGTAATAAAGACTTTCTGTATTCATCTGTTGAAAGATAGAACGCATGTTTCTTTTGGCTAGGCAGTAGATGAGCAGGTAATAGTTTTTTCCAAAATAATTTTTGTTGTAAAAAAATACCTGCCGCACGGCATCTTGCCACCGAAAAATCATCAAATATGTATGCCAAATGCTTAAAAGTTACAACTTCAACATTCGGCATTAATGAAAGGTTGCCCAAAAGCTTATCAAATCTGTTAAGGTCATAATAATGACCTTGGTACTTATCAGACTCGTCGTTATTAAAATCCTTCACAATATCTGTGGGATGACACAAAACTACGACGATCCCATCATCATGTAAATTAGATTCATCTGCAATAGTTTCTAATTCCTGTAATGTTGCTGTGGAAGGTATTACTGCTAATCCATCGGCTGAACAGTAATAGAAGAAACGGTCAGCAGATAATATCGAAAAGCCCGTCTTCTTTAAGGCTTTAGCCGTATTAGCATTCCATCCATTGAATGGTGGTACAAAAGTATTGATTTTGTCCAGGCCTAAGGCTCTGCATAAGATCTCCTTGCCTATGGTTATATCCCTTAGCTGAGATTCATAATTGCGGTTACGAAATTCCCCGGCTCGTTTAGGCCTGAGACCAGCGTGATTTTCGTGTGTATAACCGTGTTGAGCAACCTCAATTGCTCCGGCAGCAACTCTTTGCCTGATAAAGTGTGATTTCGTCAAATCTTCACCGAAGGAAGTGCCATCAGTCAGGCAATACTTGGGTACTATTGAAATTACATACTCAAAACCGTATTTGGAAAAAAGAGCATCTATTTGTTTTTCGGCTTGCCAGATTTTACCACGGGTCTCATCAACTTCCCGAACTCCAGGTTTATCGCCAGCAAAATCATCATACCGAAACACAACGTATAATTTCCCTGTCGCCGAAGATGCTATCAGAACAATGCAGGTTAAGGTCACTAACGATCTATATTTCCAACCAATCATATGTTGCAATTCTCCCCCAAGTACGCTGGTTCTAACCGCTTATGTCAGATACAAGTACACTATATCGTCCGAATTCATCCTTGGTATATGCCTGCAAATCAAAATAGCGCCACGAGCCATGGCTCAAACAACCGCGTACATATGTCTCATACCAACCAAAGTGCATGTCATCGAGTACGATAATACCTCCTTTTCCCAACTTTAGCACAATATCAAGCGAGTCCTTACGTAAATTCATATGTCCTAAATCATGAAAAATGAAATCAAAACAACAATCAGAATTGTGTTTAAATCGGTCCCATAGAAAAAGCTGGTCGGTAGATAAGTTATGCGATGCTAAATAAGCTCTTGTATGATTTAGCCATTCCGGGTTATCATCTACCGAGTAGACAACGATGCCATTTTGTGACGCCGCATAGCACCTCAGAACAAACGAACTAAACCCTGAACCCAAGTCCAGAATGCGCTTTGGCTTCCGACCATCACAAAATACTCTCATAAAAATAGCTGTTTGAAGAGAGCAAGCCATCACTGGGTTGGAAACCCTTTCAACATATTCTTCATAATACGGTTTCAAGCTGCTTGCTATTTCCTTAAACGCTTGGCTAGAATTACATAAAAATGGAAACCTATTCTCAAGCTTTATCTTCTGAGACCATTGATAGACTGTGTTTAACGGTTTTTTGGAAAAAGCCGTTTGCTTAATCCGCGAGATGATATGGATACGATCCTTCTTGTCCAATACCAGCCACCAAAGGATAGTTCCATGAACAACCAGCGCTGCCAAAATTATCAGCGGTGCCGTCCACCATCCCCATCGAGCGAAGCTGTACTCCACCGGAACAAGCCCGCCAGCTAGCACCACCATTGCTAAAGCGGCCATACCAATCGCCCGGAACCAATACCCTCTAAATCCAATGGACAAGTTATGGGCCACATACCAGGGCTGAACTGTTAGCTTGATCACTATTATGGGTATGACTATTCCTAACGCAACCCCTTTCATGCCAAACTTGCTCCCCAATATACAGGCGAGCGCGAAACTCGCCACAGCTTCAATGGTAGTTTGCACTGCGAAATATCGGTGTCGTGCCGTCGCATATAAACTGCCGATCCCAGGATCGGTAGCAATATCCAGAAAATATCCTCCTACTATGATTCGAAGCACCGCAGCGCTTTCTTCGTAGCCGGGACCAAGCCATAAGCGAATCAACAGCGGTGCCAAGCCAATAAGCAATCCCGATAGCAAAGAAGCACAAGCTGCATTCATGTGGCTGGCCCGTAGGAAAAACGCTTGAAGTTCCACCTGATTCTCCGCACCTTGAAGCTTGTTTAGGCGAGGCCGGATAACAGCAGCCACTGCCAGCGTTGCCCTAAGAAAGTACCGGAAAACCGTAAGGGCTATTGCGTAAAGGCCGGCCTGCCCAAACCCCCAAAAACGAGTTACCAGCATTATATCAAGCTTGGAACGCAGAACTGTGGCAATCATCACCACGAACGAAGCGGCGCCAAAACCAATAAGGGCACGTGCCACCTTAGCTTCGAAGCCAGTAAATCTGGCTTTAAGTTGTGGAAGCCGAATGCGACAGCATAAAAAGAGAGTAAACTGTACCAATGCGGTTACAATCAAACTGACTACTGCAAGTCCGACAACCCCCTTTCCCATCAATACTACCGTCAATCCGCCCAGAGAACGAGCAACACTGGCGCCGATATGAATACAACTCACCAAAACGAAGTCTTCTGAGGCCAACAGTGCCCCAGAATAAATTGACATCAGGATCGAGATAGCCATACTCGCCGCCGAGAGCATAACAAGCCAGTGAAACTGCCCCGTGTACTCCTCCGGAATTCGTAGGATCGATTGAATTGGCCCCATAATTAATAGAACAACAACAACAATCAATAGCGAAGCAATACATAGAAGACATCTGCCTGTCGAAGCCACCCGGTTAAACCGTCTTACATCTCTTGCGCCGATAGCGTTGCCGAGAAAACGGGAGACCGCCGAGCTAAGCCCGAGGTCAAACAGCCCATAAAAGCCTACAAAGCTGGCCACCAGACCCCATAGGCCATAGTGTTCGTTCCCCAGCGTTCTAATAATGAGGGGCATTACGATTAGCCCTAATACGATGGAGATGCCCATCTCTACCCAACGGCACAAAGCTCCGGAATACAAGTTGGCCCTTCGTGGTATTTCGAACTCTGTACTGTTCTGCTTTTCAGTGCTGATACTGGTCATTTGTAACTCTTTGTTTAAGGGTGTTTTATCTTACACTAAATTGGAAAACGGCCTTTTGTCCCAACCTCACCCTTATACATATTGATAGATAATTTCATATCAAAATATGTATGAGAAACTTTAGAAGTGTGAAAAATTGCCAAAGGCGCAGAGGTTTTTCTCTGCGCCTTGGGCGTCAGATGCTTTACAAAACTACCATAGCCATAACGGCTTTCGCCGAAGCTGCGGCTCTCGCCGAAGTATGAAGTGCTAAGTGCAAAGTACAGCAGCTTACGCTGAAGGACTAAGTATGAAGTACCAATTACGAAATATTTAGTCATCCTTTCTTTCGTCCTTCATCTATCGTACTCTGTACTTTTTTGATAATCGTTGTGAGAATTGCGATCAGCTCGTTGCACTCAGCCAGAAGTTCCTTTGTCTGGTCATGCGAGACGATTCCGGACTCAGCCAGAAGGCAAAGCCAGTACTTCGTTTCCCTCGCTTCTTTACGGGCAGTTGAATACTTCGAGACAAAATCGGGTTTGCTTTGTGCCGCCTGTCCCTCTTCGATATTTGCACCGACCGACGTTCCGGAACGAAGCAACTGCTTTGCGAGTATTTGCTCTACGCCCGGCTTTTTCGATAATCCCTGACACAAATTTACAATTCTCAGCGCAAACTGAAAAGTCCGCTCACACAAATCCCTTTTCTTTTTGCCTTCCAATTTCGCCCTTCAAACTTCGTACTTCTAACTTCGTACCTCCAACACGGCTACAGTACCACCATAGCCGTATTGCTCGGTTCGCTGTCGCCGGCTTTATTTACTGCGATGATCCGGTATTCCAGCTCTTTACCGATAGCGAGATAATCATTAATCGATCTTCTCAGACTCCGTCCCTGTCGGTTACAATTAACCGATTATTACATCAACCACAAAAGAACACATAGATCACAGAGAAAGTAAATTAGTGTAATCTGCAATCAATATCTCTAATCTGTTTCTTTTGTGTTCTCTGCGCTCTTTCGCGGTGAATTATATCAACCACAAAAGAACACAAAGAAAATTTTTATTCTTGTGTTTGTATGAACTTTTGAATCTCGAATTTATACGACCCAAAATTGATAAGAAGCCCATGCTCGATACCTGTCGCCTTGAGGTAATGAAGCAATTGAGCCTTGTGTTCGTTTGAGATAGATTTACAGGCTTTAAGTTCTACGAGAAGGGTGCCATTGACAATAATATCTGCGAAATATTCTCCGATAACAGTTCCATCTTCATCGTCAATAGTGATGCTATGTTGCTGTTGAACGCTCAAGCCTGTCTTTCGAAGACGATTAACCAATGCATTTTCATACACCTTTTCTAAGTACCCATTGCCATGATAGGTGTGAACCGCATAGGAAGTTTCCCGAACTTGATCACATAATTTCATAATGTTATCCATACTTGCGTTCCTTGCGCTCTCTCGTGGTGAATATTCTTATTTCTGAATCCTTACTTTACCGTTCTTATCAGGGAAAAAGTCCAGTACCAACTCTGTCATATCCTTAGCTGCTGTTCTGATGGAATTTTCCAGAACTGAGCTAATCTGAACCTGTGCGACATAGCGTGCAGGATCACCGCCGATGTTTGGGGTTCGCCAGCCGAGACCCGTAAAGACGCTTTCATCATTGGTAATCTGTCCGTTCACGACGTAGAAATTCAGCACCACGGTTTCCCCTGTTTCAGGGGCAGGCCTGTGAAAACGGTGTACCAGGCAGGGTATTCTTGTTCCCATATTAGAAATAACTTCACTGCGCTCGGTGCCATCGTGCACCCAGCCGCCGCCAACATAGCAGACTTGCGGCCGGTGCCCCAGCATTGTCCTTGGCCGAGCGGTATAAGCGACATAAACGTTGACCCACTCGTTGTTCGATCCGTTTATATAGAGACGATTCAGGAAATCATCATTCCCCGCCACGCGCTGTATATTGGGCGGGATCGGCACACCTTCACCAGTCCAATCGCCGATTTTTGCGGGAAAGGCGCTTAAGGGAATAGGCAGACTAACAGGGGTTTCAATAACAAGTTTTAACCGGGAAGCCAAAACGCGGTATGCTACACCCGACAGCAATACCAGAATAACTGCCAAAACCCAGACTAACGATGTTGAAATCCTACCCAGCCCTGCCAGTTTCACGTAATACACTGTCGTGCTCCCTCTCGTTAGATTACCTTTCCAGCCGCAGTCCAATAATAACGGCTATTACCGAATAGTGCGTAGGGCGTAATCCGAAGGTAGTACGCACGGGCAAAAAAAAATGCGTTTCTTATACGCTGCCGCCATTTTCTACACGCTCAAGGAACGTTATCCGTAGGCGTATTCACTAACAACACTACTGCCATAATTGAACCGTGACCTAAGATCCAATCCTTGGGGTTAACTCGCATATGGCCCCTCCATCCCTGTGAGGCATGCCAAACGATATTAGCAATACCGGATTCTACTGGTTGCCTTGGCCCCTGTCAAGCCCCTTTTCCCGCAAAATCTCAAAATCCCGTGAATCTACGGGCAAATCTTAAGAGTAGTGGAAAATACGCTGTGTGGCCCTATAATAGGGCGTATATACCTACAAAAACAACACGGAAGACCCATCACAAGCGGAAGTATCACATTTGCTTCTGCCGGGATTTATTCTTATTATTTATAATGAGAGGTTATGCAGCGAGGCATTTTTCGTGGGGATTTTAATGTTTAATATGCAAAATTCAGCAAAGACATTTCGACATTCATATGGACAGGAGCACAGGCCTGCGGGGGTGTGTTTTATATTCTGCCTGCTGGTCACCAGCTTATTTTATCTTACCGCTGCAATTAAAACAGCAACCGCAGCAACTTATTATGTAGCAACTACTGGTAATGATAGTACTGGAGCCGGCACTTTCGCTTCACCATGGTTAACCATCAACTATGGTGTATCTCAATTATCCGCAGGAGATACCCTGAACATCCGTGGCGGTATTTACCGTGAAACGGTTATTATGTCCGTTACGGGAACATCTGAGAATAGGATAACAATTCAGAATTATAATTCAGAGTCCGTGACCTTGACTGGTGCAGAAGCATTAACTGGATGGACGCAGTGCCAATCGTCAACAGTAGGATTAAAGGATGTGGATGGTACAGTCAACGTCAATTATTCCAATATTTATTATGCTGATATTGCGGATACCCAGGTTGCTGATGTCAACGAACTTTTACTGTTTGAAGGTAGCGACTTGTTGGCTGTGGCACAGACTCCGAAACAAACTGAATCACTGTTAACTCAGGGTCGCAGTGAATATTGGGCAGTTCCTAATGAGGGGAGTAATTTTTCAGGACAGCAGACCACCATTGCAGACTCCACTAATTTAACCCAAGCGTCAGATGATTATTGGCATTTAGCTGATAGTGGGAATATTACCCTTAAATGCTTTGTAAACCAGTATGATAACAGCGACACAAGGATACGGACTAATAACAAAGTCATAGACTTTGTAACGTCAACGGATACAATCACTTTTGAAGCTACCGGGGTGAATTTTGCAAGTTCCGACAGATATACCATCCTGAACCATCCGACACTGATAACACAAGCAGGAGAATACTATTACAGAGATTTGGGTGATGGCAATCATCGTGTCTATGTGTGGCCTGTTGATTCTGACAACCTTACTGCCAATATGGGCGTTTTAAAGTTAGAGAACGCCATTAAGCAATTCAATACCAATCAGGCTTGTTTTGTAACAGTTAAAGGGATAAATGTAATAGGATATGCCCCACTTAGCACGGCGGGGGCACTGATATGGTCCAGAACCAGTGATGGTCTGATTTTAGATGGCATTACTTTGAAACACATTAACAGCCATGCGATTTATCTAAAGTCGTCGAGTAACGCTATTGTGCAAGACTGTATTATTGACGATGTTTCAGCGGCTGGGGTATCGGTGAATTATACAGATGCAACGTATTGCGTTGATACGCAAATAATTGATAACACTTTTACGAGATGTGGTTCGTCGTCTATCTATATTAACGGCTGCGATGGGATGATAATTAGGGGTAATACTGTTGGACCGGAATACGGCCCACACAATAGCGGAATAACCATATATGGATTAAATTCTCAAGGTTACTATGCAGAAAATGTGCTGGTCGCACATAATACGATGCCTTATGTTCGATGTAGGGCGATGAAAAATGTTTACATATATGGCAATAGGATTATCAGCGATGACGGAGATAGTCCCATTGCATTATGGGCAATCGCCGAATCTTCTGGTGAATTAGTTATAGCCAATAATGCTTGTATTGAAGATGGGCCGGGAATGGCAGTTTATGTTAACGCCACCATAACTACACTTGATACTTTAATTATTAAAAACAATATTTTTACAAGTCTTAATCCATATATGGATAACTTCTGCGATTCGGACGAAAGCAGTTCGAGAAGCAATAACTTATATTTAGACAGCCTGCCGGAGAATGGAATAAGTGGGACCGGTTCAGTTGATGCCACATCGGCTGCATGGACTGACATATTTACATCCGTAACAGAATCAGAGGTATCAATCGAGAACGATGACTATACTCTGGTTGCGGATAGTCCTGCTATTGGGGCTGGAGTAAGCGTGCAGTCCGACCTTCCTGTAAGCGATGCTAATTACACAAACTTTTCAGGCTGGACGAAAGATTATGCCGGTACTTCATGGGTAGCAAACCCAGCTATTGGAGCTTATGAATATATTTCACAAGGCAATAACGCCCCTGTTCTCCAAGCAATCGATAATACGTCGGTAGATGAAAACAGCTCGTTGAGTTTTTCTGTAAGTGCAACTGATGCTGATGGTGATACGATAACATATACAGCAACTGGTTTACCAAGTGGTGCTACATTTGCCAATCAAACTTTTAGCTGGACGCCTGGTTATACGCAAGCGGGCACCTATCAGGTAACATTTGTTGCGAGCGACGGACAGGCTCAGGATTCCGAGACGATTACTATCACCGTAAGCAATATCAACCGGGCACCGGTATTAACCTCGATTGGTGATAAATCAGTTAATGAAAATGCCCTTTTGAGCTTTTCGGTAAGTGCGGCCGACGAAGACGGCGATGAAATCTCATATTCAGTACAAACGCTGCCCAGTGGAGCTGTATTTGGCAACCAGACGTTTACATGGACACCTGGGTACACACAAGCCGGTACCCATCAGGTAACGTTTACAGCAAGTGATGGTACAGCTTCGGACTCTGAAACTATTACCATTACAGTAAACAATACCAACCAACCCCCCGTATTAGGTTCTGTTGGTAATAAGTCGGTTTATACAGAGGACTCTCTGACTTTCATCGTCAGCGCAACTGACCCTGATGGTGATACCATAACGTATTCAGCTGCCGGTTTGCCCAGTGGCGCAACGTTTGCCAACCATACCTTTAGCTGGACGCCCAGTAACAGCCAGGCAGGCAGCTATGACGTTACTTTCACCGCAAGTGACAGCCAAACGCAGGATTCTGAGACGATTACGATAACCGTTACCGCTGATACGTCAGCGCCTACAGTTACTAATCTTTCACCGGCTGCCGACTCAATACAGACATCACTCAATTCTCTGATTTATCTGGATATTACCGACTCCGGCAAAGGGGTTAATGCCTCTACCGTCACCATTGAAGTTAACAGCAATCTTGTATACACAGGCAATACGACCGACTACAGCAGCTCCTACGGTCACTGCCGCAGGACAGGCACCGGTACCGCTTATACATATATCTACCAGGCAGATGAAATGTTTGATTACGACCAAACGGTAACAGTCGTAGCGAACGCTACGGACCTGAGTTCAAATTCAATGGCTGAATATTCATACTCATTTAAGACCGAGATGCGTTCATTCGGCGAAAACAAAAAAGTCAACTCAAGCTCTAATAACCTCAATGACAGTAGCCCTGCGACAGTATCAGACAGCAGTGGAAATATCTGGGCAGTCTGGCACACAGGCCAAACTGGTAGTAGAGATATTTACGCAGGCAAACTCACGGCTGGAGCGGATAGTTTTGGCGACAGTGTTCGAGTTACAAATGATAACGCCGACCAGTGTAACCCTGCCATTGCAATAGACAGTGCTGATAAGCTGTACGTTGTATGGCAGGACAATCGAAATGGAGAATGGGATATCTACGTATCAACCTCGACGGATGGAACAAACTTCTCTGCCGAAAGAAAAGTCACCGATCCCAACAGTGATCAGATTAACCCTGCTGTCGTCATCGACAGTTCTGATAAAGCATATATTGTTTGGGAGGACGATCGCAATAACAACAAGGATATCTACACCGCTTCCTCAAGTAACAGCTTTGTCAGTTATGCAACTTCACAAATAACGTCCAATGCTTCTGACCAGATTGCACCAGCCGTTGCCGTAGATTCCGGCAATACGGTTTACGTTGTGTGGACGGATGCCAGAAGTGGTACAAGCGACATATACGGAGCAGACTCAACTAATGGACCATGGACAAACGTGGCGGTGGTAAGCAATGCAAATAATCAATCAAGCCCCGTGATTGCTGCTGAAGCATCCGGCACAATTTTGCATCTGCTGTGGGTCGACAATACGTCCGGCAATAATGATATATACTACGCATCCTCAAATGGTCTGCCGGGTAGTCCCTTGAATGGAAGTAGTATTATCGACGACGACTCAGGTGCGGACCAGTCGGCGCCGGTGATTACCACCACGGGCAGCACGGGAAATGACTTGAAGGTATTTGCCTGCTGGAAGGACGGGAGGAATATTTCCAGTGACAATGGCGATACGGATATCTATTTTGTCGAGGCAAATTCCGGTTCCGGAACAAACGTGCTGGTAGGCGACGACGGTACTAATTCGGCTCAAAGTTATCCGGCAATGGGCACTGATGGATATGGGTATCCTTACTTAGTATGGACAGACGACAGAAATACAGCCACGAACATTTATTACGCTGGGAGTACTTTCGTGGAGTCTACAGCCTTGGAGTCAGAAGACATTACTGCATCTTCAGGAGCGACTGTAGGTACTGAGCTGGCAAGCATAAACAGTGCAACGGATGTTTCGGTAACCATACCTGTCGAAGCGTGCTCGCACGATGCAACAATTACAATCTCAAGGATAAAGAATCCCCCAAAGCTCACTCTGGACAATCTCGGCACACTATACGAATTTGGGCCAAGCGGGATAGAATTTGACTATCCGGTTACGATAATTATACCATACGACCTTTCAACTGTGGGCAATTCTCCTTCGGCATACTGGTACAATCCCCTTACCAGCGTACTTAGTCAACAAGGGATAACAGACATCGAGACCGTTGAAATATCTTCGACTTTATATGCTCTGCGTTTTAAGACTACGCACTTTACACAATTCTTGGTTGGTGGTGATATCGCTGCTACGGCCGGTGAAGGCGGAGGCGGAGGCGGCTTGGGCTTGAGCTGTTCAATGTCTCCTAACAGCCAGGGCAGTATAGTCGAATTCCTATTGCCTTATATCGGCTTGACTGTAGTGATGACAATCCTGAAACTACGGGACAGACGTAAAAACAAGATGCATGATATTGCAAAAAGCGAATGAAAGAAAATGGACTATCTATCCAGACAGCGGAGTGCTGCCGATTCAGTGCCGACCATTGAGTCGGTTTCGTTTTTGGGCAGCAGATTAAAACGCCTCGACACACTGTTGCTGGCAGAGACTGTTCTGATAACAATTGCTGCAGTTTCGGCAATTAAGATCTTCCAAACAAGCTTGGCCTCGAGCACCGGATGGTTCGTGACCCCAGGCATTCTGGTAGTTGCTGCACTTATTCCGACAGTAATAAAAAAAAGCAGGTTATCTGAGATTGGTCTGGCCTTCGGACAAATAAAACATTCGCTTGTGGTGCTTGGCTGGACCTGCATGGTGGTTTTCCCTGCTGTGTTTTGTAGTTTTGTGTTGCTGAAATCCTACGGATTAAATTTACCTTTGCGACCCGTACTATCACAAAACCAAGAATGGGTTAGCTGGGTATTGTATCAGTTTATGTACGTTGCGGTAGCTGAAGAAGTATTTTTCAGAGGTTATGTGCAAAGTAATACCCTGAGGTTAATAAACGCAGTGATGGCAAGACGGCGTACGCTGCAATGCTGGGTAACTATAGTAATATCAGCTGCTTGTTTTGCGGCTGCTCACATGATAATACAAGGCCGGATAATATCGGTCCTGACATTTCTGCCTGGTTTGGTTCTTGGCTGGCTGTTTATCCGGACCAAGTCGCTGTTAGCGCCAATTTTGTTCCACGGGCTGGCTAATATGGGCTACTACGTAATGGCGGGAGTATTCGCTGCCTGAAGCACCCCCTTGATACGCATCCGCGATTATCATCACGGCAAGCCACTTGTTGCAACTCACATATAAACCTATAAAAAACTGCCCCCCAAAGCCCCCTGCCGCGATGGTTATAAGTAGGTGTAAAACAGAGGGTTCCAGCTTAAGTGCAGGGGATAACAAAACGATAGATTATTAAGTGCTTGAGATACTTTATAAGAAAATAGCGGTGATGGAATGAATGCTCGTAAAGCTTTACTGGCAAGTAAGTTAGCACTTGTCATAGTGCTCTTGTTTGTGGTTGTCAGAACGGTGCTGCCACGGGGAGAGATAGACAATAGGTTGGCCCCGGCCTCGGCGCAGGGTAAAGGCAGGGCACAAACAGTTGAAATGACACGTTTGCCGGATTTATCGCTCGAAGATTATGCCCAAATTGCTAAAAGAGATCCGTTTGGCACTTCAGGCCAAGCAACAAGTTCAGATGAATGGTCATTGACGACTGATTCTTTTCATTTCGATCGCTCGGTCTCTGAGGAGTTAGGGGTAGCATTATTTGGCACTGTATCCGGTAGCCCTTCGGTTGCAAGAGCCATTATGAAGAATCTTAAAACTGGTGTGTTTGATCTCTACAAAATAGGTCAGGTAGTTGGAAATGCCCGTATAGAGAGTATAGAGGCAGATGCGGTAATTTTACTTCATAATGGAGAAAAAAAAATATTGGCCCTCACCACATGGCAGTCTAACAGCAGTGATAATAATCGCATATCTTCGTTCCAGACTAATAATGAGAGAAGTAAAACTCTGGAAACTGATTTGCCAAGGGAAAAAACCGACACTGACATCCGAACAAAAAACGAACAGGTAGAGGAAGTGCTGACAAAAGCGGTTATTGAGCCTTATGTTGTTAATGGCCAAACAGAAGGACTTAGAATAACAGGCTTAGAAAACTTAAAGACAGGAAAAAGATTCGGCTTAAAAAATGGTGATGTTATTCGTACCGTTAATGGGCACCTGTTGACCAGTAAGCAGAAAGCTTACCAGATTTTCAAAAAAGCAAGGTCACAGGAAACTATAACTTTCGAATTCTTACGAGGTGATACGCCCAAAAAACTCTCATTTGATTTGCGGTAAATTATCGGAAAAGTTTGGTACTTCCGGTAAGTAGGAAGAAAAAATGGCATCAAAGGATTTAAACACAAACAAGCTAAAAGTGACAAAGTTCTTGAAAAGCCCTCTTTGTCTTATATTCCTGTTCTGCATAACCTTTGCGGGCGGCGATGCCGTCGCCGCAGAGCAACCACATTCAGAAACAGCAGTAAATCTGCCTGTACTTGATAAACCGGGTATGGCTGAGGGACCCCAATCCCAATTTATGAGGATTGGGAACCCCGATGAGCTTATATCGGTAAACTTTGACCAGGTTGATATTCGGATTATGCTCAAAACTATTGGTGATATAACCGGTATCAACTTTGTTGTAGATGACAGTGTCAAGGGTACCGTTACGGTGATGTCCCCTACAAAGATACGTCTTGGTGATCTTTACAAGGTTTTGGAATCGGTTCTTGAAGTTAAAGGATATGCGGCTGTTTCAGCCGGAGACCTTGTGAAAATCGTTCCAAAAGCAAAAGCGGTCAAACATAATTTACAGGTTCGCATTGGCAGTAACCCTTTGGAAATTCCTCAAAATGATTCTTTTGTTACCCAGATTATTCCATTGAAATATGCTGATGCCGCAGAGGTGAGCAACCTTATTAAGCCTCTGTTGGCTACGGACTCATATATGGCAATCTATCCGAAAACAAATTCAGTTTTGATTACGGACGTATCTTCGAATATACATCATATCGCCAAAATTATTCAAACGCTCGATGTAGCAGGTTCGAAAGAACAGGTCACAGTAATCAGACTCAATTATGCCTCTGCACAGGCGATTAGCGAGCAAATAACACGTATAATGCAGGAGAGCAAAGACTCTTCTCTACAGACTGGACGTAGCAGAAGTGCACCGCAGATTAAGACAGGTATAAGAATTCTGCCTGATGTAAGAACGAATTCACTTGTTGTTGTCGCCAACGCCCAGGACACCGAGGCAATTAGGAGGTTGGCGGAACAGCTTGATGTCGAGCGGCCCATTGGGGCAAACAATATTCATGTGGTATACCTTAAAAACGCACGGGCAACCGAAACCGCTGATTCACTCACCAACGCCCTTACAAATTTGCGGATTACCGACGTACTCGAAGCTGCTCAGAATGTTAACGTTGCTGCCGATGAAGGTACAAATGCATTGATAATCACTGCTTCAACACAGGACTACGAAGTTATCGCTGAGATTATAGAAAAACTGGATATAGTTCGCGAGCAGGTTTTAGTTGAAATGCTGATTATGGAGGTCAGCGAAGAGGGCTTGAAGGAAATTGGTATTGACTGGGCCACAGTTGACGAAGCTGTGTCCGGTAGTGTTCGGTTTTTTGGTGCAACGAATTTCGGCCCACGGGTGGATTTTGCCAGTGGAAATCTCGAGGGCCTGGCCGTCGGCGCATGGAAAAAAAGCAGTTCAGGTACGACCATTGGTTCAATGCTTACCGCTTTGGAGAAACAGACCGGAGTTGATATCCTTTCCACACCACATATCGTAACCTCAAACCACAATAAAGCAAAGATAATCGTGGGTGAAAACATCCCTTACGTCGTCGAATCCAGAATTACTGAAACAGACCCTATTACCCCAACCGTGATAGACACTTTCGAGTACAAAGACGTTGGAATCAGCTTGGAGATAACACCACACATCAGTCAGGGGGGACTTGTCAGACTTGAAATTGACAGTGAGTTTACCAAGCTTATTCAAGGAGTTACGGGGACCTCCGTTAATACGCCCACAACTGCCAAACGACAGGCCCAGACGGTTGTTTCTATGAATAGCGGCTCAACTATTGTAATTGGTGGTCTTATTCGAGATGACAAAACCACTATCGAAAAGAAAATACCTCTTCTCGGCGATATCCCTCTACTGGGTGGTTTGTTCAGGTACCATAAAGACCAGATCCAAAAAACAAATCTGCTCATATTCATAACACCCTATGTTCTGACTGATCAACAGGATTTGGAGAAAATTACTGAGAAAAAGAGAGATGAAATGCAACCCGAAATTGAAAAACTACAGAAGAATACAACTGAGAAGAAAAACTCGGCCAGCTTTAATGGCTCTGAGGAGACCAACCGGTGACTACAGAATCTAATGCACAAACAGCAGAACAGTATCTGGAAACTATACTGCCGGAACAATTGAATCCGCAGCTTGTAAGAAAAGTGCCGCTGGAGTTTCTCAAGGAACAATGTGCTATCCCCGTTATATTGGAAGATGGTTCGGTTGCGATCGCTCTGGCAGATCCGCTCAATGTAGAAGCATACGACGCCGTTTTAACCATCCTGGGCCAACCATGTACACGGGTTATTTGCCCATCCTCCGAAATAGAGCATGCTATAAGTCGCTGCTACTATCACAGCACAAGCCTTGGAAATAATGACGAAGACCTCGACACTCAGGAACCAGCCGGAGATGATCTTCATGCTGATGGGGCTTTTGTGCAAACCCGCGCAGAAGACCTGCTGAACATCGCCAATGAGGCACCGGTCATAAAATTAGTGAATAAAATCTTTTTCCAGGCGGTCCACAGCCGCGCCAGCGACATCCACATCGAGCCGTATGAAAATCATGCACGCATACGTTTTCGGATTGATGGAGTATTGCATGATGTATTTACTTTGCCTAAGCAGCAAATTGCGGCATTTGTGTCACGATTGAAAATTATGGCAAATCTTAATATCGCCGAGCGGAGATTACCACAGGATGGGCAAAGCCGGATTAAAATAGGCCAGGATTTGGTGGATATTCGGGTTTCGGTCATACCAACATCAGGCGGTGAACGGATAGTATTGAGATTGCTGGATAAAGGCGGTGATGAATTGGGGTTAGAGAAAATAGGATTCAGCCAGGGCATACTTGATCGCTTCAGGAATCTGATTAAGATTCCACATGGTATAATTCTGCTCACAGGCCCTACTGGTAGTGGCAAGACAACTACACTTTACGCCGTTTTAAACGAACTCAACTCTGAAGAACGGAACATTCTTACCGTTGAGGACCCAATTGAATATCAACTCGCTGGCATTGGTCAGATGCAGGTGAAACCAAAGATAGGCCTTACATTTGCCAGGTGCCTCCGGCATATTCTCAGACAAGACCCTGACACTATCATGATAGGGGAAATTCGTGACATTGAAACTGCTCAGATCGCAATTCAGGCTTCGCTTACCGGCCATCTGGTTCTAAGTACCCTGCATACAAACGATTCGGCCTCTGCCGTAACTCGACTGATTGATATGGGCATTGAGCCGTATTTAATTTCATCCTCGGTCATTGCGGTTATGGCCCAGCGGCTGCTGCGGGTCATCTGTCCTCAATGCAAGAAGCCTTGCAGCCGCAAAGAGCAAATAGCCTCTCAATGGAGCGATATCGAGGATGTGCCAGCCGCAGATACCCAGTTCTACAAAGGTTTTGGTTGCGATAACTGTCTTGAAACAGGATACCTCGGAAGGACTGGGATATTTGAACTGTTAGTCATCGATGATGACATCAAGGAACTAATAATAAAACAGCAGGGTTCGCACATTATAAAAGAAGCGGCCGTTGGAAAAGGTATGAGTACTTTGCGAGAGGACGGATTACATAAGGCACTGGCAGGTGAAACTACTCTTGAAGAAGTCTGTAGGGTTACGCAGGATAGCATACAAACAAATGTAGGGATAACTGAACATGTCGGTAGTTGAACACAATTTACTAAGTGCCAGGAAACTGATCCCAACACATCAAGCAGCAGATAGTTATTGTGCTGCTGATACGAAGGAAAAAATATATGAACGGGACATTTTCAAAAGAGTCCGTACAAGAGACCTCTGCATCCTCGCACGCCAATTGGCGACTCTGTTGCGAGCCGGTATGCCGCTTGTGCCTGCGCTGTCGGCTTTAGTCGAACAACTACAAGGGGTCCCCAAACGCGGATTGATGCGTTTGGGGTCTCAAGGCGATACCCTTACGGAGATTATGCAGCAAGTTGCTGACAGCGTTAATGCGGGAAGCACGCTTGCCAATGCGCTTAAAAAACATCCGAGCGTTTTTTCGAGCTTATTCGTCAATATGGTGGCAGCAGGGGAAATGAGCGGGACCTTGGAAGATGCCCTCCTGCGACTGGCGGAAATGCTGGAAAAACGTGTTAACCTGGCAGGCAAAGTCAAATCCGCTGTTGCATATCCCGCAATGATGGTTGTCGTTGCGGCTGGAGTTGTGGTTTTCCTCTTGTCTTTTGTGGTTCCAAGCATAACGGAAATCTTCCTTGAGATGAATCGTACACTCCCCTGGCCTACAAGACTGCTTATCTCAACAAGCACTTTTATAAAAACATATTTGTTGCTGATTACTATTATCGTTTGTGCAGGTTTTTGCGGAAGCAGATTCTGGCTGCGAAGCAAAGAAGGAAGATTGTTTATGGACCGCTCTAAGCTAAAGCTACCTCTTTTTGGCAAGCTCTTCCTGAAATTAGAAATAGCACGTCTAACAAGGACATTAGGAATACTTCTTATCAGCGGCATCCCTGTACTTGGCGCCCTGGAGATTGCAAAAAGTGTGATGGGCAACAGCTTTATTGCACACGCCATGGATTCTGTAAAGGATTTAGTCAGCAGGGGAGATAATATCGCCGGAGCAGTAAGGAAAACTGGATTGTTTCCACCTATTGTGTTTCACATCCTGGCTACAGGCCAAATCGGCGGCAACATAGAAGCCGCTCTTATTGACATTGCCGATATGTTTGACGGTGAAGTTGATAGACAAGCTAAAACACTTGTTTTGCTGCTTGAGCCTGCCATACTTATTATTATGGGTATTATTATTGGTTTTATAGTACTGGCTGTTTTGTTGCCGATATTCGAAATAAACCCTGTCTTGTAATGGGAGCTTTGTAAGATGATGAGGAAAAAGAAACAATGCTATCCGCTGTCCGGTATCTGCTGTCCCATATCCAAGGGTTTCACGCTGATTGAACTTATGATTGTGATTGTAATCCTGGGGCTTTTGGCCACCATAATTACGCCAAGGATATTAAGCAGACCGGAACAGGCTCGAAGAATGAAAGCCAAAGTTGATATACGTAATATCGAGTCTGCGTTGGCCTTATTCAAGACCGATACCGGCCGTTTCCCTACCACTTCTGAAGGCCTTCAAGCTCTTGTTTCAAACCTGGACATAAAAGGATATAACCCTGACGCTTATCTCGACAAGATGCCTTTGGACCCCTGGGGCAACAAATACATCTACCTCTCTCCAGGGGTACATAGAAAAGATTACGACCTGGAATCTTACGGCAAAGATGGTGAGGATGGCGGCACAGAAAATAACGCTGACATTGAAAGCTGGAATCTTGATGAGTAAGAACCATATCAAAACAGAAAGCGGGCATACCTTCTTCGCAAAAGCATCGACACGAGCATTTACTTTCGTGGAAGTCATTATTGCTCTTGCGATTGTCTCAATTTCTCTGCTGGGCTTGATAAGGCTGCATATTATCAGTATTAATATGACTGAATCAGCAGAAATGATTTCTCAGGCTACTCTTTTGGCACAGGAGAAAATCGCAGAAACATTGGCCGCCGGCTATCCGAACCAAGGAAGTAACCGCGGCACCGTTCAAAAGAACGCCTTGTGCTTTAACTGGCAAACTGAAGTTACAGACCTGCACCTGCCACAATTGGACGAGGCGCGAATCTGCGGATTGAGGAAAATATCGGTAGATATCAATTGGAAACAGGGTATTCGGCCAAAACATCTGCAAATGTCAACTTATGTTGCGGACAGGAAACTACAATGAAGACCAGACACCAGCAAAGCGGTTTCACGCTGATCGAGATTCTTGTGGCTGCATCAATAATCCTAAGCATTCTCTCTCTTGTTTACGGCACGTATTTTACAATATCAAAATCTACTCAAGCCACCAGAGCCAAACTGACACTATCGCAACAGGCACTAAAAGTACTGCCCCAGATTGCTCGACAAATACGCTGTTCTTATGCCGATACAGTTAGTGATTCTGCATACACAATCAAATCAGTTTCTGAACAGAAAGAGAAAAAACCTCAGAATAATCCCGACTTTTTTTCCGGCCATACGAATAATCCCGGTGAAAAAATTTTGCACTTGATAACCACCAACAGCTTTGGCATGCCGCAGAATTCCTTAGATGGTCTGTTTGACGTTACCTACAGATTTGATAAAAGTAAAGGTTTACTTTATTTAAGCCAGAAAAGATTCGTTAGTACAACTAAAAATACAACTGAAAAAAAACTGTGGCAGCCAATTGCAAAAAACGTCCAATCCCTTGAGTTGGCATTTTTTGATGGGCGGCAATGGTTAAACAAATGGACTTTTAAGGACAGGAAAAAACTGCCGAATGCAGTAAAAATTGATATTACTTTCAGGAACCAAGCCGGTCGAATATACGAATGCAGCACTGTTGCGTATATCCATTGCCATACAGATTATGATCGGGAAACACAATTGGGCGAATTAGTGGTAGCTAAAGACAAATGACGCCAAAACGAGAAAAAACGCAGCGAAATGGATTTGTACTTGTTGTTGTCCTGTGTATGGTCATCATGTTGGCCGTTATGTTGTTCGGCTTCAATGCTAAATCTCGCATGAACCTGCGTGCTGTCGATGGTTTCAAAAAATCCGAACAGGCACTTAATTGTGCAAGAGCAGGGCTCAACATCACAATTGCAGCTATCAGGAACACTGACGATATTCACACAAATAAGACGTTACTGAGCATTCTTTCAGGAGAAAATACTTTTGATGTAGCTAATGGAACGTGCTCGATAACTATTATCGAAGAAAGCGGCAAATTGAATATCAATCTCCTCAAAGACAAAAATGGCAAGCTAAATCGCACCAGAACCGACCAGTTGCTTCGGCTTATTGACCTGCTCAACCGGCAGCATCCCGGCCATTCTCGTATTAGCTACGGCCTGGTACCATCAATTATTGATTGGATAGATAATGATACTCAGGTTACATGTCTGCCCTTTATAAAACACGAAAATTCAGGAGCGGAGTCAAGTTACTATGGCAGGTTAGCCCCCCCTTACAAATGCGAGAACAAGCCGCTGCGTACAACCGAAGAGCTTCTTCTTATCAAAGGAGTAACGCCGCAAGTCTTTGAGTGTATACGTGATTATGTGACTGTTTATGGCGATGGAAAAATCAATATCAATTACGCCTCAAAACGCGTAATTAAGAGTTTATCGGAAAAAATAGATACCGCTTTGGCTCAGATGATTATTGACCAGCGAAAATCTAAGCTGTTTGACAATATCGCAGAGGTGCGTGATGTCCCCGGTATGACAGATAACATTTATTATGCGATTAAGAAAACAGCTACCGTCGGCCCCGCGAGTCAATACTATTATGTAACATCATGCGGAACCGTTGATGACCTTGACCGTACGATAACTGCGCTACTTAGAAAGAATGTGAAAACTAAAAATGTCGAGGTAGTCGTATACAAAGAATGTTAATGATGTGCAAATACAGTATTTTCATAAAAAGCTCAAAGACAGAATAATGGTTAAGCGGTGTATCGGTATAGATATTGGTCCTTCGCATTTGCGAGCGGTGCAGCTTTCGCAAACAGATGGGCAGTTGCACCTTGAAAGAGTTTTCAGCATGCAGATGCGCAGAAATACAGATTCGCCACCGGAGATACTGAAAACACTGATTAAGCAACAAGGTTTTGACCGGCGTGCGGATATAGCAATTTCACTGCCGAATGATGCGGTTTTCTTTCGCAGTTTTGAAAGTGATTCTGCCGACGCTGAACAAACGCGAGGGCTCAACAAATTTACATTAGAGCATAACTTCCCGATACCGGCGGATGAAATCGTCGCTCAGGAATGTTCACGCCGCCAACTGCCGGACGAAAAATACTCCGTTCTTATGGCAGTAACTGCGAGAACATCGCTGCGTGAAAGATTAAACCTCTTTATCAGCGCCAGGATGCATCCTAAGCTGGCAGAGGCAGCGATTTTTGCTGTTCATTCTACAATTGCGGTCAATCACCCCGAAGTCAAGGTCGGTATTGCTATTATTGCATATATAAATGAATCTTATCTTACTTTGGCAGTTACCCAGGACAACAACATTCTAATCGTCAGAAACATTCCGATTGCTTCCGCTTCCGAGAACAATGTTGACGAGCAGCTTGCCGAGTTATTGTCACGCGAAGCCGAAATTACCCAGCGAAAGGTGTTCGGATCTGAAATTGAACAAGGCTGTAAAATTTACGTAGCAGCAGGCGGGAACTTCGATGATCTTAAAGCAATTGTTGAAGAAAACCTGAACTGTCAGATAGCTATTGTTAATCCATACGCTGAGATAAAAAATCCTTCGGAATACAAGAATAATCCTGCCATATGTATTGCTGAAGGTCTTGCCTTGAGGCTGCTGGCGCCTGAGAAAACTACAGGTATTAACTTTCTTGAAGCAGATAACAGCAATATAAAGCCAACATTAGACCTGAAAAAAGAGTTCGTAATTTGTGCAATACTTGCTGCTGCCATTGCCGTCGTATCATTAGGTGGGCTGTTTATACGATTGTCACATCTGGAAGCAAAATATGCCCAAGTAAAAAATGAAATCAGAGAAATTTTTCAGCGCACGTTACTCGAAGAGACAAATATCGTAAGTCCGGTTGCTCAATTAGAACAAAAGCTAAAAGCTTTGCGAAAGGATTACCGGCTTCTTGCTTCTTTCTGTCCGACCGGCTTATCACCACTTGAAGTTTTTCGCCGTATAACTGTAAACACCCCTCAGCAGGAAAACGCTAAAATTGACAACCTTTTCATAACTGCTGAGTCTATTCGATTAAGCGGATCCTGCAATTCATTTGAATCAGTGTACGAATGGCAGCGGCTTTTACGAGAAGTCCCTGAGTTTGCCATCGTTGACGTGCAGGATGCGCAAAGAGATCCTGAAAGCGGTGCCGTACACTTCACTATGCTGATATCTTCAGCGGGTTCGGCGGCAATATCGGAGCAAAAATGATGCGTTTAACACGGAGAGAAAAATTACTGGCTGTCGTTTTAGCGATCATTGCGGCAGCTTGGGGGCTGTTTGCGTTCGCGGTCAGACCTGCTATTGAGAGAGTCGGGACTCTCAGGCGGGTAACCCCTGAAAGGCAGAGCGAACTTGAGGTACTTCATGCAAAGGCCAGCGAATATGTTGCTTTGCGTGATGGTCTCGAGACTTTACATACAAAAATCGCCTCACAGGAAAAAACATTTGAACTGCTGCCCTTTTTAGAATCATTAATACGAGAATGCGGCCTTGCAAAAAAGGTTGCCACAATGAAACAGCAAGTATCGCAACTTGAGCCGAACCACTGTGAGACAATCGTGGAAATAAAGCTGCAGAATTTGACACTCAGCCAGCTTGTTAATTTTCTCTGGAAGGTGGAATCATCAAAGGTTTTGGCAAGAACCAAAAGCCTCTACATCAAAAAGAACCTGACAAACACGGACTTGCTTGATGCACTCATCGAAGTGCATAATCTCAAATTAGTCCGAAATTGACACATTTACGTCTATGTAACCCGGATGGAGCATGATCTCCCGACCGGCCTGTGCATTAACCGATGCCATCACTCCAATCGCGATAACAGCCAATAAAAATTGAAAGTTACGTTTTGTTCTCTCGTTTCCGCTCATAATTTGTACCTCCTGATAAGTGCAATCGCCATCGTTGATGATATTAACAAGTGCGTGACAATGGATGCAAAGAAAGCGGGGAACCTGCTGTTTATAGTGGGCGAGACGAAAAGTGAGCTGGGCGGGTCACACTATTATAAAATTCATGGGCGGCTCGGTGTGAATGTCCCAACGGTGGACCTGGCCAAGGCGCCTGAAATTGCACGGAAAATCTCGGAGGCGATAGCCAATGAGCTTGTCGAAAGCTGTCACGACTGCTCCGAGGGCGGCCTGGCGGTGGCGCTGGCGGAGATGGCCTTCGCGGGAGGCGTAGGAATCGAAGCCGATTTGCGGGGACTGCCGAAAAGCAGTGACTGCGCAAGAACGGATGCCCAGCTCTTTAGCGAATCGAACTCTCGCTACATCGTTGAAGTTGAGCCGGAAAAATTCGACGCGTTTGCCAAGCTGATGCTGAATCTGCCGTTCGGCCAAATCGGCAAGGTCACCAACGGCAATAACC
>JAUVYV010000012.1 GCA_030602885.1 Phycisphaerales bacterium
TGTTTTTTATGGTGTCTTTGTTCGGGCATATTGGGCCTCCATGCAAAAATTGAGAAGTTGTCCGATAACATATCGGCCAAATGCCCTCAATATACCCAATTTTGCTGTTATTCTTTACCAATATCATGAGTGAGAACCAAAGTGTTGGGGTCGTAGAAATATCCCAGAGGCCTAAGCACCGACTGTTTAGAGATTATCTTACCCAAGGCCTTCATCAACACAGAACCCGGCGAGAAAAGTTTCTCGACTACCACATTACTATTAGACACATAATGCATTATTCTTTTTATGAGGGCCGTCGTATATATTGTCGCACAGAGTTCGAACGGGTACCTTGTATCCGGCGTTCGGCCTTGTGTCCAATCTACGCTGAAGACACGTTGTCCGGCACTGACTGCCTCGCACACGGTGTCACCACCATCCTTTATGTTTTCCTCGCCAAATCTAAGTGAGAATCCAAAAATGGTTTTGGAGAATTTGTCGAACGTCTCATCAACCACATCAAAATCAACCGAATCAAAATAGACCACATCATCTACGCCAAACAAAACGTATTTTGTGGAGATTTCACTTAAGAGATTCGAGAGGTCTCTGTAAAAGCGGCTTTCCTTTATTACAATGCAGTTCGCATACTTACGGAAAAGCTGTTTGTACTCGTCCTCGAACAGTTCGGCTTTATACAGGATATACGTCTGAATAAGTTCGGACGGGAAATACTTATACAAACTCTCCAGATAGGCATCCAGTTGCAAAGGGCGATTTTTTGTAAATACAATATTACTTATCATTTTCATATTTTATCGGCTCAATAAGTCGTCAGCAAGCATAATCTGTATTGCTGCGAACGACACCATTCTCTTAACAGCATTCAGTGTCAAAACATAGTCAGAGTCAATGAAAGCTATAAATCGCTCTGGTGCGCTGGTGTTTTCTCACATTTTTCAGACGGTCTCTTTATCTCTTGAATTCTCGGCTGGCAACGGCGCTCATATTCTAAGACCGTGTTGATAATGTGCTCCAAATCTTCTTCTGTGAGCCACCAGCCAACCGGGATGGAGACCTGCTCGGCGGTGAACTCATCGATGCCAGGCAGAGGAGTCCTGAAATCCTTGACCATCGTATGGAAATCATTTCTGGCATGTACCTGTGAGACGGTGATTCCGGCTTTTTTCATATGTTCCATAAACCTCGGACGATCTTTGACTCTCATCGTATATAGCCAATAACTGCTCAAACGGTCGGGTTTGTAGCTTAGCAGTCGAACGGCGTTTAGATCCTTAAATGCCTGGCCGTATTGCGCAGCATTGGCCCTGTGTTTAGCCAAAGTATCAGCGACAAACTTAAGCTGTTCGAGGCCAATTGTCGCGGTGACATCATTCATGTGGAACTTGTAGCCGAACTCTTTGATGTCGGCTTCGCAGCGCAGGTCTTTGCGCTTGGACCTGCGGTCAATGCCGTACCATCGGAGCAGCCGGCCTCTTTCACAATCGGCTTTTGACCTGCACGTCAGGGCCCCGCCGTCAACGGTTGTCATATGCTTGATTGCCTGGAAAGAAAAACACGCAAAATCGGAATGAGAGCCAATCGGTTTGTCGTGATATGTCGAGCCGAAGGCGTGACAGGCGTCCTCAATCACCTTAATCCCGTGCTCGGCAGCTATCGAATTCAGCTCATCGAGGTCGCACGGGTAGCCGCCCCAGTGGACGCACATAATCGCTTTGGTCTTCGGCGTAATCTTTGCGGCGACATCGGTGTAATCTATATTTGCCGTCCACGGGTCGATATCCGCCCAGACAATTTTTGCACCCATAGCAAGAATCGGCTCGTTCGTTGCCGAGCAGGTCATAGCCGTCGAGATGACCTCGTCGCCGAAGCCGACATCTGAAAGCCGAAGCGCCAGTTGCAGCGCCGCTGTGCCGTTGTTGACTGCCAGGACATTGTCGTTGCCGAACCAGGGGGCAAGCTGACTTTCAAACTGCTCAACGCGAGGCCCTTCGCCAATATAACCGCTTAGCAGAACCTGGCGAACAGGCTCGATGACACTCTCGGGCATAAAGACCTTGAAGAGAGGAATGTCTTTTCCTGCTCCCGAGAGCAGTTCTTTCACGGATTCATCGACACTTCGAACGGATATTTCATCTTTCTCCATAATGGCGATCCTTCCTGACAAACAACAAACCTTCTTACTCGTCAACGGTCCAGTGAGTCATCCTTGATTACGTCCTGAATTATATCTGAGGACAAGACTTTGTCAATGATGCGACGGCATTTTCGGAATGTCCTGTCGGCCAGTGGAAATTCGTCGGGATTAAAAACCTGTGTAGCGTGAGTAAGGTGTATGATATATTGTCCCATCACCGAAGGCGGCAGCTCGACGGTCCTGTAACCACGGTCAACGAGTTCAAAGTAGAGTTTTTGCCCCGATGTGAGTTTTTTCTCTCTGCCCAAAGAGAAGGACAGTTTTTCCCGCCGAAGGGCGTCTGTGCGGTAAAGACAACATATCGTGCGGTTATGGTAACGGAATCTGTTACGCTCGGCCGCACTGCCGAACATCCTGCGCTTCAATGCCTTTAGATCGGTGACTGTTTTGAGCAGGTCCCGCCATTTCGGTGTCAGCTCAATTTTTCCCGAACCGACACAGACTATATTCTCGTCGTTATTGAAACAGCCAATCAGCTCGGTCAGCCAGCCGGGCCTTTTGACAAATGTGTCGGAATGCATCACGAGATAGAATTCCGTATTGCAGTTGGCCAGCCCCAGGTCGAGAGCGGCGCCTTCGTCGAAGCTGCCTCGCGGATCGCCGGGCTTGTGGCCTCGCTCAAGAAGCCTGACCCAACTGAGGGATTTTAAGTATTCGAGCGACTCGTCGCGTGAGTCATTGTCGACGACGACAACTTCGACCGGATAGCTTGTGAACTTGCGAATGCTTCGCAGACAGAGCCGGGTCAAATCGAGTGTTTTGTAGTTGACGACACATATTGTTGCCTTTCCCTTGGCAAAATCAGTCATAAAAACAGCTTCCCTTCTGTTCTTTCACCTGCCGGAATACCAGGTGTCGTAGAAACTCCTATACTCGGCAGAGACGACATTAGCGAGCCACTGGTGGTTATCCCTGTACCAGTCAATGGTTTTTTTGAGGCCTTGTTCAAAAGTAACCGAGGGCGCCCAGTTGAGCTGATTTATTATTTTGGATGCGTCGATGGCATAACGCCTATCGTGTCCCGGCCTGTCAGTGACGTGCTTAATGAGTGAATGCGGTTTGCCGAGTCGATCGAGAATGAGCTTGGCCACCTCGAGATTTGTCTTTTCACTGCATCCGCCGATGTTGTAGATTTCGCCGGGGGGCGCTTCGGTGAGAACCTTCCATACAGCAGTGCAGTGATCATATACGTATAACCAGTCACGCACCTGCAGGCCATCTCCATAGACAGGTAAATCCTTGTCGTTGAGCGCGTTGTTAATCACGAGAGGAATCAGTTTTTCCGGGAATTGGTATGGCCCGTAGTTGTTGGAGCACCGCGTGATGTTGAATCTCACACCATAGGTATGCCCAAACGCCCTGACAAGATGGTCGGCCGCTGCCTTGCTCGCCGAATACGGTGAACTGGGGCTCAGCGGGGTCTGCTCTGTAAATTTGCCTTCAGGCCCGAGCGCACCATAGACTTCGTCGGTGGAAATCTGGACGAACCGCTCAAGATTCTTGTCGCGAGCCACCTGAAGCAGCGTAAGTGTCCCGGTGACATTGGTCTCGATAAAAACCTTCGGCTCGTTTATAGAACGGTCCACATGGCTTTCAGCAGCGAAATTGACGATGGCATCGATGTTGTGCTCATCGACTATTTGTTCGACGAGTCGGCTGTCACAAATATCGCCCTTGACGAATTTGTGGTTCGCCCTTTCCAGGACATCGGCGAGAGAGCCGAGATTGCCGGCGTAGGTAAGCTTGTCAAGATTGACCACGAAGCAATCAGGGTGCTCGGAAAGCACCATTCTGACGAAATTGCCTCCGATGAAACCTGCGCCACCCGTAACAAGGAGTCTTCTCATAATTGCCCGAGGAAATCCTCCAACGGCTTCTGCCATGGTTTGATTATTTGACTAAGCAGTTTCTTAATCTTGCCACAGTTGAACCGGCTATTCAATGGTCTGGCTGCGACAGTGGGGAAATCGCCGGTCTTACAACTTTCCAGCTCAACCGACATCCCGAGTTTCTCAACGATGAATCCGGCCATGCCAAACCGGCTTACATATCCATCGCTTGCATAATGAAACACACCTTTGGGCTTCTTGCCGACAACATCACATATCACTTTGGCGGCCTCAGTCGTAGCCGTGGGTGAACCAATCTGGTCATCCACAACCTTTAGCTTGCCCTGCTGCTTCGCCTTTGCCAAGAGTTTTCTGATAAAATTGTTCCCATTGAGGCCGTACGTCCATTCGAAACGTATTATACAACAGCGACAGCGACTTTCAATCAGCAGCTTCTCGCCGGCCAGTTTGGTCCTGCCATAGAGATTTATTGGATTTGGCGGGTCGGTCTCAAGGTAAGGCCTGTCATTGGTCCCGTCAAAAACAAAGTCGGTGCTTACGTGGAGAACCCAGATGTCTTTCTTTCTCACAAGAATGCCCAGCCGGCCTACCGCCTCGGCGTTTATTTTGTACGCCAATTCCGGCTCGCTTTCGGCCTTTTCGACGTTCGTGTAAGCTGCGCAGTTGATGACCGTGCACGTATCCTTCAGAATACTTCGCAAATGCTCTTCATTGGTGATGTCAAAATCCGGAAGGTCGAATATTTCAAAATCGATACCACGAGTTTCACATTCGTTAGCCAGGTCGGTGCCAAGCATCCCCCTGCCGCCTAAGATAACTATCTTCTCGTCCGCCTCGCTCATACGGTCTCCTCATATTGCGGAAGCTTATCCTTTGGGATATCTTTCAGCCTCGGGTACTCGCTGTCTTTTCCCGACAAAACAGGCTCATCGACAGGCCAGTCAATACCAACATCCGGATCATTCCAGATGATTCCGCCCTCGGTGGAAGGACTGTAGTAATCAGTACACTTGTACGAGAATATGACGATGTCGCTGAGCACACAAAAGCCGTGAGCAAAGCCGGCAGGAACGTACATCTGCCTGTGATTTGACCCGGAGAGAACTTGCGAGACCCACTGGCTGAAAGTGGGTGAGCCAGGGCGAATATCAATGACCACGTCAAAGACCTCGCCTGCAAGAACCTGCACCAATTTCCCCTGAGAATGCGGGTACTGATAGTGAAGACCGCGAAGAATACCTTTTCCAGAGAGCGAGACATTATCCTGAACAAATTTATCTTTGATGCCGGCCTGTTCGTAACGCTTCTGACTGTAGGTCTCGAGAAGCCAGCCCCGGTCATCGCCGAAGACAGCCGGCTCAATCACAATAACGCAAGGCAATTTGGTCTTTGTAACCTTCATTCAGCCACACTCATCAATCAGCTTCATCAGGTATTGTCCGTACCAGTTCTTTGACAGAGGTTCTGCCAGCGTGGCAACCTGCCGGGCATCTATCCAGCCCAGGTGGAACGCAATCTCTTCGGGACAGGCAATCATCAGGCCCTGGCGCTGCTGGATTGTTTGGACAAAGTTCGCCGCCTGGAGCATCGATTCAGGGTTGCCCGTATCAAGCCAGGTGATGCCTCTGCCGAGCAACTCGGCCCTCAATTGATTTTTGCGAAGGTAAACATTGTTGACCTCGGTGATTTCCAGCTCGCCTCTGGCGGATGGCTTGATGCTCGCGGCGATTTCAGTAACTTGCGAATCGTAGAAATACAGTCCTACCGCTGCGTAATTTGATTTAGGTTTTTGCGGCTTCTCCTCGATAGAAAGGACGTTGTCTGCCTTGTCAAACTCGATGACACCGTAGCGCTGGGGGTCCCTTACCAAATATCCGAAGATTGTGGCGCCCTGTCGGTTACTGACTGCCTTTTTCAACGACTCCACAAGACCGTGACCATAGAAAATGTTGTCACCGAGTATCAAACATCCGGGCCGGCCGGCAAGGAAGCCCTTTGCGATGATGAAGGCCTGAGCCAGGCCTTCGGGCCTGGGCTGCTCGGCGTAATCCAGGCTGATGCCCCATTGGCTTCCGTCGCCAAGCAATTGCCTGTAGAGGGGCAGGTGTGCAGGTGTGCTTATTATCAGAACCTCCCGGATGCCTGCGAGCATAAGCGTCGTGAGCGGATAGTAAACCATCGGCTTGTCATAGACAGGGATAAGCTGTTTGCTCACGGCCCTGGTGATCGGGTAAAGGCGGGTGCCACTACCGCCGGCAAGTATTATGCCCTTAAAATCCATAGCAACTCTCCGATGAAACACAACAGAATCGGCAAAGCTCAAACCACACTTTTCCGCAGCAGTTAGGATAATCGAGCACTGGAAAAAAGCAAGAAAAAAAGCGGTACTATCCGGTTTGTGGTCAGCAGTTTGAAGACTGAGGCGGGTCGAATGGCCAAGCTGCGAAAAGCTCGCCGGTTCAGAACTGCTCAAGGAACCTCAGGTCGTTTTCGAAAAAGAGACGAATATCGGTAATGCCGTATTTCCTCATCGCCAGCCGCTCTATACCGAAACCGAAGGCCCAGCCGGTGTACTTCTCACTACCAATTCCGACCGCATCGAAGACATTCGGGTCAACCATGCCGCATCCGCCCATTTCCACCCAGCCCTCTTTGCCCGTTTTGTCCGCCAGGAGCAGGTCTACCTCGGCGCTGGGCTCGGTAAACGGGAAGAAGCTCGGTCTAAACCGCCACTTGGCGTCTTTGCCGAGAAAAGCGTGAATGAACTGGTCAATAGTGGTCTTCATATCCACCATGCTGATGCCTTCGTCAACGACAAGGGCCTCAAGCTGGTAAAACATATACATATGTGTCGCGTCAACGGTGTCGGGCCTGTAAACCCGGCCGGGTGCGACAACGCGAATAGGCGGTTTTGTTTCCTCCATCACACGAATTTGGATTGTGGATGTCTGCGTTCGCAGCAATAGGTTGTCATCGATATAGAAATTGTCCAGAGGGTCTCTGGCCGGATGCTCGGGGCCGATATTAAGCGCAACGAAGTTATGCCATTCGTCCTCTACCTCGGGGCCGTAGGCAATGGAGAAGCCCATCCGGCCGAAAATCTCAAGCAGCTCGCTTATCGTCTGAGTAATGATATGCCTCTTGCCCATGGCAGGAGTTATGCCCGGCAGCGTGACATCCAGGAACTCCTTCGTCTTCTGCCGCTCGGCCTGCAGGAGAGAGGTTTTCAACCGCTCGAACGCATCGGTGACTTCATTTTTGACCTTGTTTGCGAGCTGGCCGGCAGCGGGCCTTTGCTCGGGTGAAAACCGGCCGATTTGGCTGAGCATTTGGGTGACCTGCCCCTTACGGCTGAGATACTTTATGCGGTACTGCTCCAGCGCAGAGAGGTCGCCGACCTGCTGGAGCTCTGCGAGGGCATCTTTGCCTGTTTTTTCGAACTGCTCAAGCATGTGAGTTCAACCTGTTTGATTTGGCACTGATCTGCGCTTAGCCAAGCGCGGCTTTGGCAGCATTAACAATGGCATCAAAGCCCGCAGGGTCTGCAATCGCAATCTCGCTTAACATCTTGCGGTTGAGCTGGATGCCGGTTTTTTTGCAGCCGTCGATAAAGCGGCTGTAGCTGATGTCGCGCCGGCGGCACGCTGCACTTAACCGAGTAATCCATAGACTCCTGAAGTCCCTCTTGCGAAGTTTTCGCCCGACGCGCGCATTGACTGCCGCTCTGATCGTAGCTTCCTTGGCCAGCCGATAGAGTCTTCCTGCGGAGCCGCGATGGCCCTTCACTGCTTTGAGGATTCGTTTCTTTGCCTGGCGCCTGGCAGCACCTTTTCTCACTCTTGGCATATCAGCTTTCCTTTACAAATTTCCTGTTTTTTCGGCTCTGCTGGCGGCAGCTGATTCGAAGCCGAGAAGCGAGCCCGCCACATATCCTGTTCTAAAACTGCTGTGACGATAAGATTACGAACATCCGTTATCTGCTTAAAAACAGTGCGGTCTTCTTTGCAATAGCACCATGTAAAACATCCGGACTGCCGATTTTTCTTCGGCGTTTGGCGTTCTTGCTTCGCATAAGATGGCTGCCGCAGGAACGCTTGTACTTTACCTTGCCCGTGGCTGTCAGCTTAAATCTCTTTGCCGCTCCCTTATGGGTCTTCTGTTTCGGCATCTTTGATTCCTTCTGTAAAACGATAGGCCCCATGCAAGAACATGCAGGCAGGGTTCAAATTACACGAACCCTAGATTATATACGATTTCTGGTGGCTGGTCAAGAACTCTCAGCACCAAACATCTGAGAAAAATACAAAATAACGCGCAGCACCTGCTTGGCCGGAAAACTCAGGGCTTTTGCGGCTGCGGCGGTCACCAGATGCTATCTGGGCACAAGCAGCAATGTCATACGCCGTCCGGTCATTCTGCTCGGCCGCTCGATCTTTGCCAGAACCTCCATCGACTCGGCAAGACCTGCAAGAATTTCGCGTCCTTTGTCCTGGTGAAGCATCTGACGGCCCCGGAAAAACATGCAGAACTGCACTTTGTGCCCCTTTTCCAGGAATTCGCGCGCGTGCCTTGTCTTGATCTCAAGGTCGTGCGGGTCGGTCTCAGGCCGCAGACGTATCTCCTTAAGCGTACCCGCGTGCTGCTGACTCTTCTTTCGAGATTCACGCGCCTTGCGCTTTTGCTCATACTGCCACTTGCCATAATCCATTATTCGACAGACGGGAGGGTCGCTCATCGGAGCGACTTCGACAAGGTCCAATCCTGCTTCTCGGGCCTTGTTCATTGCGATATACCTGTCGACGACCCCTACTTGATTGTTCTCTTCATCTATGAGCCTTACTGTTTCGGCCCTGATCCCTCCGTTTACTTTCAAACCTCGCGTCTTAATTGTGCCTCACCTTACCTTTCTTAAACAGCTGTCAAATTCTCTCGGCGTTCTGACCCAACCGTCAAAACGCAAGCTCCACTTGTTTATCGGCAATCTTCTGCTTTGAGATAGCCACAAATTCGTCAATCCCAACGGTTTTAGTCTCCTTTGAGCCGTGCGTTCTTACGTTGACCGCATCCGACTCGGCCTCTTTTGGCCCCACTACAAGCATATAGGGCAATTTTTCGCTGTGTGCTTTGGCGATCTTGGCGCCGATCTTTTCGTCCGACAAATCACAACTGCAGCGCAGTTGCTCTGCCCTGAGTTTAGTTTCAACTTGTATGGCATAGTCAGCGGTCTTCTCACTGATAGGCAGCACTCTCACCTGCTCGGGGGCAAGCCAGAGAGGCATATTACCTCCATAGTGCTCTATGAGAATACCGATGAATCGCTCAAACGAACCGAGCACAGCCCTGTGAATCATAACCGGCGTTTTCTCCGTATTATCTTTATCAGTATAGACCAGATCAAAACGCTGCGGCATTGAAAAATCAAGCTGAATCGTGCCTAACTGCCACAACCTCTTCAGGCAATCCTGCACATGGAAATCTATCTTCGGTCCATAAAACGCACCGTCACCTTCGTTGATCTTATACTCGATTGCCTTCTGTTTCAACGCTGCCTTCAGTGCGTCCGTCGAAATGTCCCAGATTTCATCTGAGCCTATATGCTTTTCGGGCTTCGTTGAAAGCTCTATGAAAAAATCTTCAAAACCGAATCCCGTGTATATCTCAAATACGAGGTTGATTACGCCGACAATCTCCGATTCGATCTGATCGGGCGTGCAGTAAATATGTGCATCATCCTGCGTAAATTGCCTCACCCTGAAAAGACCATGCATTACCCCGCTGGCCTCGTGCCGATGCACGAGACCGAATTCGGCAATGCGCTTGGGAAACTCACGATAAGAGTGCTTGCGCGTCTTGTAGACCAGACACCCTCCGGGGCAATTCATGGGTTTGATGGCATAACCGGTATCATCGAACCTTGTAAAGTACATATTCTCCTTGTAGTTATCCCAGTGACCGCTGCGGTGCCAGAGCTCTTCGTTGAGAATGATCGGCGTCTTGATTTCTTCATATCCGTATCTTTCCTGAACGCCGCGCAGGAAGTCCACAATGGCGTTCCAAATAATCATCCCCTTCGGGTGCATAAAGGCAAAGCCCGGCCCAGCTTCATTAAAGCTGAACAAATCAAGCTGTTTGCCCAAAAGGCGATGGTCGCGTTTCTTCGCCTCCACAAGGCGCATCAGGTACGCATCGAGCTCTTTCTTAGTTGGCCAGGCAGTACCGTAAACCCTCTGGAGCATTTTCTGCGTGGGGTCTCCGTGCCAATAGGCGCCGGCCACCGACATTATTTTGAAACTGCCTACCTTGCCGGTACTTGGTACATGGGGTCCTCTGCAGAGGTCTTCGAAATCATCTCCGGAGGCATAAAAGCTGATGATGTCGCCGTCGGCACGATTAACATTGTCGGTCTTGTACTTGTCACCAGCCAGCTTCTCAAGCGCCTCTGCCCTGCTCATCTTTCGGCGTACAAAAGGCCTGTCGGCTTTTAGAATCTCGCGCATTTCTTCTTCAATTCGGTCGAAATCCGCAGGTCGAATCGGCTCATCAAGGTCAATATCATAATAGAAGCCATCTTCGACAGTCGGGCCATAAACGAGCATGGTCTGCGGCCAGATGCTGCATATCGCCTCCGCCATCACATGCGCGCAGCTATGCCGCATCGCTTCGAGACCTTCCGGGTCTTTGGGGGTGATAATTTGAACCTCCGTGTCGCCGGACAGCGTCGTGGATAAATCGGCGAGTTTGCCGTCTATTCGAGCCGCCAAAGCCGCTTTTGCAAGTCCGGGTCCTATCTGCTGCACAAGTTCCCCGGCCGTAATGCCGTCCGCGACCTCTATTGTGCTGCCGTCAGGCAGTTTTATTCTCGCCATAGACCCTATCCGGTACTCCTAATACACCGTTCGCCATTAGAACACGATAAATTGATTTTAGCCCGCTTGCGGCGGTCTGTCAACATAATTTAAATTCCGTTTTTACTAAGTCTTGTTGCGAAAGCAAGGTTTTTTACTTGCCAACAAATAGAAAATATGGTAATTTACGATGCAGGTACGCGATCGCTTTTTGATATCTGCGATTTGAGGGGATTGAATGCAAATATTGGCTGTTATAAGGTGGCCCATGGCCGCACACCTGTCAGGTCTGTGCCCCGGCTTTGACGGTGCGGTATCTGTATGTCATGCGCTGGCAGTATCGCTTACTTTCAGCCCGCTCAAACTCCTTTTCCTGATAGCGTGGGTTTACCTGTGCCTGTATTGCATTCAGCGAGTGGAGCTGACGCCACTGGTTCCAAAGAACAGAAAAGGCCTTACCAACTTAGCCACGCTTTTTCTGGGCCCGGTTTCGCTGGCTGTGCTGCTGTTAATCGACATCTGGAAGATCCCTGCGGCCGAGCGAGGCAGCATCCTGAGGATGTTCACGGAGCGTCTTCAAAACATAAGCGAGAGCATAAAGTCGAGCGGCTTGGTCGGCTCGAAGCATTCAACGATAAAGCTGCTCGATTCGTCAGGGACGGAGCTTTGGGAAATCTACGGTCACGGAAAGAAAACACGGCAGGACAGTCACACACTCGATCTGACAAAGGAAATCATCTGGGATGCGCTCGAGGGCCGTGCGAGCGATATCCTGATCGACCCGAGAAGTGAATCAATATACACGGTCAGGTATCGCATAGACGGCGTTCTGCGAGAGGTGCAGCAGATGGACGCAACGACGTGTCAGGCAGTTATTAACAGTATCAAAGCCGTATCAAGTATGGATATTTCGGAGCGTCGTCGGCCGCAGGACGGCGCCTTTGTGGCAAAAATGGCCGAAGGCACTGCCTCTTTCAGAGTGGCAAGCGCCGGTGTTCTCAACGGCGAAAAACTGTCGATACGAGTGCTTAACCAGAATGTCAGCGAGTTCACGCTGAGCAACATCGGCCTGACGGAAAAACAGAGGAACATCATCGAGAACACCATAAGCAAGCCATCCGGAATGATACTTATGTGCGGGCCCACCGGAAGCGGCAAGACAACGACCCTTTACGCGATGCTGAACAGCATAGATTTCTACACGCGCAACGTCATAACCGTGGAAGACCCGATCGAATACGTCCTTCCGAATGCGAGTCAAATCGAGGTGAATCCAAGGGCCGATATCACGTTTGCAAAGTCGCTTCGAAGTATCCTCAGGCAGGACCCGGACGTAATATGTGTTGGGGAAATCCGGGATGAGGAAACGGCCAAGATCGCTCTGCAGGCTTCACAGACAGGGCATCTTGTTCTGGCAACGATACACAGCAACAGCACGGCCTCGGCGCTGATACGACTGCTGGATTTGGACGTGACTCCACTTCTGCTGTCTTCGGGATTGAGCATGGTTGTGTCTCAGCGGCTTGTTCGGCGTTTATGCAACTACTGCAAGGCGCCGGCTCAACTGAGCCAAAGCCAGATCCGCGATTTCCTAAAACGTAAGATAAACTACGCAAACATAAAACAGGCCATCGGATGTGACTACTGTCTGGAAGCCGGATATTACGGCAGAACCGCTATTTATGACATACTTGTGTTCGACGACGACCTTAGGGCCAACATCGCCAATAACACCCTCTCGATTACGCGCCTCCGCAAGGAAGGCGACCAGAGAGGCAAATCCAATCTCCAGAAGCAGGGGCTGTTGAAGGTGGTGTCGGGTATAACAAGTATCGAGGAGATCTCCAGAGTACTGGGATAGGATTTATGGCGTTCTACGCGGGCATATTGTTCGCCGGGCTTTTTGCTTGGCTGGCTTTTAAGGTGGGTTTCTATCAAATCTGGACGGCGCTCTTCAATATTCTGATAGCCGTCTATTTAGCGATACACCTCAGTCCGGTAATCTCGGAGATGGTTCCTGCCGCCGGGAGCACCGAGATATGCAGGACGCTGTGCATGTTTGGTACGGCACTGGGCATCTTCCTGATTATGCACGGAATATCATACGTTTTTCTGCTGGGCCAATTCAACATCACCTTTCCGAAGATACTTGATACCGTCGGCGCCAGCTTTCTGGGATTTTTGGCCGGCTTCCTTGTCTGGAGCTTTGTCACTCTCTTGATATGTACGGGGCCGATTAGTGATAACGCAGTGGTGAAAACGGTCGGCCTTGACAGTCAGAGCTTCAAGGAAGCCAAGATGGAATCGTATCTGCTCTGGTGGGGCAACCTTTTTGATACGGCAGTTGCGCCATATGATGAGCCGAATAACACGGAGAAGGCAATTGCCGATTTGCTTGAGGCAGCCGACAAAAAGACAACGCGAGCCAGAAGGACAAAGTCCAAACAGACTGATGCGCAAAGTATCGCCGAGCCAAACCACGCCGAGGAGAGCCCCACCACCGAAATACCTGCGGAGATAGCACCTTAGATACCCAAACTTTCCGCCCCTCAGCACATATTCTTATCAACTTCGCGACTGATCCAGAATCAGGTTATTGACCTTGCGGCTGGGTAGATTGAGGGCTCCATAAGCCGCTGCGGCTGCGGCGCGCAGCTCCGCATCGATTGCCTGTGAGCTGACCAATGAATAGAGGGCATCAACCGCAGCATCGTCGAGTAGATTGCTGTTGATTTTTGCAGAGACGGCCAGCGAGTCAAATGCGCCTATGCGAATATCGGCTGCGTTGTTTTCATCAAGTGCCATTGCCGCTATGGCACGCTGGGCACTATTGCCGGCAAGAAAGGGAAGTATCTCTGCGGAGAGCATCCGGATTTCGGTTCTTTTGTCTTTCACCCCGGCAATCAAAGCATCCTGGGCAATAGACAAATCGAGAACCGGATTTCTGGTTTCCCCCAGCTTGAGCATAACTTTAGCGGCTCGAACTGCATAGGCGTCGGCCAACCGGCCATTCCACAAATCAGTCTCTTCAGTGACCTGGTCCGCACTTTGGCCTATTGCATCGGCAAGAATCTCTACTACCAGCCGGCTTTCGGGAAAGATTTGTTTGGGACCGGCGCCGGCTATGGCAATGGCGGCACTGTACCGAACCCTCCTGCTGTCAAACGAAAGAGCCGCTGCTAAGGGCTGCTCGGTACCGATGCGATAAAACAGCGAAGTCTCACCGGCGGTTGTTGCCAGCGCTTCGACGACGCCGAGCGCCACATAAGCGTCCTTATCCTTGATTGCCCGCGCCAGGGCCTGCTGAAGATATTCGGGCCCCGCAGTAGTCGCATAGGTCATAGCGTCTGCATGACCCTGGCCGAAATATTTGGGCATTTCCACTCCGACAGATTCGGCCTTGAAGAATCCTGCCAACCACAGCCCGATTGCCTGACCGAATGATGCATCTGCCTTAAGCGCCCACTCGCACGCCCGCATCGCCATCAGCTCGTTGAAGTAACGCTTGTCCACTTCCTCGCGGACTAATCGCCTGTTAGAGGCGTCCCAGAGCCATATATTTGCAAAATCCGCATCCTGTGCAGGCGCGAGCGATTCAGCGTGATAATAATAGCTTTCGGCCAGACGGTAAAAAAGATGTGCGGCGGGAATCCTCGATGCAGAAGAATCTATCTCGTTGATACCGGCCTGCGCCAGGCCCCGCAGCTCCGCAGAGCCGTCTTTTTCCACGACATACTTAAGATAGCACAGCGCGTGCGGATAGCCGATCTTGCCAAGTGCCTTTATTATCTCAGCCTTGACGGCTATGTCTTCGCTCTGCAGAGCCGCAGCAAGCGGCCTTATAGAATCCCTGCCGATTCGCGAAAGTGCCCAGACAATGTTCGGTATCTCATCCCTGCGAGCAGGGTCGCCGAGGGCATCGAGCATATACATGATCGCATATTCGCCAGCGTTCTGAAGGCGTTTCATGGCGGCCAGCCGCCCTCTCGATGTGCTGCTCAGCCGCTTTATCTCCTCAACGATTATCTTCGGGTCGGCACGGCGAATAAACCTGCCTTCTTCGATTATCTCAAGTACCTCCCCGGCCAGCTCAGCCAGCTCAGGGTCGGAGGCACTGTCTTTGACCTTCAGCAAAAGTGCGTATCCCTGGGGGTTTTCTTTGCTCAGGTCGAGCAATTCAACGCTGTTCGGCTCGCCTTCAACAATCGCCTGGGCGTATCCCTTGGCAAGGTCGAGCCGGCCAATCGTTGTATAGTGCAGAAGGTCGTTCCAGTTGTCCCGCAGCGTCTGGCAAAGCCCCGTGGTACCCAGAAAAAGTCCTATAACAAATACTGACGCGAAGGTTTTTCCTTTAAGCATCGACATCTCTCCAATCACAAATTCGCTTCATTGCCCTTTATCCCCGCCGGAGGACACAAACAAGGTCATTCCCATCGTTCTAAGGCCTCTATGGCCTTGCAGAATGCGGCCTGTCTCTTCTCGGCGCAGAATCCATAATGTAGTTATAATAATCGTCCTTAGACATATCATAGTACAGAGAAATCATCATTCTGTCAACACAAAACCGCCTCGCCGCCCCCAAAAGGGTGCGTGTCATGATTGTAGGTGGATTTTTCAGGCTGCTAACGGCTTGTTTTGCCATAATTGCTCCCATCTATCGTTCAGCCAAGTAACCCGCAAAGCAACGCCAACAGCGATGACGACCCTGGCCGGGTCCATATCATTCCTGACTGTTTGTGCTGAGCTTGTCGAAGCTTGCCCGCCTCGGGCGGGGGTGCAATTGGGAGGCGGTGTGGATGAACCCCCGGCATAAAGCCGGGGGCTTTCGGCGGGGTGTAACTATTTTGTGAGTAAGGAGTTAGGTTCATATTTTGCCTATTTTAACCCCCGGTTTGTGATCCCAAGGAGCTTCCCGCAGGGGTCTCCGCTGCGCTCCGAAATTGGGTTTGATTGGGTTTGTTTTGGGTTTGAATTGGGTTTGTTTGGGCTGAAATTGGGTTTGAATTGGCTTTGAATTGGGTTTGTTTGGGTTTGTTTTTTGCCGTCCGAAGGGGTGAATATTTTTCGTAATTCCTTTTCAGGTATGGAGTTAAGTTCATTGTGGGCCTTGTGAAAATTGGGTTTGTTTTGCATAAAAAGGTTGTAAATTGCCAGCAAGTTAAGTTGGGCAATATAGGCGGTTTGTTCGGGGGGCGGCTTGGCCGCGTATCTCGTATCGCGTATCGCGTATCTCGCTTGTTGAGGCGTGCTATGCACGCGTTGTTTTTTATGACCCCAGCCGCGCGACCTCTCGAGGATAAACTCGGCTGGGAGATAGTAGAAAGTGGAGCAGGTGAACAGGGGAGCAGGAGACTGTGTGGTTTCGGCTGGTCTATGGTGATCATCTCAAAATCCTTGTGTTTGTAACTTAGTATCAAGCTTTCATATGTTAACTGGGTATTATACCGCATGGGAAGTTAGATGTCAAGTGAATTTTTTGATTCACTACGAAGACAGAAAGACACTAAGGCAGAAAGGTTCTTGTTTAACCATGGATTAACACAGATTAACACCCGGCTTCGCTGTCCGGCTTCACTGAAGGTTACGCCGAGACAAGTAGAGCTACGCCGGGGCAGGCGGAGGGCACCACAGCACCAAATTACCACAGCACTTACCTTGTAAGTGCGGGGTAAACGCCAGCGGTCTATCCTGCGATTACACTCAGGACAGGTTTGGTGCTGGCAGGCAGATGACAGGGAGCTTGTTAGACGCGGATTCCGCCGGCACGTCAACCGACGGGCAGGGATAAACTCCGGCGATTGTGGCCTCGCCATCCCAAAGGTAGTGGTCGGGGCCTAATTGAAAAAAAAGTGATAAAAAGGGTACCCGTTCGGCTGTTATCCAGCCGAAAAGGGTATGTATGTTCTTGCTGCGATGCTGGACAAACTTCATCGGACCGCCGCATTTACAGGCTATCGAGCTGTTCTTATAGCCGTTGCGCTTTCGGTTAACCAGTCTTTGGAGCAGTCCCTGGCCTACGTGGAAGGCAAACTTTGTGCCAGTTCTACCTACAAACGTGAAGCTCGCCGCCCCCAAAAAAGCGATTTTTCAGTCGTCTTCAAGCTTGTCATACCAGTTTTTCTTCAGGAAAACCGATGTTACTGCCAGCACGGCGGCTGAAATCCACATCTGCCCGAACATACGCAGCACTAAGTACATCGGGATAAGATAGAAGTTAAGCTGCCAGATTATCCCTACAACGACGTTTACCGCGTCACGTTTGAAGGCCGTATTTGCCTGGAAATCAGGATCGTCCTTCCGCACCATATCGAGAACCGGCTTCCAGAAACCCCACGGCCGAACCCGCTTGTAAAAGCTCTTGAGCACCTCCTCGTCATCCGGCTTTGTCAAAAGACTTACCACCACACTGGCCAGAGTGCTCACTAAAAGGATTACCGGAAACAGTGCAATATTATACTCGAGGTCCAGAAATGTGGTCTGGCCGTAAAAAGACTTGGGAATCATCAGCAAAGTCGCCGACAAAATGCCTGCCACCATACCCGCGAAGTACCCGAACCCATTAAACCTCCACCAGTACCACTTTAGAATATTCGGCGCTATGTACCCCCCGTACAGTCCCGCCACAATCCACGCCGTAACAGCGTGAATCGACCCCGCCTTGTAACCGAAGAAAATCCCTACTCCGACTATCAGAAACGAGGCAATGTAGCTCATCACCACATATTTTCTGTCCGAGGCGTGCGGATTGATATAACGTTTGTAGATATCGTTCACTATGTAGGCGGCGCCGTTGTTCACGGTCGAATCGAAGGTGCTCATAAAGGCAGCGATGAGACCGGCCAGAATGACCCCTGTCAGACCCACCGGTACAAAGTTGTTGATCACGTAGGGCAGAATCTGCTCAAAATCAACATTGCTGCCCATTGCGTTGAGATTGCCGCTGAAGAACACTAATCCAAGAACAGTAATACCGCCAATCATCAGATACCTTGGCACATACAACACAATCGAGACAGAACACGTCATCAGAGCGGATTCCCTGGCTGTCTTCGTCGAAAGCATCCGCTGCATATCCTTGTTCGGCGGAGGCCCAGCAACGCTCGCCAGAATACCCTTGAGCAGAACCAGCATGAAGAAAATACCGAATAGTGAATATCCATCTGAAGTGATTCTGTCATTCACCGCCGCAATGTACTGTGACCAGTCTAAGTTGAGGTGTAAACCAAAGCCGAGGTTCCACCAGCCCTCCGGAACAACCGCAGTTATGCCCTCCGCGCTGGTCCTGGAGATCGCGATACCGGCAATGAAAAACGACGCCACCGTCAGCATAATGTACTGAATCACATCCGTTAGAACGACGCTGTACATACCGCCAAGTATCACATACACCGTTGTAATACCCATAAACACAACGGCATACGTATTTGGCGACAGCTCCCACGGCAGAAAAACCGCAGCGAACTTGCCGATACCCTCGAAGGCATACGCCATGAAGCCAATAGTCGCCACGATGGCGAACACAACCACGCTAATGTGTGAAAGCTCACCGCCTAATCTGTCCCCGAATCGCGTCCGAATCCACTCTGCACCCGTCATCACGCCCGACCGCCGCAGCCAGATTGTAAGGAATACCATATAGACAACCTGATTGAACGTGGGCCATAGCCACGGTATCCACGCACTTTTCAGACCATAGACGAAGAACCACGTCACCATCAGCATTGTCCCCGTTATATCGAACATACCCGACGCATTGGATATGCCTAATATGTACCACGGGATTCGACGTCCGCCCAAAAAGTAGTTCTCCATGTTCTGCGCCGCCCGCCGGCTAAGCAGTACCCCGCCGATGACCACACCAACCATGTAGATAACGATGATGGCAATATCAACAGTGTGAATCTGCATGCACTATTCTCCTCAAAATGGCCTCTTAATCCGGTTTACATAACTTACATAAATGGGCGTGTCTTTATGGGTGAACCGGCACTCACCGACGCCGCCAAATGCATAAACCGCGGAGCACTGTACTCAAAAAACCGCTTATAACCCTCGCAGAAGAAACTTTCCCTGCGAAAGTTCTCACTATCAAACGGAGCTCTGTCTTTCATACAGCCGCCCCGACAGACCGATAGGCAACTGCAAACCAGGCACTTATTGCACAGATTTTGCTTCCTCCTCGCAAAATTCTTCTTCTTCTTGCTCGTCGCCAATTGCTCAATCGGCGTCTCAAAGATATTGCCAAGCTGCCACTTCGGCTCAACAAAAAAATCACACACAAAGCAATCGCCCGTATGCTCAACCACTATGTACTGGCTGCACTGCCTGTCAAACGTACATATCGTGTGCTTGCCCGTGACATAGTACGACAATATCGAATCAAAGTCACGGATGCTCACCTTAGTCGGCCCATGATCGTACCAGCGGTCGAACAGCCTGCACATAAACCGGCCGTACTGCTCTGGCGTAACCGAGAACTCGGCCACCTCGCCCGTCTTCGGGTCAAGCTCTACGCAGGGAATAAACTGCAAATACTTAATTCCGTTTTCAATAAAGAAATCAAAGAGCTCGTCCGGACATGCAGCGGTCCTGTTGTTCAGCAGTGTAAGCGTGTTGAATTCAACCTTGTATTTCCTGCAGCTCTCAATACCCCGCATCACTCTGTCAAATGTCCCCGACCCGGAATGATCAACCCGATAGTAATCGTGCAGCTCCCTGGGCCCGTCAATACTGATGCCGACGAGAAACTTACTCTCCTGTAGAAACCTGCACCATTTCTCATTCAGCAGTATCCCGTTGGTCTGCAGTGCGTTGCCAATCTCCTGCCCCGTCTTGCCATACTCCTTTTGAAGCTCGATCACCCTTTCATAAAACTCCAGGCCCATCAGCGTCGGCTCGCCCCCCTGCCACGAAAAACCCGACATTGCAAACCCAAGCCCCAGGTAGTCTTTGACAAGCTTCTCCAGAACCTCATAGCTCATCCGCTGGCTGCCCCGCCCGATTTCAGGCGCTCTGTCTTTATAAAAGCAATACCTGCAATCAAGGTTGCAATCGGAACCTGCCGGTTTTATCAAGAGAGTAAAAAGCTGCATAATGGCGACCCCTGTTCGGAACGTATCAATATACATTACCCGCCTGTCTCATTCAAATCCTATCGCATGATCAGGCCAGGTTTTTCCTGTCCTCGAAAAGACATTTCCATCGCTGTTTTTTTGTTGCCAATCGGTTTAACAGAGATATAATCCGCTCGCTTACGTATCGATATATGTGTCAACCACGTTCCGGCAAGTTATGCTCGGCCAAAGAGCATGGCGTGAACAAACCGGAGATTCAGGAAGTCAGTGGCCGGAACAGAAAAAGCCCGATGTGCGATTCAGGAGTGTAAAATGAAGAGTTTCGTTCCGACTAAAGTGTTTCTGACGAAAGGCCTTGGCCGACACAAGTACCAGCTCAAATCCTTCGAAGAAGCTCTCAGGGTCGCCGGCGTCGCTCAGCAAAATATCGTTCAGGTTTCATCAATCCTGCCGCCTAAGTGCAGGATCATAACCAGGGGAAAAGGGCTCGAACAACTCATCCCGGGCGAGATATGCTACTGTGTTATGGCGCGGGCCGACACCAACGAGCAGGGCCGGCTGGTCGCCTCCTCGGTGGGCATTGCAATCCCAAAGGACAAGAATAAATGGGGCTACCTCAGTGAAGTTCACGGCCACGGTATGAACAGCACCGAAGCGGCAGATATGGCTGAGGACCTCGCGGCCGGTATGCTCGGCACCACCCTCGGTCTGGAGGTCGATCCCAATAAGGCCTGGTCGGAAAAGGAGCAGGTCTATAAATCCAGCGGCCTGATAATAAGAACCTCCAACATAACGCAGACCGCCCGCGGACAAAAAAACCTCTGGACTACAACCGTTGCTATAGCAATGTTCCTGTTTGACTGAGGATAAAGCGTCTAATCAGTCAGGTGTCCACAATGGCAAAGGCAGCTAACTTCGGCGACCTGCCCGAAGAGTACTCAAATCTTGATAACGCCGCCATCGTGATTGTCCCTGTCCCTTACGACGAGACAAGCACCTGGGGTAGAGGGGCTGACAGAGGCCCGGCTGCTATGCTCGATGCCTCCGCCAATATGGAGCTCTACGACATAGAGACGAACACAGAAGTTTACAGGCACGGCATTTTCACCGATGTGCCGGTAGAGGAAAAATCCTCACCCGAAAAAATGGTCAATGCAGTCGCTGCCAGAATCGACAATTACGTAAAACAGGGCAAATTTGCCGTGGTAATCGGCGGAGAACATTCCGTCAGCATTGGGGCGGTGAAGGCACACGCCCAGAACTACCCGCGCCTCACTGTGCTGCAGCTCGATGCTCATTCAGACCTGAGAGACAAATATAATGGCTCAAGATATAATCACGCCTGCGTCTCCGCCAGAGTAAAGGAAATGTGTCCCATAGTGCACGTTGGTATCAGGAGCATGGCTTCATCGGAAAAGCCCTTCATCGACAAAGACAATGTATTCTTCGCACGTGACATCTTCAGCGACGTCAACTGGATTAACCGGGTACTGGCCAGAGTCACCGACAATGTATATATCACCATCGACCTTGACGTCTTCGACCCATCGATAATGTCATCGACCGGCACCCCCGAACCGGGCGGCCTGTTATGGTATGATGTCCTTGCTCTGTTGAAAGCCGTCACCGAAAGAAAGAACCTCGTTGGTTTCGACGTCGTAGAGCTGTGCCCAAATAAGAATAACACGAGCGCGGATTTCCTGGTGGCCAAACTGATTTACAAATTACTGAGCTACAAATTCAGGGATTCGAAATGAAAAAGCACGATTTCTTGAGAAACCTCGTAAAACACATAGATATAAAGTCCTTCGATACAACAGACATCATTGATTCGATGAGAGATATGTCATTCACCGCAAGAGACACCGCCAGAGCCGCTGACATCCTCAATGAAATGCTCAAAGACAAAGACTGCACCATCTTCCTCTGCATCGCAGGCAGCACCAGCGCCGCCGGCTGTATGCAGATTTATGCCGATATGGTCAAACATAATATGGTCGATGCCATCGTCGCCACCGGCGCAACCATTGTCGATATGGACTTCTTCGAGGCACTCGGATTCAGGCACTACCAGGGCAGCCCTCATATCGATGACGGCCAACTCAGAAAGCTCTATATCGACAGAATCTACGACACCTTCATAGATGAAGAGCAATTGCAGGTTTGCGACAATACCGTAAAGAAAATCGCAGACTCACTCGAAAAACGCCCCTATTCATCAAGAGAGTTCATCCTTGAAATGGGTAAATACCTCGTTGATAACGCAAAGAAGAAAGACTCACTCGTCCAGGCCGCCTACGAGAACAATGTCCCCATATTCTGTCCCGCCTTTTCCGATTCCAGTGCCGGCTTCGGCCTGGTAAAACATCAGGTCGAAAACCCCGACTCCCACGTCTCTATAGATTCCGTCAAGGACTTCCGAGAGCTAACACAAATCAAAATCCAGTCTCCCGTATCAGGCCTCTTCATGATTGGTGGCGGAGTTCCCAAAAACTTCATCCAGGACACCGTTGTTTGCGCCGAGGTCCTCGGCAAAGAAGTGGATATGCACAAATACGCCGTCCAGATCACCGTCGCCGACGTCCGGGACGGCGCCTGCTCGAGCTCAACCCTCACTGAAGCCCGCTCCTGGGGCAAGGTCGACGCGGGCCACGACCAGATGCTCTACGCCGAAGCAACGAGCGTCCTGCCGCTAATCGTCAGCTACGTCTATCACAAAAACCACTGGCAATCCCGCCCCAAAAAACAGTGGACGAAGATCTTTGAGTAATCTACCGAACCGGTTCTGCTTCAGCGGCAACTCGCCATCCATGCCTTCAGCAGACAAGTGCCTAACCCCAACCCAACCGAACCCGCACCATAAATCAGCACTCTCATAATGGTGGTTATTATACTTCGAGCACACGCTGTTGAAAGGTTTTTACTGGCACGTGAAACGACCACGCTTTAGAATCACAACCGTCTTTAGTCTTTGTCATCGAGAGGCAGGAAATGACACGCAAAGAAAGAGTTGTCGCAGTAATCGGACATAACATCACCGATGCGGTGCCGTGGAATGTGGAGTTGACCAGCGGCGAGATGGTGAAGGTGTGCGAGTATTTAGGCATCGAGGCAAGTGAGTTCTTCGATCTTGCGGGCAACCACATTGAGAAGATCGGGTACAACATCGGCGGAAGAGAGGTAAAGCCGGGGTTTTGGCAGGATGAGTTCGGAGTAGTGTGGGACCGCAGCGGGCTTGATAAAGACATTGGAGTCGTCAGTGAAGTGCTGCTGAAAGAAGCGGGCTTGTCGAGTTACCAATTTCCCGACCCACCTACCGAAGAGGTCAGGAAGGTCACAGAGAAGGTATTGGGCAATGGCAGGGACACGTTCAAATTCGGTAAGATTGCGATGACCTATTTCGAGCGGGCATGGTCCCTGCGGGGAATGGAAAACCTGATGATGGATATGGCGTTAAATCCCGCCTTTGCGGAAGAGTTCTTCGGTGCGATACTCGATTACAACATGCAGATAATCGAAACCGCTGTTCAATACGATATCGACGGCTTTTATTTTGCAGACGACTACGGGCAGCAGACGGGGCTGTTGATGAGCCCGGATATGTGGCGGCGGTTCATAAAGCCCGGCTTAGCGAAGATGTTCGAGAAAGTAAAGTCAGCCAACAAGGTGGCGGCGCTGCACTGCTGTGGAAAGATTGATGCGATATTGGGTGATTTGATTGATATCGGCCTGGATATCTACAACACCGTCCAGCCCGAAGTATATGACCTTAAGAAGCTAAAGAAAGAGTTCGGGAACCACCTTACTTTCTGGGGGGCGATAAGCACACAGCAAACGCTGCCCTACGTAAAGCCCGATGAGCTCAAACGCATCGTAAGAGAGACAATCGACATCATGGGCCAAGGCGGCGGATACATCGCAGCACCCACACATCGGGTGCCGGAAGATGTGCCCGTAGAGAATGTTGCCGCCCTTATCGAGGTGCTTAAGTCGCAATAGGCGGGTATCAAAGACAACTCTAAAACGACTCACTGCTCGATGAGAATTTGCATTGCAAACAGGCCGGATTTGCGTTATAAGGGCATATCTTCGGTGGTGGTAGTGCACATATTAGCGGTGACAGTCATTACAGGAATCGCCAAATGGCAGAGGAGAAACGTTATATCGCAGTTGACCTGGGAGCTGAAAGCGGGCGAGTCATGCTGGGTGTGGTATCTGCTGATAAGCTCAGCTTAAAGGAAGTTCATCGGTTCGCCAACGGGCCTATTGAGGTGGATGGGACGCTGCGATGGGATATCGATCGCCTGATGACGGAGATAAAGACCGGCATCGGCAAGGCGACGAAAGAGGCGGGCGGAGAGGTCGCAGGCATCGGCGTCGATAGCTGGGGCGTCGATTTCGGACTGCTCGATGAAAACGGCAAGCTCATCGAAAAAACCTACCACTACCGCGATAGCCGCACAAACGGCATGATGGACAAGGCCTTCGAGATGATGCCCAAACGCGATATCTACGAGCATACCGGCCTGCAGTTCATGCAATTCAACACGATGTACCAGTTGCTTGCAATGCGCCTCGCCAATTCGCCGTCTCTTGCAAAAGCAAAGCAGTTGATAATGATTGCCGACCTCGTTTCCTGCTTCTTGTCCGGCCAAGTTTACGCCGAGTACACGCTGGCGAGCACTTCACAACTGATGGACATGCGAACAGGACAGTGGTCACAGGCGATTTTCGAGGGGCTGGACCTGCCGCTTGATATTATGCCCAGGATTGTCCAGCCCGGGACGGCTGTCGGTGAGCTGACCGAGAATATCGCCAAAAAGATCGACTGCGTGCAGATACCGGTTATTGCGGTCGGCTCGCACGATACCGCAAGTGCCGTCGCAGCAGTACCTGCAGACGAGAAGACAAAGTGGTCGTACCTCTCTTCGGGGACATGGAGCTTAATCGGCGTTGAAGTGCCGAAGGCAATTGTCAACGACAAGACCTACGAAGTGCCGTTTACAAATGAAGGCGGGGTGGAGCGCACGATTCGACTGCTGAAGAACATAATGGGGCTCTGGCTCATCCAGGAGTGCAGGCGCCAGTGGCAGCAGGAAGGTCAGGATTTGTCTTATCCGGAATTAACGGCGATGGCGGAAAAAGCCAGGCCGTTTGCCGCCACCATCGACGTCGACCAGGACAGCTTCATCGCACCGGGCGAGATGCCCAGGCGAATTAATGAGTACATGACAGGGACGGGACAGAAGCCAATCGCCGACAAGGGACAATTGGTAAGAACCGTGCTGGAAGGTCTGGCCCTAAAGTACCGCGCCATTTTAGAGAAGCTTGAGGATGTCACGGGAACAACTATTGACTGTCTGCATATTGTAGGCGGCGGGACCCAGAATGAGCTGCTAAATCAGTTCGCCGCCAATGCCACCGGCAAAAAAGTCATCACCGGGCCGATTGAGGCCACGGCAATGGGCAACATCCTGATGCAGGCAATAGCGACGAATCATATAGAGAGTCTGGCTGAGGCAAGAAAACTTGTACGCAAGTCGGTCCAGCTTAAGGAGTATCAGCCGAGAGAGACTTCTCTCTGGCAGGAGCAATACAAGAAAACGAAAAACTAAAAGGTCAAATTAAGGAAGTGACATTGATAGAGGAGCTTGAGCAGAAGCTGGACAGTTTCAACGCGGCGCAGAGGAAAGATGTCCTTGCCGCGCTGTGTGAGAAGGTAAAGACCGGCGAGATAGAGATACCTGAGCCGGGAACACATTTGAATATTCACTGCCATACGTTTTTCTCATATAACACCTACGGCTATTCTCCCAGCAAATTCGCCTGGCTGGCGAAGAAACGCGGCCTGGCCCTCGCAGGCGTGGTGGACTTCGACGTTCTCGACGCCGCCGACGAGTTCCTTGAAGCGGCAAAACTGCTGGGGCTAAAGGCATGTGCCGGGATGGAAACACGGGTCTATGTGCCGCAGTTCGCCACACGCGTCATCAATTCGCCCGGCGAACCCGGTATCTCATACCACATGGGAGTCGGATTCCCAAACGGCCGGCTCGAAGGTGAGCTCAAAGATTTTCAAAAACGTCTTCGGGATACGGCCCAGCAGAGGAACAAAGACCTTGTGGGACGGGTGAACAAGTACTTATCACCGTTGGGGCTGGATTACGAACAAGATGTCCTGCCATTGACCCCGGCAGGCAATGCCACTGAGCGGCATATCTGCGTGGCTTATGCACGCAAGGCCAAAGAGCTTTTCGTCGGTGGCGAAAAGCTCGCGGAGTTCTGGAGCGAAAAGCTGGGAACCGACGCGGCCAAACTCGGTCTGCCCGAAACCAGGGATTTTCTCAACACCCTTCGCAAGAAAATAATGAAGCGAGGCGGCGTCGGCTACATCCAGCCCGACACCGGCTCGTTCCCCACACTGGCGGAGGTGGATAAATTCTCATTGGCCGCAGGCGCCATACCGACGGTGACATGGCTCGACGGGACCAGTGACGGCGAGCAGGCAGAAGAAGAGCTTTTGGAGGTTGCGAGCAGGTCCGGCTCGGCGGCGCTGAATGTGGTACCGGACCGCAATTACACGACCGGCGAGACCGACCGCAAACTAAAGAACCTTTACGCGGTTGTCGAGCTGGCGGAGAAACGCCACCTGCCCTTGGTGGTCGGCACCGAGATGAACAGTCCCGGCCAGAAGTTTGTGGACGATTTCGACACGGCTGAGCTTTCGGGGCTGCTGCCGACCTTTTTGAAAGGCGCATATATTATCTACGCCCACTCGGTTCTGCAACGCCAATGCGGCTTCGGTTACACCGGTGACTGGGCAAAGAAAAACTTCCGTAACACCCAGGACAAAAATGAATTCTTTGAAAAGCTCGGTGACACACTCCAACCGGCCAGAGAAGATGAGCTTGCAGGTTTCAGCAGCGATGCTAGGCCGGCGGATATACTCAGTAAAATAAATACCTGAAAAAGGAATGTTCTCATAATGTCTGAATTACCCGAGACTCAGTACGCAGTCCAACTCGTCGGGCCTGATAAACCCGTTTTGAACAAGAACAAAGAAGTACATAACCCCGGCCCTCATCAGATAACGTGCCGCGTAGAGGCCGTGGGGCTTTGCTTTTCCGATTTGAAGCTCCTCAAGCAGTTCTCGAAGCACCCACGCAAAACCGACATAACCGCCGGCATCGAGCCGGCCATACTTAAAGAAATCCCCTGCTACATGCCCGCCGACAAGCCCACCGTCCCCGGACACGAAGCCGTCGTTCGTGTTGCTGCCGTCGGAGAGGATGTCGAGAACTTCAAAGTCGGCGACCGCTATCTCGTCCAGACCGACTATCGCTGGCTGCCGACAGGCGAATCGAATGCGTCGTTCGGATATAACTTCGAAGGCGCCCTCCAGGAATACGTCCTCATGGATGAAAGGATAATCACCTCACCGCATGGTGACTCGATGCTGATACCGGTGCCGGAGGAACTCAGTGCCTCGGCAATAGCGCTGATAGAACCATGGGCATGTGTAGAGGATGCATACGCAAGCAGCGAACGCCGGACAATAAAAACCAACGGCAAAATGCTTATCGTCGCCGATGTCGAGGTAAACGAAAAAGTGCTTGATGCATTCTTCAGCCAGCACGCAAAACCGGGAAGTATTATGTGGGTCGGAGCAGCTTGCCATCCTGAGTTTGCTGATGCCGGCCTTAACGGCAGTGGTGACCTTTCGCAACTGCCCGATGCAGCGTATGACGATGTCATTTATTTCGGCTCCGACGCGGCGAAGGTGGAAATATTGTTTTCGAAGGTCGCTGCAAAGGGGCTGTTCAATATCGTTCAGTGCGGTGGCGAGTTCGGCCGCGATGTTGTCACGCAAGTGGGCAGAGTCCATTACGGCGGCATTCGAATCGTCGGAACAGCAGGCAACAACCCGGCTAAGAGCATGAAATACATCCCCCACACCGGCGAGATACGCACCGGTGACAAGATTAATGTCGTCGGCGCCGCGGGGCCTATGGGGCTAATGCACGTCATAAGAAACATCTGTCAGGGCCTCGAAGGGGTAACCGTATTCGCCGGCGACGTGGATGACAGCAGATTGGCTGTGCTTTCGAAGATAGTGCTGCCGCTGGCCAAAAAGAACGGCGTCCAGTGCGGCGTATATAACGCAACGAAGGGAAAACCGGCTGAGCAGTTCGATTATGTGGTGTTGATGGCGCCGGTACCTCAGTTGGTCGCCGCCGCCGTTCACAGTGCTGCCGAACGTGCCGTCATCAACATCTTCGCAGGCATACCCGCCTCCGTCACCGGTGAGATTGACCTCGACCAGTACATCGAAAAGCAATTATATTTCATCGGGACGAGCGGGTCAGTCCTCGAAGATATGAAGACGGTGCTGGCCAAGGTCGTTTCGGGTCGGCTCGACACGAACGTCTCAGTCGCCGCGGTCAGCGGCCTCGACGGCGCCTGTGACGGAATCCGAGCCGTCGAAAATCGCCTCTTGCCCGGCAAAATCGTCGTCTATCCCGCCTGCAAGGGGCTGCCGCTGACGCCGCTCGACAAACTCGCCGAAACAATGCCCGAAGTTGCCGCCTGCCTTGCCGACGGCCTCTGGACAAAACAGGCCGAACACAAACTACTTGATAAATACCGCAACCCTTAGGGGAACATGTATGGCGAACGATTATGGAAACCATGTTGATTATATGAAGTGGGTGGAAAAGGATGCCGCCTCCCGCCAGAAGCTCATAGAGACCGCTTTGAGTAAAGCGTTTTCGAAGTTTGTCGAAAAACGACAGGTCGAGGTGATAGTCTTCTCAAGCATCACAGCCGCAGAGCTTGCACAAGCTATTATTGGATATCCGGTTATTCTTAAGCCGCTGTTGGCTGCATGTAATATCGCGGCAAGGGCAATCGAAAGAGACCTCGGAATCAAAAACCTGGATACTTACAACCCGAGAGTAACCGATGACCAGGCCAAAATTATCAGCGGATACATTAAACCATTTCTCCCGGGGATTCTGGAGATTCCAACTCTGACGAGGATTGACAGAATCGCTTTTGTTGACAAAGAGATTCGAAAGAAGAAAGGTCAGTGGGAAAAGAGGATAATAGCCGGTATCAATCGGTTTGCAGGGACCAAATTCAGGAAGCGCATGTTCGAGTCGCAAGCCGAACAGTTCGAACTGGATGCGGCCAGCCCGGGAACAGGGCAAATCAAAGTCGGTATTGACATAAAAAGAATCGAAGCAAGAAGGGATATTCACAAACGTTGTGATGAGATAGTCAACAAGGCTGCAAAGCTGAAAACAGCATTTCCCCGAGTTAAATTTGGCGCTGTAATCTATTACCCTTTCATAGAAGAACATGTGAATATCCAAAATCGGCTGCGGTCTAACAACATAAACTGTATCGTATTCGCATCTGAGGCCAATGAGAGCGTTGAGAACGCGGTGAGGATGCTTCTTTCGAGTCTTGGCATGGGGGGAAAATGACTGGATCGAGAACAAATCATCGACTGCTACAAGGTGATGCTCGAAACATAAGCTACATTCCAGATGAGAGCATCCACCTTGTGCTCACTTCCCCCCCCTACTGGATACTCAAGAGGTACCGGGAGAATCCGAGGCAGATGGGGCATATCGAGGACTACGAAGTTTTTGTGGCGCAATTAGCTAAAGTATGGCAGCACTGCTACCGGATTCTCGTGCCGGGTGGTCGATTAGTGTGCGTGGTCGGTGATGTGTGTTTGTCTCGCCGCAGCTTTGGAAGACACGTCGTCGTGCCCCTTCATTCCGATATTGCCGTTACCTGTAGAAAAATCGGCTTCGACAATCTGAATCCTATCATCTGGTACAAGATCTCTAAGGCGGCGTACGAAGTCAACAACGGCTCGAAGTTCTTCGGCAAGCCGTATGAGCCAAACGCTATCATAAAGAACGACATCGAGTTCATACTTATGCAGCGAAAGTCCGGCGGCTATCGTAAGCCAACCGAGGCACAGCGGCAAAAGAGCAAGATAGATAAGAAAGAATACGATGCGTGGTTTCGGCAAATCTGGAACATCCCCGGCGCTTCGACCAAGAAGCACCCCGCACCTTTCCCTTACGAGCTGGCTTACCGGCTCGTCAGAATGTTCTCGTTCTATGGAGATACAGTGCTCGACCCATTTTGCGGAAGCGGTACGACAATGCTTGCGGCAATGAAGACAGGCAGAAACAGTATTGGCATTGAAATAGACCACGAGTATTGTCAAATGGCCTTCGAAAGACTCGAACGGGACGGACACACTTTCTTTGACGAGGCAGAGGTCAGCTTTGAGCGAGCCGACGACCTATCAGGACAGAGTAAGAATGTATCAGGGAAGCCGGTCAGCAAAACACTTACGGAGTAAAGGCTTGTAGAACAGATGAAGCGATGTGCGTTCAAAATGAAACTAAAGCCTGGCTTTGAGGCCGAGTATAAGAAGCGGCACGACCGGATATGGCCCGAACTGGCCAAGATGCTTTCGGAAGCCGGTATAAGCGATTACTCGATATTTCTGGACGAGGAGACGCTGACGCTTTTCGGCGTCCAGAAGCTAAGCGACGACAATCCGGCAGCGGATGTGCCGAATCAGGCGATAATGCGGAAGTGGTGGGACTACATGGCGGATCTTATGGAGGTCAATCCGGATAACTCGCCGGTCGAGGCCGAGCTGAAGGAAATGTTCCACATGGACTAATTCGATTGGCGCTGTGAGGACAGGAAGAATGAATTCGAGAGAAAGAGTTCTCAAGGCAATTAGTCACGAACAGCCGGACAGATGTCCCATCTTTGCCACGCTGACACCGCAGGTGGCTGTCAAGCTCGCCAAAGCACTCGGCGTCCCGGAAGAGCCGCCGCTGGATTCACTTTTATCAACTCGCATATCGCATATGGCTCTTTTGACGAAGTTAGGCAATGACTGCGTCGGTATTGCCGCCTGCTCGCCGAACGACTTTCCCACCAGGACATTGGACGATGGAACAATGGTCAACGAGTGGGGTATGAGGTTTAAGCCCTTTGGCTTGTACAATGAGTTCTGCGAATACCCGCTCACCACCGCCGAGAGCGTCGAAGATATCGAAAGTTATAACTTCCCCGACCCGCTCGCGAAGGGACGCTACGACGCCGCCAAGGAGACGGTGAGCAAGTATGGAAAAGACTACGCGGTTTTCGGCGACCTCGAATGCGCAATATTCGAGACCTCCTGGTATCTCGTCGGCCTCGAAAAATTCTTCATGGATCTGGCGATGGAGAAGGCATACATCTTTGCGCTTTTGGATAAGGTGATGGAGATTAACACCGAGGTTGGCAAGCAGTTGATAACTGCGGGGGCGGATGTGATATGGGCTGGTGACGACTTCGGCGGACAAAACGGTATGGTTATGTCACCCGACACCTGGCGCAAGGTTTTCAAGCCCAGAATCAAAAACATGTTCGACAAGTTCCGCACCGCCGGCACAAACGTCAAACTCGCCTGGCACAGTTGCGGCTCAATTATTCCGATAATACCCGACTTTATCGAGCTTGGCCTCGATATTCTAAACCCCATTCAGCCGAAGGCGGCTGGGATGGAACCGAAGTTTCTCAAGGAGACTTACGGCAGGGACCTGGCTTTTTTCGGCGGCATAGACCTTCAGGAGCTTATGCCGTACGGCACGCCCGAGCAGATAAAGGCGGAAGTGAAAAGAAGGATGGAAATTCTGGGCAGAGACGGCGGTTATATTGTTGCACCGGCGCACAATATACAGGATGATACTCCCGTCGAAAACATATTCGCCCTCTTCGAAGCGGTCAAAGAAGGACTCTAATAATAAACATCGAACGTTGGGTGGCCACACCCGGAAGGAGTACAGGACAGGATGAGCATCTTCCATAAAGAAAAAGAGTACGAGCAGGCAAAAGAACGCTACGCTCGGTTAGGCGTTGATACCGATGCAGCAATTGAGAAGCTAAAAACAATACCGATTTCGCTGCACTGCTGGCAGGCCGACGACGTCGGCGGCTTCGAAACACAGGGCGGCGGGGCTGGTGGCGGCTGTGTTGCCACAGGGGGCTATCCCGGCAAATCACGAAATATCGAAGAGCACCGCGGCGATTTAGAGAAGGTTTACAGTCTCCTTCCGGGCAAGCACAGACTTGCACTTCACGCCAACTATCTTGAGACCGGCGGAAAGAAGGTCGAACGCAACGAGATACTGCCTGAGCATTTCGCCGGCTGGGTCGACTGGGCGAAGCAGCAGCAAATCGGACTCGACTTCAATCAGACCTTCTTCAGCCACCCCAAGGCCGACAGCGGCTTTACACTCGCCAGTTACGACCAGGGTATTCGAAAGTTCTGGATAGACCACGCCATTGCCTGCCGAAAAATCGGCGAATACATGGGGAAAGAACAGGGAAATCCTTGCGTGCTGAATCTCTGGATACCGGATGGGTACAAGGACATTCCGGTTGACCGGCTGAAATCACGTCAGATTCTGAAGAACTCGCTGGATCAGATATTTGCCGTGAAGTTCGACAAGCGGCACCTGCTCGATGCGGTCGAGTCGAAACTGTTTGGCATAGGCGCTGAAAGCTGCACCATCGGCTCACACGAGTTCTACCTCGGCTATGCAATTGCCAATAACATTTTACTGTGTCTGGATGCGGGGCACTACCATCCCACCGAGGTCATATCGGATAAGATTTCGTCGGTGATGCTGTATCTTGATGAGATGCTGCTTCACGTCAGTCGCCCCGTACGTTGGGACAGCGACCATGTCGTCATTTTGACTGATGAGCTTAAAGACATCGCTGCCGAAATCGTCCGCGGTAATTTCCTCGACAGGGTACACATAGGCCTGGACTTCTTCGATGCCAGTATCAACCGCATTGCAGCGTATGTTATCGGCGCCCGATGTATGATAAAGGCACTTTTGATAGCCCTGCTCGAACCAATTGACATGCTCCGCAAGTTCGAGACAGAGGGCGACTACACGTCGCGGCTGGCTATCCTCGAAGAGCTAAAGACCATGCCCTTCGGCACCATCTGGGACGAATACTGCAAGCAAATGGACGTACCCATCGGCGACACCTGGCTAAAAGAAGTGAAGGACTACGAAGCGAATGTTCTTAGCAAACGCCGGTAAGAATATACCGGCTCAGTCGTTACATACGGAGCATGTTCTGCAGGGCAACAGAATTGAAAGGAAGGACAGATGGCAAAAGGAAAAGCTAATCTCATCGAACGACTCGACGCTCTTAATGAATTTGAACGTACGCCAATCACACCTGACCACTACCAGGGTGGCCGACACTTTGCCGGCTGCTTCGCAGGTGAGCATGTCGCCGCAACCGAGTTCGTCATCGGTGCCCTCTTCGTCAGCAAAGGGGCACACACCTTCGATGTCATCGTAGGTCTGCTCATCGGAAATCTGCTCGCGGTGCTTTCGTGGGCATTCATATGCGCCCCAATCGCCGTCAAGACCCGGCTTACACTATACTGGTATCTGCGAAAAATCGGCGGCCCTGTCATGATGGTCATCTACAACATCGTAAACGCCGTCATGTACTGTATCCTCGCAGGCGCCATGATCACAGTCTCCGCCTCCGCACTGCGACTCGCATTCGGCATACCGCCACAGCTCGGCTGGCTCCCAACGCATATGGGCTTTGTCATCATTGTCCTCTGCGTCGGAGCCGTTGTAGTCACACTGGCAATTCTCGGTTTCCGAAAGCTCGCCGAATTCGCAGAGGTTTGCTCCCCCTGGATGTTCCTCATGTTCATTGCCGGTGCTCTCACAATGATACCGACCATACTGGCAAGCCTTCCGGAATTGCAATCAATCGCAAGCTTTGGGGATTTCTGGAAGTTAGCCGATGCAAGGATTTGGCCCGGACCGCAAGTCGCACAGAATGAGGTATGGGGATTCTGGCACCTCGTCTCAATCGCCTGGATTGCGAACCTGGCGATGCATGTCGGGCTCTCGGACATGGCACTGTTCCGGTATGCAAAAAGGGCCGGATACGGATTCTATTCTGCCTTCGGAATGTACCTTGGGCACTATCTCGCATGGATATGTGCAGGCATAATGGGCGCAGGAGCTGCCCTCGTTTTAGAGACGCCGCTGTGGGACCTCGACGCCGGCGCGGTGGCAATTCAGGCCTTGGGCCTGGCAGGTGCACTGGCCGTCGTAACCGCCGGCTGGACTACCTCAAACCCAACCATCTATCGTGCGGGACTTGCTCTCCAGGTAGCCACCCCAAACTGGCCACGATGGTTTGTCACTCTAATTGCAGGCGTGCTTACAACCATCATGGCCTGCTCACCATTCGTCTTCAGGTACCTGCTCGACTTCGTAGGCGTTTACGGTCTCCTGCTTATGCCCGTTGGAGCCATCGTCTTTGTCGAGCATTGGATATTCCCAAAAATCGGCCTGACTCAGTACTGGACGGCAAGAAAAGGCAACCTCGTCAACTGGCCGGGGCTGCTCGCATGGGTCATTACGCTCGCCTGGGCAGTCGTAGTCTGGCAAACGAATCTCCTGCATCTGTTCTTCCTGATTATCCCCGTCTGGCTCAGCGCATCAATCCTCTACATACTTTTATCTGCAATGTGGGGGGCGCATGAGAAACTACCTGAACTGCCGGAAGAACCGCTAACAGCACCGACTGCTGCCGGAGCACCGGAACAAGCCAAGCCCGTGATTAAATCGGATACGCTCACCAGGGGCATCGGACTGCTTGCTGTCTTGTCACTTGTCGTGATTTTCATCATGGCTATTAGAGTCGCTGTGTCAGGCCAGGATGTTTACGACGACAGATTCACCACCTTCAAAAACGTCAATGTGGTTCTCACAGTCATATACTTCGTTTCCAGTATCCTCTGGATAATCCTGAAGGACAAGGCCGAGAAAAGGGCACTTGCAGCAGCACAGTCTTAAATCTAAGTGCACCAACGTAGAGTAGTCGTAAGGAGCATGACATTGTGAACAAAACCTTAGCCGACTTGATCAGGATTTCAAACACAACAGGAAAAGACACTACCCTCGTTCAGGGCGGCGGCGGAAACACCTCCACCAAGACCGACGACGGAAAATTTATGTACATCAAGGCAAGCGGCACCGCCCTAAAGAATATGAGCGCAAGCACCGGCTGGCGAAGAATGCGAATCGCTCCCGTCCTCGAAGTCATCAAAGACACCCAGCTCGCTAAACTGCCCGCAAACACCAGAGAGCCTGAGGTCGTCAACCGCCTCCTGCTCGCCTGCGACGATGATGTCACCACCGGCGCCCGCCCCTCAGTCGAAGCACACCTTCACGCCCTTCTGGATAAATACGTCATCCACCTCCACCCCCTGGTAGTAGCCGCCTACGTCAACGCCAAAAAAGGCAAGGCCGCTCTCGACAAGCTCTTCCGCAACTGGAAATATCCGCCTCTTTGGATCCCCTACACCGACCCGGGCTTTATGCTCGCAAAAAAGGTCGCACAGTTGGTGGCCGGATACCGGAAGCAACATGGCAGAAAACCAAACGTTATGATTCTCGCCAAGCATGGCCTGTTCGTCACCGCCGAAACCCCGGATGCGGCCATTCGATTGGTCCACAAGGTCATCCGACTCTTAAAGAGCAACCTCCCAAAACCGAAGGTTCTCGGGAAAAAACTACCCGCTCGCAAAGACATCCTCGCCGCAAAATTCGCTGTTCGAAAGGCCGTTCTACAGGCCACTGGCCAGTACCTGCCGGTTCGTTTCATCCTCAACGATACCGTTGCCGCTTTTATAGCACGCAAAGACGCCGGCAAACTGCTCGCCACGCCCGCACTGAATCCCGATGAGCTTGTCTATGCAAACGGCGCCGCAATGTGGGTCCCAAACGTCGATGCCGATGCAATCGCCGCCAAACTCAAGGCTCTCGTCGATAAGAAACAGAAACCTTCAGCCGCGTTCGTCGTCAAAAACCTCGGCCTCTTCATCGCCGCCGGCACCAAGACGGCGGGGGTCATTGCCGAAATCACTACCGGCTCGCTGCAAATCCGTTCCTGGGCCGTCAAGTTCGGCGGTGTCCTCGCACTCACGCCTCGCGAACAGGACTTCATCAACAACTGGGAATCCGAGGCCTTCCGCAAGCAGTTGGCAACCGCCGCCGGTCAAGGCGAATTGAAGAATCGTATCGCCGTCGTCACCGGCGCCGGCAGCGGCCTCGGCAGAAGTATCGCTGTCGGCCTTGCTCACGCAGGGGCCCTGGTCGGCCTTGCCGACATCGACACAAAGGCCGCACTCCAAACAGCCGCTCTAATAGCCGATGAAACCCCCGATGCCTCAACACTCCTGCTGCCCTGCAATGTCACCGATGAAAAGAGCGTTGACAAAGCGTATGAGTATATCCTCGATAATTGGGGCGGCCTCGACATACTCGTCAATGCCGCCAGCGTAGCTCCACCCTACGGTCTGGTCGATATGCCCGTCGATAAGTGGCGCCTCGCCCTCGACGTCAATCTAACCGGATACTTCCTCATGGCAAAAGCCGCAGCACGGATTATGATAAAGCAGGGAATCGGCGGCAATATAATCAATCTAAGCTCCAAATCCGGCCTCGAGCCAAGCAAAAACAACACCGCATATACCGCCACAAAAGGCGCTGAAATTCACGTCGCACGCGGCTGGGCGCTCGAATTAGGCCAATACGGAATACGTGTCAATTCAGTCGCACCCGGCAACGTCTTTGAGGGATCTAAAATCTGGAACCCTGCGTACATAAAGGTCTGCGCGAAAAAATACGGCATCAAGCCCGAAGAAGTCATCCCATACTACGTCGGAAAAACGGCTTTGAATCGGGAAATAAAAGGCAACGACATCGCAAACGCGACCGTCTTCCTCTGCTCGGAAAAAGCCCGCACCATCACAGGCCAGACTATCGTCACCGACTCGGGCCGGGTAATGGTAAGGTGATTTGAGCTATCTCGGTTTTCTCGGATAAATAAGCTTGATATCCTTCTTCTTCGCCGCACGGTGCCACGCATCAGATGGTTTCATGTCGGTGACGATATAATCGAGCCGGTCGATATCCGCGATCTTATAAAGCGCCGGCTTGTCGAATTTCGTGTTGTCGCCCACGAAGATGACCTCCGACGCTCGCTTCAAAACCATCTTGGCAAAGCCGACCGTCACGCGGTCCGCCCCGCTTATCCCCGCGTCAATAGTAATATCATCTGCGCCCGTAAAGGCCTTGAAACCACCCAGCTGAGATATCGCCGCCACCGCACCAGGCCCCACCATGTCCATCCGGTCCGGGCGATACTCACCACCGATGATAATCACCCTGTGTCCCGGCTGCTCGTGAAGACGACGCATCAAATAAAGCGAATTAACGATTACCGACAGATTCTTTCTGTTCGCAAGATAGGGAATAATCTCATAGCAGGTCGAGCCCGCCTCTAAATATATTATGTCACCATCTTTGACTAAATCACCTGCCAGCCTCCCGATGGTCTTCTTCGCGCTCACCTTTTTCGTTTGCCGGTAGCGAACCGAAGAGCTTACCTCAGGCGCAGCAAGTACCGCCCCGCCGTAAGTCTTCGTTACCAGACCGTCATTCTGCAAAACGGCTAGGTCTCGCCTTATTGTAACCTCCGTTACATCCAGCTCCCGCGCAACGTCCCTGACGTATATCCGCCCCACAGAGCGAACCTTCTCTAAAATCGTCTTATGTCTTACTTCCGCTGATACGCCCATAGCTATCTGCACCGAGAATCACACTACTTACTTATCCTTCTCGTTTGCCTTCCGTGCAAAATAATAGATCGGCTGATGTTTGTGCTCGCTCACTGTAAAGTATCCTGCCTCCTCTGCGTCGAAACATATCGCCTCACCCTGAAGCTCAAGTATCAACGGTATTCTGCACCGAGTACCCTCCAGCGCCTCAGCAACACTCTGCCCTTCGGCTCTCTCCCATAACGAGGCCGAAAAATAACCCTTGATGATTATCATGCTCCCGTCACGCGAAATGTCGCCGCCTACCGCAGTACCTAAACCAATCGTCCCCACCTGCTCCATCGTTGTCACTTTATTCGTGGATTGCGGATACCCCACTCGATATACCTTTGTTTTGCTCTCCTTCGAAACGATATAGATGTCCTTCGTGACAGGGTCCAGCAGAAGTGTCTCTGCATTCCGAGACCCGTCGGGATACCTTAGCTTAATGGTCTCGAACTCTTTCAATCTCAGTGTTGATCCCACTGAATTGACATCGATTTCCGGCTCGGGTACACGATGAACAGCTATAGAGTCCCGCTTGGCCTTATTGTCCCCAATGTCCCCTATGTAAAGATACTCTGTATTGGGGTCAGGCCCGGGCCCTATCGCTATATCCTCCCAGTCACGCGCCAAAACGCCCCAGACTGTACAGGTAGCCAGCAACTTGCCCTCGGTTGAGATCGCATACAGTCTTGCCGTACTGCCTCGGTCGTTGTGTGTCCACAATACACCGCGATTCTTCGCACTTGCCGAAAGCCCGGACGCCTCACGGATAACAGCTGCTTGCAGCGACCCGACCTTGCGACCCCCATCGAACTTCGGGCACTCTCCACCACGCACAAACCCCGCCACAACCATAACTACAAGCCAAACACAAAGATATATCACAGTTCCGTTTCTCATTTTCGCTCCGGCAATTACGACTCTTATAGCAAAGACCATATACGGCGGTCAATCAGAGATGTTTGATTTGTTTCGGTTTTGTTTGCTTTGCGCATAAATTTAACCCCCTTGCTCTGCCTTGGGCATTGTATAACACCACCTTTTCCTGATATAGTTGTAGTTTTGGCCGGCAGATTTTCTGCTGATAATTCGAAAGGATTGTCCATGGACTTTGAAATTGAAGATACACGAAAGAACGTCCTAAAGCTCAAAAACCTCATCGACGCAGGGGCCGTCACCCTCCAAACGGCTCTCGACTGGCTCAGGACCATCCACGAGATTCGTTTCTTCGAGGAAAAAGTCTTCGACCTGTTAGGCCAGAATATCATAAAGGGCGCTTCACACCTCTACGCAGGCCAGGAAGCCGTCGCAACAGGCGCAATCGCCGCCATAACCGAAAAAGACGTCATCGGCTCCACTCACCGAGGCCACGGACACTGCGGAGCCATCGGAAACAAGCACGCAAAAACCGAAGAACAGCGCCGGCAGCACTGGAATCGAATGATGGCCGAATTGATGGGAAAGCAGACCGGATACTGCGGCGGAAGAGGCGGCTCTATGCACATCGCAGACGTCAGCAAAGGAAACCTCGGCTCAACCGGTATCGTCGGCGGAAATATACCCCCTGCCGTCGGGGCTGCACTTGCCGAAAAATACAAAAAAACCGGCGCCGTCGTCCTTTCATTCTTCGGTGACGGCTCCACAAACACCGGCTCATTCCACGAGTCTATGAATATGGCTTCGGTACTGAACATCCCACTCGTCGCAATCATCGAAAACAACCTCTACGGAATGAGCGTCCCATACCAAAAGGTCGAGGTCGAGCACACCGGCTGCGCAAGCAACATCACCGATATTGCCGAAAGAGCCCACGCCTATAACGTCCCCGCCATGATAGTGGATGGCCAGGACGTCGTCGCCGTCTTCCTCGCCGTCACCAAAGCTGCGAAGAGGGCTCGCGAAAAATCCATGATGACAATCATCGAGTGCAAAACATACCGCTGGTACGGCCACAGCCGCTCCGACCCACGCAAGTATCGCACCAAAGAAGAGGAACAAGCATGGCACGACAGAGACCCCATCATCGTCCTGAGCAAAAAACTCATCACTGAAAAGCTCGCCACACAAGAGCAGCTCGACGAGATAAAGCAAAAGGCAAATGATACTATCGAGGCCGCAACACAGTTTGGCATCGACAGCCCCTGGCCCGACGTCGCCGACCTCGAAAAGGATGTCTACGTCTCCGAAACCTGCGAGTCAGCCCTCATCGACAAGGAAAGACAAACCGCCGCAAAGGCCGTCGAGGCAACCGCCGCATTCGAAAAGGCAATGGCCGCCTCCACCGCAAAAACAAAGAAGGAAAAGACCAAACAGTCCCAGGGTAAAATCAAAGAGCAGTTCGACCTCGACATAATGACAATGGGCCAGGCCGTCATCGCCGCACAGGCCGAGGAAATGCGCCGCGACAAGAACGTAATCCTCATGGGCGAAGACGTCGGCCTCTACGGAGGCGCATACCAGGCAAGCAAGGGACTCGTCCAGGAATTCGGCACCGACCGAGTAATCGACACCGCTATCTCAGAAGCCGCTATCGTCGGAGCAGGCGTCGGCGCCGCAATTCGCGGTATCCGACCCATCACCGAGATTATGTACGTCGACTTCGTCACCATCGCAAGCGACCAGCTCATGCACAACGGCGCATTCAATCGCTATATGTTCGGCGGCCACGCAAAGGTTCCTATGGTCGTCAGAACCGAAGGCGGCGTAGGCCGATGCATCGCCGCACACCACTCAAAATCACTCGAACCATGGCTCATAAACATCCCCGGCCTGTACGTCGTTATGCCCTCAACGCCGTATGACGCAAAAGGCCTGCTCAAAGCCGCCATCCGCTCCGACAACCCCGTCGTCTTCATCGAGCACAAGGCAACCTACGGCCAATTAGGTGCCGTTCCTGCCGGCGATTACATCATCCCCCTCGGCGTCGCAGACATCAAAAAACCCGGCAACGACGTCACCATAGTCAGCTACAGCAGAATGGCTATGTGGTCACTACAGGCCGCTCATCTGCTCGCCGAACAGCACGGCATCGACGCCGAGGTTATAGACCTGCGCACGCTAAAACCAATGGATATCGACACCGTCGCAGAATCCGTCAAAAAGACAGGTCGGCTCGTCACCGTCGCCGAAAGCTTCCTTATGTGCGGCACAGGCCGAGAAATAACAGGCCGTTTTATGGAATACGAATTCGCCGACGGCTCACACGGCTTCGATTATCTCGATGCCGCCCCCGTTAATCTCGCCGCCGCAGATTGCCCGCCACCAATGTCCGAGCCCCTCGAGCTGGCAAGCATTCCAAGCGTTGACCGAATCGTCAAGGCCGTCAGAAAAATGCTCTGACACGAGGCGTGAATACAGCGGCATAATACGGCTTGACTCGCTGTTGAGAGAAAAGTGCAAGCAGGTGCGGGGTCGAACTGGTCCCCGGTTTGTGGTCTGGGTAGAACCCCCGGCATAAAGCCGGGGGCTTTCGGCGGAAAATTGGGTTCGTTTTGGGTTCGTTTTTCACCGTTCGAAGGGGTGAATATTCTTCGTAATTCCTTTTCAGGTATAGAGTTAAGCTCATTGTTGGCCTTGCCAAAATTGGGTTCGTTTTGCATAAAAAGGTGTAAATTGCCAGCAAGTTAATTTGGGCAATATAGGCGGTTTTGTTTTTAGACACTGATTCACGCTGATTGACACTGATTTTTGAAAGAGTTCAAGGGCTGAGAAACAAAATATAACATCTTGTAAGTGCGTGGGCATTGTTGAACCCCCCGAGTTTATTATTTACTATTTATTATTTACTATTTACTATTTACTATTTACTATTTGCTATTAGTTTGATGGGTATTATACAATAGATTGTGTTGTGTGTCAAGTAAAATTTTTGGATTTAGCCACGGAGTTTTCACCACGAAGGACACCCTCTGTTGAAAAGCCAAGGTAGCAGGCACTCCAGGGTAAACTCCGGCCACGAAGATTACAGTGGGCAGATTGGCTTTGTGTTCTCGGCAGGTTACTCTCTGAAAGCGAGCTTTCTCCGAGTAACCCTGCCTTCGTCCACGGAATCGCTGCGCGCTTCTCTTTGGGAGCCAATCTGTTCTATGGGTGGGTGAATGGAGACAGGCGGCGATATCGCTGGAAACAAGGGCCTCGTTAAAGAGGCAGCCGTGAGGCGCTCAATTAGAATACCGGGTAAAGGCCGTTAATAAGGGGGGGCAGAGCCAATCCTCCAATACCGTTTGTGTGGTTCTATAATTTGGCGGCAAGTGCGGACTTATATGGCCGGACACCTTTAATTCCTCCCCTTTAATCTTCCTTGATATATCTCTGTGAGTCGGTCAAATTCCAGCTTTTTTGCTTTGGTGCGTTCTTTCTTGATTTTGGAAATATCAACCCTATGGTGTGCAGACCAGAAGTACTCCCAGTTTTTAGTCTTTTTGCAAAGTTGCCATTTCAACCCGTTAGGTTTAGGGATATAAGGCACATCACTTTTGTGGTTAGAATCAGGATCGAGAAGTATTATCATCCCTGGCTCAGCTTTATCATTGCCTAAATAAGCAGAAATATAAGCACCACCTTCTATATATGCTTTTTGGAGATTACGCAGTTGAAGTCTTCGCTGATAGCGAAAAGCGTCATAGGCAATAGTTGTTCTAAGTAAATACCCCTCCTTTATCATTCTCGAGTGGAACCATGCGAGAAATGCGACGATAGTATGTAATTGTTCATCTGTTGCCCAAGAGACAACACAATCAGAAACTGCAATTGCGTCAACGTGTGTTCTGAGTAGTCTAGCTTTGTCGTTCTGAATGTCATATACCGACTCATAAAGACAGTCCAACGCTTTAACTGCCTTTTTACGATTTTCGTTCATCATCTGTTTGAATCCGCAAAGGTCAGAAAAAGCAACATAAGTCTTGCTGTTAAAGTTTTCTGGCATTTTAATCCTCCTTGTATTCAGGATCATTGATGCATTTGAAATCGCCGTCACCAAATATCTTTTCTTTCATTTGCCTAATACCCCATGATTATACGGTCTGTATAAAACGGGTCAATGCCCATCGCCGCAGGCGATCCCGCGGACTGAATACTAACTTGTCCCTAAGGGGCGACTATCAACTAAAGACTATCCGTTCCCGTTGGTTCTTCAATACTTATCCGCCCGTTCGACTTCGCTCAGGGCAGGCTCTATGGCAGACTCGTCCAATTACACACCATACAAGGCTGAATCTTCCGACTCAGTGATCCTTTTTGTTGGTAGGCTTTCGTTCGGGCCAGTTGCCTCCCGTTCTGAGCTCCCTTATGTCCTCCGAATCCTTGGGAATCTGAAGCGAAATCCGCCAATCCTCTGCTCCGGGTTTGCGAGAGGCAAACTCTACTCGTTGAATTGCGGTACCATCTAGAGACGTATATTCAACCTTCTTGGCGGTCTCCAAATCAACTTGCTCCACTTCGAGCGACATCGCCACGCTTAGCAACACGTCTCCGATTATTTTCGGTCCGTCTGTTGTATCCACTGTGACGTTGCCCGGAAAGGGGAAACAAGCAGTCTTGACCTCTGGAGGCCGGCCCTTTTCGATATCGGTAAACGGATCAGTTATTTCCTGCAACTGCAACCATAGGTCATTGAGTGACCAAGTGGCTCCTGTCTCAATGTTCTTGAATAGGGGGGAAAATGTATCCGTGCCTAGCGGCAAGACAAGGTCGACGTGTTCTGGATCGGGCACTGTCCAGTCCAAAGATCGGAAAAGCCGGATGCCAACACGGGCCAAGGCGCATCTTTTGTGCGTGAAGAGTACGAAATCCAGTCGTATCAGTTTGTTGATCTCAGCGGCTGTAACCTCGGATAATCGGCGCAGGTCAATACCGTGTTGGAGCGCTACAGCTTCTGCTTCCGAGGAGAACCCGGAGGAACTTACGGCAATAGTGCGGGCAGCACCTATCGCATGTTTCTTTGTCGCAAGTTGCTCAATCCAGGTAACATCCTGCTTTGCACATCGTTTCCGACATTCAATCGTGATCAGAATGTTTGATGTACCGATCTGAGTTCGCACAGTTGCGTCGACCTCGCGGAGGCGTCCGGTGGTTCTGCAACGTACGCGATCAGGAGAAGTCACGATCAAACCGAGCGGGCCAGCATCGGCTTCAATCCGGGCCACTAATTGCTCGAACTTCCGCCAGTCCGGAATATCTTCTTTGTGTCGTGCCATGCTACTTTCCTCACCAGCCCAACATAATAATGAACAACACTTTTCACGATTTACTATTGTTTTCCTCTGCGATCTCTGTGTCCTCTGTGGCTAAACAAAACTATCTATTTTCTCCTTGCAGCCGTTTTCATATCCCGCCATTATACCCAAAACCGACAAGGCAACAACATTTTTTCCCCCGCACTACGCTGAGTGTGGGGTCTGCGCTAGTGCTACGACTTTGCACAACTTCATCCGGGAAATCCGGGTTATTAGAGGGTGCAGGGTGCAAGGTGCAGGTTCTGGATTCCCGCTCCCCTGGGGATAAATTTCGCGGAAATGACAAAAGTCGGACCGGTTGAATTGATGATTGATTATTGTGGGTCCTCTGTAGCGAAGCCATAGTAGAATGCACTCGAGGATTCGGCGGGATGTGGAAGGGATTTTCGATCCTCGCTTACTACCTGCGAGGACAGGTTTTCGATCCCCGCTTAGGGCATGCGAGGACAAGTTTTCGAATGGGGATTAGGGGAAGAGGGAGAAGGGATTTTCGATTTGCGATTTACGATTGACGATTTGGGATTGGATTGGGATTGCTTCACTGCGTTCGCAATGACGGAGGGAATATCGAATTAGGAAGTGGATTCCCGCCTGCGCGGGAATGACAGATGGGCATTCCTCACGTGTGCAACCCCCGCGCCACAAGGGCACGGGGGCTAAACGAGACGGAAAGCCCTGGCAAAGCCAGGGCAAGGTTTTTATAATTTAGGATTCATTTTGGTTGGCCTGATTTTAGTTTAACTTTGCGGTAGTTTCAATACGATTATTATGATTCGAAGGTTTGCTGTAAGTATAAAAAAAGGTCTTGGCTGGATTTAAACCAGCCAAGCCCTTTTTTTAAAATCCTCGGTGTACCGACAGTTACTCAGACCACATCCAGTCCAGCATCAGCTTTAGAAGATCATCCGAGTCAACCGTACGGTCGCCGTTCAGGTCCGTAACACCGCTGCCGCCCCATTCGGATGCAAGCTGAGCGTAGTCGGCGAAGTTGACTATCCCATCGTCATTGTAGTCGCACGTCAGATCGCCGACGATCTGCCTGACCGCCTGAAGCTTGAAGTTGCGGTCCGGATATTTCACGTCGTCGGTCGCGCCCCAGAAACCGTACCGGTGAGCTGCACCGCTGAGTGTGAAATGGTTGGCCATTGCTGCGCCCAGCCCGAACCAGGTCTCGTCGTAGTTGTACTTGAGAACCTCGTACGCTCGCGGTACACGATGCATCGTGATCTGGTTGTTCAGGTTCGTAAGATTGCTGCAGCAGGGCGTGTGGAAACCCGCCTCGTATGTGCAGGCTCCGCCGGGAAGCTGCCATGAATTAGCCACGTTGATCCACTCCTGGCGAAGAGCCATATCATCCGTCAGGTTGTCCACGCAGGCATCGAGCAACTCATCAACCGTGCCTGTGGAAATCACGGGACTGGCCGTGAAGTAAGGAGCCGTTGCTATCGTGTAAATGTAGTTCTTCGGAGGTCCGAACGTATCGTCGATGTAATTGAGCGACTCGACCAAATTATTCGGGTAACACCCCATCAGGCAGACGTGATGGCCTGCCAGTATGACTTTGACGCGATTGTGCAGCGAGCCGGCGCCAAGGACAGTTTCGAATATCTGGGCCATCTCAGTTACACGTCTGCCATAGTTTTCATATCCGGTAAGACCTCTGGCAGCCGCATCGTCCTGGTTCCATACACCAACCTCTGAGTCGCCTGTGTTCCAGACCTCGTTACTGAGTTCAAGAAAGAAATCCATGTTCGGATCGAGGTTGTTATCCAGGTATGCCGCGAGTTGGTACAGGTAATCATCTGTTGAGGATATCGGCACCGATACCCACGGGCTCACTCCTGTCTCATTCGAGAACTGAATTACGTACTCCCACGGCATTGACTCCAGCTTGCCATCGCTTACGCCCGTCCATGCCGCAGGGCATTCGTCCGCTCTCTTTCGCTCGGACCATTCCTGAACATCCGGATAAGGATGGGCTGACCATGTCGCGTCTCGCCAGCACCTGAACTTGACGCTGTTGAATGTCTTAAGAAAATCGTCTGTGAACGTCTGCGTCGTATCCCATGCGTAGCCGGGCTTCATTATCTTCAGATTCGTTATACCGGAATTGGTCGGGCTCGCGGCCGTTCTCCTGGTGTTGCTGAATTGGAGGTTCATCATTTGTCCCGCGGCCGGCGTCGGAAGCACGAGATCGAACGTCGTGGTATTCGTCCCGGAATTGTACTGAACATTCTGGATGGTCCCAACGCCCCACGTCCGTGAGATACTTGCCTGGCCCGTGAAAGAACACTTGTACGTACCGCTGTAATCAGGCCGGTATGCTTCCGGATCGTCGATCCCCTCTGCCCATTCGGCAACCAGCCGGAGGTCCTGGAAGATCGTGAAGTCAACCTGAGGCCAGCCATTGGCATCCAGATTGGTAGTGTTGTAGTTGGTTATTTCCTTGGCCCAGTCAACGAAATATGGCTTGGCGACAACACCCACCTGACCCGGATAAGTTGGTGTCTGATTGGTAGTCATGAAGGTGCAGATGTTACCTTGTTGTGCTCCGGTTACATTATGTTCGTCGATCCGCCAATAGTACCTGGTACCCTTTTGCATTCTGCCTGGATCATAAGTCTCCTGATTCTGGTTACCAATAAATGGCGGCGGCGATACCGTCCCGAAGTAAACATCGTGACTCGTCGCACCGTAGCCCGCCGACCAGCTCAATATCTTCTCAATGCTCACCTGCTTCTCCCCGTCACCCGGGCTCGGATAAAACACGACCCCCGAGCTGGCAGTGAAGCTCCACACCTCACCCTTCCACATACCGTCAGGATGCACTGAATTCACCTCATCAATGCGCCAAAAGTACGTAGCATCAAGCCCAAGGCCACTCAGCTCATAGCTCGCACCACTCTGCCTGTCTTTATAAACGTCGTTGGGATCCGGGTCGGTGCTGCTTAGCTCGTTGACCTCATCGAAGTTCGTTCCGAAATACACATCATGCCCCAGTGTCTCCGCCGCGTGTGCGCCCGCCTTCCAGCTAAGGCTCACATCCACACTGCTGTCGTAGAGCTCCCCGACCAGCAACCCGTCCTCGGGTGACGGATTCGCTGCGGTGTACCCCGCAGTCGTAGAGCTCCACACGTCACCGGTCACTGTCCCCGAAGCATTGTTCACCTCGTCGATCCGCCAGTAGTAGCTCGTCTCCATATCGAGCCCACCCGGCGAGTATTCATTGGCATCCTGCCTGCCCACATACACCCCAAGCGGTGTACCCGGACTCGCATTGGTCACGTCGCTCTGGTTCGTGCCGAAATACACATCGTGTCCCCCGTTCGGACTGTAGGCGACTTCTGTCCCCGGCGTCCACGTAACAGTCACATCCAGAGCCACCGCCGTCTCACCGTCGGCAGGCCTCGGATTCGCAGCCTTTGGACCGATCGTTCTGAACGTCCACATCTCCCCTGCCCACGGACTGTCCAGATGAGCTTCATTGACCTCGACAACCTTCCAGTAGTACACCGTGTCCACATCCAGCGCCGTACCTGTCCCAAGAACCGGGTCCGCCGACGACCACGAATCTGTATCCGCACGGAAGTGACCGAACTGCGTCCCAAGCGGATAATTCAGGACTCCGTCGCTCACCCATGACTGATTCGTGTGGAAGAATACGTGGTGCCCGTTTCCGTGCTGCCCTGCTGCATACTCAGCCACAAACCTACCCGGCGTCCAGCTAAGCACCGGAGTGATTGCGACTCCTGTAGCTTCGTTTTTTGGGCGTGGATTTGTAGCCACCCCTTGTGCAAAAGCACCACAGCCCAAAAGAAAGACCAGGACAATACTTGATGGAGATACGAATCTGCTTTTCATCGCATTCCTCCTAATATATACAAATCGTATTTCTGTTTTACGTCCACTTGCCTTGAGTTGCATCCCCCCCAAGGGGCTGCAGGCAGACAAAAGCATTATACCATTCCAAATGAGTTGATTCAACCTCTTGAGAAACAAAAGTAGCTCAATCACTGTTTTTGAGGAACCAAGGCACTTGATTTCTCGTGATTATCCCTCCTTTGCGTTTCGGGAAGTATGATTTCCCGCTTCGTCAGATCCCGGCGCGCCGGGATTTCCACTGCGTTCCAACATCATCTCATCGGCGACAACGGATTTCGGGGACCCTCCGTTTGTAGTGTCTGCGAAGCTCACCTCGAGGGCAGGCGGGGTTAAATATTTCGCTTAGTTTTTTAAGTGGCTTAAGTGAGTTGGTTCAGTTATAGTTGCATCGGTTTGAAGGAGAGTCTATGAAAAACGAAGAAGGAAAAGCTTGCGAACGTGAAAAAGACGAGGCCTCTATCGTGCTTCTGAGGCAGCTAAAACAGAAGCTTTTAGGAAGGAATATTTCAACTGCCCGGGTGGCGGCGTTCAATTTGTCGTGGATGCAGGAAGATGGTCTGGCTATCCTTACGGAGGTATTGACCGGTAACTTCTCAAGGACAGCGAAAAAGGCGGCGGCATACGGACTGAGGAGTATGAACGGCAGGATGCGGAAGATGGCTATGGAAGTTCTTGAGCAGGGGCTGAATCATCGTGACCGTACGACCAAAGCGGCGTGTGTCAAAGGGCTGTTTCTGATGAAAGGCGGCAGTGTGAAAAAGGCAGTCTCCGGCGGCAACCGCAGAACAGGCAATACAAGGATACAGGAAGTTCGGAATAAACGCAGAATAAGGACAGAGTCCAGAGGGGTAAGGGGGCCTAACAGCAGGTAGTTGTTGTTCGGGAACCCCTGAGACGAAAGCACTTTCAAGGCACAACACGATATGCCTTCAGTTCAAATCAATTTGCTTGGCATCGCGCAGGTATATGATAATATAGTGCGGCTTGGGCGCGATGCGATAACCGGTGACAGGATTTATCAGAGGGGCTTATAATGCACCTTGAAACACTCAGGATGTTTTGTGACTTATTTGATTTGCAGAGCTTCTCGAAGGCCGCCGATAAGAACTTTATGAGCCAGTCGGCAGTTTCACAACGGCTCGCCCAGTTGGAGACGGCATACAAATGCCAGTTGCTCGAGAGGCAAAAGAGGCCCCTGGAGCTTACTGCGGCAGGAGAGCTGTTCTATAAGGCGGCGACGGAAATTATTCACAGGCACGAGCAGTTGCGAAGCGAGCTGAACCAACTCAAGAGCGCATCCAGCGGCAGGATTAACGTAGGCGCAATTTACAGCATCGGTATGCACTCGCTGCCTGTGTACGTCAAGAAGTTTATGGTGACGTGTCCGACGATCAATGTGCATATAGAGTACCTGGGCGCCGAGCATATCTATGAGCTGGTTCTCTCGGGGGATATCCATATCGGTCTTGTGGCTGTGCCGAAGAGGGACAAGCGGCTCGACGTATATGAGTTCGAGGACGAACCGCTGGTTCTCGTGTGCAGCCCGAAGCATCCACTTGCTTCTGAATCGGAGATTGATATTCATAAGCTTCAGTATGAGCGGTTTATCGGCTTTGAGAACAATGTACCCACTCGGATGTGGATAGACAGTATTCTGCAGCGATACAATATTGTTATCCGGCCTGCGATGGAGTTTGACAACATCGAGACCGTTAAACGGGCAGTCGAGCTTAATTCCGGTGTGAGCATACTGCCTCGGACGGCGATAGTTCAGGAGCTGGCCAGCAAAACGATAAAGGCGCTTGAGTTCACGAATGAAAGGTTTTTCAGGCCGACCGGCATTATAGTGAGGAAAGACAGAGTCCTGAGCCGAGAGGCGCGATACTTCATTGAGCTGCTGCGCAAGAAAAGCTGACGCAGTTCTTTAAGCCGGGCGTATCTTCAGACTGCAATAAGGCTTGGCGCGGCCTTCGGCCACAACCAAATTAAAAAGTTAAAATGCAAAATGCAAAACTTCGGAATCCCGGCAAGCCAGGATAACTCTTTATTATTTCAGTAATTACAGCAACAGTACTTAAAAAACACGCATGAAAAACAAGAAGTTGACGGATTGTAGTACGTATGCCAATCAAAGCAGTGATATTTGATCTTGACGGGACGATAACGCGGCCTTACTTCGATTTCGACGCGATTCGCGAAGAGATGCACTTAGCTCGGGATGCGGGGCCGGTGCTCGAGCTGATGGAGAAAATGACGCCGCAAGAGCGCCGCTGCGCCGAAAAGATACTGCAATTGCACGAAGAAAGGGCGGTGACCGAATCAACACTTAACCCCGGCGCCAGAGAGACGCTCGAGACGCTGCGTCGGGGCGGTATCCGCATAGGCATCCTCACGCGAAACAGGCGCAGTAACGCCCTGGCCGTCGGCAAAAAGCACGGCCTGAAATTCGACGCCGTCGTCGGCAGGGAAGAAGGACCCGCGAAACCCGATGCCTTCGGCGTGCTGTGGCTGTGTCGGCAGTTCGATGTCCAGCCGGAGGAGGTGCTGGTCGTGGGCGATTACCTCTTTGACCTGCTCTGCGCAAGGGCCGCCGGAGCCGTCGCCGTGCTGTTGGCCAATCATCACAGGGCGAGTGAATTTGCAGAACACGCCGACTTTGTTATTGAAAACATCAGCGAGATACCTCACATTGTTCAAGGAAACAGGGATTGATATATGAAGTATCGGTTGACGAACAAAGGCGGCAGGTTCACATTCCTTCTGGTCGTTGCTGCGACAGTGAGGTTCTGTTCGGCTGGATGCTGCTCTGTCCCACAACCGTGCAAGCCGAAAGGCGCCGACAGCAACTCGGTCGATTCGATTCTTCTGCGCCTAAAGCAGAAGACCTGCGAGCTAAAATCCTACCGGTGCGATATCGAATACCTTTTCAGCCAGCCGCTGCTCGAATCGCAGACATTCAAGACCGGTTCGCTGTACTATTCAAAGGCGGACGCGAGGTCGAAGCTGAGGATAAACTTCGAGACACTCAAGCAGGACGACGAGGCCGAACGCGAGCATAAGGAGCACTACATCTTCGACGGGCAGTGGCTGACGCAAATCGATTACCAAATCAGGAATGTTAAGCGTCGGCAGTTGGCTGAGCCGAACGAGCCGGTCGATGCCTTCGAATTGGCCAAGAGAAATTTTCCGATTCTCGGGTTCAGTAATACCGAAGAGCTGAAAAAAGAGTTTGAGATATCGCTTGCCGAGGATAATAAGACCAACAGCGGGGGGTACATCAAACTCCATCTGAAGGTAAAACCAGAGTCAAGCTATAAGGACGACTATACGAGCATCGAGTTCTGGGTGGACAAAGCCGTCGACCTGCCGGGAAAGATAGTGGCCGTCTCCACCGAAGAGGACATCTACGAAATCAAACTGCTCGATGCCAAAGTCAATCAGCCGATAGACCCAAACGTCTTTGAATTCGAGATTCCCGACGGCTTCGGCGAACCCGAGATAATACCGCTGAAAAGGGATTGAATCAGGTCCGATTGGCACCGGTTTCAAGTGATTAATTCTCTCAAGGTTCTCATGGAAAGCCGAACCTGATTATCCACAAAACCAGTTGACTTTTCCGCTGAGGCGGGGTACCTTTTATAACTGTGAGTAAATCCGGCGAGGAACAAGCCAGTAATACGGTGATGGTGGTTTTGTAGTGTCTGGAGAGTTGCCTATGAGATGTCCGCTTCTTCAATCAAAGTTATTGCTTTTTCATGTGCTAATACCGATTACATTCGGGGGTATTATTTATCTCTTGTTTAGAGATAAATCCTTGATGATGTTCCGTTGGGCCAACGCGATTGGCGTGAATGGTTTTATTGACTGTGCCCGCATATGTTTCGCTTCAGTCTCAACGAATTATTGCAAATGGCTTTTCTTTTCGTTGCCCGATGGACTGTGGGTGTATTCATTTACATCATTCATGCTTATTGTTTGGGGATTGAAGTTTTCAAAGCATAGTATATTCTGGATATCTATCGGCCCATTACTCGCTCTGTGCGGTGAAATGGGGCAGGCATTGGGAGTGGTTAGAGGTACATTTGATCCGACAGACTTCCTACTCTGTTTGATTGGCTCAATCCTACCGGTAGTAATCCTGTTTCCAGCAAATCAAGAGAAGTTCTATTCAAATAAAGGAGCTTTTTCATGAGTATAAAAAATAAGTCTCGACATGCCATGTCATTGCTCGGCTTACTTCTATTCATAATCCTTGCAGTTGGTAGTGTTGATGATGGTAGCGGTACGTCAAATACCGCAACAAAACAGAAACCCAAACGAGAAGCAGAGGCAACTCCGGCTACTGAGAAAATATCAAGTCGACCACAAATAACTGTGGAACTGTCAAACCTTGTAATCGAAATTGATTCTGATTTCGGGATAAAGACACAGCTTTTCGACGTGACTCTCAGGAACCTATCATCAAAAGAGATAACAGTATATGTCGTTATATATGCTAAGAATGATAGGTTTTCACCACCAAGGCGCAGTGCTTGGCCCCTTGCTGGCTTTCTGTTTCATCAGGCAGGAACAGGCCGCGGGAATTTGTCGTATCATGATATTATGAGGAATTGGAATTCACGACCTGGTAATTCTAAAGGCTACAAAGTAACAATAGCGGCGAATAAGAACGAAACATTAGAAGGCGCATTGCCGATAAATAAGACTTGTCAACTGGAAGCATGGCGAGGAAAACCGATCGACTCAAGGGCCAATTATGAAGAATGGAATATCTGGGTATTTTCTGAAAGAGGTAAATTACTCTTCAAGAAGACCTATGAGGTAAAATAACTATTCGTTACAGCCAAATCATCGCCAAGCTTAAAGCATACTCCAGTGAGTTGAAATCCTGCCGAAAAAGGTGCTTTATAAGCACATAAATAGCGTCGTCTTACAGGCAGGCGAAATATATTGAATTATGATTATTCTAATTTTAATGGCTGATCTTTTCGGCCATAGTCATCCTCGTGACGAACCTGATCTTCGGCTTTCCACTCGCCAATACTTATTACAAGAATTCTGCCCGGCTTTTGCTCTGTCCAGAAGCGATGTTTAACGCCAGGTCTTATAAGTATCTGGTCGTCGGTATGTGGGTGGTGAATTTTTTCATTGACTTCAATGTAACAATTATCGTCAAGAAAATGAAACAGTTCCGAGCGGACCTGATGAGAATGCAGGCTTGCCCGTTGGGCTGGCTTGACCGTTGTCAGATCGACAGAGCAGCACTGGTTTCGTACGAGCATTTGTACAATACCCCAAGGCCGAACCGATCTGATGGTTTTGGATTCTTCGTTCATCTTATCCATGTATAAATACTAACTGACATCTCCCATTTAAACTGTTAAAAAGCATACTTTTCTCCGTACGACACCAATAATCTTACCAAATTCACCTTGAACAATCAACAATACGATTGCCCGCTTCATAGTCCGTGCAGTCCGGAAAGTATCACTCTATACGGCTGTTCCACCGCGCCTTGTAAAGCCGCCTATCCTGAAAACGAAGCGTCTCGGCAGGATTCAAAAAGCGAATATTGTAAGCCCACCAGCTTTCCTCCGCCTGTATATAGACCGTCTGCTTCGTAACCAGATGCACCATCACGCTCTTGACGTTCTCTCTGCCCGCCAGCTCCGGATGCCCTCTGAATGTCCCCTTATCCCTGTCGAAAAGCCACACGCTCCCGCCCGTCGTCAGAACAAGGTCGTCACCGTCCGGCACGGCCTGCAGATCATGCCCACCTGGATCCGGCAGCTTGAATGTCTGCTTCTTTTCAAGCGAAGGCTCTTGGGTCTCCCACCCGACCAGCCCATATACCCTCAACTCATCGTAGCCAAGCGCCCACAGTAACTGCCGATCGCCATCCCATACGACCCCGTGCCCCGAAAAAAGCTCGTCGCGCCACAACGGCCTCATCAGTGTCGATTTGTCGTAAAGCTCCAACGCATTGCCTCGCTCACCCGTGGACAATGCCACGATGATCCGCCCGCCCGGAAGAAACTCCGCAGAATGTGCATTCACGCACCGTGCCCAGAATACCGCCTGGCCTGTCTCGCGCTCAACGAGCGCCACAGCTCCGCCCGACGATGTGACCAATACCCATTTCCCATCACCAGAGCCCTTGCAGTCGTCCGTCGAATCGAACCTGCCCTTCAGTGCGACCGGCAAAGCCTCGTCCCCATCCGCCGTCCAGCTCCACACCTTGCGATATCCCGCTTCAAGACCCGCATCAAGTTCCAGTATCGCAACCTCCCGCCCGCCGCAAATGATAAGCTCATCATGTACCGCCCCGCACCCACACATGGTCAGCAAAACACCGAAACACCCAAATATCGTCAGGAACTCTCGCCATCTATTCGCCATCTCTATGCCTCCTGCCTCTGCACATAACGAACCTGTTTTCGAATAGACTCCTCATCAAAACAGTAAAACCGGCTTGAACAGCATCGAGAGGTTCTATTCTAACAAATTTTATTTCCCCCGCACTACGCTAAGTGCGGGGTCTGCGCTAGTGCTACGACTTTGCACAACTTCATCCGGGAAATCCGGGGTCATATTCTATTTGGCCAACATACTCAAACTGACCATTGGCCAGTTTGAGAGTGCAAAAATCAAAGCTAAAAATGCAAAATTGTGGAATCCGCCTGCGGCGGATGGTCGATTTCATTGAATTTCTTGTGATACAGAACATCTTGTCGAATGAAAAGCAGCGTTGATTTTCAGTCATAAAACGGTCAGTTTGAGTAATATACAACGCTTTTTGTTAGGAATTTAGTTTGGCGGGAATGGAATGTCAACATTTTTGTATGCCTGGCCCGTGAGATGATTTACCTATGCTAACCGGGGGGTTGGCCCGGCCTACGCTAAAGCTTCGGCGGTCTGGCCCTGCGGTGCTGAGAAATATGGCGGGGCAAGGGCCATCGCCCCTGGATTTCTGTAATTTTTGCAGGTTTGCCTGCGGGTGTCGGTATTTTTGTGGGGGGACTGTCTGATAAAAAGTGGGAATCGGGCGTGACAGTATGGCTTGGCCTGCTTGTGTGACAGGGAATGCGGGGGCGGGGTATCTCAATGAGTGAGCGGGGGTATGAATTACCGTTTGGAGGAAGTATTTCTTATACTTTAATTGTGGAGCGTGGAGTGTGAAAGATGATGTAGATTGGTTCAGCGGGTAAGGAAATGAGAATGTCAGTAAAGGAAATCAAGTCTCGATTCGCCTCCGGTTTCTGTCTTGTAGAGACGATGACGACGGCGGTTGTGCTGGTCGTGGCTGTTTTTGGGATATCGGGCTATCGGTATTACGCAGCGATGGACTGCCGCAAGGCCGAGATGGATGCGACGGCGGGGCGTATTGCGGCCCTTCTGTGTGAGAGCTGGCAGGGTATGGAGGGGACGCTGAGCTACGACCCGACAACCCACGGCAGCTCATATCTGAATGTGAGCAGCAGCGCCGGCCCTGCCGAGCCGGCGGACTTTACCTGGCTGACGAGCTTCAAGGCGGTGTCCAACGACTATGAATACTACGTGACATTGTCTTACAAGGACATCAGTCCGGGGCTTCGAGCGCTTAACGTTCTTGTTGCGTGGTCTCAGAGCAAGCACGCCGCCGGAAGTCCGGCAGAGACAAACAGGACGTTTAGCATGACAAAATACACGGCTTATTAGAATTGCTGTTGACAGAGAGCGGGGCAGATGGTGCGAAGATATCAGAGCGGAAATGGCCGGCGAGGATTTACGCTCGTCGAGATGATGGTTGCGGTGGCAGCTTCGACAATTGTTGTCTTTGCAATGGGCCTGGTGATAGCCGACAGCCAGCGTGCCTGGAACCGGATGTACGCCAAGGAGAATTCCAACTTAGTTGCGGACAGCTTCGGCGCCCGGAGGGCGTTTGAGGCCGTGGTTCGCAAGTGCAGCTCGACCAAGCTGATGATGGATTCATCCGGCAGTACCTTCGAGGCATACTATTACTCGGACGGTTCTCCAGTCCTCGATCTGTATGCGAAGTTCTACACCGATGACAATGGGGACCTCGTCGTGGAATACGGGCAGTTGAGCCCGCGTGAGACGCTCGAGGTTCAGAGAATCTGCGAGAATGTGTCAAGCTGTGTATTTGAAAACAGCGGTCGGTCGATTCAGATGACGCTTACGATTGACGACGGCTCGGACAGCGTGACTGTGGTGTCGTCGGCTGTATTGAATAATCAGTAAACAACGATTGAACCATCTTTCTATGAGGTGAAATATGTCTGTATCATTAAAGTCGTCAAGGAACGGCTCAGCGATGCCGCTTGCCATACTTGTGATAGTAATAGCGTGTGTAATCGGGGTGGGGCTTCTGGGTATGGGGTCAGGCAGGCGGCTGATGTCGGTTCGCGCGAACACCAGACTATTGGCGCGGGCAGCGGCGGATGCGGGAATCGAGAAAGCGCTCTATGAAATGAACGAGAGTCTGAAAGTCAAGCCCTGGAACGTCAGTGTGCTTCCTTCGGTGACGGGTGAGGATTTGCCTCACAGCGGCGGCGCGGTGTACGACTATCAGGTCACGGGTACTATCGGGAGCGGCTACTCGATGCAGTCAACCGGTGTCTGCAGCTCGGCTGTAAAGACAGTGACGTGCGACCTGGAGCTTAAAGGCATATTTGATTATGCCCTTTTGACGAAGTACGGTATGGTATTGGCAAACGGCTCGACCGTGGACTGGGTCAATTTCGGTGCGGACGATGACCTGCTGAAGATAGGGACGCAGGACACTACGGCCGGCGCTTTGGAGCTTAAGAACGATTCGACGATAAACGGTGACGTTGTGTGTGGCGCGGGTGGCGACCCAAGCATTGTAGTGAAGGACCAGGGTGCAGATATAACGGGCGATATATATTCGACACCCATGGAGCAGGAGCTGCCTTCAATATCGGTTCCGACATGGCTCGCATTACTGCCAAGCCAGGGTGATATTGAGGAACCGGATACGATAACCACTTCCGGCAAATACGGCAGCATCAGCCTCGGCAACAGCGAGGTGCTCACGATAAGCGGGCCGGTAACGCTTTATGTCACCGGCGATATAACACTTGGTAACGGAGCAGGGATTGAGATAAATCCCAATTCGTCCCTGACGCTCTATATCGGAGGCGACCTCGAAGGGAAGAACTCAAGCGGGTTCAATAATCTGACAGAGGATTCAACAAAGCTCAAAATGTACGCCCTGGACACCTGCGAGGACATTGAGTTCAAGAATAACTCGGATTTCTACGGGGCGCTCTACGGCCCCAACGCGGACATAATACTGCACAATACGTCGGACATGTATGGGTCGATTATAGGCGAGACGTATGACCAGAGGAACTCCGGCACCTTCTACTACGATGCTGCGCTGCGAGAGGTAAGCACGGATGACGAGGCTGTCCGCTTTGTCATCAGGAACTGGAGCGAGAGCTGACACACACCGGCCGCACACACGCCCGCCTCAGGCGCCTGTCCTCCGGCGGGGGCCACTTGCGCACTTGTGCTCTTACACACACTTGGCTTCCGCCACACACGGTGGGGTCGTCACTTCACAAAAATCACCATTGAAACCTGACGGCAAAGACGCTACAACTAAGGCGTTTTCATAGATTACAGAGAAAGGGCAGGAAATGGCAAAGGCAATAGTCCTCTATTATTCGAGAAGCGGAAATACAAAGCAAATGGCGGAACTGATTGCAGAGGCAATGAACAAGGCGGACTTGCCGACCGATTGCAAGCCGGTTGACAAGGTCAAGGTTGAGGACCTGCTCGGCTACGATGCAATAGTCGCCGGCTCGCCCACGTACTACGGGACCATGGCAGCACCGCTAAAGCAGCTCTTCGACGAGTCGGTCTCCATGCATGGCCGGCTCGACGGCAAGGTCGGCGCCGCCTTCACAAGCTCGGCCAACATCGGCGGCGGCAATGAAACCACCGTCCTGAGCATAATACAGGCAATGCTGATAGCAGGCATGATTGTACAGGGTGACCCGCAGGGCGACCACTACGGCCCGGTCGCCATCGGCAGTCCCGACCAGAGAGCAGAGCAGAACTGCCACCGCTTAGGTCAAAGAGTCGCAGAACTAACCAGGAGACTCACTGCCGCACACTAAGCATCGTGGGTTACAGTAAGCTGCAAGGGTACCAAGACACTCCTATATCTGTGAATACTCTGCTGGTCTGAGGAATATGTTCGTAATGTTCGAGACGATTCTTTCGTCGGCGTACTCAGGAACGGCTCGCAATTCCTTCCATTCCGGGTCGCCGGCGAATCGCCCCCAGCTCTGCCTGCTCTCATCCATATTTCGAAATACCAGCATATAAGTAAGGTTCGGCATCTTCGCCCCCGTCAGATTCTCGCCGAAAAAGACCGGATGCAAACCTGTCTTGCGAAATATTTTCACTTCGCCGGTATTGAACATCTCTATCTTCTTCTGTCCGGCCTTTACGCTCGCGCTTTCGTAGATACGAAGCTGAAAGATTCGCCCCGCCTCGCTGACAGGCGTCTCTAACCGCGGCATACTCGCAAAAGCTGCCATCAATGAGCTTTCAATTCGCTGATAAGCCGGACTTGATGCGGGAGCATCCAGAAAGGCAGCACCTTTTTGCAAAAACTCCTTATCGGCCAGTAATCTTTGCGTAGCCGTAGCAAACGACTCCAGTGACTTATAGCGAAGCAGCACGTAAATCGGGCCCAAGTCCCCCATCGGGTAGAACACCCCAACCGGATTTATCTCAATGCGGTTGTAAGCAGCTATGGCAGCATCCCGCATAAAACTGTCGAACAGCTTCTTTTGCTCCTGCGTTTCGATATGGAATTTGCGCAGCTCGTAATAATCGCGCTCGTCCTTCTTTTGCGTTTCTTGCGCCGCCGATAACGAGTTCAGCCCGGCCGCCCCTGCCAGACACGCCCCCGCCAAGAACTCACGTCTTTGCATTGCATGTCCCCTTTCTGATTTTCTTTCCTGTTCTCATAATGCGCACAATCGTGCGCTTTTGGCGCACAATTGTCGATGCTATCGCTACCCTCGTTTGGTTATTTTTCCAGGATTCTTTGCACATCCCGCAAGTATTCTTCGCTCTCCCGTCGGAAAAACCGCGACTTTTTCAACAGCTCCACTGTCCCCATTATTGCATTATTGATTATTGGAAGCAGAACCTTTTTCTGAAGCAGGCTGTTTCTGAGATTTGTCGCAGGAGGTTTTGGAGAACACAGAACCATATCGAATAGCATCCTGAGGGCATACATTCAGGCAACGAGCACAACTGAAACAATCAGCAGCAAATAGCTTATCCAATACTCTGCCTTTAGCGGCCTGGGTCGGGCAGGCCTTGATGCACAGCCCACAGTCTGTGCACTTCTCGTGATCGATCTTCACCCTCGTTAAGCTAATCCGTTCTGCAATCCACGAAACAAAACCAAAAGGGCAGATAAGATGACAAAACGGCCGGTATGTGAGAAACGCCAGAGTGAGAGACACAACAACTGTGACCAGAATCAGCCAATGGTCGAAATCCAGATTGAACAGGTTAAACGGGTTGAGATAATGGTAAATCACAAACCCCTTCCTGCCGCCGACAATACCGAAGAGAAATAACAGCACTACACAAAACAATCCGCCCCTTATCGTGTTTGTCAGCCAAAATGGCGTTTTCCACTGCTTCATTTTACGGAGTATGGGAAGGCTGTAGATCAATTCCTGCAGCGCACCGAACGGGCAAGCCCATCCACAGATAAGCTTGTTCCCGATGACGGCCAATACAACAAAAAAGATCAAAGCAAGCAATTTTTCGATCACAGACGGGTACAGCCCCACCATGGACTTAAAGACTTTAACTGTCCCTTCCATTGGATTCGGGGATTTGCCCAACACGAAACCACATACAAGCACGGTAGCAAGAAGGCATATGATATATGGGATTCGCGGGTACCACAGTTTGCGTTCGGAGATATTTGCATTATCCGGCCGACCAAAGCGAGTCAGATACACCAGACCAAACAGCACGATTGCCGCAAACAGGTAATATTTTAGTCCTGTCGAGCGATGGGAAAGGACATGTTCAACCGCATGATCCAGTTGTTCCTGAGATATCCCCAATTCGCTGAGTGGTTTTTTCTTCGGCGTCTCCAGTGATAAAGCAAGCTCGCGTGCCAGGCCCTTACCGGTGACATCCAGTTTTGCGGCAATTTCCTGGATGCTCATACTTATCGTGAATTGGTTTCCTGCCTCATCGGGCCTGCCAGGTTCGCGTAATATGCCGAGGGCGCTAATCAAAAGCACCGCTGCTACGCTCACGATAAGCCATATTTTTTGTCGTGGTGATAGTTTTGCCAGATATGTATAGACCATCGTATTGTTCTCCTAATCTAAGATTTCCCATTTACCATTGATTCCGCCGTTTTCCTGCAAACTCATTACCCTGTATTGGCAAGCTTCAACGGGAACAGTAATTGTTTTCGAGCATTGTCTTCCAAATCCGCCTGCCCAGTGACCTTATATGCCAAGTTTGGAAAACCAGGGACAGTGGGGCTGTTGAAAAAGCCCCTGATCGCAGCCCCTATCTTCCCAGATAGATAATAATCCCCGTGAATACGAGAATAACGAACAGGCACACCCCGACCGCCGTGATGAACATCCACCAAAATCGCCGATTCTGCCGCGTCATAACGTATTTCAGGTACCTGTCGCTGGCTGCGAACGTCTTGCTCATCTGTATTATACTGTCCTTGTGTCCTCCCGTCGTCTGGTTCAGCCTGTCCAGGGTCTCGTTGAACTTGTTGAAGCTCTCCGTCATTTGAACGTCGGTATCCGCTGCTGCCGCAAGCTGGTGGTTGATTTCCACCATTGCATCGGTCTGCTTGGCCGTCTCGGTGGGTATCTTGCCCACCGCATGCAGCAACTGCTCGTCCTTGGTGATATTCGCCTTTAGCTGCTCGAATAGCTGCTCGGTGAGCTGGTTTTGGTTCTGTACAACGGCAGGCCAGCTCTCCAACAGTTTCGGGAGCTGGTCGATTCGAGCCATAAGCTCCTGGTGCTGCGCGAGTTGCTTTCCGAGGTGGTCGTTGATGGCGTGCAACTGTCCGACGAGCCGGTCGAAGCTGACCTGTATTCGTTCAAGCGATTCATTCTTGCCTTTTGCCGGTGCCGCCTTGACTACGACGTGGTTGCTATCGGTGTGGCCATCGCCGTTGCCAGGCCGATCCGATTCGCTGGTATGGCTCATGAGGCCCTCGCTGTCAATTTGCGGCTGGTAGTCCTTGTGCTCTCTGCCGGGCCTGTGCTCGGTCAGCCAAGTGGTTGCACGAGACCAAAAATCTTTCCAGCCCATATTCCTAATTCCCGAAAGTACAGCCAATCTCATTTTACCAAATTACCTCAGAAGAACGCCAATTTTCGTTGAATTCTGCATCCACATGTGCCCTGCGCGGGCAAAAAAGGCGTTTTTTGCGCGGCGAAAACGCGCAAAAACATACCCACATGCCGTGCAGACCGTGAAAAACCTGTCACATATAGTAGAAATCGGCCAAGAGTGAGCAGAGTCTTGATGCAAAAAGAGCTTAATCGCCGGGGCTCGTGTCGGCGGGGAGCGGCGGTTGCAACAGGTAGAAGGGGTGAAATGGGTAAGATGCAGGGGGATTTCAATTTTAAGATTAGGTTACTGAGTCCCGGATCGGAGTCTGTGGTCTCCGCCCGCCAAAAAGACGGTGGGTAAACTGCGCTTCGAGTTGGGGGGTAGTATAAGTATAGCTTATAGTAGGTTTAAAAAGGGTTAGAGGGGGTTAGGAAAGGGGGGTGGGGGAATGGGCGGGAAGGGGGAATTCGGGGTCGAGAGGGGCAAACGGGGCGGGTTTTGGCGTGCGGCGAAACGTGCGAAAGTGTGAAAAAAATTGAAAAAATTTGCGAAAAATGGCTGTGAAAAGGCAAAAAAACGCGAAAAAAAGGGGGTTTTGAGAGAATTTTGGGGGCGCATAGTATTAGAAAAACTAATAGTATAAAGTCGTCTCTCGTCTCTCGTCTGTCGTCTCTCGTCGCTGGTCTCTGGCTGGTTGAAGTATGCCTGGCATGCTGAGTTTTTTAGACGCGGATTGGGTTCGTATAGCGTATCGCGTATTGCGGGTTGCGGGGGGCAAGGGTTTTTTAGACAGGATTACAGGAGTTAGACGGATTTTGTCTTTGGTGAAGAGAGTTGCGAGCTGCGGGGTCAAGGGTTTTTTTAGACAGGATTACAGGATTTACACAGATTGGGGATGTATTGCGTATCGCGTATTGCGGACAGCGAACGGGGATTTGGCTTGACTTTGGCGGAGGTGTTGTATTATGTTCGTAGTTGTTTGGCTTAATCAAAAGGACTACGAACCTTTTGGGTTTGCGGCAAACAGGAGCGGGATTGGGCACAAGGCGGTATGGTATGGTGCGGCATGGTATGGTGTGGTATGGTATGGTGCGGTATGGTATGGTGTGGATTATTCAGAGACGAGGTTGTTAAGAGCCTTAGACGTTTGCGCCGGCTTTGGGAGTACCGTCGGTTGCGGTGCAGCAGCGGCTGTATTCTTCAGTTAGGGTGTCAACAAGCTCTTTGACGGAGATGATTTTGTTTAGTCTATAGGCGTTGGCTCCGGCGAAGGCGAATCCATTTTCCAGGTCACCTTTTTTGGCATTGGTTAATGCTGCACCGATGCAGTACGGGGCGTTTTTAAAATCACAGGATTTTAAACACTTCCAGGGACATTTGAAAGGTTTCTTGACACCGGCAGCAACGCTTTCGAGGAACTCACAGCGTATGGCCCTTCCCGGCAGGCCGACGGGGCTGTCGATAATGACAATATCTTCTTTTGTACACTCTAAGAATTTCTGTTTAAGTTTCGCAGAGGCGTCACACTCGTGGGTTGTAACGAATCTGGTGGCCATCTGGACGCCCTGGGCGCCTAACTGGATGAATTTATGGATGTCTGCACCGGTGTATATTCCTCCGGCGGCGATTACGGGGATGTTTTTGTTGAACTGCCGGGCGTAGGGTTCTATCGCAGAGACTGTGTCGGGGAGCAGTTTTTCCAGTGCGTATTCGGGGTCGTCGAGCTGGTCTTTTTTGAAGCCGAGGTGTCCGCCGGCGAGGGGGCCTTCAACAACCACGGCGTCCGGTACATGAGAGTAGCGTTTGGCCCATGCTTTAAAGATAATGTCCGCGGCTCTGGCGGAGGATACTATGGGGACAACCTTTGTATGCAGTTCGCCCAGCGTGTCGAGTGGCAGAGTTGAGGGGAGTTTTATAGGCAGTCCTGCACCGAGAAAGAGTATATCGACCCCTTCATCGACGGAGCATTGTATAAGGTCGTCGAAATCTGAAAGGGCGACCATAATATTTACACCGATGATGCCGTTAGAGTTGGCCCTTGCGTTTCTTATTTCTCTGCGCAGAGCTCTTATGTTCGCCTCGTTGTAATTCGTGTACCAATCGGGCTCAAACTGTCCAATTCCGGCGGTGGCAATAACACCTATAGCGCCGGCTATTGCAACGGCTGAGGCCAGGCTTGACAGAGAGATGCCCACGCCCATACCTCCCTGTATGATTGGGACTTCGACTTGAAGGTTACCTATTCGCAGTGGCGGCATCTTTTCTAAGCACATATACGACCTCAGTTAACATTCACGGGATTCTGGAGAGTGCGGTGAATCCGGCATTGGTGTGATTATATGGCAGGGCCGGGGCTTTGACAAGTGAAAAATCCGCCAAAGAGTGATTGTGAGGATGTGTGTTTGGGATTTTTGGGCTGGTTTTGCGGTGAGGGGGAGCGAGGAAGGGGAAATGAACGGCAAAAAAGAATAGCGTATTTTTTTGCCGGGGTTATAATGCGGATGTGGCGGCAGGGCCGGCTGTCTATTTTGCTTTGAATCTTCAGGGAGTTGCATCTCAAGGGCTGATAATAACCGGGCGTACTCTCAGGTTTCACTATCTATGACACCGTTTGGTAATGAGGGTGAAGTAATGGGTAAGAAGACAAAAAAGAGCTCCCGTGAGTTTGGTCTTGAGGTTGCGGCTATATGCGGCAAGCATTTTTTCAAGCTGGACCATCTGCATTACGGGTATTGGGGGAACGGTCTGGAGGTTGGGATAGCGAATCTTCACAGGGCGCAGGAGAGGTACACGGATTTTCTGATTTCGCATATTCCGAAGGGTGTGGAGACGGTTTTGGACGTCGGATGCGGAGAGGGTTACATAGCGAAGCGGCTGGTGGATAAAGGTTACAAGGTTGACTGTGTTTCGCCGAGTCCTTTTCTGAGCGAGCGGGCACGTGAGCTCTTAGGGGCCGGCAGCAGGATTTATGAGTGCGGCTATGAAGAGCTCGAGACGACAGAGCGGTACGACATGGCTATGTTCAGCGAGAGCTTTCAGTACATCGGTTTAGCAGAAGCGCTGGCGCAGACGGTGCGGTTTGTGAATGACGGAGGTTATCTGCTGATATGCGACGTTTTCAAGGCGGACACGAATGCCAGCGGAGTAATGGGTGGCGGGCACAAGCTGAGACGGTTTTACGACAGGATAGGACGTTATCCATTCGAGCTTGTTGAGGACATCGACATAACCGAGCAGACGGCGCCGAATATGGACATACTGGATGACGCACTGAAGAACGTGGTTCAGCCGGTGCTGGACTCGGGTGTGAGCTTTTTAGGCGGGAGATACCCGTTGATGACGAAGTTTCTGCGGTGGAAGTACCGCAGGCGCATCGAGAAGCTCAACGATAAGTACTTCAACGGGGGCAGGCGCAGCGAGGATTTCAAGAAGTACAAGACATATCGGTTTTTCCTCTATGAGAAAGTGCGTGGCGGCGAAGGGCGAAGAGGTCTCAGAAGTATCCGCGGGTAGTGTGTGAGGCGGGTATAACGTGGGCGGAGTGGTTATTCGGTTGCTTCTTTTTGAAGCAGTTCGATGATGTCGGCCTTTGAGGGGAGCGCTTCGACGGAGCCGAACTTGGCGCAGGCGAGGGCGCCTGCGGCGGATGCGAATTTGACTGCATCTCTGAGGTCGTCACCGACGGCGCAGGCGGCGGCGAGGGCACCTGCGAATGCGTCTCCTGTTCCGGTGGAATCAACGAGGTCGATGAGGAAAGTCGGGATATGGTCTGCACTTTTTCTGTCAACGACCATGCAGCCGCGTTTTCCCATAGTGATGACGGCAGCACCGGCGCCGCGGGCGATGAGATCGGATGCGATGAGCTTTGCGGTTCGGATATTTGCGGTGGAGCGGTCAGTGATAAGTGCGGCTTCGTAGAGGTTGGGTATGAGGATGTCGGCGGAGAAACATTCCGGGGGCAGGGCATCTTCGTTTTTGGCGTTGGGTGCCTCGATAGCGCCTGCGGGGTCGAAGATGACTTTTGTGCCGTGCAGCTTGGCGCAAAGGATGGCTTTGGCGACGGCGGGCTTTGGCAGGTGGCCATGAATGAGGCAGATGTCGGCGTGGGCGAAAGAATCGTCGGCAGCATCGATATCATGTGGGAGCAGTGCGGTATTTGCGGCATCGCAGGTGAGTGAGGCGTTTTCACCTTCGGCGTTGACCATTGTGACAACGATTCCGGTGTTTTTTGCCGTTGCGGTGAGGAGGTATTCGGTGCTGACGGAGAACTGGTCGAGTACGGTTTTGACGGTTTGTGCGAATGGGCCTGTGCCAATTTTGCTGATAAGATGGACTTCGCATCCGCAGAGTGCGGCCTGGACGGCCTGGTTTATGCCGGGCCCGGTGGCGGTGTATGAAAGGGAAGAGCCGGTAAGAGATTCGCCGGGGATGGGAATCTGGTTGCATTTAACGACCATGTCAACATAAGTGGCACCGACGACAACGACTTTTGGCATCCTTGCTGGCATACAGATCCTCAAAATCCGCCTGGTTGGGCTCAGTATAACGGGCGGGTTTTCAAATGCAACGGAATTTTTATCGGTCGATGTTTCATTGGCCCATGTATTCTATAGCACCGGCGTCACGACTATTGCCGACGGGGTTGTGGCCGAAGAAGTCTTTGAGGAAAGGCCCGTCGAACTGCCATGCGTAGAGCTCCTCGATGGTGGTTCCTGCATCGGCGAGTGTTCCCCTTGAGACTCTCAAGAAGTCGATGGCTCCGGCGAAATAGTCGCCTTCACTGCTTTTGCCGACGAGGAAGTCGGCGTTGTTAGAGACGGTGACTCCGCCGGCGGTCATAAGGCCGGTGATTTTGCCGTTGGACAGTTTTCCGTCGATGTAGAGGCTGATGCCATCGGGCTTGCTTCGGTCGATTTCGGCGATGACGTGATGCCAGCTGTCGTTGTTAATGGCTGCGGCAGAAGCGAGAGAACACTTGTTTGGATTTTCTCCGTTTGTGTGCATGTCAATATGGACTCTGCCTGTATCGTCGATGCCGAGCAGGTAGCCTGCGGCGCCGAGCTTGGAAACGATGGTTCCATTTGTGTGGCCTGGGGCTACCTTCAGGAATACCTCTACGAGGAAGTTGTTCATGTGCATATCGACGTTGATGCGTTTTTCGCCCTGGTAGGTGACGGTTCTGTCTCTTTGTTTGTAGGTGTAGCTGCTTTTGATGTCGGCATCTTTGAGGATGCAGAACCGGTCTTTGCCGTTGAAGGTGAGTGCCCCTTCGGTCCAGTCTTCGAGTGGTCCGGAGACGAAATCGTCGGCGGTGACGTTGTGGGCGGTGAGGTCATTTCGCGGGATGTGTCGGTACATACCTCGTCCGGTATATTCGTCGGTCATGTGCCAGTTTTCGCCGAGTATTTTGGTCGGGTCTGCGGGGTGTTTGTAGAAGTTCCATTCGCCGACGACGGCATAAAGCCCCCAGGGGACGAAGAATTTGACGCCTCGGTCGATGACGGGCGAATCGGGGACAGGTCTGAAGTCGTGCGCATCGGCGTTTCGGACGGGATTTTTATCAACGTTCCATCCGGTCCGGCTTGCGAGTGCGCCGGCGGATTCGAGCGCTTTGCTGAAGGTTTCGACGCTGTTTCGCATGATACCCTGGGATTCGAAGAGGCCGATGCTCCTGGGCTTTCCGTAGAAGACGTTGTCGGCGTATGCGAGGGTGCTCGTGGCGTAAGTCTGCTCTCCTGCGATGAGGTCCTGGAATTGTGGGAGGTTTTCGTCTTTGGCTTTTGCATCGGAGTGTCGGAAGTACATTTCACTGATGTCCATCCAGAGATTTCCGAGATACCAGTTTCGTCCTGCCTGTGGCGCCTGTCGTCGTGAGCCGGCGGCGAATTTGTAGAATGTGTTGTTGAAGGCGGCGTTGAGGAATCCGATGATTTCCTGTAGGCCTGCGGTGTTGCATAGCGGGCTGGTGAGGTCGTTGCTTTTACCCCAGGCGATGTTGTTGAAGAGGTATTGCTTGAACGCGCCGTCGAGATAGTATGCGAATCCGAAGCGGGCGGTGGTGTGCTCTCGGTCGGGATTGTTGCGGTTTAGCATGTGTTTCCAGTGCCAGTATCCACCGGGATTTCCTGAGATGTTGTTGAAGATATATGTTGGTCCTCCCTGCCAGGACTCGATTCCGCCCCAGTCGTTTGAGTTTAGGAGCGGGTCGGTGACTTTGTTGTGGTGCATGAGGATTCTGCGGAGGGGTTTATCGTTGAGGGTTCTGCCGCCTCTTCCGCCGAAGATGAAAAGTCCCGGGCCGTAGGCGCGGTGGAGGATGTTGCCGGCGACTTCGCAGAGCGAGGCGAAGTCGATGTGCACGGCTGGGGAGTGTTGGGCTCTGGCCGGGCGAGCGCCGATATGGCGGAGTCGGTTTCGCAGGATGGCTACTTTGCCGACTCGGCCGATGGGAAGGGTGCTCTTGCCCCAGGCAGAGCCGTCCCGAATCTGGATTGCGCCGTGGTCGGTATTGCTGATGTCGTTGTCGGTGACATATATGTTGGTCATAAAGTCGTTGTCACCGACAGCCTTTGCGCGGACGGCCTTTGCGACGTGCTCGAATGCGCAGTTGGCGATACGGATATCCCGACAAGAGCCGAGCATTCTGACGCAGGCAGGGGTAACGTCCTCGTTGATGAACCATCGGTCGGGCCAGTTCCAGACGTTTTCGAAGCGGAAGGTAAGGCCCGTGATTTCGATGTGGTTTTGGCTGCGGATGTCGATGAGCGTAAGCCGGCGGGCGGCTTCGAGGATTGTTTCGTTCGGGTTTCGGTCGTCGGCGAGTCGGACGTAGAGCCGGCCTGCGTTGGGCCCTTTTGCCTCGTAGTAAAACTCGCCTGGCTCGTCGAGATATTGGGGTTTGTTTTCAAGGTAGTATCGGCAGAACCGGATGGGGTTGGTGCTGTTTCCCTGCCAGAAACCTTCGAAGGTGAGCGTGTGCTCTTCGGGGTCGTATTTTTCAACGGGCGTGGGATAGACTGTGCCCATAACGCCGACCCATTCGGTCCAGAGTGTTGCACCGACGTAGTAGTCGCTGTCCGAGTTGGTGAGGTGCTTTGGGTCGCCGGCCTCTATACGTTCGCCGGTTTTTTTGCCGTTCAGCCACTCCCACCATTCGCTTTTGACATCGTCGGGGTTGGATTCGGTCCAGTTTGGTGTTCGAGCGAGCTTGACTCTCTTGATCTTGCCGTCGCGGATTTCCCAGAGGCATCGCGGCTGGAATCTTGTCGCCAGGTCCTTGTGCCAGACCTTATCGGGTTCCGGTATTCCTGGTGCAGACGTTGCATCGCATTTTTTCCAGCCGGTGGTGATTTTGACTGAGCCGTAGATGGCGGCTTCACCTTGTCCCCAGGCCGGGTCACTGGTCAGGCGGATGGGATGAGCCGGTTTGCCCGATTCTTTGGCGACGAGTGTGCCTCGATAGATGATGCCCTGTTTGAAGACGCAGGTATGGACGCCGGAACACGCAGCGGCATTGGCTTTTGCTTTGGGGTCCCAGGGGTGATGTTTCCATGGCGCATCTTTTGTTCCGGGGTTGTCATCGGAGCCGTTTTCGTAATCAATGTAGCGGACCGAATCGCTCGCTTTGAAGACAAACGGCTCAGGGGCCCATTGCAGATCACCCTGGGGTGTTATTTTTGCGTGTGGTTTTTGCCAGGAGAATGGTTCAGCAGTTGCTGAAAGCGAAAGCAAGAGCACGCTCAGTATGAAAACTGCAATTTTGACGGGATTAGAAGAAGTGCATTGCATAATTACGGCCTCCAAAAAGACAAACGTCATCTGCAGTTAGAGTAAGCGAAATGGTGTGTTTTGGCAAGAGAGGAAGCGTCTGCTTATATGCCGTAGTTTTGGCCAAGCAGAGCGACGTCGCCGAGGTCAACACCGACAGCATCCTGCTCGCCGACTCGATTTCTTAGATGGACTCGCAGACGTTATCGCTGCTCTGTGTATCGATGTAGCTGCCGTCCTTCAAAATCAGGCTGGTCAAAACGCCCGGAAGAGCCCACAGGCGCCAGGCCCGTGGGCTCTTCCGCATATCAACACAACTCGGATATCAATTGGTGGTACCGTTGACGATGAGGTCATCGCCGGTCATATCGCCGATTCCAAGCGTTTCATAGAGATTCTCCCCAGGATAAACGTAGAGGCGGAACTCCACCGCGCCTGTCAGGTTGTCGTGACCGGTGACATTTATCGTCTGCAGCGTAGGCGAGGTGCTGCTTGAAGTGACGCTGCCAATCGAAGTGGTAAAGCCGTCAACGCTCGAGAACAGGTTGAATGTGCGAGAGGTGTTCTGGCTCAGCGCCCGCAGGTCGATGCTTGTCAGGGACATCTGGCAGCCGGACTCAGGGGTGATTGTCCACGAGAAGTATTCATCATTCGTTTTTGCCTGGTTCAAGTTGTTGGCATTCAGGAAGTAGGCGACCAGGCCGTCGAAGGAGGCGCCATACGGTATCAGGCCCGAACCTATGCTTGCGACGCCGGATGGCGCCGTAGCTGAGATGTCCGGGTCGAACACGTCGGCTGTGGATGATGCGCTGCCGCCTGCGCCGTCGAGGTCCCAGACCAGAAGCTGCTGCTCTGGTGGTGGTGGACCTGCTTGCGGTGTTGCCGATGCTTCATTGGAGTTGCCGGACTCGTTGCTCGATGTATCGACAGCCGTTACCACGTAGTAGTAGGTCGTGCCGTTGGTCAAGCCGGTATCCGTGTAGGCGCTCACCGTCACATTCGTGGCAATCTGGGTGTACGAACCGCCCGCCGTCGTCGAACGCTTGACGTTATAGTGTGACAGGTCGGGCTCAGTATTGTCCGCCCAGTCGAGGCTGACCTGTGCGTCACCTGCCGTCGCCGCCAGGCCAGTTGGTGCCGCCGGTGGCGTCGTGTCAGGTATACCCTCGGGCGTTGCTGAAGCCTCGTTGGAGTTACCCGACTCATTGCTGGAAGTATCGACAGCGGTGACCACATAATAATAGGTCGTGCCGTTGGTCAGGCCTGTGTCCGTGTAACTGCTGACTGTCACGTTGGTGGCGATCTGCGTGTACGAACCACCTGCTGTCGTCGAACGCTTGACGTTATAGTGCGACAGGTCGGGTTCAGTGTTGTCCGCCCAATCAAGGCTGACCTGGCTGTCGCCGGCTGTTGCCGTCAGGCCGGTCGGGTCCGCCGGAGGCGTTGTGTCCGGTGGGCCTGCCGTGCCGGTCGTTCCGTTGACGATGAGGTCATTGCCGGTCATATCGCCGATTCCAAGCGTTTCATAGGTATTGACGCTCGGGTAAACGTAGAGGCGGAACTCCACCGCGCCTGTCAGGTTGTCGTGACCGGTGATGTTTATCGTCTGCAGCGTAGGCGAGGTGCTATCTGAAGTAACGTAGCCAATCGAAGTGGTAAAGCCATCAACGCTCGATAACAGGTTGAATGTGCGCAACGTGTTCTGGCTCAGCGCCCGCAGGTCGATGCTTGTCAGGGACATCTGGTAGCCGGACTCAGGGGTGATTGTCCACGAGAAATACTCGTTATTCGCTTTCGCCTCGGCCAAGGTATTGGCATTCAGGTTGTAGGCGACCAGGCCAGCGAAGGAGGGAAAACCCGGTGTCAGGCCCGAAGCTATGCTTGCGACGCCGGATGGCGCCGTAGCTGAAATGTCCGGGTCGAACACGTCGGCCGTGGAGGATGCGCTGCCGCTTACACCGACGAGGTCCCAGACCAGAAGCTGACCAGGCGGAGGCGGTGGGCCTGTCGGTGTGGCCGATGCCTCGTTGGAGTTGCCGGATTCGTTGCTCGAGGTATCCACCGCCGTCACCACGTAGTAGTAGGTCGTGCCGTTGGTCAGGCCGGTATCCGTGTAGGCGCTCACCGTGACGTTCGTGGCAATCTGGGTGTACGGACCACCTGTTGTCGTCGAACGCTTGACGTTATAGTGCGACAGGTCAGGCTCGGTATTGTCCGCCCAGTCGAGGTCAACCGTTGTGTCACCGGCTGTAGCCGTCAGGCCAGTCGGTGCCGCTGGTGGTGTGGTATCAACAGCACCGGTCGTGAAGCTCCAAACAACGCCGGTCGTTGTGCCTTCAGCGTTCTTTTCATCGATACGCCAGTAATGTGTAGTGGCTTCAGCCATTGTGCCGGGATCGTAGATGGTACCGGCCTGGTTTTGCACGAAGGGCGGCGAGGTGGTCTGGCCGAAATACACGTCGTGTGAATCAGCACCGGAACCTGCTGTCCAGCTAATATCCGCATCAACGCTTACGTCTGTTGCCGCATCGGCTGGGCTCGGGTTGCTTGCCTGTCCGGGCGGCTGCGGCGTAACAGGGCCCGTGCCGGTCAGCGTCACGATGCTCTGCGCCGGAACAGTTAGCGAGACCTGTCCACCAGAAACGTTGAGGTCGGGCTGCTGTGCGAAACGGTCGCTGCTGGTAGAGCGATAAACGCTGTAGGTGGTTACGTCCGGAGAGGTGGGGACGTTAATGGTTACGGCTTCGCTGCTGGCCTTCATATTGACGAATACGATCGTTACGCGTCCATCGGTTTCGTGGATGTAAGCGCTGACGTTGAGGGCATTCTCGACGTCCATATCGTTGGCGCCGCCGTAGGAGGTGCTTCCGTCGCTAAACGTGGCATCGACGCACTTGGCGCCGGGTCGGATATAGCGTGAGAACTGCTTGAACGTGGAGTACTTCATACTCTGCTCGGGGTTGTCCAATTGCGAGGTGGCGAGCAGGTTGTGCTGGGTCAGCGTGTCTTCGCAGAAGGCCCAGTGGATAATCGCGCTTTCATGACCCCAGACAAGCTGACAGTGGAGGTCGCCGGCCATATCGAGCATGTTGGTCCAGCTTGTCGGGAAGTGGCCGCCGAACTCCTCGTTCCACACTTGTTTCCCGTCGCCGCCGATTCCGGCGTGCATAGACGCGGGATAGTCCCAGGCAGCCCAGTTCTCACCCGGCATGGAGTCTATGCCCTCCCAGTGGGCGTTGAACATCTCGGCTCGTTTTGCAGCAGGTGCGCTGTAGTTGTGCGAGTACGTCCCCAGGAAGTTTATCAGCTCGGGGTCAGTGTGGTCTTTGACGGCCTGGACGCCCAGCGTCTGCCAGAGCAGACCCCACGGGTTGGCGGGATTTTCGTCAAGACCAGCGTGGTCCGGCCCAAATATCTCGACTGAAGCCAGTTCAGGGTGCAGGGCGAACTCGTCCTTTACCGCCTTTAGGGCGTTGGCATAGATGTTGGGGTCAAAGATTCTGTCCTGCTCAATCTGCTCGCTGCGCGCCTTGTGGTATAGCGTGCAGGAGTTGAAGGGGCTCTCAAATCCGACCTCGTTCTGGATGCTCAAGCCATAGATGGGCACTCCCCCGGCATGCTGGCTGAATCCTTTGCACCAGGCAGCGAGGAAGCGCGAACAGTACTGGTAAGCGTTCCAGTTGAAGGTGCCGTCATCCCAGGTGCCGCCGACCGAATCGCACTCGTTGCAGTAGGCGACAAAGGGCGTAAGGCCCGCACCGGCACCCGTGTCAACGTAAAGGCCTGTGGGCGCCTTGGCCCAGTTCGGCGGCGACCAGCAGGAGCCGTGGATTTTGACTCTTTCCGGCTCGAGGGCATTGGCCGCCAGCCACTCCACTACGTCATCCCAGTACCAGTAGCGCGAGTGCTCGAAGTTAAACTTCGTGATGTTCTCGTCGATGTCGGCGGTGAGTTCCACGAAGGGCGACCAGAGGTCTCCTCCGGGCGCCATCAGGATGCAGGGTTCGATGGCCACCCGCAACAGGTTCATACCCAGGTTCCTGTATGCAGCCTGTGCCCGCGTGTCCGTCGCGACGACGCTCATTCCGGCGCAGGCACCCCAGCCCTGAATTAGCTGGTACTGCACAGCCGGATTAACAGTAATGGTAACGGCGGCGCCGGCAGCCTCGGTTGTGAAGCTCCAAACGGTTCCTGTGGTTGTGCTGCTGGCGTTTTTCTCATCAATACGCCAGTAGTAGGTCGTATCATTAGCCATCGTGCCCGGATCAAAGGTTGTTGAAGTCTGGTTGCCCTGGAATGTGCCGGGACTTGTCTGGCCGAAGTAAACATCGTGTGAAGTGGCACCTGAACCGGCTGTCCAGCTAACATCGGCATTGATGTTGACGCTGGTAGCACCATTGGCCGGACTGGGATTGCTCGCCTGTCCGGGCGGCGGTGTTGTGGCTTCGGTGGTGAAGCTCCAGACGGTGCCGGTGGTGGTGCCCTCGGCGTTCTTCTCATCGATACGCCAGTAATAGGTCGTGTCGTTGGCCATCGTGCCCGGATCAAAGGTCGTTGAAGTCTGGTTGCCCTGGAACTCACCCGGACTGCTCGTGCCGAAATAGACGTCGTGTGAAGTGGCACCGGAGCCGGCGGACCAGCTCAAGTCAACATCAACACTTTGATCGGTTGCAGCGTCGGCAGGGCTCGGATTGCTGGCCTGACCCGGAGGAACAGGCGGTCCGAGCGTAAACGAATAACGCAAATAAACCGGCGACTCCGCTCCGGCCGACCATATCCAGTGGGCAGGGGTATCAGTGGGCATGCCCGCAACACCCGTGCCCCACGGGTCTCCACCATACGCGCCGCGGTCGGAGGCATTCGCCCAGCCGCTGTCATCGAAGCCAGGCGACTCCCATCCGGTACCGGGGCTTAGACTGACCTTCCAGCTTGTGTCCGTTCCTACGCGGTTGGCGTCTATTATCAGCTCCGCAAGCACACCTTCCGCTAAATATGCGTCAACTCCTCTGACGGCAACTACGTTCTCACCGGCCAGCAACTCTATCCAGTTGTACGTCTGTGCGGTCGTCCAGGTGGCACCGCTGCCGATAAACTCTCCATTAACGTACAGGTCGTACCCGTCGTCGGCGGCAATAATCACATTCATCGTACGGACACCCTCTGCCATCGTCGTGAAGCTCCAGACATCGCCAGTCGTTGTGCCCGTCTCGTTCTTCCCGTCTATACGCCAGTAGTATGTCGTATCATTGGCAAGGGTCCCCGGGTCGTATGTGGTACCGGTCTGGTTGCCCTTGAACTCACTCGAATCCGGAGTTGGATCCACTCCGAAATAGACATCGTGGCTTGCCGCGCGTGAGCCGGCTGTCCAGCTCAAATCCTCGCTTGTGGGCACGTTCGCAGCCCAATCAGGAGGACTCGGATTGGTCGCCTTTCCCGGCGGGGGCTGGGGATCACCCAGAAGGTTTCTGACCGCCGCAAACTTGTAATTTCTGTCGGGGTCGGTGACATCATCGGTGAGACCCCAGCAGCCGTAGCGGTTGTACCCGCTGGTAAGCTCGAGACACATAAAGAGCTGGCCGTCGTGCGGGAACCAGTTGTCGCGCAGGTCGTGAATCATCAGGTCCATCATACCGGCAGAGCGTTCAGCGGCGAGTCTGTTGGGCAGGTTCATAGTGCTGCCTCCGCCGGTATCCGAGCCGCCCTCATAGGCGCAGTGCCCGCCCGGCAGAGTCCAATCGCCGGCGACGGTCGCAGCCGCCTGCCGATAAGGTACCCAACTGTCGCTTTTCGCCCACATTCCATCGAGGATCTCTTGTGCGGTCCCGTATTCAAGCAAGCCCGTGTCCCTGACGTCCAGGTAGTTCGCGCTGGCGATCGCATAGATGATCTGACTTGGCGGGCCGAAGTTGTTGTTTATGTAGTTCATCTGCTGTTGAAATAAACCGCCACTGTCGTACCAGCAGTTCATCACACGGACCCTGTCGTTGATGGCAGAGGCGCCCCAGACGCTCTTGAAAATGTTGCTGATCTCAGCAGTCCGTTTTGCGTAGTGCTCTACGTTGCTAAGGCCCAGGGCCTGGCCCCACAGATTATTGTAGTTGGTCTGCCAGAAGAGAAAGTTCCAGACCTCATTGGACCATTCAACGTAGACGTTGCGGTCGGCGTTGAGGTTGTCCTTGAAGAGCGTCGCCAACTGCGTGATGTAATCGTCAGAGGCATGAATAGGGATGGTAATCCAGGGGTCGATGCCTGCCTCGTTTGAAAGCCAGATTACGGTTTCCCAGCACCCACCCTCGAGTTTGTCGCCCCAGGTCTCCTGCGTGGCATCGGTCCAGAGTTTTCGCTCGGACCATTCGACCTGCTGGGGATAATCGAGATTGGTGTTGTTTGCACTGACCCAGCCCATCGCGCGCCAGGTGCTGAAGCTTGCCGAATTGATTGCGTCAATGAACGGGGTGTGGAAGATCTGAGTGGTGTCGGCAGGGTAGCCGGGCCTTATTGCCTTGAGGTTGGTGATGCCGGTGTTGGTAGCGCTCTCTGATGTTCTCTTGGTGTCGGTGAAGCTGATGAAGACAACGTTGTTCCACTCATCAGCGTCGGTTGGCACAATCAGGTCGAAGGCGGTGGTGTTTGTGCCGGAGTCATAAACCTGATTGGCAGTGGAGAAATTGCCCTCAAATATCGAAAGGGTGGCCTGGCCGTTGAACGAGCACTTGTAGGTGCCGCTCACATTGGGGAAATGCCGCTCGGGGTCGTCGATACTGCCTTCCCAGGGCGCTATAGGTCGCATATCCCAAAGGACGGTTATGGCATCGGTTGTGGGCCAGCCCTGCGAGTCGGTTGCAGCAGGTGTGCGGTCTGTATTTTCAAAGGCCCGCAACGTTTTTGCCGCATCGACAAAGGGCAGGTTCCAGCCCATTCCGATGCCGACGCCGATTTTGCCCGGATACGTCTGGGCAAAGACCAACGAGGACATAACCAGCAGCAAAACAAGACTCATTAAACAAATTAATTTCTTACACATAATATGCATCCTCTTAAGTGTTATTAAAACTTCAACAAAGTACGCAATACTACTTCTCACAAATCACAAATACTTCTTTTTTTCCACTCCTGATTTCTCACCTCCTTTGCACCGTTGTGCCAAACTTTTACAAAGCCCGTTGGTTCCATTGATTTATGTTTATCACGCACTGAGTGTGTGGTTATCAACGGCGGCGATTGAAGCGATGAAAATCGAGAAATGATTGCCCGAGCTGCGTCGCTGAGCGGCGATACCACTCCTATATCGCCCGCCCGGCTTCGCCATCTACCCTTTCCTTCATGGCTCATATTCCGCCTCCGTGAGGAATTCACAGATACACCGCGCAACGGCTCTCTTGAGCGCGCTGTGAATGTTCATTAAGGTCGACCGGGTAAGAAAACCGGGTGCGACTCCTCTTTCAAACTGCTGCGGCCTTTTATACAGGCCTCCTGTGCCTTGTCAAGCAAATTCTACTTAACCTTTCGGGGGTTTTTTCAATTTTTTTGTTTACGATGGTGGGCGAGTTGTAAGGCCCTCTATTATAAGCACTTATGAGGCTTTAAGGTATTGTTTTTTACCAGGCCAAGCTGATGAAATGAAAAATTCTGAGCATCTCCCGGGGCTCCACTAAATGAGCAAACCAAGAAATCGCCCGAAAATGGGCTATTTGCAGAGCGTGTCAAGCGTGGGCCGAGAAGCCCTAATCGCAGGAGAACACCGATTCGCTCAACATTTCGCAGAAACGAATATAGTGGAGAGAACGTAGCTGTATGTGTAAAAAGACCTTACGGCAATCGCCTGAACAGCCGGCAAAAGACAGTGCTTTCTTATTCATCATACTTTCCTTCCAGCTCCAGTAACAATACACCATTGCCAGGACTTTAGATATCCTTTCAAAGGGTCATTTCATCCAGCAATTCACCAGGGCTTCGAGGTCTTCGATATCGACGGAGCCGTCGCCGCCTGCGGGCGCTACGTCTGCTGAGGGGCTGGCAGGCGGGCTGAGCCATTGATCGCCGAGATAGGCGAAATCCTCAAAGTTGACGCTGCCGTCGCTGCTTATATCGCACTGTGGGCAGAGGTCGGTTCCGTAGAGCGTGGCAACGCTGCTCGCCGGCATGACAACTGAGCCGTTATGAGCTGCTGTTCCTGAGTACACGCAGTCATCAGAATCCGTTGTTATGTAAACGTCATATTTGTGCGGCAGGATATCACCATTGAGATGCAACTCCACGGTTTTAGTATAGGAGGTTGCGTTAATCAGGACTATAGTTGAAGTATTGTGCTCGGGATGTTTGAAGGCAGCGACCATTAAATTCTGGTTATCAGAAACACTCTCTACCATAACGGCTTCGGGCCTGATGTAGCGGTAGAAGTGCTTCGATATGTAGTAGCGTTTGCCCGGAATACCATTATTCATAAGGACGAATTCCGTCATGCCTGCCTCGCTGATCTGCCACCAGACCCATGCTGAGGCGTGGCCGTATTTCAGGGCGGCGTAGATGGACTGGGCAAGCTGCATGGAATCGGTCCAGCTTTCGCTATAGCCGCTTGTTTCTGTCATCCAGAATGGTTTTCCAGTCGGCTCGAATCTGTTTTTGGCGAAAGTCCAGGCGGCGGCTTCGTTGGAGTCCGGATCGGGCGTCATTCCGTCGTTGACATAGCCGTGGACGGCCCATATACCCATCTGGGCGTTGGCTGCCGGGGTGTTGATAATATCATATTCGTATGCGGTTCCATCCCACTGCTGTGTCCAGAGCATATGCTCGACGCCGTAGAGTTTCACATCCGGGAACGTGGTGTGGATGATGGGGCCGGCGATTTTGAGCATATCCACGTACTGCTGATGCGTATAGATGCAGGAATTGTATGGTTCCTCGAAGTTGGGCTCGTTCTGTAAGCTGAGCGCGTATAGGTCGATGCCGATATCGTTGTAATCCTGTATGGATTGAACGGCATAGTTTCCAAAGTCATCGTAGTAGTCCGGATTGAGGTATGTGATACCGCAGCACTGCGGAGGTATCTTCATATAGTGAGGGGGGGTCCAGTATGCGGCGGTGAATTTGAGGGGTTCGCCGCTTGCGTCGGCCTTTGCCTTCATCGCCTGGAGGTATGGTATCTGCTTTGGCCACTGGCCCGGCTCATCTGGTTTTGGATAGTATTCGTTTCTGAGGATGGTAAGGCCGAGGTCGTCAATCACCAGGTCGAGGAAGTTCTGATTGTAGAAAGGCCCGCTGCTCCACCATACGTTCATCGCACCGTGTGCGCCGAAGCCGTCTATTGTCTGGTAGGTGGTTGACTGGTCGATAGTGACGACAGGATGGTGAATAAGGGAGGTTTTGAAGGACCAGATGTCGCCCTGTGTTGTGCCGCTGGCATTTTGTTCGTTGATTTGCCAGTAGTAAACGGTGTCGCGGTCGAGGGTGTCGGGGGTGTAGGCGGCAGAGGCGCGGTTTATTAAAAACGGCGGGGGGCTATCGGTGCCGAAATAGAGATCGTGAGAAGTTGCACCGGGGCCCGGCGTCCAGGTTAGCTGAGCGTTGATGGGGGCTCTTTGTTCTCCGTCGGCGGGCTGCGGGTTGGATGCCTTTCCGCTGGAGGTTGTAAACTGCCAGAGGGGCCCTTTCCAGAGCAGGTCGAGATGGCTGTCGTTGACCTCGTCGATACGCCAGTAGTATGTGGTATCAAGCGGCAGGTCATTAAGCTGATAGGATGCTTCGCTTTGCCGGCCCTTGTATATGCCGAAGGGGTTGGGGTCGGTGCTCATAGAGCCGACCAGGTGCTTATTAGTCCCGAAAAAGACATCGTGGCCGTCAATAGAGGCCGCGTAGGCGCCCGGTTTCCAGGAGAGGGTGACATCGACGGTGCCGTTGTAGAGTTCGGCGACTGTAGCGTCGTCGGCTGGGGCAGGCGCCGCTGCTGTCAGGCCTGTGGTCGTAAAGCTCCAGAGCTGGCCTGTTATTATTCCTGACGTATCGTTGGCTTCGTCTATTCGCCAATAGTAAGTAGTCTGTAGCAGCAGTGTGCCGGGGCTGTATTCGTTCGGGTCCCGTCGGCCGATATAGACTCCAAGCGGGTTGCTGGTATTGGCATCGGTGACAGCGGCCTGGTCGGTGCCGAAATAGACGTCGTGACCACCGTTGGGGCTGTATGCGACGCTGGTTCCGGGCGTCCAGGTGATGGTGGGATTTATGGAAACACCATTTTGGGCGTTTGACGGATTCGGCCCTGCGGCCTGCGGGCCTATGGTCGAGAAGCTCCAGACATCGCTTACCCAGGGGCTCTGGAGGTTTGTATCGTTTACCTCGATGATGCGCCAGTAGTAGGTTTGTTCGACTGCCAGAGGTGCGTCCATTCCGAAATCCGGCGGGTCGGTTGGGACCCAGCTTGCGGTCTCTGCGCGGTAGTGGCCGGCGGCGGTGCCGAGCGGGTAGTTCAGGTTCGCACCGTTGACAAAGGAGAAGTTGGTGTGCAGAAAGACGTGATGTCCGTTTGTGTTTTTGCCGGGGACGTAATCGGCGACGTAATCGCCTGCTGTCCAGGTTATGGTCAGACTCGGAGAGCATCCCGTCGCTGTATCTTCGGGGTTTGGATTGCCGGCGATGGGGGCGGCAAAAGAATTCGCTGCCAGGGTCAAAATCAAGGCTTGAGCGAACAGGGCGACTAATTTTCTATACATAACACTACTCCTTCAACAATGTCAGTTCAGTTAAGAACTTTCTACAGGTTCGATTTATGCCGATTATTAGGGCAGACTCTAAGATTCGCTGATTCCCGCACATCGCTGTCTCCTTTTGGGATTCGGCTTATGCATATCTGCTGTTAACGTACCAGCGTCTATCGGGTGTGAACACTTAGAGTTCGGGGAAACTACCCGCAGCTTTTCATCGACCCTCGCTGCCAGCACAAACCCCCAGTTTCTTAAGTCTAACCCTAACCGTACCTTCATTATAGTGGGTATGGCGGTTTTTGCAAGGGTTTTTTGGCTTAAGGGCAATATTGGCGGGTAATTTTTTTGGGGGAAAGGGGGTATGGGTGGAGGATGGGAAGATGTCGAACATTGCCGGTTTTTCTCGTCTAAGCCCTTTGTGGAAGGTTAGTTAGAAGTATTGAGCAATGACGAGCGGCGTGTTTGATAAACAGTGAAATTATAAAAAAATTTGCAAAATTATGAAAAAAGGCTTGCTTTTTGTTTGTCAATAGGTTAAAATACCGGTAATGTTAGATGAATACAGAACAATATGGTGGTGTGAGGCGAAGACAGATGGGACGGCGGGAGGACGAGGGCCGGTAACGCAGGGAGATGAGTCAGGGCGCTTGGTGAGATTCGGTGAGAGGCGGGTGAGCAGGTGTGAGGTGAGGGGTTGCGGGTTGCAGGGTGTGAGAAATGAAGGGGCAGAGGGATGCATGTGAAACGGACAGTAATAGCGGAGAGAGATGCAGGGGGGCTGAGTGATTTTCGCGGGCAGGTCGAGGTGCTTGCGAGCAGGGTCGGGCTGTTGAGGGGTGAGGACCGGTTGTTGATGGAGATGTATCTTAATCATGGGAACAGCTTTCGGCAGATGGCTCGGCTTTTGGGTGTGAATTCGGTGACGGTGAGCCGGCGGGTGCGCAAGCTTTGCGAGCGGCTTGTTGACGGAGAGTACATTGAGTGCCTGAAGAACCGCGAGAAATTCACGGCGACCGAGATGGAGATAGCGAAGGACTATTTTTTAAGTGGTCTTTCGATGAGGAAGATCGCTGTGAAGCGAGGGTACAGCAGACATGCGGTGAAGGGGACGGTTCGCAAGCTAAAGGCAGTTGTGGGGGGGACAGTAAAAGGGGCGGAAGAAAAGCTTCTTAGGGGCAGCTCAGAAAATCAAAAAGCAAATATCAAAATGAAAAATGACATATGAAAATTCAAAAAGGATGGAGCGTTAGATTTTGATCGCAGGGCTGAGTACATGTGGAAGCGGAGGTGAAAGGCCGCTGGGTTAAATATAGTTGAGGTTCCGGAAAGGGAGGCCGGGACGGATTTATAGAGGGATGCTGTTTCGCCGAGGGTTTTTTCCTTGTCGGTTCGATGTAACCGACGGGGACGGAGTCCGGAAAGACAGTGGAAATCCTAAGCACTAAATCCTAAATCCGAAACAAATCCAAAGGACCAAAACTCGAAATTCAAAACCGCGGGAAGTTCACGAAGGTTTCTTTCGATACAGATTCCTTTGACGCGGATTTTTGCCACAAAGACTCGAAGACACTAAGAGAACATGGTTATAAGTGAAGAATTAAGAAGTGGGATTCGACAAGTTTCGAGATATGTTGACAGTGTGTTTTCAGTATAGTAAGTTGGTGACAGAAAGTGGTGAGTATAGATAACCATATTGGCAATATGCGGTGCGAGCGTGCGGAGCTTTTATCTAACAGGTACTGATATGGCCCTAAGATTTCATGCACAAATTTTAGATAAATTCATGTTGGCAGAAAATACATATGTTCTTTTCTAGCAAGGATTTATGAGTAGGCGATAAAAAAAGGGGGTAAAAATTAGCTAAACTTTCTTGACTTTTTAGCCGTATAGTATATAGTAGTAGAAGACAGGATGGTTGCTATGATAAAGAAAACAATGACATTAAATCTGACGAGCGCGGAAATGAAAGTCCTTGAAGAACTGGCCAGAAGAAAGGACTTAACGAAAACAGCATTGATCCGGCAGGCTCTTCGACTCTATCAAATGATAGAGGTCAGAATGGAACGAGGAGAAAAGTTATATATGGAAGATGGATTAGAAAAAAAGAAAAGCGAATTGGTTATACTGTAATGAATCAACGGATTCTTATACTGGAGCAAAAAACAAAGAAGTTCACAGAGGCGACATTCCATGAAGAGGTTAGTGCTGACCAGCTTTCCGAAGCAGAAGCACAATGGAAACCGGTTCGCAAAGCCGCAGTTAACAGGATGCTTCACTCGGGAAAAAGTCCCACAGAAATCCATACTCTTTTTCAGCATGCTCATTGGGACTGGCTAAAAAAAGCAAAGGCATTGCAAGATGGTCTTTTAGCAATAAAGTGCTTTGGGATTGAGAAGGCAGGTCGATGGCAAGGGCTTATGATGTTACAATTAGCAGGGTACTGTGCTAAACTTGAAGCCAGTCGGGGTAAACCACTTGTGTATATAGAGTTTCTCGAAACCGCGCCATGGAACTTGCGGGATATAGTAGATGAGCCTATGTACGGATTGGTTGGTACGCGCCTTATTGAAGCTGCAATTCGCTTGAGTATAATTGAGGGTTTTCATGGCCGGGTTGGATTGTTGGCATTGCCCAAAGCTGAGCAGTTCTATGAAAAAAGATGTAGGATGGTGCGTATTGAAAAGGCGGGACATTATGGGATGGCGTGGTATGAATTAACACAAGAAGGTGCGGCGGCTTTCTTAAAAGGAGGAAAACATGGCAATACAAATGAATAACGACGTTGTTTGGCTTAAACAAATGGCCGAAGATGAGGATTATGGGTTTATTTCTGCCGGTGGATTATACGCCCGGAGGTTAGATGAACAGCAGCAAGAAATGAAGCAATCTAACAAGAATTCATGTGTTCTTGGGCAGCTTGTTGAATTAGCTCGCCGCCGGAAAGGAATGTCGCCGTTAGATCTTTCTAAGGCGGCCCAGGTCGGTTTGTCGGAAGTGCTGGAAGTCTTGTCAGGCCAAGCGACGGAACCCAAACCCCGAGTTCTTTTTATGTTGTCACAGGCCTTAGATCTGCCAGCAGAAGGTTTGATGGAATTGGGAGGACTCATGGAGTCAAGAGACAAGCACCTTGAAGAAGCTGTGGTTCGTTTTGCAGCACAGTCCAAGCCAACGGCCAAGCTTTCAAGGTCAGAGAAAGAAGCATTAGAGGAATTTGTTAAGGTTTTGGCAAGGCACTCCGACAGAGGGCGATGTAGTGACAAATAATTTCATAGATCAACAAACTGCTGATAATATCGACCTGTATATCCAACGTGTTCTTTCTGGTATTGGTAATCCGGAGCCACCCCTCGATCTGGGCGAAGTCTGCGAATTGCTTCATCTTGATAAGAGTTACTATTCGTCTACCGAACACGGAGTGCTACAAGAGACAATCCATCGTTTGAAGGTAGCTGGCCAGCAGATTATGAAAAGACCTACAATTCTAATTGACGCAATTAAAAAATTTGAACTGAATGCACTATGGCTACCCGATCGCAAGCGGATCCTGATTGACAGAGAAATGCCAGAGCTTAAGCAGCGTTGGGGGGGAGGCCCATGAAATCGGCCACAGTTTAATTCCCTGGCATGAAGTGTTAATTCATGGGGACCAACACAGAACATTAAGTTCTGCTTGTAAAGAACAAGTAGAAATGGAGGCCAACTATGCTGCCGGTCGCCTTCTTTTCCTACAAGATCGCTTTGCAGAAGAGGTTCTTAGTGAGAGTCTTGATTTCAAGAAGATACAAAAGCTTGCCAGTCAATATGGAAATACGATAACGTCAACATTATGGCGAACGGTAGAATCCCTATTAACATCCGCTTTTGGATTGGTGAGTGTTCATCCGCAAAACGAACTTCAATCTCCTGTTAAAACAGTCAGGCATTTTATGCGTTCACCTTCTTTTAAGGAGAACTTCGCCTCGGTAACCGGTGAACAGTTGTTTCTTATGTTAGGCAAATTTTGTTTTGGCAAGCGCGGGCCGATAGGTTCTGCAGAGATATCACTCAGTGATACCGACCGGACTGACCACATCTTTTTCGTCGAAAGCTTTCACAATGGCTATGACACGCTTACATTTGGGATACTTCGTTGATTCGCTGTTTCTTATCTTGGGAACAAAAGATTTCATTAACCGAGTTGTGGGGTGGGTATTGTGTGTTAAGGACATGAGGTTTTTGGTTTTCACCCAGGTCGTAGGCTGGGTGTTAAGGACGTGAGGATTTCGGGTCTCTATTAGGTGATTGAACCTCACGCCTGCAACCCTCGGTGAAACCGGGGGCTAATGGGGGAAGTGGGAGGTAGGGATTTTTGGATTTCATATCTTCGATTTACGATTTAATAATGATTCGGAATTGGGCCCTGGTGAGATAGCTTCGCATCTCACGGGGTAAAGGGGGGGTGTTAATTTACGATTTACGATTTTCGATTTACGATTTACGATTTGGGTTGAGATGTTTCAATGTGAGGGGTGGTTGACGGCTTGGAGGCGGTGTTACGGGGGAGACGGCGGGTAAAACCCGCGGCTAAATATGAAATTGACACGGTCTGCGGCTGCGCAATGACATGTGGTTAAGGGGGCAGTAAGAGATGGAGATGAGGGTTTCGAAAAGGTTTGAGTGGGA
>JAUVYV010000104.1 GCA_030602885.1 Phycisphaerales bacterium
AGCTACCGGCTGCCTCGATTATGGTTTGGGATATATTGGAGTGTCACTGCTTTTTCCAGATCTATGGTTCGCTGCTGCCAGGGCATCTACCAGACACGCCGTAGGTGGGTCTGGATGTCCTGCTGTTATTTTGGTTTGGCCCGCGTCCGCTACCAGGGCTTCTTGATCCTTATTGTCGCTGCGGATCTGCACAGATAAGATTTGTCGGGAATCGCGAGGCCTCCGGATGCACAGGGACACAGGTTCGAAGTGGGTGACATCTTCTAACTGTTTTCTGGGTTCGCAGCTACCAGGGCGCTCATACAGGGGCGATGTCAGTTGCCGGTGGGACTAAAGCAAGAGTCAGCTGGAGATTTTGCAGCTGCAGCTGAGCCAGGGGCTTTGTCGTGGCTTGTGTGAGTTGGTCGGTTATAATTTTATTATTTGGGCTGCGCAGCTACCAGGGCCCGGCGATGAGCAAGGGACAGGGACAGTGACATGAAGCTTTATAAGATTATAAAGATGGTGGGGGATCATGGTGTGTCGGTGTTTCCCCCGGAGGAAAAAGAGCTGCCGGAGCCGGTGGACCTCGCCGGTGAGCCGATAGCTGAGCTGATTCGGAAGATAATGGTGAAGGGCTATACTCAACATGAGGCGTATTGGGCGATTCAGGCGTGGGCTTACCACGCCAAATATGATCTGCACCAGGCGGCTGCGGGTGTGCGTGTGTTTTGTGAGCTGTGTGCAGCTGAGATTCCCGCCAAAGGTGTCCCGCCGGAGCCGATAACCTGGTCTATTATAATTGGGGTTGCTGTCATAGCAGCGGTGGTCCTGGGTTTGTATTTGTGGGTGACGCTGGACAAGGAGCTCAACGTGACATTTGGAACCCATCCGTGGGCCTATCTGATGAGTTATCAGGAGCGGGTGTGGCAAGGTGAGATATTGGGCGTTGGTTATAAACAAATAGGGTATTATGAGCGGAGCTTGTTGATTGTACCGAACGCGTCAAGCCACGATGTAGGTTCTTCTCGCGTTGGCGGCCGCGATTGGTTTTGGTTTTGGCCTGGGGGCCTGGTGTTTGAGGGCAGGCGTATTCTTTTCTATCACTTTTATCGGATTACGGGTTTTTATGTTGAGTTTTGCGGTGTGATGACACACGTGGGCGCAGGGCTGTATAAGTTACGAGAAGGCGGCGACGACCCGTTCAAGCCGTGGGGGCCGTGGACAAGACCCGGAGGACGCTGGGGTACACCTGAGTACGAGGGCTGCTGGCTGGAGTTCTGGTGGCTGTAGCGGGGCGGGGAGGTGACTCGTTAGGGGCCTAGTTCGGCGATGTCTCCCAGGGTGTAGCTGAATATTTGTCTTGACAGGCAGTTTTCGGAGGCTCAAAATACCTTTGCGCGAGGCAGTTTGACAGATTAGACGTAATCTGTTTTGGGTGATTGTTTTTCAAAAATTTTTAATGGGGTTTGGTTTTGGAGGTGGTTGTGATGGCTTTTATAAGGTCCATCGAGCAAATCGCTCGAAAATTCGCCTCTGTAACTCCAGGCCGGACTGAGGATTATCGATTTGGTGTTGAGAATCCCCGTCGGGACTGGGCAGGTGCTACTGCGGCAGCTGAGGCGGCCTACGAGATGGGTGTTACGCAGGCGATCGCAAAGAAAAGATTTGGGAAGGGGGTTAAAGCTGCCGGCACTCCTGCGTGGCAGGAAGGCGCTGTTACCAAAGGCACAGCTCGCTGGGGACCCGGGGTCACCCTGGCTGAGGACAAGTATCGCAGAAACTTTGCACCTTTCCGAGACGCTATCGAGAGAGTGACATTGCCTCCGCGATACGCTCGTAGAGACCCCCGCAACCTTGCGCGAGTCAAGGCAATTGTTGACGCCCTGGTAGCTGCGAAAGAAGCGCGGCTGGGCCGTTGAGAGAGGAGGTGGTGACAAGTGGAGTTTACACATAGTGTTTTAGCTCAAGATGAAACTGCCGTTGCCGGAACGGTGGTTCCTTACGATCTGCCGGTTAATCCTCTCTCGCATATCCTGATCACGTTGAAGTTCATACGTACAACTGCCGCCGAAGCCAATGTCCCTGCGTTTTCGCGTGTCCTGGACTTGATGGACAGGATCGAGGTCCTCTACAAAGGCTCTGCGATTTTTTCGATGTCGGGACCTGATGCGGTGGCTGCCGGCCTTATGGTCTGTAACTTCGAATCGTGGGGCGTCAATTACAGCGGCGTTGCTGTTGAGGAATGCTCGTTTACGTTCCTTGTCCCCATGACGAGGTTTTTGTACTCGGAGCGTGAGTGTTTTCCGCGGAGTACTCGAGGCGAGCTCATACTGCAGATAACCTACGAGGCGGCCTTTACAGGGATGACGGATGTCCAGGCACAGATTGAAACGGTTGAGCTGCCTGAGGCGGTGCCTGAGCAGTACCTGCGAATGACAACGCTGTCAAAGACGCCGGCGGTTGCAGGTGAGCACGATATTGAACTGCCGATTGGTAATCCGATATCGGAGCTGGTCCTGTTCGGTACGACGATTCCTGTCGGCGCTGCGGACGCTGCGACTTTGGGCTTCCTGCAGGTCCTCGTGGACAATCATCGGCACTTCTACTCGCATACGAACTTCGAGACTGTTCACAACATGGCCGGCCGGATGCGTGCTGCGCCCGGGTACTGGGGATATCATATCCACGGTGGGACGTATACGACTGTTGTTTTCGGGCTGAGCGATCCGGTTATCGCATCGAACCATTTGCTCAAGCAGTATGTCCACGTGCCGTTCGATATCTTCCGGGATGGTCGTTACATCTTAGAGACAGCCGGTAAGAGTGATGTGGTGCTGCGAATCGGCGTTGACACCGGTGCGACTACTGCGCTTCGAGTGATTCCCTGCGAGATAGTCAAGGCTGGGTTTTGAGTCTGAGAAAGGTGTGTAGTTATGAATCAGTGGTGGGTACG
>JAUVYV010000090.1 GCA_030602885.1 Phycisphaerales bacterium
GGCGGGGTCAACATTACTGTTCCACCTGCGATTTGCAAAATGCTCTCAGCCGAGGTTGGCGATTCTATCTTTTTCGGTATCGCTCCAAGGCCAGGCTCGTGCTGTATTTCTGTGATCAAGGGTGGCGGTGATTCCGCCGGCGGCCGGCGGACCGGCTGATTTAAGATAGTGCTGCAGGTTCGATGTCACTGTGTCTGCTGCAGGTGATATCGGCTGCCGGTGTGGTCCACGATTCGGCAAGTGGAGTTTTACTGATGGAACCAACGGAAAAGACAAAGGCATTTATGGTCGTAGCTGAGGGAAACACGTATCGGGCCAGAGAGGATCTGAAGTCTTTGGGGTTCAAGTGGAACAGGGAGCATGGCTGGTGGTATCACAGGATGGAGTTGACGGCAGTAAATTGTAAGCACTGGATAGAAGGGCTGGCGGAGCATTTTGGGCCAGGAGTCCAGTTCGGCTTGTTTGAGCGGATAGACAACGGATGAATGGAGGTGTGCGAATGATCGGAAGTGCAAAAGTTGGCTGCGCTGCTGACCGCGAATCACCAGGCCTGGCGATTCCTCGGATATCCTTTTCCTTGACCGATGTGCTGCACGTTGATATTTCCCCTGGGGTTCGAAGTGGGGACATCAGGAATACATAGTGACATCTTTCAGATCTGAATTTGGGGGGGTAGTTTGGTATCGACTGCCAGTTGTTTTTGTCTTAGATGGCATCCTCGTGCGTTTTGAGGATCGCTCGGCAGGCAAAAACCAGGCCATGAAGATTTTCAGGGCCTGACGTCGATGCTAACATGATCATGATCTTGTTGACATAGATGCTTCAGGGGTTGGCTGCGAAGTTCACTCGTGCCGGCGTTCGATACCTGACGGCTGTGCGCTCGAGGTTTGGTCACTTGCCGACTTTGCGGGGGTTTGCTCACAAGAGTTTATCAGATTAGACGCATTTGAAAGTCGCGAAAAAAAACACCTGTATCACTCAAGACTCCGATATCTCAAACGAAGCCCTCAGGCTGATACCAACGGTAGGCGATAGGTTACTGATGGCGATAGCAAACCTGCGGTCAGGCCTCGCAATCAGTTCGCTCATAGACCAGTCGAAGCTGAATGATTCACCGTGAAAATTCCACTCAACGAAACTCATACGGGCATAAACTGGCACCAGGTTCCGGGCGGCTTGAACCTCTGCGTAACTGTTAGGCTGGGAGGTAGCACAGCGAATAAAAAACGTTGCCGATCCCTGGGAGCCTACGGTCTCACTCATAAACCAGGCCTGGATTCTAAGCAGCCAAATATTATCACTCATCGGGGGTGAGAAAGCGTAGTCGTTGTTACCCACGCCTGCACCAACACCACACATCAGGGACACATTACGTGAGTAACCGGATTTTGGGTGAGTGACACCCGCGATGATGGGCTGCTTTCTGGTAACAAGCTTTGCCATGTCACTATCTCCTATCCCTGCAGCTGCAGGGAAAAAGGTCACCTCTTCGAAGGGCGCCCGGGGCAATTATAGGGGAGCTCCTCGAGGAGTCAAGCGGGGCTCTTGGCAAGCCGACCGTTACAGGGCTGCACCGCCAGCTAAACCGACCTTTTGTTGATGGAGGAATCGACATATTTTCTGCGACACTTTTTCGCCGGCGAAGTGAGCCGGCTCACTTTTGAGTCGCCTTTCCTAACAGAAAGCGACCTTTTCTCAAAAACCTGCGTTTATGTCTAAAAAACTGGGGTTCCTATCCTGGGCAGGAGATTGCTAAAACGCACGAGGATGCCCCAGATTGATTTGAAGGGTATCGGAGTGCCAGACCCCCAGGATAAAACGCTTGGCGCTAGCGCCGCATTGGCGGTATACTGCAGGGCGCTTACGTTTCATCCTAAAACAGTCCCCCAAATTGCTCGCAGGCAGGGGGGCTGTCTGCGTTGACTGTTCCGCAGGTCTGCAGACTACCTGCGGAAAGTTGCTCGCCGGACGGCAGTCCACCGGCGAGTCCCCGGAGCTCTCCTGTGTCCGCCGTCGAGAATGGGCCGCAACTGAGCTCGTCGGAGATGGCAGGACCAGGGGAGCTCCGGAGCGACTTACGGAAGTTTTGGGGAAATTGGGGCCCCAAAACAACGTAAGTTCTGCCAGTGTTCGCGAATTTCGAGAGGGGAACCGTTCGTCTGCGCGCGCAGCGAAGCGAAGTGCGCAGACGATGTCACGGTGGTGAATCGAAATTCAGCAAGGTTATTAGAGATGGTTTTCCCCCCGCAAAGCAAAAGGCCTCCTCCTTATTTTGGAGTGCCAAGGAAAGGGGGGTGTTTGCGGGGGGAAAAACTTCGGCGAACCTCGCGGCGATATGTCACTGGTGACGTTTCCAGTGACATAGTACACGGCAGAAAGCGTGTGTAAACTCTTGCCGACGCCGGCAGCCAGCGGCGGCTTTCCTTTGTGCGAATATCACAAGACGGTCGGCTCAGACCGTCGCCGGTGTGCGTTCCGATTCGTGTGGGGGCTGCCCTGGCCAAACGCCGCCAGGCTTAGAGGCCAGCCGGCCTTTGGCCGGCGCAGCCGGCTGTGCTGCAGATGTGCTGCAGCAGCAGGTACATTCTCATTTTTATTATCACTCTCGAATCGCTACCAGGGCTGCAATAGTAGGTCGCTGACGTTGCCGGTAAAGCCGCCCACGTTGAGTTGCTATTGTTCCTCTTAAATATCACTATCGAATCGCTACCAGGGCGGAATAGTTGGTCGCCGATGGACAAGGTCCAGCCGGTGCGGTGTCCCTGGATGCGTGGAGTTTATACTTGACTGATGCAGATGCGGTCGGTATGACGATAAAAATTAGAAGTGCATAAGGCACAGGCCCCGACAGCAAGTCGCCGGGGCCGAACGATAGATGGTAACAACTGCATCTATCATCGGCCATCCGGTCAAATCTGTCAAGGCCAAATTTGGATTAGCTCATATTTTTTACAGGGAGGTAGTTATGAGTGAGCGAACCAAACTTACCAGGCAGAAAATGCCGCGGTGGATCTGGCAGCTGAGGATCGAGGGGTTTCATGTTCAGCTGAAGAAATATCTACACTTCCTGTGGAGGCAGAGGCCGGACGGCTGCAACTGGTCGCGACTCGTGCGGGGCAGGTATTTCAAACGCAGCATTGGGGTGATTACTCGATGGGATGCGTACCTGGAAAAATGGCACCTGGCCTGGGTGTCCTGCAAGGGGACGATGGAGCATCGAATCGGGGCCAACCCGTACTATTTTCGGGAGGTCTGGGAGGCCAAATGTTTCGGAAAACCGGGGCCCGAAGCGCGGCGCGCTAGCGCGCCACCGTATACTGCGCAGCAGAAGAATAAGCTAAAGAGCGCTTATTCTTCTACTGCTGCTGCGCCTCAGCCTTCGGCAGAGCCGCAGGTTGTTAGGGAACCGGCTGCGCCGAGGGAGTCAAAATCGCAGGGGGCGAATCCCCCTGCACCCCCTGGCGGTTCAGGGGGGGCGAGCGCAAAAAGCGTGGTGGTGATCGACTCGGAACTGCGGTCCAGAATAGTGCAGCGCCTACCGAAGCCGAACTGGAGGGATATGAAGCAAGTAATGCGGCGGCATAAGCTGATTGAGGCAATGTTAAGGCGCGGAAAGAAGCTGATGTTGACAGGCGTAAGCGTTGACAAAGCTGTAGAGTTAATGTTTAGTGACGAAAGTTTTGCAATTCGGATCAAGGGCGTATCATGGCAGAAGATGAGAAATTCGAAATGACGTGG
>JAUVYV010000015.1 GCA_030602885.1 Phycisphaerales bacterium
TGTCGAGGGCAGCGCAGATCCCCGCTTGTCCTCGGGAGATTGCTACTTTGGTCCTGCAGCAGAGGAACTGCTCCTCCAATGGCCCAGCAGCAGGGGACCCAGCCGCCAGGGTCGCGCAGACCCCGGCAAACCGCAAACCCGGGACCCGGACTACCTTCTTACTTCTCACTTCTCACTACTCTCTCACATTCCCGCCACCGCTACATTCGCCTCCGCTCCACCACACGCCCGTCCATACCGAATTTACAGAAAAGAATTTACACTACTTTAGTGCGAGAGCGGCGTTTAGCTGGTCGCGGGCTTTTTGGGAGGCGGGGTCGATTTCGAGTGCTCGGCGGTAGCATGTAATCGCTTCATCGAGTCTTCCCTGGTGCTGGAGCAGGATGCCGAGGTTTGTGTGCATTTCTGCATCGTCGGGTCGGGCTTTGAGTACGATGCGGCATTTTTCGATGGCTTCGTCGTATCGGCCGATAGAGGCGAGTGTGAGTGCCATTCGGCCATGGGTGATAATGTCGTTGGGGTCGGCGGCGAGTGCTTTTTGATAATACTCAAGTGCTCGGCTGTGCTCGCCTTTTTGTGCGAAGGCGTATCCGAGGTTGCTGAGGGCTTCGACGCGGTCAGGGGTGAACTTGAGGGCCTTTTCATACTGTTCGATTGCCTCGGCCAGTTTGCCTTCGCTTGCCAAACGAGTTGCGACGTTGTAGTGTGCGTCATCCTCGAAATCCGGGCCGAAGTAGATTTTGTAATGCTCGATGGCTTCGTCGTATTGGCCTTTTGCGACGAGGGCGAGTGCGAGGTTGTAGTGAGTGAGGTGAGCTTTGGGATTGAGCTTTAGTGCTTTCTGGTAATGGCGGACGGCATCGTCGATACGGTCGAGTTTTTTCAGGGCGTTGCCGTAGTTGTTGTGGACCTCGAAGGAGTCGGGCAGGAATCGCAGCGCCTCTTTGAAGTGTTCGACGGCCTCTGCGGGCCGCTCGAGGTTGTTGAGGACGTTGGCGTAGTTGTTGTGCATGACGTAGTTGTTTTCGGTGACAGCGAGGGTATGGTCGAAGAGGGTAAAGCCGTCTTTGAAGTACTTTAGCTGGATCGAAGTGACGACGGTGAGTGTGGTGAGGACGAGGAAAGCGGAGGCGGCGAGGATGTACTTTTTGGCGGAGAGATTTTTGAGCAGGTCGGCGGCGCCGAAGGCAACGATTAGAAACAGGCCTATGAGGGGGACATAGGTGTACCTGTCGGCCATTGCCTGAACGCCGACCTGGACGATGCCGATGACGGGGACGAGAGTACCGAGGTACCATAGCCAGCCGAGGGCGAGGTATCTGTGTCGGCGGGCGTGATAGAGGAAAAATGCCGTCATCAGGAGCAGGAGAACGCCGAAGATTATCGCGCGTGCGACGGGTATGCCGCCTGCGGGGTGGGGGTAGAGGACGGCGAGGCGGGTGGGGTAAATCATTTTGCCGATGTAGGCGAGGTATGAAACGACTGCGTTTGTGAGGCGTGATTTGAAGCCGAGGGAGGCAAATGAGGGGACGGAGCCGCCCTTTTGCTGAACGATGAATGTGATGATGCTTGAGATGCCCGTAAGAAGAAGAAATGGCAGCTTCTCAAGAAGCAGACTGATAATTGATAATCGATAATTGATAGTGGGCGGTTTCGACGTTGTGCGGGAGTCCGGGAGCTCATCAAATTTGAATCGTTCGAGGGGCCAGTAGTCGAGTAATAGCAGAACGAAGGGAAGGGTGACGAGCATTGGTTTTGTCATAAGGCCGAGGGCAAAGACGGCGAGCGTGAGCAGGTATCGAGTGAGGTTTGGGCGTTCGGCGTATCGGGCGTAGGCGAGGATTGTGAGCAGCCAGAAAAGCGTGCTTAAAACATCTTTTCGTTCTGCGACCCAGGCGACGGATTCGACGTGCAGAGGGTGAAGGGCAAAGAGAGCGGCGACGAATGCGGACGGCCAGATGCGTTTAGTCATTCGATGTAAGACGACGAAGAGCAGGAGCGTGTTGGCGATATGGAAGATAACGTTGATAAGATGGTGGGGGCCGGGGGTTTTGCCGAAGAGGGAGCAGTCGAGCATGTGTGAGAGCCAGGTGAGAGGGTGCCAGTTTGCGCCGTGGGGCGTGGTGAAGGCCCATCTGATATTCTCGATGGTCAGGCCGGAGAGGACATGGGGGTTGTCGGTGACATAGGTGTCGTCGTCATAGTGGATGAATTCGTGGTTGCGGACGGGCAGGTAAATGGCGAGCGTCACTAAGGCCAAACACGCACATATCAGAAGATACCAATGTTTTTCGACTGGCTTATTCATTTGTGCGAATTCATAGAGCCGATCCGGCAGCAACGGCGAAATCAGGTCGGGAATTCTTTACCGGTGAGGCGTTCGTAGCAATCGATGTATTTTCTGCTGGTTTTATTGACGATATCCGGGGGCAGGAGGGCGCCGGGTCCTGATTTATCGAAGTCGATGCTTTCGAGGTAGTTACGGACGAACTGCTTGTCGAAGGATTCCTGGTCGCGGCCTGGGTGGTATTTGTCGGCGGGCCAGAATCGCGACGAGTCCGGTGTGAGCATTTCGTCGATGAGGATGATTTTTCCGTCGGCTGTGCCTGTGCCCCACTCGAATTTTGTGTCGGCGAGGATGATACCTTTTGATTCGGCGTACCGGCTCGCTTTTTTGAAGATATCGATGCTCTTGTCGCGGACATAATGCGCGGCTTCTGAGCCGATGATTTCTATGGATTGTTCGAAGCTGATGTTCTCATCGTGGTCGCCGAGTTCGGCCTTTGTGGCGGGTGTAAAGATTGGCTTTAGGAGCTTGTCGCACTGTTTTAGGCCCGGTGGTAGTTTGTGGCCGCAGATGGTTTGGGTTTGTTTGTATTCTTTATAGCCGGAGCCGGCGAGGTAGCCTCGGACGACGCACTCGACGGGCAGGGGCGTTAGCTTTTTGACGAGCATGGAGCGGCCTTTGAGGCGATCGGCGAATTCGTTGAAGGGGGCGGGGAAGTCGGCGACGTCGGCGCTGATGAGGTGGTTTTCGATATCGGATTTGAAGTAATCGAACCAAAAGAGAGAAATCTGGGTCAGGACAGCACCCTTGTGTGGGATGCCATTGGCCATGATGACGTCGAAGGCGCTGATTCGGTCGGTGGCGACGATGAGGAGCATATCGGCGAGGTCGTAGATATCCCGGACTTTTCCTCGTTTTGGCTCAACACCTGCTATGCTGGTCTGTAATACTGTTTCCATATCAAATCCTTTCCCTGTGATTTCAACGAGGTGGTATGTTAGGGCAGAAGCGGGACGTAGTCAAGTGGCTGAGCGTTACAATCGGAAGATTTGGGGTTATTTGCCTTGTGCTATTCTCGAATCGACGCAGGCGAAGACTTTTTGGCGGATTTTGCGGATATCTTCGGTGTCGGGCAGAAATTCGAGGACCTGTTCAAGAAATCTTTTCTGCTTTATGCGTTTCAGGGTGGGTATGAAATTGACGTCATAGATCCAGGCGAGGTTTATGAGCTTCATATCGTTCCAGGTTTTTAGCCTGGTGTAGTCAACGTTTCGTTCGCTGAGTATATCGTCGATGACCTGGGGTGAATAGTAAGGGTCGTCGGGCAATTCGACTTCGAGGTAGAAGGAGTCGGGGTCGTCGCGATGGAGGCGGTAGTTTTCAATCATGACGCGGTAGATATCGAGCTTGTCGGCGTCTCGGATAAGTTTGCAGAAGAGGAGCGTGTCAGCATCGAGGCCTGCGGGGATTTCTTTTGCGCCGTGGAATTCGACGGCTTTCAGGATGATTTCTCTTTCGGTGGGGGCGAGGGGTCTGAGGATTTTGTTTTCGGTGAGGATTTGGACGGCGAGCGTGCAGTGGTTGATGCTGCGCGGGTCGTGGTAGGTACGGTGTTCGGCGAACTGTGGGAAGCGTGCGATGTCGTGGAGCAGGGCAATTGCGTGTGCGGTTCGGCGGTGGTTGTCGGGCAGGTCGAGCTGCTCGGCGAGGTAGTCCATCTCGTCGCAGACGCGCCGGCTGTGGTCTTCCTTGAGCTTCAGATTGGCGTTGACGTAGTCGTCGTCGCCGTAGTAAGAGGCGACATAGGCGTCGAACCATTTATTAAAGTGGATTAGCTGTTGGTCGTTCATAAGAGGAGGATAATTTACAGGAAGGCAGCGGTATCGGCCAGACAAATCCTAAATTCGAAACAAGAATCGCAGGTTTGGATAAAGACTACGAAGATAGTATAATCCTCACGTGAATTGAATAGACGAGATTGCCACGCCCCGTGCCCATAGGGGGTAAAAACGGGGCTCGCAATGACATTATTCTTACAGAAGATGATATTAAATGAGGTGAGACTATGCCGAGTGTGAAGGATGTTGTAGTGCGGAAGCCGAGTGAGGAAGAGGCGGAGGAGTGCAAGAGCTGGCCGACGTGGGAGTGTGGGCCGAGTGAGTTTGACTGGGCTTATACGCAGACGGAGACGTGTTTGATTCTGGAGGGGCAGGTGACGGTGACGGACGGGGAGAGTGAGGTGAGTTTCGGGCCCGGGGACATGGTGGTTTTTCCGGTGGACTTAGAGTGCAAGTGGAAGGTCCGCAAGCCGGTGCGAAAGCACTATAAATTCGATTAGCCGCCTCTTGTTTTTTGATGCAATTTTTGCTATAATACTTGCATAAGCCCGACAAGTATTTCAATTGCTCTGGAGCAGTGGTGAAAGAGGCGACAATTCTGGTCTGTGTGGTTCTGGTGTTGTTTTGCGCTGTCGGTGTGTTCGGCGGGACGTATTATGTTTCGCCTGCCGGCAGCGACAGCAGTCCGGGCACCGAGGCCCAGCCGTGGGCGACGGTTCAGAAGGCGGCGAACACGCTGAATGCGGGGGATACGGTGCTAATCCGGAATGGGACATACCCTGAGCTGGTGAATATAACGCGGTCGGGGGCGGAGGGACAGCCGATTACATTTGCGAACTATCCGGGGGAAGAGCCGGTGATAGATGCGAACGGGCTGAGCGGGGCATCAGGTATTTTTGTTTTACAGAACTGCAGCCACGTGGAGATTCTGGGTTTGCGGATATTCAATGCGACGGCACTGCACATGTCGGGGATATGGACATGGAACGTGAACGGCCTGCGAATAGAGGACTGCTATATTTACAACACGGCTTCATCGGGGATTAAGGTGAATTATTCATACAATGTTGTTATAACGGGCAGCGAGATTGAGAAGGCGTGCGATATGGGCGGCGAGGAGGATATAAGCATCAAGCTGCACTCGGACGGGGTGGTGGTGAGCTACAACCATATTCACCACGGGATGCACGAGGGTATCGATGTGAAGGAAGGCGCGAAGAACGTGCAGGTCATCGGCAACTACATTCATCGTATAGAGCGGCAGGGGCTTTATGCCGACTCGTGGAACGTGCCGACGTACAATATAGTGTACAGAGACAACATTATTCACGACTGCGGATTCGGGTTGGGGGCGTGTGCGGAGATGGGCGGGCTGTTGAGTAATGTGTGGTTTGTGAACAACCTTATCTATAACTGCGACGGGCCCGGTATGTTCTGCAAGGACTGGGGCGGTGACACAGCGCATCCGATTCAGAACGTATATTACATCAACAACACGGTGTACAACTGCGCGTGGGGCTGGGGGGCAGGGATGGATATTGGCAACACCGAGGCGGAAAATGTGGTGGTGCGAAACAACATCCTATCGCAGTGTGGCCAGGCGATACAGGTGAATCGCGAGCCGGTCAGTAAGATTATCGAATACAATCTTTGCGAGGACACAACGGGGCTGGACCCGGCCTGGGCAATCGAAGGTTTGCCTATGTTTGTGGATGGGGCAGGTGGAGACTTTCATCTTCAGGGCGGTTCGGATGCGATAGATGCGGGCAGTGATGCGAATGCCCCGACGGTTGATTTGGACGGCGATCCGCGGCCGATGGGATACGGTTTTGATATAGGGGCTTATGAATGGCCTTTGGGTGACATTGACGGGGATGGGCACATTAACTTTGTTGATTTTGCAATTCTCGGGAACGAGTGGGGACAAACAGGTGGGGGACTATCTGCGGATATAGCACCGCTGGGCGGTGACGGGGTAGTGGATGAACCAGACCTTGCCGAGCTGGTCGTGTGCTGGCCGAAGTGAAAGACCTCTGAGGCGATTATTCGGATATGCTCTTAGTTTTGCGGGTGCTCCAGTATGGCTTGAATACACCGGTAAGGCCTGCTTCGGCCTTCTCGGGCTCGAAGCGGATATCGGTTAGGCGCCTGCCGCTGTGAGGGTCTGCGAGGCGGAGAAGCGCTCCGTAAACGCCCCGGCGGCTATTATAGACAAGCACGAGATTGTTGTCGCCTTTTTTGAGATTTCCCTTTTTGTCGGGGAGTATCTCGCCGTTCAGGAAGATGTATTGAGTGTTGTCCTGGCAGAGGAAATCAACGGGCCGGTCTTTTTGAGAATGGACGGAGGACTGGAGGAAGTAAAGAAGCGGGTCTTCACAGATCCATCGACCAAACGTGCGGACGAGCTCGGGGCTGAGGTGAGGTCTGTGGAAGGGGCTATCCTTGAAGTCGAGCGTCCAATCGAGCACGCGGCCGTCGGGACACTGCCAGGAGTAGCGCCAGGGCTGCGAGGTGAGTTTGCCTGCTTCGATGTCTGCGACCATCTTGTCGAGTTGAATGCTGTCGGCGTGTATCGGCCCGAGCTTGAGGAATCCGCCCTGCGGGAAAGAGCGGTCGATGCAGTCGTTCCTGACTTTGCAGGTGGCGTAAAGCCGTGCGGCGTGGCCTGCTGTTTCGAAGTCAATCTGCGCGACATAATAGGCGATGCCGACCGTATATAGGTAGTCATCGGTTTGCGATTCCAAGGAAAGCTTTTGTTCGGTCTGTGTGCCGGCTGGGATGTCACCGACGGTTTGGGTTATCACACCTTTGGTGAAGGCCAGCGGCAATCGCCACGTGATAGTGAGATTTTCGATAGCTCTGGAGTCGGGGGCAGCTATCTTCAAGAGCAACTGGTCTTTCTGAGAGCAAAGCAGGGCTTTTAGGCCTGGGAAATCGGGGTCATGGTCTTCGGAAGTGATATTGGGGCGATTCGTCGGATTTTCGATAAGGCCGATTTTGCCGGGCAGCTTCATGGAGCGGTCATGAAAGACGTTAATCATAAGGGCATCGGTGGCTCTTTCAGAGATGCTGGTTTGTGCTGTGCTGCAGGTGACACTGAAACGATCGTCTTTGGAGGCGCCTTCTATGCGTAGTGTGATGGGGGTGGGGTCGTTTAGCTCACGTAATTCGGGGCGTTCGAGAGTGACTGTAATCGTGTCACCGTTGCGGTCGGTGGAAAGCTTGCTGTGGCGGAGCTGGTATCGATATGCGGCGTACTGATTCTGATTGCAGTACCACCAGTCGGGATTGTGGGCGTATTTTTCGAGCTGCTGCTCGAAACGATGCCACATTTCGGGTGTTCGGTACCAAACGTGCATTGCATAGGACAGATGCGGATGCTTGCGGGCAAAGCTATTATCCTGAAAAGCGTCTTGAGCGAACTTGTCGATGTCGTCGCCGTCGGAGGGCATAATGGGGCTGATTATCATATCGGTCCGGAGGTGGTCGTCGTAGTGATGGTTGGCGATGTGGAAGAAGCCGGCGCGTTCGAGGGCACGGTCGATGTCTTTATGAACGCTGTCAGGTTCAATTTCGTTTCGGTAGTTACAGTATGAGAAGGCATAGGAATTGAGGAGGGTATCTGCGGCGGCTTCCCACTGCGCGCGGATGCCGGCAACTTCTTCGAAGATGCGGTTTCGGTTGAGGTGGGCGAGGCGCGGGTGAGTGAGGGAATGGCCGCCAATGGAGTGGCCGCCTTCGAGGAGCTTACGGGCGGTGGAGGTAAAATCGAACAGGTCGCCTTCACGGCTCTTGCCGTAGTCGTAGTCGGGGTCGAGATAGAAGTCTGTTTTGAAGTCGAAGTCCCAGCTTGCGTTGTGCTGGTCAAAGACGGCTGGCCGAGTGGTCTTTATCTCATTGAGATAGAAGGTACCTTTGTGACCGTGCTTGTTGAGGGCGTCGCGCATATCGAGGTTGTGGGCGTTGTTGTCGTCCCAGCGGCTGGAGATGGACCATTTGTATCCGTTGTAGAGCGTGGCGATGGTGACTCGGGCTTTTTCTGCGGTCTCAGCATCCTTAAAGGTGACCTGGAGTTGTTGTTGGTAGGTCAGGGCGGATGACTCGGTTTTAGCAAGAGGTTTGTCGGCGACAAAAGTTGTGAGAGTCACAAAGAAAGCGAGGAGAAAGCTGTGATAATTCATAACAGACTCCGTGTTTTCGGTGGGTGTGGACTTTTTGTTTTTGCCTATGATAACACAATGAGGTCGTCTCGACTCAAGAAAAAAGCTGCGTTTTCATTGTTGGCCGAAAAGTGGTCGATACACCCGCAGGGCCTTTATCATCAGAGGCCGACCGTCCGTGGGCGGGGTAATTCGGTTCCTGAGATGCCGAGGCGGAGATGGTTATAAGCAGAAGCGAGAGGACGGCGAGCGATTTTGTGTTAAGCATAGTTAAGGCCTTTGGCGTTCGGGAATTTTATCAAGCTCATCGCGGCACATTTTGAGCTGGCCCGGATCGGAGAGTTTTCGCTGAGCGGCCTGAAGGTGCTTTGCCGCAAGGTCGGGCTTACTGAGATAGCGCGAATATATTATACCGAGCATCAACCGGACCTGTTCGACATATTCGTAGTTAGGATAGTGTAAGAGGAACTTTTCGTAGGCCTGGACGGTCTCGCTGTGTCTTCCTTCGCTTGCGAGCTGATTGGCGATGTCGAGCAGGTACTGACGAGGGAGAAGCTGGTCGGGGTCGATTGCCATAAGGTCACGGTAGAGGTCGGCGGCGGCGGGGAGGTTTCGCTGAGCGATTCGTGCGGCGATGTCGGTTTTAATCTGCTCGGCTTGTTGCAGCCGTTGCCGCTGGGCGGGGGTTTGGGCGACTTCTTTGGCTTTTACCCGCTTTGGGGGGCCGAAACCGGCGAAGGGGTCATAGCCGGTTGAGACGACGCCTCGGTATTGGCGGCGTCTGTTCCATTGTTTGAGCATGGCCCAGAGGTCGGTGTGGGTGCTGGTAATCAGGCCGGTCGAGAGCATGAGCAGCATGGCGGCGATACCGAAGGCGTATCCGGCGAGGTGGGCGCTATAGGCAACGTTGGGGGTATATCGGGCTATGACGTTATCGATGAGTATTAGTTTCAGGACGATGAAGTAGAGTGCGGGGATATCCATGGTTCCGATGAAGAAGAACCAGTAGATGACTGTTATGAGAGTCTTGGGGAAGATGACCACGTATGCGCCGGTGACGGCGGCGACGGCTCCGCTTGCGCCGAGGACGGGGTTGTTACTGAGTAAGGCGTGTCCGACGGCGCTGAAGACGGCACCGGCGAGATAGAAGCAGGTATATCCGATGTGGCCGAGCTTGTCGTTGACGTTGTTGCCGAAGAGATAAAGGAAGAACATGTTTCCGATGATGTGAAGATAACTTCCGTGCAGGAAAGCGTATGTTACGAATTGCCACAAGAGTGGTCGGGCGGGTGTGAGCATGAACTGCTCGGCCCACGGTCGAAGGATTTCGACAACGGCACCGGTATATGGGTCTTTTCGCTCCCAGTATGTAGCGACAAAGACGAGAGCATTGACAACTATGAGGGCATAGTTGGCGTAAGGCGTTCTGTACGGTCTGATATTTGTGCGAATCGGCAGCATAGTTTGCTCGGCAACACAGAGAGTATCGAATCAACCCAAAGGGGGTTATTTTAATAAGAAGGCGGGCAGCGAACAAGAGATAAAAAAAAAGGACGACGGGCGCCGTCCCATTTGGTGAAATGAATTGTTGTCGAGAAGTTTTTTCCCCTCGCGGAGAAGCGAGGCCGCACGAATATCTTTTAACCGGCTTTCCCCCCCAGCCGAACCAGCTTAACTACGTAAAATATAGAAAACGAAATATGGATATCCAAACGGGCGGGCAAAAAAAACTTTATTTTTCTGCCGGGCGGTGCTAATGAATTGTCGGGGTAATCGTACGATGAACGGATGATATGGAAGGCAGAGTATGAGAGATGTGACGTTACAGAAACGCATCAGGGCGATTCGGGCCAAGCTGCAGGAGAAGAAGGGCGGCTGTCTGGTCGTAACGAAGCCAGGCAACGTAACTTACGTGACGGGTTTTACAGGTGACGACAGCTGGGCGGTGATAACATCAAGGGCTATCTATCTAATCACGGACAGCAGGTACAGCGAGCAGGCAGAAAGTGATTGCGCCGGCTGCAGGGTCATTGAGCGTAAAGGGTCGATGGCAAAAGAAGCGGCTCGGCTACTGGCGGGCAGGAGAGCGGCTGGGAGGATATTGGTTGAGAGCACGACTTCGGTGGCCGAATTCGAGGCGCTCCGAAAGAACGTGAAGCAGAGAATCAGGGCCGTTTCGAATATCATTGAATCGGTAAGGAGTATCAAAGACGCCGGCGAGGTCGCGGCGATTCGGAGTGCGGTGCGAATTGCAGCGAAGGCGTTGGAACGTGTGCGACGGCAGATGCGCAGGGGGATAACGGAGAACGAATTGGCAGGTGCTTTGGATTTTGAGATTCGCAGATTGGGCGGCCAGGCGAGTTTTGAGACGATTGTTGCGTTCGGGGCGAATGCATCTCGACCGCATCATCGGTGCGGGAACAGAAAGCTGAGAAAGAACGACACGATTCTGATCGACTTTGGGGTGCGATACAAGGGTTACTGCTGTGACTTGACTCGGTGTCTTGTTGTTGGGAAGACGGGTTCTCTTTACGAGAAGGCTTACGGAGCAGCGAAGGAAGCGCAGGCGGCTGCGATTTCGAGGGTGAGGGCGGGTGTTAAGATAAGTGAGGTTGATGCGGCGGCAAAGGATGTCATACGAGGTTATGGTCTGCCGGTTTACGGGCACGGGACGGGTCACGGATTGGGGCTGGAGGTTCACGAATTGCCTGTGGTATCGGCAAGCGTCAAGGCCAGGTTAGAGGCGGGTCAAGTGGTGACGATTGAGCCGGGGGTATATATTCCGGGGAAGTTAGGGGTCCGGATTGAAGACGACATAGTTGTTACCGAGACCGGATGCAGAGTATTGAGCAGCTACTGTGGGCGCCATGAAGGATGAGAGGCATTTTGTGGCTGATTGGGGGCGCGGCAGGTAAGATTTCGGCAGGCATGGCCGCAAGGTCTTGTGAATAAAGGACTTAGACAGGTACAGGGGGCACGGTATTTGGAAATCGGGTGCCTTTGGAAACTACGAACATTTTCTTGACAACGGCAGGGGGATGTGATATTATGGTGTTTGTAATGCCGGGCAGATAAGGTTTGCCAAGAGCTCGGGGTAATCTGCATGGTTCGGCGCGTGTACATAGAGCGCGAACCGGAGGAGGCGTTCTCGAGACGCCGGGGGCTTTGTAGTGTTCGGGAATCTTTTTTGCCCGAGGACTTGGTATTAGATTTGTTTATTTTTGTGAAATCAGGACAGATGAGGAAAAACAAGGCTGGGATTTCAGCAGAAAGGAGGATGAAGCCATATCGAAAAAAGGTGTGCAGGGCAAGCACAGATTCTTTCATATGTTTTTTTGCCCGATTTATTTCTGTTGTTGGCCAAGTTCCGTATTTGGACAGGCGCGAAACGTAGCACTGTAAATATGTTTTAAGGGTGTGCGAAGGGCCCTCGTGGTTGTCCATGCACTTTCAAAGAGGGTGGGATTTGGCACTTGTTGGAAGTTATTGAGTTATTTGAGTTATTAGTATTAAGGAGGAGTATTATGTTTCGAAGATTTTTTATTTTGGCCTCTGTTGTTATAGTGCTGGCTTTGACGAACAGTGTTTGGGCAGTGGCTTACATATGGGACGGCGAGGACGCGAACAACTACTGGAACGCACCGAATAACTGGGACCCGAATGGGATACCCGACTCTGAGGACACAGCGACCATAGGTCTTGCCGACCCGTGTCTTCAGCCGGTGATTGGGGCCGGCACAGACGCCAACTGCAGTGAACTGACTGTAGGGGGAACCGTGGCTCTTCCGCTGCTGACCATTGAGAGCGGTTCAACGCTATCTGTTATTCCCGGGACATTTGGGGTAGGCGGCTGGGGTGGTGCCGACGGCAATTGTATAATGAATGGCGGGGATATCACTTGTGCACGGATGTGGGTAGGCTACCAGTCAAAAGGTGTTTTCGAGATGAAGAGCGGCAGCATCACCTGTACGACTGAGGGCTTTGACCTTTGTCGAGGGGATGACGAGTATGGGGGTGAGGGTTACTTCCATCTGGATGGTGGGACCCTCGATGCCGGTCCCTGGCTTGCGTTGCGAATGAGGGTTATTGACGGCCAATCCACGAGTGTTCCCGGAGATCCGGGCTTTATGGACATCACCGGTGGAACGCTGATAGTGAACTATTGGCATGGAATCCTGGGAATCCAGAATTACTTTGACGACGGGTGGCTCACCGCTTATGGCGTCGGCGTCCTGGAAGATGGTACTATGGTTACCCACGAAAGGGCCAGACTGGTGATGGATTTCGACCAGCGTAATCCCGGAAGGACGACTGTGACGGCTTACAAAACGCTGAACAACGGTGAGCCGTATGATTTGTATCCAGTTCCGTACGCGACGGGCGTGGACCCAACGGTGACGCTAAGCTGGAAGCCGGGCGACTATGTCGGCACCGGCGGAGACCCCTGTTCGCAGCAGGGCAACGGCCACCACGTGTTCATCTTTGAAGGGTCAGGAGAGGTAGGTTGGAACCTGATGTATCCGGTCGGGACGCAATTCGGGCATATAGTCGGCGCCCAGGATGCCAATTTCCTCGATATCAGCGCGGACCATCCGGACGGCAGTCTTAAGCTCGGCACGGAGTACGCGTGGACGGTTATCGAGGCCAACGACGCCAACGGCGTCCCCGATAACACCAATCAGAACATCTCGTGGTGGAAGGCGCCGCTTCATTATTTCCGTACGCTCGATCCAGAAGCGTATGCTCCAGTCCCGGCAGACGGTTCGACGCTCGGTATCAAGGTCGGTGTACCTATACCTTTGAGCACTCTGCTTGAGTGGCAGCCGGGTTATTACGTGTCGGACGTGAACGGACACGTGGTTTACTTCGGGACGGACTTCAACGATGTTAATGAGGCCAATACCTTAGACCCGGAGTACATAATTACCAGGACAGAGCCAAACTATACGGCGACGGATCTGGAGTTCGGCAAGGAATACTTCTGGCGTGTGGATGAGGTAAATACGGCAGGTCCCGACCCGTGCATCTGGCCTGGTGATACCTGGAGCTTTACGGTAGGCGAGTATCGTGTGATAGACGACTTCGACTACGCGAGCTGGGACGACATGAACGACTTCTGGCAGATCAATAAAGCTGATTATGATATCGACTGCTCTCCCTACGGTGGAGGTGCGGGACTGGCTCTCGCGGGCGGCGCGATGGCGTACACTTACAACAACAATAACATGGCTCTCGGCCTTGATTACTTCTCAGAGGTCCGGTACGTATTTCCGGCTGAGGCTAACAACCTCACCGAAGGTGATGCCGAGACGACGCTGCGTGCATTGTCCCTTGACCACGTGGGAAATGCCGACAACGCGACAGACCCGAATTACGACAGGATGTACGTTGGGTTGGAGTCTTCGGACGGCAGTATGGCGATAGTGTCGAATCCCGATGCCATCGCTCAAGAGAATCCGTCAGGGAACTGGAACATCGACCTTGACGAGTTCATCGACGCCGGAGTTGACGTTAACGACGTGGCGTACCTGTACCTTGGCTTCGGAATTCGGTGTAACTACGACTACCCCCCCGAGGGCGGCGAGGGTGTTGTGACGTTTGACAACATCCGGGTGTATCCGCAGAGATGCGTCGGTCAGCCGGGCTACAGGCAGCTTGGCGATTTGAACGGCGACTGTACGGTCGATATCGGGGACGTAAAGCTGCTGTCGAACGCCTGGCTCGAGACCGATAGTATCACGGGTGAACCCGTAGCTGTAGCGCCCAACGACCCGTGTATGATGGCCCGCTGGGAGTTCGAGGATAACTGGGATAACGACCCCAACGCCAGAATCAAAGCGGACTCAAATGGTATTGCGCATGGCACGCCGGTGTTTGTTCCTGACGAGACTCGGCCTCAGTCGCTGGCCGGTAACAAGGTGGCGTATTTCGACCATGTTGACGTCAACGACTATGTGATTTGCGGCACGTGGGGCGACCGCCATGGCGACGCCAACTTCCTTGGCAAGTCGTTCACCCTTATGGTCTGGACGAAGCAGACGCAGGCGCCCGGCTGGGCCTGCATGATAAGCAAGGGTGAGGCCTCCCAGAAGCTCGAGTACGCTTTTCCAATCCTTGAGAGGCAGATACACTTCGTAGCGACAGCTTCGGGTAACGCACCGGACACAAAGCTTGATCTCGATAAGTGGTATCACGTTGCCGGTACGTATGAGAAGCTGCCGGACGTCAATGGAGGCATTTCTCGGGTCTATATTGACGGGCGTTTGCATGGAGAAGATGACATCAATGATGAGGAATACAACCACTCGCACAACCCTGATTACGACCCGAACTGGTGCATCGGCGCTCAGGACTACGAGGGCGGTATGGTGGGCGAGACGCCTACTCCTATGCGTCCGCACATCGACCGTGTGTACTACGGCTACCTTGACGACGTTCGTGTGTATGACCGGCAGCTTAGCGAGGAAGAGATTATGTGGCTGGTCGGCAAGACGGCGCCGAACTACTATGCGATTCTGCCGCCTGCCGGATATGCAGACATTCACAGTCCGGAGGCGAAGGGCGATAAGATAGTCAACTTCAAGGACATGGCAAAACTGGCTCAGGAGTGGCTTGAGTCAAAACTGTGGCCTGACCCTTAATCGGGCAACGTTTTGAGCGGCATGTGAGCCGTTGCACAACGCAACAGTGCGGGGCCTATACGAAAGTGTAGGCCCCGTTTTTTATTCAGATGCGAAGGGGCCGGAGGCGGCGATACGGACACGAAGACGTGCGGTTTACCGAAACACCGCAGGTTCAGGGGGCAAACAGAGGTCGTTTAGGTCGGCTGGTTCGATGGTCGGTCGGCACCCAAGCTCCAATTACCACTATATTTAGCGCAAATTCCCGGGATAAAAATTCTTGACATCGCCCGGGGTTTGGATTATTTTGCCGAGTCTGGTCGTCATTGTTTGGCGGCGGCTTGGAACCAGTTAAGCTTTTTTGGAGGTTTTTGTGGCTAAAGAATTAGCACGTGAACTAATCAACGCAGGGGTGCATTTTGGCCATAGTGCGAATCGATGGAATCCCAAGATGGCCCCTTTTATTTTCGCCAAGCGCGGCAAGATACATATTATCGACGTGAAAAAAACGCTGAAGGGTCTGCTAATTGCCAGGAAGCTTATCGCAGAGGTTGTCAGCTCGGGCAGGGATGTTGTGTTTGTGGGGACGAAGCGTCAGGCGCAGAAGTCGGTAGAGGCGGCGGCAAAGAAGTGCGGGATGCACTATGTATCACAGCGTTGGCTTGGGGGGACACTGACGAACTTTCGGACGATTCGGTCGCGTCTTCAGCGTCTGGAGCAGCTGGAAGCGATGGCCGAGAGCGGGACCCTTGAGAGCGAGAGCAAGAAGCAGGCATCGCGGCTGAAACGTGAGATGCGCAAGATTAAGAGCAACCTCGAAGGAATTCGGAAAATGTCGCGTTTGCCGGGCGCAGTGGTAGTAATCGATGCGAGAAAGGAGTATCTTGCCCTGTGTGAAGCGAAGAAGCTTGGGATAGCGACGGTTGGCGTTATCGATACGGATTCGGACCCTGATTCCGTTGACGTGGCGATAGCGGCAAACGACGATTCGATAAGAGCGATTGATTTGATACTGAACGAGCTGGCGGATGCAGCAGCGATTGGCAAGACGATGGCGCCGGTGCAGCAGGAAGTGAAGCCGCGGCCCAGGCGCGTTCGCTCGAGGAGAACGGTACTGGCTCGGGCAAACAAAGGGACAGGCAAGTCAGAGACGGCTGCCGCAGTGAAAGAGAAAGTGGTTGAAAGCAGCGAGCCGGTTTCCGGCGAGGGCAAGGCCGAACAGCAGGGGCCGGATGCCTGAAAAGCCGCCGAGGAGGTCCGGTTAGGTATATCAGTATCGCATAAGTATTTTGAAGCGGAAAGACAAAGTGAAGTCAGTTAGACAGAGGCAGTAACAAGCAGGAGCTCCTGAGATGGCGGAAATATCGGCAGCGACGGTAATGAAACTTCGCAAGATGAGCGGTCAGGGTATGATGGACTGCAAGAAGGCGCTTCAGGAGGCGGAGGGTGACATCGACGAGGCGATGGGGATACTGCGCAAGAAGGGCCTTGCGACGCTGGCGAAACGCGGCGAGCGTGAGACGAGCGAGGGCGTGGTTGTGAGCAAGGTCGGTGAGGACGGCAGATGTGCGGTGCTTGCATCTCTTTGCTGTGAGACGGATTTTGTCGCGAAGAGCGGGGATTTTTTGCGTGCAGCGGAGACGATGGCAGATTACGGTTTTGTGTCATCAGCAACGGAGGGCGCCGACGGAATTTGCGGCACGGCGGTAGAGGGCAGGAAGTTCAGCGAGGTTTTGACGGAGCTTGTGAGCAAGACGGGTGAGAAGACGGAAGTTGGTGATTTTGCGAAGTTTGAGCTTGACGGGCCGGGGCTTATAGGGACATACGTTCACTTTAACAAGAAAGTCGGCTCGATGGTGCAAATTGATACGAGCGAGGAGTCGGCGGCGTGCTCGGAGGCGATGAAGCGTGCGGCGGCGGATATAGCGATGCACATAACGGCGACGAAGCCGCTGGAGCTGGACAGGGGAAGCATTGATTCGGAGATGATAGAGCGGGAGAAAGGCATATTCGCCGAGCAGGTAAAGAACAAGCCGGCCAATATTATCGAAAAAATAGTCGAAGGCAAGATGAAGAAGTTCTATTCGGAGAACTGCCTCGTGGAGCAGCCGTTTGTGAAGGACGACAGCAAGAGTGTTGGTGGGTTTTTGGCGGAGGCGGCGAAGGAGGCAGGGGGACAAGCAAAGATAAAGAGGTTTGTTCGATTCGAGGCAGGTTGAATACAAAGAGCAGTTCGAGCGGGCGAAAGAGACATTAATAGATGGGAGAGGGCAAATACAAACGAGTTCTGTTGAAACTTTCCGGGGAGAGTTTTTGCGGGTCGGGAGGGTTCGGCATTGACGGGAAATCGCTTGAGTCGCTTGCGGTGCGGATATCAGAGATATGCAGGGTGACCCCTGAGGTAGCGGTTGTTGTGGGGGCCGGTAACTTTCTTCGCGGGGAGAGTTTTTCGCAGGCGAGCCGTATACCGCGGAACACGGCGGACTATATGGGGATGCTTGCGACGATAATCAATGCGTGTGCTCTCCAGGAGACGCTTGAGAAGTCAGGGCAGCAGACGCGTGTACTGAGCGCGATAGAGGTAGCGGCATTGTGCGAGCCGTTCATACGGAGACGTGCCCTGCGGCATTTGGAGCATGGTCGGGTTGTGATATTGGCGGGAGGGACGGGCAATCCATTCTTTACAACGGATACGTGTGCTGCGTTGCGTGCGTCGGAGCTTGACGCGGATTTGCTAATCAAGGCGACGAAAGTGGACGGCGTTTACAGCGACGACCCTGAGAAGAACCCCGATGCAAAGCTCTATGAAAAACTGTCGTATGAGGATGTGCTGAATAAGAATCTCCGGATAATGGACCATTCGGCGATAAGTCTTTGCTGGGACAATAAGATTCCGATTATAGTTTTGAACATATTCAAGGAGGGGAATATAACGAAGGCGATTCGCGCCGAGCGTGTGGGGACGTTAATCTGTTAGGAGCGGAGGTTTTTATATGCCGACAAAAGAGAGTGTTGCTGAAACCGAGGGCAAGATGGGCAAGGCGGTTGAGGTTTTGCACGACGAGCTGAGGACGGTTCGAACGGGGCGGGCCTCGACGGGTCTGGTTGAGAACATGAGGGTTGAATATTACGGCAGTGCAATGCCGCTGAAGCAGCTGGCGACCATTGCGGCGCCTCAGGCGGATATGATAGTGATAAAGCCGTTCGACCCCGCTTCAATCAAGGATATTGAGAAAGCGATAAAGAGCAGTAACTTGAGTCTTGCGCCGATGGTGGAAGGGAAACTGATTCGGCTGAGTATTCCGCCGCTCAGTGAGGAAAGACGCAGGCAGTTGGCCGGGCAGGTCAAGCAGCTGGGCGAGCAGGTGAAGGTGAGTATTCGGAATATCCGCAGAGATGCGAACAAACACTTAGAGCAGCAGCAGAAGGACAAGGTGATCACGGAAGACGACCTTGAGAAGGGCAAGAAGCAGATTGACGACGTCACAAAGGACTATACCAACAAGATCGACGAGATGGTGAAGCACAAGTCGGACGAGATAATGCTGGATTAGCAGTGACGGGTCAGGAGAGCTTTTCTTAAAGGCGGCACCCTGGGAAGAGGTGAACAGTTGGTCGCGAGCAAAAGGAGGAGTCCCGGCGCGCCGGGATTGATTTTCCGCCGTTGCGGGTGTATTCTGCTGTTTGGTCGCTGCGGGTAGTTTTGAATTTGGACTACTTTTCGGGGGTCATTGCAATGGGAACGGGAGTTGAAAGCGAAGGCAAAAAGAGGCCGAGGAAGAAGCTGCGAAGAGTGTTCCTGGCAATATTGGCTGTTTTGATTGTTCTGGTAATTGTAGTATTGCTGGCGATTCCCGTTTTCGTTTCGAGCGGCAGGGCACGGGCGATGATACTTGCGAAGGCGAACGAGTCGATGAGCGGGGAGCTGGATTTCGGGGCTTTGTCGATGAGCTGGTTTCGCGGGATACGGGTCGGCGACATCAGCTTCAATGACATCGCGGCGGGGACGAGGGTGGCGGTGAAGGAGTTTTCGACTCGGCCTCATTATTTTTCGCTTTTGGTGGGCAGTCCCTCATTCGGCAAGACGGTGATAGATGAGCCAAGGATAGAGATAGATTTGAGAAAGCCGGCGGCTGGAGCACCGGATGGGACGAGTCAGAAGACACCGGTGAGGGAAGAGAGTAAGACGGTTGGCATTCCACTCAAACAAATCGACCTTGTTGTCAATGACGGCAACTTGAAGGTCAAGGGCGGAAAAGAGGCCGTTGAGCTTTCGGATATAAATACAAAGGTTGCGCTTCGCCCGCCGGGTCAGGAGAGTAACTTTGACATAAGTGCAACCGTCAAAGCTTCGGGTGGAGAATCAAAGATAAGTGCGGCGGGAAACGTAAAACCGGCGGCCAAGACCGGCTGGCGTCTCGAAGGGACGAGCGGCGATTTGGCAATCGAGATCAAAGACCTGGACCTTGCGTCACTGGGCCCGATTTTTGCGCTGGCGGGGGCGGAGGTGGAAGCAAAGGGAGTGCTTAATGCGAATATAAAGGGTGCGGTAAAAGATGGTGAGCTTGAGAAGCTGGACGGGATGATAAGAGGCAGAGAGTTGGAGGTGACCGCCGCTCAACTGCAAGGTGATACCCTGAGCACGAGCACACTGGATATGCAGGTTCAGGTAAAACGCCGGGGCAGCCTGATGGACGTCGAAAAGCTTTTCGTACAGGCGGACTGGTTTAAGGCCCGGGCGAGCGGGGTTGCGCCGATGACGGTCGGTTCGCTGGAGGAGTTTGTCAAGCCGGATTCGAAGTATGAATTGGAAGGCAATTTCGAGTGTGATGTTGCGGTAGCGATGAGCCAGTTGTCGCACACGCTGGGGGTGAAGGAGGGGATGAAGGTGACGGGTGGTAAGCTGAGCGGCAATGTCAATACGCTGACGGAAGCCGGGCAGAAAAAGCTCTATGCTCTGGTAAATCTTGCCGGGCTGGCAGGAGCCGTTGAGGGCAAGGCGGTCGCTCTGTCGGAACCGGTGACCGTTGAGGCAAAGGTCGCCGCCGAGGCAAAGGGCGTAAGAATCGACAAGCTTGGTGTATCGGCGGCATTTGCAAAGGTGGATTGTTCCGGCACAACCGAGCAGTTGGAATACAGTGTCAACGTGAACCTGGCGAAGCTGCAGGCGGAATTGGGGCAGTTTGTGGATTTCGGCAAGTACGGTGTTGCGGGTGAGGTAGCGAGTGACGGACAGATATCAGCCAAAGGTGAGAAGCTCACGGTGGCAGGGTCGGCGGGAGCGAAGAATATCCGGATTTCGGCGGACGGTAACAGCATCTCTGAGCCGGCGGCGGATATGACTTTTGCGGTTAGTGTTGACAGAAAGCAGAACGTTGTCCTGGTTGATTCGGTCGCTGCCAAGGCCAGCTTCGGGCAGGTCAATGTGCGTGACGCGGTCGTGCCGCTCAGTGAAAAGGCGGCGGGGCCGATGAAACTCGTTGCATCAGCGAGCGGTATCGACCTTGGGAAACTACAGCCGTACGCGGTGATGTTCGGCGGGTTACAAAAAGAGATGCAGCTTAGCGGGACGGCGGAATCTGTTGTAGTGGTCAGTGGCGTCGAAGGTGGATACCGGGTGAGAACAGATACGACGAAGCTGACGAATCTTCGGCTTATGGCGCCGGGCAAGGAACCGTTCGTTCAGGATTATGTGAATCTGGCATTCGACGGTGACTTCTATCCTTCACGGAAAAGTCGGCGGATACGAACGTTCGAGCTGACGAGTCCGAATATCAAGATCAAGGGCGACTTTCAGCAGGACTCGTCCGAAGAGGAAAGCACATTTGAGGGCAAGGCGCAGCTTGACTACGACTGGTCGGCAATCGGGGCATTGATTGGCGCGTTTATGCCGGAGGGGTTGAAACTGGAGGGTAAGAGGGCCGACACTATCAGTTTTTCGAGTAGGTACAAGGCGGGCCAGCCGGGCGGTTTGCTGGGCAATCTCAATACACAGGCCGGGCTGGGTTTCGACAAGGCCGAGTACATGGGGCTGAATGTCGGGGCGACGAATATTGACGCCAGGATAGAAAACGGGCTTTTTAGGATTGTGCCGTTTACTACGACGGTGAACAATGGGCGGCTCAGTTTCGGCGGAGAGGCGGATTTCAAGCAGAAGCCGGCGCTATTTGAGATTGCCAGGCCAATGCAAATCGTCAAAGATATCGAGATCAACGATGAGGTCTCAAGCAAACTGCTGGCGAAGCTGAATCCTATTTTCTCAGGGGCTGTGGGTGTCCGAGGCATTGCAAATTTTCATTGTGAGAAGCTTGCGGTGCCGATAAAGGACGGAAGGAAGGAAGATGTTGAGATAGTCGGGACGGTGTCACTTGCGCAGTTGAACATGCGGCCTACCGGTCTGCTGGGTACAATTCTGTCTGCGACCGGCGCTGCACGGGGACAGAGCATGACGATTCACCCGACCAAATTCACAGTCAGGAATGGTTATGTCAGCTATGACAATATGCAATTAGATGTCGGTGACAATCCAGTCAAGTTCAGCGGGAGTCTGCCCCTTGAACCGGACAAGAGAATTGAGAATATGAGCATTACGCTGCCTTATACTTCAAGGGGCAGAACGGTGCGAGTGGGTGAAGAACCCAGTGGCCGGCTAATAACGGCACACATAAAGGGGACTCCAAGAAATCCCGAGCTGGATTTGGAGAAGCTGCTTCAGGAAGAACTGATACAAACGGGTCTGGATCTTCTTTTTGAGAAGGTGCTTGAGAAATAAGTGTCTCTGCGTTCCAAAATGAAAGGGGATTTGAATGTTTGAGAAGCTCTTGACGACACCGACCGCTCAGGTCGGCAGGGCAAAGCGGTTTGTAATACTTCAGGCCAAGCTCTGGTTTCACTGTTTTAGGTTATTGATGAAGAACCGGGCGGGTCAGCAGGCGGCGGCGCTGTCGTATCACACGATATTCGGACTGGTGCCGCTTTCGATTGTGGTACTGCTGATATTTCAGTCGTTCGACGCCTATAGTGACATAGGGGAAAAAGTCAAGAATCTGGTTTATGAACAGCTTCACTTTAAGACGATTGAATACGAGGCCGACGGCGAGACCGTACAACTTACGGAGCATCTGGATAACATAGTAGGCAGGGTATTCACGGGATTCAACGAGGGGACAATAGCACTGGTAAGCGCGGTGATTATCATCTGGGCGGCGCTGGCGCTTTTGGGGACTACAGAGAGGTCGTTCAACAATATATGGGGTGTGGGCAGAGGCAGAGGGTTTGTGCAGAGGGTGATCAACTACTGGGCGGTCCTGACGCTTGGGCCGCTGCTTCTGGGTGTGGGGATATATGTCGGCACGCGGTATGCGACTATAAGCGAGATACAGAGGACGGTATTGTCGCATATAGCACCGGCTGTGTTGTCGTACATTATCGCAACGACGGTGTTTTTCCTTCTTTACTATCTCCTGCCAAACACGCGGGTGAAGGCGAAAGCGGCTGTATGGGGTGGTGCGGTGGCGGCTTTAGTATGGACGCTTGCCAAGTGGGGCTTCGCATTGTACGTGACGCAGTTTATTCCGTTTAGCAAAATCTATGGTGTGGTGGGGCTTATCCCGCTTGGAGTGTTTTGGATTTATATAAGCTGGTGGATCATACTGTTCGGTCTGCAATTGACATTTACAACTCAGCATTTGAAGAGCCTGGATGCTGCCGAGATAGCAGCGGCGAGGAAACGCGAGGAGTACTTTATTGCGAACGATATGACGGTTGTCAATATTCTGCGTGAGATAGCGGCGGGGTTTGAGTCGAGCAATGCACCGGTACAAGCGGAGGTGATAACGAGCAAGCTGGATATACCGGCGGAGTTTGGTGAGAAGATACTGAGGCATCTCGTCGAGAGCGGTCTGATAGTTCGGGTATCAGAGCCGCGTGACGGTTTTATGCCGGCGAAAGAGCCGGCGGATATTCGGCTGTCGGACATTTCGCGGGCGGTTGCTCAGGCGAGTCTCGGTCAGTCGGCTGCCAATGAGCCGGCGAGCATGAGGGAGATATCGCAGGCGCAGTTGAGTGCGCTTTCAGAGTACAGCCTGAAACAGATTCTGGACGAGCCGAGACAGCAGCAGTGCTGAGTCCGTGATGGTCATTGCGATTTTGCAGTGACCTGATGGGTTACGGTTTGCTGTGTCTGCCCCACCTTGTATCGACAATCGAGCCAGAGCGCCGGTGTAATCGGCTGAAGTGCTCTGCGTTCGGCCGGGGATTGGTCGCTTTCGAGCACGAGCGTAGCATCCAGCCTGACACTGACGGCCATGCCATGCTTCGGCACGGTAAGCGTTTCGGGTTCGGGCAAAACATAGCTGCCCTCACTGGAGCGGAGTGAGAATGTCAATTCGGCTGAGTCCGGCAGCGGCGGGACGGATAATTTGTATTCGACGGTGAAGAGCTGATTTTCCCGCGGCTGAGCGGGAAGAGGCCTGGGCAGGGTGTCGTGCAGGCGCTGGTGGAGATAAACGAGCTCCGTCGCCACGGCCTGCTGCAGGTACTCACTGTTCAATATCCCGTCGGTCCTGGTCAGTTCGAGATGGTCGATGGTCAGGCCGTTGATATCCACGGTATCCATGGTCAGTCTATCACCGTCGATTTCGAAGATGCAGAAGTGATGGGTTTTGGCGGCTTTGGCGTGGTACGTGGTGGGGGTGATGTCATAGAGAGGCGCGCCACCGCCACCGGCGGTTATGTAAGTTACGAAACTTCCGTCGGTTCCGGCGGGCGGGGCGAGCGGTCGGAATCGCTCGTATTGATGTGAGTGGCCCGTTATGACGAAGTCGGCGCCGGCCTTTGCAAAGGCGCCGAAGGCCTGTGGGGCGGCCCAGTCGGAAAAGTGGCCTCCGAAGTTAAGGGAGGGTATGTGGTAGCTGATGAATTTCCAGACAGCACTGCTGTTCTTGACGCTATCTGCGATGAGGTCAATGAGTTTGTTGGTGCTTAGACCTCTGGAGTAGTTGTCGGCGCAGAAGTAGTGCAGCGGGCCGTAGTCAAAGCCAAAGTTGTTTCTTTCGCCGGGTGGCAGAAGAAGTTTTTCGTAAGTTCCGTTGTCGCCCTCGTGGTTTCCCTTTGCGATGTAGATGGGGACGGATTCTGCAAGGCCCTTTACGACGTTGAAGAACTGAGGGGTCCACTGCAGGTAGTCATTGCCGTTGGTGACAAGGTCACCGGTATTGACCACTAAATCGACGTCGGCTTCTATAATTTGCTCGACAATTTTGCGATGTCTTTGGGGGCGAGTTCGGCTGTCACCATAGACGGCGAATTTGACGCGGTCGGCCTGGGCAGGGACAGTGTCAAAACGGTAGATATCGGTTTGGGTACCCGGTGCCGAGATGCGATAGGAATAGGTCAGGCCCGGCTGAAGATTAGGAAGCCAGACTTTATGAATGAAGGCGGTTTCCTTATCACCTTTTTGATTTTGGTACGCGAATCGATCAGGCGTTGTCAATATGCGATAGTCCAGTTGGTCGCCTGGGCCGTACGCAATTTTTCCATGGCCTTCGGTGTCGGTTTCAAACATCACCGCAGCTTTGGTTTGATGGAGTCGCAGCAGGACCGGGCCCTTGGTAATCCTGGCCTGAATAACTGCGGGCAGCGACAGAAGTGAAAACAGTACTAATGGCAATATGCGCAGTGTTGAGAGGCGTTTGTTGTGCAAGTTTGTTCGATTCATTTGGACCAGCCTTTCCGAATAACCGTTTACGCCACTTCTGTTATATATGTTTGTACAGCGTTGTAAATGAAGAAGATTGCGAAAAAGAGCATCGCGGCGGCGCAGATTTTCAGGACGATGGTTTGCAGTTTCGGGCCCAGCAGTGTGGTGCCGTGGAAGCTGGCGAGTGACAGGGCCGAGACCCAGAGCAAATCGACGAGCCAATGGACAATTGCAAAAAGGGCAAATGCCCGGATGCCGAATTCGGTTGCGGTTGTGGCCAGCGTCAAGCCGACGGTAGCCCACCAGATGAGAAAGTATGGGTTGGAGGCCGTCAGGACGATGCCGGCGAGAACCGGCTTGTCTTTTCGTGCGCCTGCTTGAGGGTCTTCGACGTGTTTTGCGGACTTGAACATACCGTAAGCCATGTAGAGCAGGACGAGTCCGCCGGCCAGGCCGACAATGACCTGGGTTGTGGTGCGCTGAAACAGGGCGCCGACGCCGAGCAGGATGAGGGCCATCAAGGGGAATTCAATAATACCGTGGCCGACGGCGATCAGTACCCCTGCCCAACGGCTGCGTGCGCCCATAGTGATTGCGGTGGCGGTAACAGGGCCCGGCTGCATTGCACCGGAGAACGATATGATGAATACCTGAATTAGGAATAGGATCAGAGCCATCAAGCCGACCGTTATTCGCCGATGATTTTTACCAGCACCCGTTTTTTACGTTTGCCGTCGAACTCGCCGTAGAAGATTTGCTCCCATGGTCCGAAGTCGAGCCGGCCATCGGTAACGGCGACGACGACTTCGCGGCCCATGACGGTGCGTTTGAGGTGGGCGTCGGCATTGTCCTCGTAGCCGTTGTGTTTGTATTGGGAGTATGGTTTTTCGGGGGCCAGTTTCTCAAGCCAGACCTCGAAGTCGTGGTGCAAGCCCGATTCATCGTCGTTTATAAAAACCGAAGCCGTAATGTGCATCGCGTTGACTAAGCACAACCCTTCCTTGATGCCGGACTCAGCGAGGCAATTCTCAACCTCGGCCGTTATATTAAGTAAGTCACGTCGGTGCGGGGTGTTGAACCATAATTCTTTTCTGTAGCTTTTCATCGGTATTTGCCTTTAGTGAATTCTGTTCGCTTTTAGGCGAATTCGGCGAAGATTTCTCTTGCATATTCTCCGCTTTTAGCAAGGGCGTCGTGTGCGGAGAGCGTATTGGGCGTACCATTCTCGGGGGCCTGCTCGACGACGAGGTGGGGCTTTACGCCGATATCAAGCAGATAGGCGGCAAGGACGCGGTAGTCGATGTCCCCATCTGTAAAGGTCTCGGTCCAGGTGCTGTTTTGCGATTGGCGCAGGTGCAGCTCGGAGATGCGCGGGCCGTAGAGCTTTAAGACGTCAAAGACGGCAACGGCTGAATTGCCGGAGCCGCGGTAAATCCAGTGGGCGTCGAGACAGAGTGTGACGTTTTGCCGGTCGGTGCCGACCATCATGTGATGGAACTCGCGGGCGGCATTTCGCAGCTCAATGTCGTGATTGTGGTAGGCGAGGGTAAGACCGAGGGCTTTGAGCTCGGCGCCGAGCTTATCGAGGGCCTTGGCCTGGATATTCAACTGCGAGTCGTCTTTGTCTTCGGGTCCGCCCCACCGGATGGGGTTGGGGTTGGTGACAATGATTTTAGTGCCGATGTCCTTTGCTTTTTTTGCGATGGCGAGGATTTGCTTGATGCTTTTCTCGGCCTGGGCCGGCGCGTGCAGGGTGCTGTTGACGTAGAGAGAACGCATCTGGACGTTGTGCTTTTGCAGCAGAGGTACAAGGCGGTCGAGTTCTCTTGGCTTGTTAATGAGGGACTCGAAGCCGTCAAAGCCGGCGGCGGCAACGTCAGCCAGGCCGTCGTCGAGGTTGGCATTGAAGTCGCGGTTCTCTCTCTGGTAGAAGGTAATCCACGAATACTGGTTGCAGGCTAAATGCAGCTTTTCTGTTAGTTTTGTTTCGGCGGAATTTGCGTTTTGAGCGGCCATAAGGACAACTCCTGTAGTTAGGGTTGCTTTAGTAAGGAATTTTCGACGAGATATTCGTGCGTTTTTCATAGAGAGGACTTTAGCAGATTGGAGCCATTGAATCAAGCACGGGTCTGGGCGATCAGGATTCGTGGGAAAGAAGCTTGCTGTAAACGGTCTCGATGGTATCGACCATTGTGTTAGGTGCGAATTTTTGTTTGACAGAATCGCGGCCCTGTCTGCCGAGCTTTTCGCGCAAAGGCCTGTTTTCTATCAGTTCGGCACAGGCGGCGATTAGTTGTTCAACGTTTTTGGGCTCGATGAGTCGGCCAGTGCTATCGATTACGACTTCACGGGCGCCATCGACGTCGAAGCTGATAGCGGGACGGGAGCAGAGCATTGCCTGTGGCAGCGTACGGGCCAGGCCTTCACGGAGCGAGCAGTGGACGAGGATATCGGACGACTGGATGACAAGCGGGATTTGGTCAGGCGGCAGCAGGCCCGTGAAGCGGAATCGGTTTTCGAGACCAAGCTCTTTGACCTGCTGCTTATACTGGTCTGTTAATATACCGTCACCGACGAAGAGCCAGGTGACATTCTCGAATTTCCTGGAGAGTTCTTTTGCGGATTCGATGATGAAATCGTGGCCCTTGAGGTGGAAAAGGCGGGCGATGGTGACAAGGACGACCGCATCGGCAGGGATATCGTACTTGCGTCGAAAGTCCTGGCGCTGTTGTTCCGGGATGGGACTTAGGAAATCATCTTCTTCGATGGCGGAGTATGCGGTGACGTACTTTTCGGGCGCGGCGATACCTGCGGCCAGTGCCTGATTAGTCATTGCATCGGCGACGGAGATAAAAAAATCGGTTCTTTCGGCGGCGGCTTTTTCGACGGCGATGTAGAACTTGTTGAGCATGGAGCTTTGGTATGGATGAAATGCAAGGCCGTGGATGGTGTGCACTATTCTTGTATTGCGTATTGCGTATTGCGTATTGCGTATGCTGTGGGCGGCGAATCGACCGAGGATACCGGCCTTGGCAGAGTGTGTGTGGACGATGTCGGGCTTGAGGTCGCGGAGCAGCTTTTTGAGATGGAAGTATGCGGGTACGTCGTGGAAAGGGTTTATCTGTCGGCGGAGATTATCGACGATGATGAATTCAAAGCCCTGGCCTTTTGCCTGGTCGTAGAGGTCCCCTTCCGGGCCGAGCGCAGGGCCCGTTATCAAGGTAACATCATGGCCTCGCTCGGCCAGGAGCTTACAGGTAATAAGCGTATTCTCCTGCGCCCCGCCAAGAATTAATCGTGTTATCACATGTACGATTCTCATCGTATAAGTACACAGAAAACAGAATGCAGAATACAGAATGTTAGTAGCTCTGATTTCACACGTTCCTCTTAACTGCATTACGGTAAGCAAATAGAAGTTTACTGACTTCTTCAGTTTGATTCAACAGGCTTCGTGCATCGCCATAGCCGAGGTCATTGGATAGAATGAAGTAGTATCTACATTCTTCCAGGGAACTTTGGGCGATGTTCAGGAAACGAGCCTTCTCTGCCTTGCTGTGTTTCCTGAAACTCTCCGCGATGTTTGCAGGGACAGAGACAGCGGCCCGTTTGAGTTGGGAGGTGAGTCCGTACCTCTCATCACCTGGAAAGGATTTACTGAACCGATATACGTCAAGCACCAATTGATGAGCCTTTTGCCACACTATAAGCTCTGTAAATTTCTCTGCAGATTTTCTACACATACAGCACCTTTTCTTCTTTGCCTTGATAGAGTATTTTTACTGTCCTACAAGGAGAATCCCTGCTTTTTCAGGTGTTCCACTCCTTGAGCTGCATTTGAGAACACCTTAGACTTGTAGCTCCGGTCTGCCCAAAGGACAAAGTGTTTTAGCTCTTTCTCTGTTAAAACAAAGTCGGCATAAGGAATAACGGGAATAAACATGTAATCGTCAACATCATTGTCATCTGGTGCTTTACCGGTATTGATCCTGTTTTCCCTGATTGTCCAATAGAGCTTTACTGCCGGACAATTCTCTGCATCAATTCTCGCTAATAGAACATCAACATCAATTCCTTGGTTGAAAGCCGTGAGAACTCTGTCAATCTTCAAGAAATTCTTCATCCAATTCTTCCGACAGTAACCACGATCGGCGAAATACTCATCCTTTCGTTCAATGTCCTCCGCCAAAGAGGCATTGAAACCATCCACCCTCTCTTGATACCTCTCTGGATTATTCCCTTTCAATTTTAACGTTTCCTCTACCCATTCCTTTACTGAGGCCACAGGGATTTCAGTGTGTATCATCCCCTCGTGTTTGAGCCGCTCCAACTCCTCTTTGGTAAAATAATCAGGAACTTGATCCGCCAACATGTGCAGGGCTGAATGAAAAGTACTATTGTCAGAGATATTCTGCAGAATCGGGAAATCAGGTACGTTAATCGTAGGGGCCACCCTCCGGCACTCGTCAAGTACCTCACGAGTATAGATGAGGTAGTCTGCTTCAAGTAGGTACTTGAGTTTTGCAGAATCCACAACGGCAGCTATCTCGCTGGCGGACTTCACTGTTGCTTTGCCTTCGACCCATTCCAGCGTGGCATATTCATTGAAAATAAGGCCGCCACAGCATGATTTGATGAACTTATCGAGATATTCATAGGCATTTTCTGATTGGCCTGGTGGAAGCTTCTGCCCCTTTCGTACCTTTGCAATGTTAACCAGGTGATTGGTGTCGAGGTAGATTTTGGGTGGTTTCAGAATGATTCGCTTATTCTCCTTCTGTATTCTGTATTCTGCATTCTGTATTCTGCATTCTGTCTCAATATTTTACCCACATCAAACACAAGCCTTGTGGGGGGGCTATTGGGCCGGCGGCGGTGCGGTCTTTGGCGTCGAGGATATCGGTTATTCTTTCAGGAGCCATTCGGCCTATGCCCACTTCCACGAGGGTGCCAACAATATTTCTTACCATATTATACAAGAAGCCGTCGCCTTCGACATCTATGTATACGCTCTGGCTTTCGGCGGTGACGCCGCAGCTAAAAATCGTGCGTACCGAACTTTCGCGTTTGTCTTTTGCGGCGGCGAAGGATTTGAAGTCGTGTGTACCGATGAGAAGTTTTGCCGCTTTATCCATAGCGGGGACATCGAGTTTTTTGGGTATGTGCCAGCAGTGCCGAATATTCAAGACGGGACGGTCGGGCGCGGTGCAGATTGTGTAACGGTATAGCTTACTCGTGACACCGCCCATTACGTTGAACTCTTTATCGGCCGGCTCAGCGAAAGTGACAACGATTTCGGGTGGGAGGCGGTCGTTGATGGCGCCGGCAAAGTTTTCGATGGGTATTGGTGAATTGACTTCAAAGACGGCAACCTGGCCAAGCGCACTGACGCTGGCGTCGGTGCGGCTCGCGGCACGGACGGTTATCTTGTGGCCGACGAGATTCGAGATGGCTTCGGAGAGTTCACCCTGGATGGTCCTTTTTCCCGGCTGGATTTGCCAGCCGTGGTAATCATAGCCGTCGTACTGAACTGTTAACCTTATCTTGCGACGCTGCATCGCAGGTGATTATAGCAGTTTTTCGGCGATTTGCACGGCGTTAAGGGCTGCTCCCTTGCGAAGCTGGTCGCCGGCGACCCAGATATTGATTCCGCGATTTTCAGGTACTGAAAAATCCTGGCGGATTCTGCCGACAAGGACGTCATCTTTGTCGGTGGCGTCGATGGGCATCGGGAATCGATTGTGTTCGCGGTCGTCGAGGACGGAAACGCCTGGAGCAACGCTGAGCAGGTCTCTGACCTGGTCCGGGGTGATCGGGTCGGTGAACTCGAGGTTGATGCTCTCGCAATGCGCTCTGAATACCGGGATGCGAACGCAGGTGCAGGTAATTGCGATGTCGGGACAGTCGAAAATCTTCCTGGTTTCTTTGACCATTTTGACTTCTTCGAGGTTATACCCGTCGGGGTCGAGCTGAGAGTTATGGCTGAAGATGTTGAAGGCAATCTGGTACGGAAACGCCTTGCAGGTGGGCGATTTTCCCTCAAGGATTTCTCTGGTCTGGCTTTCGAGCTCGAGCATTGCAGAGGTTCCTGCGCCGCTGGCGGCCTGGTAGGTAGAGACAATCATTCTCTTAACGGGGTTTGCCTTGTGCAGCGGCCAAACGGGGACAATGCCGATTATGGTCGAGCAATTCGGGTTGGCAATAATCCCTTTGTGCTGTTTGATTGCCTGGGGATTAATCTCAGGTATGACCAACGGGACATCCGGGTCCATTCTAAAGGCGGAAGAGTTATCGACGACGACCGCACCTGCCTCGATGGCGGCGGGCGCGAACTCTTTGCTTCGGCTCGCACCTGCACTGAAAAGGGCGATGTTAACGCGGTCGAAGCTCTTTTTGGTCATCTCTTCGACGATGTATTCTTTTCTTTTGAAGGTGATTTTCTTGCCGGCTGAACGGCTGCTTGCGAGCATCCTGACCGAATCAAAAGGGAAATCACGCTGTTCGATGATTTTTAAGAATTCCTGTCCTACTGCTCCGGTCACTCCTGCAATTGCGAGGTTGCAGCTCATAATTCTTACCCCTACAGCAAATTCAACTGAAATCGAAGGGCAGTCGAACCATAGATCGACTGCCCCAACGAGAAACATTAGTGTAGAGATTATAGCGTATGAGCATATGAGATGCAACTGTCCCGGGTAGAAACGGTGGAAATTGGGGGTCAATGGCTGTTTTTTGCGGTTTTGAGTGCCGGCAAGAGCTTTAGATCGCCAGTTTTCGGGGGAACGGCTGAGGCAGGAGAGAGCGTTGTTTGAGGGAGGAAGAATATGGCGTAAATGGTGTTGGACGCATATCTGGGTGAATGGGCTTGAATTTCGGGCTGTTTATTGATAAGGTGAAGGATGTGGAGGCCGCTCGGTGGGAGCTTTCTCCCAGAAGGATTTTTTGAATCGTTCGATACTTTGTTGAAGCTGGTCGGAAGACTTCATTTGCCAAACAACATAGCGGGTATTTTCACCACACAAAAATATGTAAATACTGTAAACGAGACTATCAGCCCTGTCGCCAGGATACGACTCGGCTTTAAGATTTTTGCCGCCTCAGCAGAAACAAGGCGAGGCAGGACAAAAAAGAGCCCCAGCAGACAACAGACTGCCTGTAGCGGCGTTAGCAGCAGGCCATCGAGGATGGAACCCAGTTTGACGAGAACGACGGGCTTGTAGCCGATGGTGTAGATGATGACCATTGATGTGAAGAAAAAGACGACCAGGAAAAACCGATACAGCACTTTCCACGAATACCGCCGCCCCAGAGACGGAAAGCAGATTCTTACCGAGTCGGCAAACAGCCGGGGCCAGCCGGCTAATTGCCCTATCTGTGAACCTATCAGCGCAACACCACCGGCAAGAATAAAAAGTACCGACCCGACCTTGCCCCAGTTCGCCGCAAATACCTGAGATAACGTAACCGCAACCGTGGCGCCCTCCGGCGCAAGCTCACGAGGCCGCAGAACCCCGGCCCCTGCTATAAGAAATGCACATGTCACCACCACCGCTATCACCATCGCCAGCGTCGCGTCCACAAGCAGCACTCTGCACCAGCCCTTGATTCTTTCAGCAGTGTCGGCGCTCATACCGCGCAGCTTCTCAACCTCCGCCGCCTCGCCGTCACCTCGTCCCGCAGCCGCGCCGTACCCTGCCCCTAATACCCAGTACGTGTACCATACCTGACTCGCAAATCCTCCCGCCCCCCAGCCGATCAGGGGCAGTATCTCGGCCCAGGCATTGTCGGCAAGCTCCGCATCCAGCGCCCATTGCGGAACGGCCGGGACAGCCGGAATCAAAGAATGAAGCAGCTCGGCGAATCCTGGAAACACCCGAAGAGCAACATAGATGGTGCCGACGACAATCACAAAAACAAACACCGACATGATGACCTTCAATACTTTGAACACACCCGACCAGACAACCGCCGCTGCAAAAAGCGACACCGCCCAGCCTAAGGTTATACGAACCGCCTGCGATTCACTGCCGAAAACGCCCGCGATAAACACGCCAGCCGCATTCGCAAGCGCCGCTATCGCTATCATCGCCGCAAAAAACTGCGCCACAAACACAACCCACACGACCCAGTGACGCGGACCGGGCATCCGGTCGAACATATCGACCATACCTTCGCCGGTGCAGACCGTGTATCGCGCACCGGCCAGACCGATTACGTATTTCAGAAATATCCCGAGGATAACAGCCCAAAGAATACCCGAACCCAGTATCGCGCCGGCTCGCGTCGCAAGAATGACCTCCCCCGAGCCGATATACTCGCTGCACCAGATAAACGACGGCCCCAACAGCGCAAGAATCATCAACCCCTTAGGCGGTCTTGGTATCCCAATGTCACTCATAAATGCATACTTCTATCCGCAGAAAACGAAAATTGCACGCTTTTTCTCAGTTTTAGGGGCCAAACGGCAGATGTTTTGTCTTGACATTTATGGAATTATGGTATATGATAAATTGAATGTGAAACTTTACAGGCCCTGGGGGGGGCGGAGGATAGAACGATGAGGAACGTCGTTTTCGGAATCGCAATTTTCAGCGTGCTGCTTGCCCTGCGCACCGCCCAGGCCAAATACAGCGGCGGTGCCGGCACACCCGAAGCCCCATACAGAATCGCCGACCACAACGACCTCTATGCGCTGGCAGACGACACGAACGACTACAACAAATGTTTCGTTATGACGGCAGATATCGATCTCGACCCGTGCCTCCCCGGCAGGCGATCACTCACAACCGCACTGATCGCACCGGACCATTACCCATTCGACTATGTGTACGATGGTAATGGGTTTTTGGGAACATTTGACGGACAGGGTCATACTGTCAGCAATTTGATTTGTGACGACAATGATGCCCATTATATCGGTTTGTTTGGATATACTGCCACTGGCAGTGAGATAAGGAACTTGAACTTAGCGAATGCTCAGCTGGAAGGCTATATGTATGTGGGCGCAGTGGCGGGGGAAAATGCTGGGAGTATCGCCAATTGTCATTCTGAGGTATATGTTCAGAGCTACTATGGGTATGCTGGCGGCATCGCTGGAGAAAACGATGGCAGTATTCTGCTTTCGAGTTCTTCCTCTACCGTTAATGGGTGCGTCGATCTTGGAGGGATTGTTGGATGGAATTACGGGATTATCGAAAAATGCAACTCCGAAGGCCTTGTTAGAATTAACATCGCAAACGGAAGTGCGATCGGTGGATTAGTAGGAATTAACGATAATCAATGTGTTATATCTGATAGTTTTTCCACTTCAACTGTCCAAGGCAGCAATGTTAATGATTCCGCCGGCGGGCTTGTAGGAATTAATGAAGGGGTTATCGAGAGATGTTATGCAAGCGGAGATGTAAGTGCAACATGGCGTCTTGCTGGTGGTTTAATCGGGCTGAATAATTACGGTGATGTATCGCGGTCGTATGCCACTGGTAATGTGCATGGAGAAGAGGAGGTTGGAGGGTTGGTCGGATCTATTAATAATTGCGTATTAACGGACTGCTATTCAACGGGTGATGTTAATGGAATCATATATGTTGGAGGTCTAAGTGGAACCCTCTATCGGGGCGAGGTCAATAACAGTTATGCAATAGGGAATGTTATTGGTGTTGAAGATACAGGAGGCCTTTTTGGTGCCAACAATAGGGAAGTAATTGTTGCAAGCTTCTGGGATGTGAACACAAGCGGGCAGGCTACAAGTGCTGGCGAGCCTAATGCTGTCGGATTGACGACGTCTGAGATGCAGATGGAGAACTCATTTACTGATGCGGGTTGGGATTTTAATGATGTTTGGGCGATATGCGAGGGGACTAATTATCCGAAGCTTTTATGGTCGATACCTGCGGCGGATTTTGTGTGTCCGGATGGTGTGAACTTTGTTGATTACTCGTACTTAGCGCCGCAATGGTTAGCGAGTGACTGCAATGAAGCGAACGGGTATTGCAGCGGGCGCGATCTCGATGAGTCCGGCATTATCGACGAAGAGGATTTGAAGATTCTCTACGGCCACTGGCTCGATGGAATTTAGTGCTCAATTACCGCTCCAGCTTTTCAAGTGCTTCGCGGAGGATTTTGGCCATGCGTTCTTTGTTCAGCCGAATTGCCTCGCGCCCGCGTTCGGCACTTGCCATTGTCCGCGGGTCTCGACCGCCCACGCCCACAGGCCAGCCTTGGTCAACCGCAGGCAGCCGTTCCATCTGGACTAATTCAGGCCGAAGAGCCATAACAAGACTCGTCTCATTCGCCGCCGCATGGTCAACCTGTATGCCGAGACCCTGCCTGTCGTAAGGCCCTCCCCAACAGTTGAATGTCTCCAAACCGTACTTGTCCTTCCACTCATCATGGTATTGCTTAAAAGCATTTGTCGAAGGCCCATGGCCGTGCCCCACCACAATCCTAAATCCCGCCCTGCTCAATTGCTTCATCGTTGCATCAAGAATTGTGCCGAACGTCTCATCCGGCACCCAGTACGCGCTGCCCGCAAGCTGCTGCGTCGGATACCCCTTCGCCTCCGGCATATTCTCGGCGATATCCATCCCATAATACTCAACGCCGTCAATCACGCGCTTGCGGTCAGGCCCGAGAAAATACATCGGACACACTATCCCACCAACCTCTTTGGCCAGCTCGATAAAGAACCCATACGACTGCAAACCATCCGAACCAAGCGGCAGATGCTCCCCGTGCCACTCTAATGTCCCCAAAGGCAAATACGCAATAGGTACCGCCGCCACGCGCCGGCGAAATTCCTGCGGAGTCAGCTCCGCATACAAGACCTTCTGCTCACAGCCCAATTTCGACACATTACCTTTATTCATCGCACGACCTTTCTCGCTACTGCATCCCCAGACCATCAAAGAACCCACGCCCAGAACAACACACCAAATGAAAACTCGCATACAATTCATTATCTGTATCCCCTTCATAAAAACCTGCTATCTCAAATAAAACAAGCCCCTCTGCTCATCATATTCCAGTACCCCGACCTCCGCAAGATTGTCCTCGCTCAACCCGATCAACGCCAGCGGATTGTAAAAACCAGCTTGCACCAGTCCTTCAACGCTCAGCAGGTCAAGCGATGCTAAATAGTTCATGCAATCAAGCATTGTCGCCGACGACCCAACCAGATAACCTGTTTCCGGATTGTATATGCGCCCGCTCTCATCGAGAACGACTTTATTCCCCGCGCTATCATATTCTCCCGGCCCCATCCTGCTCAGGGTCGTCGCATCGCTGGTGACAATGCACTTGTCCGCCCCTTTTGTCCTGACGATAGTCTTTATCAGGCCCGCCGGCAGGTGGTGACCGTCGGTTATTATCATTGCCGAAAGCTCATCGACAGCGAGGCCGGCAAAGATGGGATTGTCGTGTCGCGGCACGGTAAGAGGGACACCATTTCCCAGATGCGTAAGCGCCCGGGCGCCGGCTTTGGCTAATCGCTGCAAATCCTCAACGCCAGCCGTTTGATGTCCTAACGATACCGCGATACCATTTTCGGCTGCGAACTGTGTCAGCTCATCGGCGCCGTCCGGCTCAGCCGCTATGGTAATCAGTTTTACTCTGTGCCCGGCCAAATCGAGCAGATGCTTCAAATATGCAAGGTCGGGCTTTCGTACCCATTGTGCATTGTGCGCGCCTCTCGCGCCTTCAGCCGATGAGATAAAAGGCCCTTCCAGGTGAATGCCGAGGACTCGACCTCGGAACTCATCACTGTGTATCACCTTTGCCATAATCGGCAGATTGTGCTCATACACGTCGCCGCCGCTGGTGATTATCGTCGGCAAAAATGCGCTCGCACCTTCTTTCAACATCTGCCGGCAGGCGCCGGCAAAGGAATCCTCCGTCAGGGCAGGGCTGAAAAAGTCCACACCCCTGTACCCGTTCACCTGCAAATCCACTAATCCCGGAACCACCATAATCTTCATCTCGCCGAAAGAAGGGACGCCGATTGTTCATCTAACAGCAGTTTACAGTTCGGATGCTCCTGCAGTATCGACGCCGGGCACTGCGGCGTCACCGGCCCTTCCAGAGCCGCCTTAACCGCCGACGCCTTACGTAAGTCCGGCACCGAGACAATAAGCAATTCGCTTTTTAATATCTGCCTGATGCTCATCGATATCGCCCGCCCGGGGACATCCTCGAGCTTTTCAAACCAGCCCTCGCCTAACTGCTGTCGGCGGCATTTCTCGTCAAGAGTGACAACAATGTACGGTTGCTGCGTATCGAAGTCGGCCGGCGGGTCGTTAAATGCGAGATGACCGTTTTCGCCTATTCCGGCTAAGGTGACATCAATCGGGCCTCGGCTTACCAGCTCGCCCAACCTTTCACATTCCTGCTCAGGGCTGGGTGCATCAGCATTTATGAAGTGCACGGCCTTTAGCTCTCCTGCTTTATCAACGAACCGCTGCCTGAGGTATTTTCTAAAGCTGGCCGGATGGTCGGGGCCGAGACCGATATATTCATCGAGATGAAACATACTGACTTTCGACCAGTCGATACCTTCGGCGACGACCAGTTCGGTGAGAACCTCGAACTGGCTGGCGCCGGTTGCGAGCGTGATATTGGCCTGACCTTTGCTCTGGATTGCACCGGTGATTTGTTCAGCAGCGAATTTAGCGACGGCTGCACCCAATTCGGCCCTGCCTTTATAAATGAGTTTTTCCACAATCTATAACCTTATAATCAAATAGATAGAAAGAACCAATACAGCGGCTAAGACCAGCCCGACGAGAAAGCCCGTTACCGACCTCAATGACGGCACGGGCAGCTCGATGTTCTTGCTTGGAAGCAGGTTTCGCCTGCGGCCGACGACGGCATCGGCGGGCAGCGTGCAGGGTGCGGGGACTTTCTCACCGGCTCTGACCGGGGTGCGGATGAGCGCGTAGAACCTGTCGAGCTTTTCAGCGACGACCGGCTTAGTGAAGAGACTGACAATGATGCCCGCCAGAGTCCCCGCGGCAAGATAGAAAACCATTTGCCAGGGCAGGTACATCGCGGCGGTGTCGTTTTTTACTACGACCAGACGGAGCGATTCGTTGGCGGAGAGATTTTGCAGCAGCTCGATAAAGAAGACCTGAGCGGTGAGCCACCACACGGCGACCGCGGTGAGCGTTGCGGCCCAGGCGCCTGCCACTGTCATACGTCGCCAGAGCAGCCCAAGCCAGAAGGCGATACCGATGAGCGGCGGGATTTTCCAGAAGATTTCGAGGCCCTGGACGACACCCGAAAGCCGGTAAGCAAAGAAGACACCGCCGGCAACGAAGGCGACGGATGCGATGCGGCCGATAAAGACATAATGACGAGGGGGCTTGTCCGGAACAAGAGGCCTGTAGATATTTTCGGTGAAAAGAGCCGAGCAGGAAACCATAAAGGCGTCGCACGAGCTCATCACAGATGCCAGCAGGGCCGCGATAAAGACACCCAGCAGTCCGGGCAGTACGTGGGGCAGAAAATCGCCGGCCAGAGCGCCGAAGACGTGGTCGGGTGCGATGTCCCTGCCGGCAAAATAAACTGTCGCGGCAACTCCGGTAAGACACCACGGAATGGTGCACAGGCGTTTGAGGAGCATCCCGCCCATAAAACCGACCTGACCATCGAGTTCGGTCTTTCCGGCGGCGCAGTTGCCGAGGATATGCGGCTGGGTCGCGATACCCACCAGGCCGTTGAACGCGAGGACTGCGATGTAGAAGATGCCGATGTCGGCGGCTTCAACCAGACTGAGGATTTTTGTGTCGGTGGCGGCCTGTCTTATGCCGTCGAAACCACCTACTGCGTTGAGGACCAGGGGCAGCAGAAGGAACGAGAAGACGACGGTGAGAATGCCCTGCAGAAAGTCGGTGATAACAGCGGCGGCAAGACCGCCGGCAGCGCCATAGAAAACGAACATCACTGTCATAATTGCAATAACGAGGTTTGGGTGGAGCAGACCGCCGGTGGCCGCGGCGATGACGGCGCCGGAGCCCTTGAGCATAAGGCCGATGCTGGCCACAAGGTTGAAGACACCGACGACTGTGTAGAGTATAGAGACGCTGCGGCTGAATCTTGCCTCGAAGATATCCGCCGTGGTAATGGCACGGCAGCGCCTTAAGACGGAGGCGATGAGCCAGTAGAAGGGTGTGATGGGAAGATACAGCCACTGGTACCAGATGCCGGAGAGCCCGTTGGTGAAGCTTTTGGCAGCGACACCGACGGCCTGGTCGGAGTGCGTCCCGGCGCCGAAGGAAAAGAACACCATCAGCACCTTGCCGAACTTCCGCGGCATGAAAAAATCCGCGCTGCTCTTTATCTTCCTTGCCGTCCAGAAACCAATGGCGGTGACGATAACCAGGTACAGTACGAGAACACAGATGTCCGCAATATGCAATCCCATAACTTATTTTGCCTTTCAGTACAACGAGCTGCGAGCATTGTAAATAGAACACGGGCGTACGAAAACCAAAATCTCTTCGCTTTGTAGGATGCTCTCGATATGGTGATGTGGGTCCTTAGACGGACCTTGTGAAAATCCACGTCCCCGCTATCCATGTCCCGGCAACAGACCCCAGGTTCGCAAACGCAACGACCAGCAGTATCTTTGTCATCGGATTCGTCCACCACCCCTTGACCGTATTAATCGCGTTCGGTAAATCCTCTAAATCGCTCACCTTCGGCCGACGTACCCACACCTGAACCAGACCAGCCACCCACCCCGCTGCCATCAACGGATTTAAACTCGTCAGAGGGGCCGCCAAAAACGCTGACAAAATCGTAACCGGATGACCCAGCGCCGCCGCCGCTCCCAGCGCGGAAAGCAAGCCATTCACCAGAATCCAGATATAGATGTTCTCAACCGAATGCGCCGCCCCCTCCTTGAAAAACCCCCACACAATTATCCCGATTATCACCGCCGGCAAGCCCCACTTCAAAACCGTCGGCCAAATAGACCGAGGAGGCAAATCCTCCAGCTCGTCAATCGCCTCATCCTGTCCGATGTGATTCTTTATCCCCTCCACGTGACCCGCACCTACAACCGCCACCACCTTCTCACCCTTCGCATGTCGTATCTGCTGTGCAAGATACACGTCACGCTCGTCGATAAGACGCTTCTTTATCTCCGGATACTTCTCCGTAAACTCCGCCATCACCGCCTCTAACTGGTCCTTCTCCTTCAGCTTCTCAACCATCTCCTCATCTATCTTCTCGCTCACGAAGATACTTGCAGACAGTCCAAACAGCAGTCTCAGCTTCGTCCAGAACCCAAGATAACCGTACGTCCGCTTCAGCGTTATCTGAATGTCCCTGTCCGCCAAAACCAGCTTCGCCCCACGCTCCTGTGCTAACCGCACCGCCTCAAGCATCTCCGCTCCCGGCTGAACACCCAACTTCTCGCCCAACCGCCGATAGAAGCTCGTCATAATCAACTGCGACAAAAGCAGCAAGCTCTTGCCCTGCCGCACAATCTTGAAAATGTCCATCTTCGCCCACGCATCACGCTGAGTCAGCGCCTCATGACGCGACCGGCAAAGCTCCACGCAAACCGTATCAGGCCCAACCTGCTCTATCGTCCGCCGAACGTCCTCCACGCTCTCTCTCGATACATGCGCCGTCCCCACAAGATAAACATCCCGCCCATCGACCTCTATCCGCTGCACACGCTCCGGCAACTGCAACTGTTCTTCGCTCATCAACCGCCTTTCGTTCAATACGAAGGTGGAATAGTAGCACAGTCAGCCGCAAATCTCAATAGAGCCGATACACCGGCCGATCCCTTGCGCTCGTCAGCAGACATGCAGAAAATTACACACGGAATTCACACGAAGGCAATAGGCAGAAATAGAAAAGCCCCCCTTAGGGGGGCTTTTTCTTACAATCGCAGTTGAGCGTTAGCGGCAGAGCTGCTGACGGCTCACGATGGTGACTTATGTCGAACTCAACCCGGCACACACTTCTCGACTTCCACCGCCTCGTCCAGGCCGAGCAATTCTCTGACCCTCACCCCCCTTGGCCAACTTAACACTTTGATGGTCTATATGACCACAAGCTCCGGGCTGCACCAGCTATGAGGATCAGACACCTGCCGCTTACGCAGCAACCCTTTTCTTGTGGAACAGCCACAGAATTATACCCAGAGCGACCAGGCCCACAAGACCATTCTCACCCAGAGTACCCAGCAGCACCGTCAGATTCCCGACGACCCCGCCAAACCACGGAACGGTACTGCCGAACAGAATCTCCGCAGCCACCCCAAGCGCAATCAAAAGCAGAGCAATCTCAGTTATCTCGCCAATCCAGTTCTTCAATTCTTGCAGAAAACGCATCTTCGACTCTCCTAAACAAGACCATCAAAAAGACACACTCAAATTACCAACATACGACAATTCTCCTCGGCTTACCCCTTTGCTTTCTTTAACATTTTTTGCCAAAACCATCACCACTCACATCCCCCCGCCAGCCGCTCCAAAACACCCCTCGGCACACCAAATACCACGAAAAGCCCATTTTTTAGCACTGATATCGCCCCCTTACCCTAACTAACCAGCCGACATAACCCCCAAATCACCCCCGCGGAAAATCTCCTCCCCCGCAATCCTTCCCCCAAAAATACTACCGCAAAACCGCCTACCCACTCCGCCACCCGACCGGCACCCCATCGCCTCCTTCACACCACGCTAACCACCTCTCCCGCCTCCCCTGCCTCACCACTGCTGCCGCCCCGGGACGCCCTTTCGCCTGCATATAATGTCAAAACAGGCAAAATGTACTTGACAGGCAATGTTAAAATGGGCTATAATGGCCTTATGTTCAAAGACCTCGTGATATTCTCCTTGCGCATCTGCCTTGTCGTGGTCGTCTGGACCGCCGCCTGGCGACTCATCCAGCCCAAAACCCAATCCCTGCGAATACTACGGGCCGCCCTAATCGCGCTCACCATGCTCGCTGTCCTCGCCCTCGTCAGATTCACCACCGGCTGACAAATCGCCTGCACCGACGCCACCATAAGCGGACGCTTCCCGTTTGAACGCGATACGCGATACGCGATACGAGTTTCAATCCCTCCCCCTTCTCACTTCTCACTTCCTTGCCCCCCCTGCTTGCCCCGTGAGATGATTCATCTATCTCACCGGGGTCATTCCTTCTCGTAAATCGAAAACTTGTCCCCGCAGGCCGTAGGCGGGGATCGAAAATCCCTTCGCCTGCGTGGCAGGCGATGTATATAACCCCCGGTTTTACCGGTGGGTTGCAGGCGTGAGGCTCGCTTACCCTTTTACCGAAGTCCTTGACTTTGGGGATCATTCCGCTCGCTTGCCCGCAGGCGAAATATTTCGCCCCGCCTATCCGAAACCTACTACATGCTTTTACAGTCAGATACAAGAGGGCCTTTAGTCCTTAGCTATAGCATTAGAGAATGGCTTACCTGTCAGTAAGATAAGACAATTTTGGTCTTCTGTTGAAGACAAAAAACCAGTAGGGCCAGATTGGGCAATGACATTCTCTGAGAAAGCTAAATGAGTATTTATTTACATCGCTTACACTTGCGCCTTCCACCTGTTCCTTGTCTTAGATTGCGTTTTTCGATGTTGTTGTCTTCGGTGCATTTCGTGTCGTTGTGGTATACACCAGAATCTTTTGCGTGCCAAGGTTTCTTCCTTGCCATGATTATTAACTCCTTATCAATATTGACCATTGTATGAGGGATTGGATAACATTGTTAAAACCAATCCTGTATACCCGCTCAGAATGCCTCAGGCACGCGTGTCTGTAATCGCCTGGATGTCACCAAATGGTTCACGAATCTTGACCCAATTGCCGCGCTTCCGTTGGGCAACAATAACAGCTGCTAGAACGGACCCACTTATGCGTTTTCCGGTTAACCCCTTAAATCGATTTGCTAAGTCATCCATCATTTGTCTGTCGAAGAGATACTCGTCCGACGTTCTATCCAAGTCCAGGTAAACCTGCCTCAACGTAGCTAGCTCTTCACTTGTCAAGAGGTTCAGAACGGAATGGAATTTCTTGGCCTTGGCGCCTAGCTTTGGCCAATCCGCAACTTTTCGCAAATTTTTTCAATTTTTTTCACACTTTCGCGCGTTTTCGATACCTCAACCCTCATTTTTGAGCTAAAAACGCAGGTCAGCGCGCAACCATGTACCCATAAGCCAAGTCAAAAACCCTGTTTTTAGCCCAATATCGAACGTCGATTCATAAAAAGTCGCATCTGACTAGGTGTCCAATTACCCTAAACGCCCTCCCCATTCTACCCATTCCGCCCACTCACACCCCTCGCAAATCACTCCAAAATTCATGCAATAATCGCCCCGCTTCAAAGCGTCTTATCGTATGTACAGATATATTTTGCGCGCCGGCACCTGGTATTGTCTGCTTTTTGCTCGTTTTCGGTGCTTTTGGCGTACTACAGAACATACAGCCGATACAATACGTACTGAGATTATTGCTCGTTGTCGTACTCAGCACGCATTTGGGCTTTTATTCCGTAAGCTTTTATAATACAATGGGATACGTACTAAAAGTGGAAGCAGCCCATACATTTGTGGCTGGTTCGGAGACCGGTTAAATGCACAGTAAATCCCGGCTGGTAGTGGTCTTTTATTCCGCCCTGGTGGCAGTTCTAACTGCTTCTCTGCTAAGCAGTTGCAGCCCACAGTTTCACAAGGCCGATGCCGACGAAGAAGTCTATCAGATAATCGACAGCAAGTGGCAGGACGACTTTGGTCGGAAGGCAAACTACATAGTCAGTGACAGCAACATACCCTCGCCAAACGACATACGGATACAAAATGCCGTGCCGCCTTCAGGCGTTGTAAATATGGCACAGGCAGTCGGTATGGCAACCGCTCATAATCGGCAATATCAGACACGCAAGGAGTCCTTATATGTCTCGGCATTGCGTCTGACCGGCACACGCCACAAATACGCGCTGCGGTGGTTCGGAACAATCGACAGCCGATACGTCGAAAGCCCGGAGGGGTACGATGCGAGCATTGGAACAGGCACGACAGGCAGTGGGGATTCGGGTATAGGCATAAAGAATACTCAACTGCTGGGCAACGGCATCGAAATAGGCACCGGCCTGGCCGTGGAATGGTTGCGGTTTCTCACCGGCGACCCACGGACATCCCTCAGCTCGGTTTTGACCGCAAGCATAACAATTCCACTACTGGGAAACAGAGCAGGAAAACTGGCCACCGAAGAGCTCACCCAGGCCGAACGCGACGTGCTTTATGAGATACGCACGTTCAACCGATATCGGAAGACATTTGTCGTATCAATCGTGGATGACTATTACGGCGTGCTGCAGCAAAGAGACGCAGTCACAAACGCCAGTAACAACTACAATCGAAGACTGGAATTCAGCAAGCAGGCAAAGATGGAGACCCGGACCGGCCGAACCTCCCCCTTCGAGGTGGACCAGGCAAAACAGCGAGAACTGGACGCCTACGACAACTACGTCGCAGCTCAGCAGCGATATGAGCTGGCTCTTGACCGATTCAAGATACGGCTGGCCCTGCCCACCGACGCGCAGGTCGAGCTGGACCAGAAAGAGCTGGAGGCGTTGCGACAGATAGGCGTAACCGAGCCGGACTACACGGCAGAGGTAGCGGTTGAGACTGCCCTGAGCAGACGCCTGGACCTGGCCACAAGCGCAGACAAAATCGATGACGCAGTGCGAGATATAACGCTGGCCGCCGAAGGACTCGGAGTACAGCTCGAGCTTTTCGGCAGTGCAAATGTGGATTCAACCCCGGATACCGACTTTACCCGGCTGGAGTTTCACAAGGGGCTTTACCAGCTTGGGCTCGACGCCGACCTGCCGCTCGACAGGAAGCTGCAGCGTAATGCCTACCGTGAGGCGCTTATCGGCATGGAGCAGCAGCGACGCAGCTATGACAACACGCTCGATACCGTTGTCCTCGAGGTGCGCCAGACGCATCGGCAGCTAAAGGCAACAGCCGAGCAGTATGTAACGCAGGAAAAGGCCCTCGTGCTGGCAGAAGAACGAGTGAGGAATATGCCCGTGCTCTTGAAATCAGGCAGGGCCAAAACAAGAGACCTGCTCGAATCACAGGATGCACTGCTTCAGGCACAAAACAATCTCACGGCAGCACTGGTCAGTCACGCCATCGCAAAGTTGAGTTTTTACCGCGATGTCGGTATCTTAGAGGTCAGGCCCGACGGAATGTGGGCACAGTACGCAAGTACTGAGAATCAGCAAGGCGAAAAAATACATAGCGAGATACAATAAATGCAGACAGATAGCTCAGAAAGACTGACAGGCAACGTCGCACGCAAGTCGAAGCATAACAGACGGCAATGGCTGATTCTGGCAGGGGCCGTCGTGGTGCTTATGGTGCTCGGACTTCTGCTGGCTTCCAACAGAACACGAAGCTCGACTGCTGGAAACAAAAACCTGCGCACCTTTACCGTCCGCCGCGACGACTTGCCCATCACCGTCACCGAAAGCGGAAGCATAAAGGCGAGAAACTCGATAGACCTCAAATCTGAAGTCGAGGGCCGAGCCACGATAATCAGCATCGTCTCCGAAGGAAGCTACGTAACTCAGGAGGATGTCAACAACGGCAAGATACTCTGCGAGCTTGACTCGGGTGACCTCGACGAGCAATTGGCTCAGAGGGAGATTGACTTCGCCGGCGCCGAGGCAAGCTATAAAGAGGCGGTGGAGGCATACGACATCCGGGTAAAGCAGAATGAAAGTGACATCACGGAGGACCAGCTTGAAGTGAAGTTTGCCCTGATAGATTTCAAGAAGTACCTGGGCGAGGAAGTCGCAAACAGAATCATTAAGGATGCGAATGAGGCATCGGGCTCAAACAGCCGTACGACCGCCGTCATCGACATAGCGTCGCTTCTCAACGACCCAAACGATCTCGGCGGAGAGGCATCACAGAGATACAGAGAGCTGACCGACCAGATACGGCTGGCCGAGCTTAATCACGCCAGAGCAGAATTCAAACTGGAAGGAACACAGGAGCTTTTCGACGCAAACTATGTGGCGGAACTCGAGCTCAAAGGTGATGAGCTCGAGATGGAACGCTACGGCGTGCAAAAAATTCAGGCCGATATCGCACTGGACATCTGGATGCTCTACGAATTTCCCAAACAGACCGAAAAGCTGCTCAGCGATTACTACGAAGCCAACCGTGAGCTCGAAAGAACCGAAGCTCGCGCACGTTCGAAACTGGCCCAGGCACTTGCGCAAAAGAAGAGCGCCGAGGCAAGGTTTAACCTGCGAAGAGACCGATTGGCAAAAACAAAGGTACAGATTGAGGCATGCACGATTAAAGCACCGGCGCCCGGTCTGGTCGTGTACGGTTCGAGCGGCGACCATTACAGGAGATTCCGAGGCGGCGGTATCATCGCCGCAGGTGAGACGGTTTATCAGCGTCAGACCATCATATCGCTGCCCGATACCGCGGAAATGATGGCGGAAATCAACGTGCACGAGTCGTCTGTTGACAAGGTCCGTCCGGGCCAGAGGGCAAAGATAGTGATGGATGCCTTTCCTGATGAGACCTTCCAGGGCGAGGTACTCAAGGTCGCGCCTCTGCCTGACCAGCAGAGAGGCTGGCTCAGCCCCGACATAAAAGTCTATACCACGCAGGTCACTATAGAAGGAACTCATGATTTCCTGAAGCCCGGAATGTCGGCAAAGGTCGAGGTACTTGTTGACCATCTCAAGGACGTTTTGATTGTTCCTGTACAGGTTGTCGCAAACCGAGGCGGCAAAAAAGTATGCTACATGGTTAACGGCCAGGGCAGTGAAGAAAGAGAAGTGAAAACCGGCGCATTCAACGATACCTACGTCCAGATTCTCGAAGGCCTGCAGCAAGGCACAGATGTCCTGATGAATCCGCCGCGAATAACCGAGTCAAAAACAGACGAGCAAACTGAGTCACCTCGCGAAGCCGTCGCGAAGCGGGACGATACTGAGGACGAAGTCAAGACCCCCGACGACGAGAAAATGGTTGCGCAGTTCAGAGAAACGATGAAAGACGGCGCCGAACTCGACGACGAAACAAGAAAGAAAATGGAACAGTTCAGAAAGGACATGCAGAGTGGACAGCGCCAGAGACCACCGGGGGGTGGGGATGGGCAGGGCAGAGCCAGGCCGCAACAGCAAAGACCTCGCAATCAATAGACCAACGAAGAGAAAAGCAGTTCTCGACGCGTGAAAATCGATGGAGGAGTTCCACAAAAATCTCGATTTCGACGACAACGACTCAATCCTGGTCTTTGAGAAGCTGTGCAAGCACTACCATCTCGGCCAGGTGGAATTGAAGGTCCTGCGCAACATCGACCTGACAATCAACAAAGGTGATTACGTGGCGATAATGGGCCCGAGCGGCTCCGGCAAATCGACGCTTCTCAACATGATTGGCTGCCTCGACCGCCCGACAAGCGGAAAGTACATACTGGCCGGGCAGGATGTGTCCCTGCTCGACGACGACCGGCTTTCACTGATACGCGGGCTGCACATCGGGTTTATCTTTCAGTCATTCAATCTTATCTCGCAGCTTAACATAATCGAGAACATCGAAGTCCCCATGTACTATCAGGGCATTTCCGAATACGAAAGCGCAGCCCGTGCAGAGGAGTTGGCGGCATTGGTAGGACTTAGCGACCGGCTCAAACACCGCCCGACCGAATTAAGCGGTGGCCAGCAGCAGCGAGTCGCCATTGCCAGGGCCCTCGTCAATGACCCTTTGATAATCCTTGCGGATGAGCCGACCGGCAATCTGGACTCCGAGAGCGGCGCAGAAATACTCGCTATTCTGGAGCACCTACACGAGCAGGGCAAAACGCTGATTGTCATTACACATGACGACAACATCGCAAGACATTCGGAAAAACAGATACACCTTCTCGACGGCAGAATTCAGAGACAAGCGTATAGCAGGTAACCAAACATGCTTTTATTTCGCCTCAAAAGAACGGTCAAGCTGGGTATAAAGAGCTTGTGGATTCATCGCCTGCGCTCGACATTAACCACGTTGGGCATCATATTCGGTGTCTCCTCGGTCATTGCAATGCTTGCCATCGGAGAAGGCGCCAGCCAACACGCACAGGAACAGATTGCCCGGCTGGGCAGCCTGAATATCATCATCAGAACGGTCGAGCCGCCTGAAGAGCAGAATGTCACCGGACAGGAGCAGAGCTTCCAGGAATACGGGCTGACTTACAAGGACGCCGAGCGTCTTCGCAGCAGTATTCCAAACGTTGAGGTCGTGGTGCCCATCCGCCGGCTCGCCCAGCAGGCCTGGTATCGCAATCGCAAGGTCGCTGTCGAAGTAATAGGCACCGTACCGTGGCATCTCGAAACGTCACCGATTCGCCTCGAAAGGGGACGCTTTCTCGCCTCCGTCGATATGAACTACAAGCAGGATATCTGCATCATCGATGAAAGAGTCATCGACGAGCTCTTCGCCTTTGACGACCCGCTGGACCAGGATCTCAAGATAGCCAGTGATTACTACCGCGTTGTCGGCATTGTAAGTGCTCAGAGCCCCGTCTCAACAGCCAGGGGGGTCGAAAACGAGATTGCCGAAGTGAAGAGGCAAAGCGGCGCAAATGCCGGCAATATCTACATACCCTTGACCACCGTGAAGGACCGCTTCGGCGAGATGAAAATACAGCTCAGCGGAGAAAGCGGCGCCAGCGTGGAGAAAGTTGAGCTGCAGGAAATCATTATAAAAGTCGCCGCGATGGAGCAGGTGCTGCCCACACGAGAAACGCTGGATACGCTTCTGAACCGATTTCACAAGAAAGACGATTATCAGATTACCGTCCCCCTCGAGCTGTTGCGCCAGGCAAGGCGCACGCAGCGGATATTCAGCATCGTGCTCGGCTCAATAGCCGCAATATCACTTCTGGTCGGCGGAATTGGAATTATGAACATAATGCTCGCAACGGTAAGCGAGCGCACCCGCGAGATCGGCATCCGCAGGGCCCTCGGTGCAAAAAAAAGAGACATCGTCTTTCAGTTTCTGTCCGAGACTCTTATCCTGACGCTTGCCGGCGGCTTGCTTGGTATCGTGCTGGGTTCGACAATACCCTACCTGGTCACGTACTTCGGGAATATGCCGACCGTCATAACCGGCGGCTCACTGCTGCTGAGCTTCGGGATCTCCGGCGCGGTGGGAATAACGTTCGGCCTGTATCCCGCATATCGCGCCGCCAACATGGACCCGATAGAATCGCTGCGACACGAATAGCTGCCTCACAACTACGGTTTTTTCACAATGTGCAACAGCCAATCTTTATACTGCAGTACCTCCGGGTAATCCTCCGGCGTGTGAAATTCTCTGACCGCCCCGTCATTATCCCAACAGCTTCCGGATAGTTCTCCGCAATAAATAGCTTTCCCGCAGCAAACCCCAGGCTCTCAAGCTCATTCTTCATCCGGTTGCGGTTCTCCCGCACCACTATCACCGCTATCCCCTGCTCCAATGCCGCAAGTCAACTATCCAACTCCTTCAATTCCTCGGCATACGCCGCCATCAAATGTTCAAAAGCTTTTGATGCCACCGGATCAGCAAATCGCCGATCCTCCCATCGTTTTAGCACCGGCAATACCATATCCATATTGAATGTTCTCCGATTCTCTGCTTTGTTCACACTGAATTCGTATCCCTCTATCAAGTCTGGTCTTCCTGCGTAATACTTGTATTCTACAAGTGATATCACAACACTCTCCGCGAAATACCCTGACTTGTCAACCTCTGCTCTTCCAAGTATACTCTCTGTGACTTGGTCTTTAATACTTTCATAGTCATCGTTATACTTGAGTGTGCCCAAGAGCCATCTGAGGTAATGGTTTTTTCCTTCAGCCTGCTCCCAGAAAGCCTCTTCGTTACCAAGAAATTCTCTCTTAACTTCAGCCCCCAATAGCTTCTTCGATTCCCTTTCCCCAAGTAAGTCCTTGGCTACATAATTTTCGTATTGAATTCCCACGATTGTATCTTTTGACGCAAGCTTTTCTAACCGGTCTTTAGCCCATTCTTTTGTGTCCGTTGTTTCTACATCACTCCAACGGGCTTGCCTTTGAGCCAACGAAAATTCAAATTGCCCTGCACTTTCAACTATGGACTTTATATCGCTCATCACAGCCGATACATATTTAGATCCATCATCTTCGCCCCAGACACTCCAATGTTCGCGATCGCATATCCAGTCTAACATGCAGTCGCAGATATCTCTGGCAAGATCCTTGCTCAATAATCCACTGAATTGAACAAATCTATTGAGGTCATTTCTCAGTTTTTCATAGCTGTCCAGATATCGTTCTTCAAAGCTTTCTTGATCAAAGCCATTCCTCTCAATATCTCGCACATACTGCAAGATTCTTTGATCTGGAACCTCTGTACTCGGAACACATCCCGACATGTATCGCCTAAAATAGGATGTTCCGTAATTGGGTTTCAGTGCAATGCGTTGCTCCCACGGTTGTGGCTCTCTACGGGTCATCGACTGTGCTAATCCTCCCAATCCCTCCATGAAATTTGGAAACAAGTCAAGCAAAACCCTTTGAACAAGTTCCAGCCGTGGCTTTGTCTTAATCTCAATAAGTTCTCTTAGTTCCTTTTCAATCGCAATCCTGGCTTCACTTTTCTCATCTTCCGTTGGCTCTGTTATATGTATCTCCTCATCCAGGAACACTTCCTGTTCTCGCATAACCCATTCAAAGACTCCCGGCTCACCAACTTTCAGCGCACTCATTAACAGCAAGTCGTACCAGGATATCTCACCGTTGAGCCCGTCATTCCATTTCTCGCGCATCTCACGTTCCACGCCCTTCAACTGCCTTGGCGTTTCGATCAGATTCACAAGCTTCGATACTAATGTTGTATTGAGGAAATCTCTGTGAGGATAATATTGCAAAGGATCATCGTTCCCCTCCTTCTTCAAATCCCACGGGTAATACATCGCCTGTTCGCCCCTAATCGCCTCGTCTCGTTGCACCCGCATTCTTTCAACGACCTCCTCACCACGCACTTCCGGCATAAGTTCCTGGAATCGTGTTAACTTCAGAAGATCGCCCCCCGACCCTTCCCGCATACGTCCAACACAGAGTAAGTATTGCACAGTTGTCAAATTCTGTAGTTGGTTTAGGGCCGCCGCAATAGCCTCTTGAGTCTCCGTCGACTTGCTTTCGAGTCTATCGAAATCATCGACGAACACGACCAGTCTCCTTCCAATCCGCAAGAGAACGTCTTGGACACTCTGAATAATCTCTTCTGGATTCCGCCTTTTGCTCAGCATCGCGGCAATCATGCCAACCCACCCATTCGGGCATGCCCTCAAAGCGTCCAAATACTCTTCGGGCAGCGAACCTAACCTTGAGCAATCAACCAGTTCCTGCACTTTGTTCACAATTTGATCAAGCAATCCTCTGACCGCGGCATCTGCCGTTAAGAATTGCCACGCCTCAAAACGACAGAACACTAATGCGCTGTCACTCCTCTGCTCTTGCTTCTCCTGGCTAATATACTTAACGAGATTGCATAAACTGGTTTTCCCCGATCCGTATGGACCGATCACTGCCACATTTGGCCCCCTTCCTCCATTATCTCTGCCCAATTCAAGTCGTGTTAAAATCCGCCTCGCGGTCACCTCGTACTCCGGAAACAGGTTTTCCTTCAATTTATGGATAGGGCCATCGCCAGTTTTTGGGTTCCTTTCGCTGCGTGTTGATCTATCACGAAGCCCTAAATGAACTTTCGCCGCCAGGAAACCAACAAATAACACTGCAATTTCAATAACTATTACCACAATTCCAAGAACCGCTAGTTGACCTCTTTCGACTTTGATCAATCCACTCAAGCAAGCTATAAACAGGGTTAGTACACATACCAAATTCACTCTGACTACCAAGCCCCAATGCCTCGGTAACAATTTCAGTGAAATAACAGATGCCCTCACCTTCCTTGGAAGGCTCCAACCTACAACCGCAGAAATGCCGATGACACTAACTCCTATGTACACATACTCCACTTGCGCGATCCAAGCTATGACTACCTCGCAATAGGCATGTCCAAGCGTCCAGGCTACTAACACGATAGCTACCGCCAGTACGATCAGAAACATTGTGTCAACAATATGTCGAAGAATAGCCGCCGATTCCGCTTTCACTTTCTATTACCTCGCCATCCCAGGCTCCCGTCTCGTTTCTCCCGCCTCCGCACACTACCATATCCCCTCTCTTCAGACCCGTCAAAGAAATTCTCAAACGACAACTCTCTCGAACTAAGCCTGTCCTGAGCCTGCCGAAGGGCCCCATCACAACTGCTCCAACAAAGCGTGCTTGCGAGGTTTACCCGCCACTGGAGGGCACGCCAAATCAACTCAATTTTGAACACAAATTATTACATATTACATATCACATCCCTCATACCCGTCAACCCAAAAAATCGAACCGAAATTTACCCGCCATCCGTTTGGCGGAACGCGATACGCGATACGCAATACGCTCTTTAATCTCAGCGTCCTCGGCGGTGAAAATCTCACAATTCAAACATCCGTTTGGCGCAAATGCGCAACGCTCTGCGCCTTAAAATCCAAATTCCAAAATTTTTTTTTACCCTTGTTTGTATAAGCACTTACGCAAATCGGCTGCGCTGAAAAGGCCGAATTTCCGCACCAAACGCGCAACTCGAACCTAATTATAGAGGGGCGTTTTAGCCCCCGATGAAACGCATATGCAGAAAGTGAATATCCTAAATTCGGAGGACCAAATCATGGCTACAACGGCTCAAACCAAGGCAAACCGTCTTAACGCCCTAAAATCCACCGGCCCACGCACCCCCCGGGGCAAGGCCCTCGCCTCACAAAACTCCCTCAAACACGGCCTATCCGCCCGCCTGCCAGTAATCGCCGGCGAATCACAGGCCGACTTCGACCTCTACCGAGACCAGATGCTCACCGAGCTAAACCCCATCAGCCCAATGGAATCAATGCTCGCAGACCGCGTTATCTCACTCTCATGGCGGCTAAAACGCTCCGTACGCTTCCAGAACCAGGCCATCGACGCCATGCTCCAGCGTAACGGCTCTAACCCGCTGGCCAAACTCACCCAGTCGCTCCACCTGAACCTCCCCGACCGCTCAAACCCCGGCCAAAACCCCTCAGACGATTCCTTAGCCCTCGGCCGGGCCGCCATAAACGACCTGTCAAATGCAAGGGTCCTCGAACGACTCCTCATGTACGAACGCAGAATCGAGCATAGTCTCTACAAAACAATTCTCGAGATCCAAAGATTAAACATCATCCGCCAAACAGTGTAATTATGCAAAACAAACCCAATTTTCACAAGGCCCACAATGAACTTAACTCTATACTTGAAAAGGAATTACGAAAAATATTCACCCCTCCGAACGGTGAAAAGCAAACCCAAAGCAAACCCAATCAAACCCAATTCAAAGCCAATTTCAGCCCAAACAAACCCAAACAAAGCCAATTCAAACCCAAAACGAACCCAATATCAGCCCAAAAATCCATCCTTCGAAGCGAAACGCAGATTCCCGAGAAGCATTCCCCTCGGTCTCCCAGCGGGGAACCTAACCCCTTACATGAAAACAACTTACCCCCTACGAGATACGAGCTCAATGGAGACGAAGGGAATCGAACCCTCATTCCCGCGATGCGACCGCGGTGTGCTCCCGTTACACCACGTCCCCAATACTACCCGTTAAACTTGTCTCTAACTGCTTCGCTGCAAACGACTTAAAACTGCCACTTATCGTAGCACACTACTCTTTCTATCGGCTCCCGCTCCGTTGCGCACTTACCATTTACCGGATACCCAACCGCCATAAGCTCAATTATAGCCACCTCTTTCGGTATGCCAAGTATCTGCCGCACTTTTTCCGCATCGAACGCCCCAATCCAGCACGTCCCCAACCCTAACTCCGTTGCCATCAAGCAGATATGTTCAAGCGCGATCGACACATCGATAGGCCCAACCGCCTGCCCGCACCGCATTATATGGTCGCTGTTACTACACGCAGCGATGATAACACCCGCTCTGCCGAACGCATCAGACTGATTCGTACACTCAGCCACCTGCCGCCTGATATCCTCCTGCCGCACCACAACGAACCGCCAGTCCTGCAGATTCTTCGCCGAGGGCGCAAGCCGGGCTGCCTCAACTAATTGCGCAAGTTTCTCCTCCTCGATTGCCTTGTCCTCGTACGCCCTGCACGAATATCGCTTTTTTATCAGCTCCATCAAACCCATAACCGCACCTCACTATTCGTATCAGCTCTAAATCATCTTCTCCAACGTACAAGAACGCATTTTATACATCACATACGCCAAAGCAAGCTTTAAAAAGCGGTTTCACTTTTGTAGAATGGTGTTTCCGCCATACCCTTAACGTTATGCAAAGGCAGCATTGCTATGACCAATTCAAACAGCAATCATCCATCAAACCCCCAAAAAATCTCCCGCCGCAGCTTCCTCGCCTCAACGGCTGCAACAGCCGGCTTCACCGTCCTGCCGCGTTATGTCCTTGGCGGCACCGGGTTTAAGGCCCCGTCGGAAAAGCTCAACGTCGCGGTCATCGGCGCCGGCGGCCAGGGAACTGTCGATATGAAACAGCTCCTGCTGTACGGCAACGTGCAGGTAATTGCCGTCTGTGACGTCGCAGAGAAAACCGAATCCCGCTGGCACGATGACGACGTAGGCCGAGCGCCCGCCCTGAAAATCGTCCAGGAACACTACGCAAATAATGACCGGACAAAGGATTACAAGCCCTGCACCGAGTATGTGGACTTTCGCAGAATGTTCGAAAAGGAGAAAAACATCGACGCCGTCCTGATAGCCACCCCCGACCACAACCATGCAACGGCGACGACCTGGGCCATCAACCACAAAAAGCATGTCTTTTGCGAAAAACCACTCACCTACAGCATCTACGAAGCCAGAAAAATCACCGAAGCCGCTCGCCAAGCAGGCATCGTCACCCAGATGGGCAACCAGGGCCACTCGGGCGAAGGGATTCGCCTGACGGTCGAATGGATTCGCGCGGGCGCCATAGGGGACATCCGAGAGGTCCATTCATGGAGTCACAACTCAGGCCGATATGGAAGAATCCCCGCCACCAGACCCGAAGAGACACCGCCTGTGCCCAAGGGTCTGAACTGGGACCTGTGGCTCGGACCACGGCCCAAGAGACCTTATCATCGCGCTTACCACCCGGGGGCATGGCGGTCATGGTGGGACTTCGGCAACAGCACCTTAGGCGACATGGCCTGCCATAATATGGATCCTGCCTTCTGGGCACTCAAGCTCGGCCATCCCGAAACCGTCGAGGCCAGTTCTACCCGATTCAACGAAGAGACAGCTCCAGTGGCGGCGATGTACACCTACAAGTTCCCTGCTCGCGGCAAGATACCGCCGGTCAAACTCATCTGGTACACCGGTGGGATACTACCGCCTCTGCCTGATAAGTTAGAGAAAGGACGTGTGTTGACCGGCCATGGCAATGGCATACTGTTCGTCGGCGACAAAGGTGAAATTATGTGCGACGGCTGGGGCGGCAGCCCACAGTTGATACCCGCATCGAAGATGAAGGACTTCAAGCGCCCGCCAAGAACGCTGCCGAGAACAAGCGGAGACCACATAAGAGACTGGGTCGAGGCCTGCAGGAACGGCACAAAGGCCTGCTCGGACTTCTCCTACAGCGCCCACTTAACCGAAGTCGTCCTGCTTGGAAATGTTGCCCTCCGCACGGGAAAAAAGATACGCTGGGACGGCGAAAACGCCAAAGCCACCAACTGCCCCGAAGCCGATAAGTTTATCGACCAGGGATATTACAACGGCTGGACGCTGTAAGTAGTGTTGCATAAGGCCTGCCGGTTGCTATAATACTGTTTACCCAGGGCGGTTAGCTCAGTTGGCCAGAGCACCTGCTTTACACGCAGGGGGTCACAGGTTCAAGTCCTGTACCGCCCATTCCAAAAAAATACCCACTTTCCACAGACACCGTTTCACCATAATAGATCAACTCAACAGGACTTGAACCTAAAAAGGTCTGGAAAAAGGATTTTTCCAGGTGGCCGGTGACACGAGCGAGCGTAAGCGAGTGAGGCCATAGGAAATTAGGGGTCCCCAAACGTGTCGTTCCGTTTGGGGGATAGGCAGCGCCCCTATGGGCAGCGAGGTCCGGCTCGCCGGCCGAACGCTCAACACCGCTTTGTCTGCCAACATAAAGTGAACAGCGCGATTCTAACAGTTGCCACCGTTGTCCTTCGCACCGCAGGCCCAAGCCGTTCCCGGGCAGTCTGATCCGAAAGCGCACAAAGCCCTTCGAGTTCCCCGGAGCAGCTAAATATTTCGCCTTTCTGTTCTTGTGCAGGTTTTTCGAAGGCGAAATATAGGAAAATCCTACTTATTATCTTTCTCTGCCTTGTCGATGTAAGCTTCGTCGAATAAGGTTATGGGGACGCAAATGCAAGAGACACACCTCGACTCAGAGAACGAGGCGGTAAGAGTCCTGTTTGTAGAGGACGATCCGATCGATAGGCGATTAGTAGAGCGCATTCTTTGTCCCTGTCTGAATCCTGTTCAATTCACGGTTAGCTCGGCTGAGAGTCTGGCCGAGGCCGCCGAGTCCCTCAAAGACAAAGAATACGACGTCGTATTGCTCGACCTTGGTCTGCCGGACAGCGATGGTATTGAGACGCTCCGGGCAATTTCCAGGGAAAATCCGTACGTGCCCATTGTGGTGTTAACCGGGCTGAATGATGAAGATACGGGACTTCAGGCGATAGAAAACGGCGCAACTGATTACCTGGCCAAGGAACTTCCCCTCAACATGCTGCTGGTGCGAACAATTCTTCTGGCCATTCAGCGCAAGAAAACCGAACAAAAGGCCAGGATAATGGCACGATTTCCACAAGAGAATCCTAATCCCGTCCTGAGAATATCGAAGGCTCGCAAACTCCTCGACGCCAATATTGCAAGTTCACCCATTCTGGAGAAATGGGGATGCCAGGTAGGAGAGTGCCTGCCTGAGACATTTTGCAAAAGTCTCTATGAGGCACTGACTTCGGATAAGGTGTGCAGTCTTGATTTTGGATGGCAGGACGGACGCATCTTTTCGCTGACCTTTGTGCCTGTGACGGAGGAAGACTACGTTAATGTTTACGGCCTGGACGTCACCGATTACAGGAAGGCTGAGAAAGAATTGAAGGAGGCTGCTGAAGCATGGAATTCGACCTTCGACTCGATCACAGACCTGGTTTCAGTGCACGACAAGGAATTCAAGCTTGTCAGGGTAAATAAAGCATTCGCCGATACGTTTGGAATGAAGCCGCAAGAGATAGTCGGCAGGACATGTTACGAGCTGGTCCATGGAACAGATGAACCCTGGCCGGATTGTCCGTTGAAATGCCTGCTTGACGGCGGAAAACCACAAAGAAAAGAATTTTTTGAACCCCGCCTCGGACTTCGTCTCGAGGTTTCCTGCTCACCAATGTTGGATGAAGATGGCGAGCTTGTTGGATGCATCCACATTACGAAAGACATCACCAATTGCAAGCCGGCCGAGGAAACGGCCGACAGCGCCTCTGGGACATCGCAGCACAGCAGTAATTAGCAGCACAATGCCTCGAATTGCCAATCCGCCGACATCAATTTACAGGTGCTCTCTTGCCAATGCCTGAGAAGCAGGGTTTACAAGCTCCTCGGCTGAGACGTTGCAAACCGAAAGCCGCAAAGCCGTTCAGCACTACTACGCCACTCAGCTCGGCGATGACCTGGCCGGGGAAGTCTTCTCAACCCACGTGTGACCATTGGCAGTCAACCAAATAACGACTCAGCCGGGTTATTGAGACGACAAAAACAGAACCGTACGTCCCTGCAAGCTCGCTACCGATGAACACATAGGCTATCCAGTCCGCTTCACCTCTTCAGCAAGTATCTCTATGCCTCTCTGCACCACGGTTGAGTCCAGCATATAACTGATCCTTGACAGGTTTATTGTTCGTATCTAAAATCCTTACTTCGATTCGCGCCAACGCCCGATAGATTAACCTGTCATACGGATTTCTCAAGGAGCTGCAAAATGAAAAACTCTTCGTCTCTTTCGTCAATTCTCGCCGCCGTACTGTTTATCATCACACTACCCAACTCCGCTGTAAAAGCCGCAGCCGTAAGCGATCGCATCAGCGCAGAGTCTTTCACTGGCCCGGTGACAAAAGCCGAGGTCAGATTTCAGATATACCTGCCCCAGGGCTATAACGAAAACAACAACCGATACCCTGTCATCTACTTCCTGCACGGCTTAGGCGGGACAGAGGCTTCTGACGGCATAGCGGTTTCAGGACCTATGGAAAAGGCTATCGATGAAGGAAAGCTCAGGCCAGTGATCGCGGTTTTTGCGAACGGCTATAAAAACTCCTGGTGGGCGGACAGCATCGACGGCACCAAGCCCGCACAGACAAATGTCATAAAGGAACTCATTCCTTATATAGACGAGAATTATCGCACGCTCAGTAACCGTGAGAACCGCGTCGTCACCGGTTTCTCTATGGGAGGTTTCGGGGCGGTAATGTACGCGGCTAAATTCCCGGAGCTTTTCAGCGTCGCCATGGGTTTTGACGCGGCGATATGGGGCTGGCCTCGAATTAAAGATGGGAAAAACGGCGAAGAAATATTCGGCGGCGACGAAGAATACTACAAACAGTTCGACCCCTGGACGAACGTCAAGAATAACACCGACAATATCAAAGGCAAGGTCGCCTTCAGATTAGTTACCGCTGAATTCGTCACCGTGAACCAGAAGTTCCGCGATTTCCTCGCAAAACGCGATATCGAAGCTGACTACTTCGAGACCGGCTGTGAGCACAACCCCGGCTGCATTTTTGAAAAGGACAATGGCGATAGCTGGGCCTTTATTGAGAAAAACCTGCCGCCACGGCGAAGACCACGACAGAGAACACAGCAAATCGTATCACCCGAGGTCCACCCCGACAAAACAGTGACATTTCGCATAAAGGCCCCGGCAGCACAAAAGGTGCTGCTCGAAGCGCAGTTCGAAAAGCAGCCGCTTGCAATGGAGAAACAAAATGACAGCATCTGGACCGTCACCGCAGGGCCGGCCGACCCCGATATCTACGAGTACAACTTCGATGTCGATGGCCTGAAAATCGCCGACCCCCTTAACCCAAGGGTCAAGGTCTGGAGGAAAACATCAAGGTCTGTCGTGGAAATTCCCGGCGACAAACCAATGTTCTTCCAGGAACAGAATGTCCCCCACGGCACTATCCACAGGCACAGATACCGGTCAAAGTCGTTTGGTGTAACGCGGGGACTATATGTCTATACCCCGCCCGGCTATGAAGCAGGCACGACCGCCGGATACCCGGTCCTCTACCTGCTGCACGGCAGCGGCGACACCGAGGATGCATGGACGCAAATCGGAGTCGCCAATGTCATCGTTGACAATTTAATCGCGGCAGGCAAAGCAAAACCCATGATAATCGTTATGCCCTACGGACACATCCCCGCACCTGCCGAAACCGCCGCTGACCGCCAGACCTGGAATATGAAAGAATTTGAGAAAGACCTGCTGAACGACGTGATTCCATTCGCAGAGAAACACTACCGCACAAAAACAGACCAAAAGGACAGAGCCATTGTTGGCTTGTCAATGGGCGGAGGTCAGTCACTGACCATTGGAATCGGGCATCCTGAGCTGTTCAGCTGCGTCGGCGGTTTCAGCTCTTCGGCGAGAAGGACTATACCCGTGGTCAAGTCCATGGATAACCCCGGCCGGCTCAACGACAAGCTGAAGCTGTTGTGGGTCGGCTGCGGCAAAGACGATTTCCTTCTGGAAGAGAATATGAAATTTCTTGAATTGCTAAAGGACAGGAACATTAACCATACAAAGCGCATAACCGAGGGCGCCCACGAATGGCCCGTCTGGAGGCGTTACCTTAATGAATTTGTGCCGCTACTCTTTCAATAGGGAGACTATTAGTATGGAAATCACAAAGCAGCTAACAGACAAACGATGTATGAGAATCATACGAGCCCTGGTTTTGCCGGGCTTGGCAATGCTATTGGTTGCCGTTAGCTCCTGTGCAAATCTCAGCAGCTCACCTGACGGCACGTGCGGCAGGATTCCCGTTATACTCGACACCGACATCTGTGATGATATTGACGACACCTGGGCGCTGGCTTTGCTTCTTGAATCGCCGGAATTTGATGTCAAGCTGATTACTACCGCTGTCGGTGACACGCCCGCCAAGACAAAAGTCGTTGCGAAGATGCTCGAGGTCGCAGGCAGAACCGACATCCCCATCGGTACCGGCCTTAAAGCGGGCGATATGAGCAGAGGCCACAGGCAGGATGAGTGGGTCAAGGATTATGACCTCTCCAGGCACCCCGGCAAAATATATGACGACGGCGTCCAGGCCCTTATCGATACGATAATGAACTCGCCGCAGCAGATAACGCTCATCGCTATAGGCCCCCTGCCCAACATCGCCGCCGCCATCGAACGAGAACCCCGAATAGTCGAAAAAGTGAAATTCGTCGGAATGCACGGCAGTATCCGCCGCGGATACGGAGGCGGCAGCAAGCCCGACAAGGAATACAACGTTGTGGCTTTCGCTAAAGAAGCACAGAAAGTCTTCACAGCCGACTGGGATATGACAATTACCCCGCTGGATACCTGCGGCATCGTGACACTTAAAAGAGAGAAATACCGCAGGGTCTTCATAAGTGACAATCCTCCTGCCAAAGCCGTGATAGAAAACTACCGCGCCTGGGCGAAAGCGGGCGATATGGACCCGGCGCTGGTCAACAGGCAGAGCACAACACTTTTCGATACCGTAGCGATTTACCTGGCAATCTCTCGCAATCTTGTGAAAATTGAAAACCTCGGCATCCGTGTCACCGACGACGGCTACACCGTAATCGACGACAATGCAAAAAAAATCGACTGTGCAACAAAATGGAAAAACCTCGACGCCTTCGAAGACTTCCTGGTCGAACGCCTGACAAAATAGTAACGCTGATTTGGAGATTAAAAACCATGAGACCGGGAACAATTCTTCTTGCCCTGTTTCTCCTCTCAACTACCCAGTTTGCCGATGCTGACGGAATCCCGCGCTCTGGCCCATCAGTTGATTTCAGTCACGGCGACCTGAAGGTATCGGATAACAATCGTTTCCTCGTTCACGAAGACGGCACGTGCCTCTTCTACCTCGGTGACACCGCGTGGGAGCTGTTTCATCGCCTCAATCGCGAAGAAACGGAAAAATACCTTGAGAACCGTCGCCAAAAAGGTTTTACGGTAATACAAGCGGTAGCTCTTGCAGAGCTTGATGGCCTGCGCGTCCCCAATGCCTACGGACACAAACCGCTTATAGACAACAACCCCACGAAGCCGGACATCAAAGAAGGCCCGAATAACGACTACTGGGACCACGTTGACTGGATTATTAAAAAGGCAAATGAAAAGGGAATATACATCGGCCTGCTCCCCACATGGGGTGACAAGTGGAACAAGAGATGGGGACTCGGGCCGAAAGTCTTCACCCCCGACAATGCCTGTATTTATGGCGAATGGCTCGGGCAAAGGTACAAAAACGCTCAACTCATCTGGATTCTCGGCGGTGACCGCAATCCTGAGGGCAAAGAGCACATCATGATCACCGATGCCATGGCCGAAGGCATTATGAAAGGCGATGGAGGTACGCATCTGATTACGTTCCACCCTCAGGGCGGCGCCAGTTGCTCAAAATGGTTCCACAAAAAGGACTGGCTCAGCTTCAATATGCTCCAGTCGGGCCATGGCGGGCGGGATATCGCAAACTACAAGATGATCGAGAAAGACTATCATCTCACGCCCATAAAGCCGTGTATCGACGGTGAGCCGCGCTACGAAGACCACCCGGTCAACTGGAAACCCGACCAGGGCTGGTTCGACGACCGCGACGTCAGGCAAGCCTGCTACTGGGGCATCTTTGCAGGCGGCATGGGCGTCACCTATGGCTGTCACGATATATGGCAAATGTGGCAGCCGGGCAGAGACCCTATCTCTGCGGCAAGAACCCCCTGGTATCTTACTCTCGATTTGCCGGGCGCCTGGGACATGACACACCTGCGAAACCTTATGGAGTCCCGCCCGATGCTCTCGCGCGTCCCCGACCAGTCACTTATCGTCGCAGGCCAGTCCGAAGGTCCCGACCATATCCAGGCGACAAGAGGTCGGACTTACGCCTTTATTTATGTCCCCTACGGCCAGAAGTTTGAGGTCGCACTGGGCAAGATTTCAGGCAACAAGGTCAGGGCATGGTGGTTCTGTCCCCGTGACGGCAAATCGACACTTATCGGCGAATTCGAGAATTCCGGAACGAAAAAATTGAACCCGTTCGGTGAGAAGGTAAAAGGAAACGACTGGGTGCTGGTCCTCGACGATGCGTCGAAAAATTACCCTGCACCCGGAACAGACTAATCAAGCGACATCGGAAAATACTCGGCGGCGTTGTTGAAGCAAATGTCCTCGACCATCCGACCGAGCAGACCCATATCGTTCGGCAACAGTCCCCCCTCGACATCGCTGCCGAGAATGTTGCACAGAATTCTGCGGAAATACTCGTGCCGCGGGAACGAGAAGAAGCTTCGCGAATCCGTCAGCATACCAACAAATCTACTGAGTAGCCCCATATTGGAAAGCACTTCGATTTGCTTCTCGATGCCGTCTTTCTGGTCCAGGAACCACCACGCAGAGCCGAACTGCATCTTGCCCGGCGCCGAGCCGTCCTGAAAATTCCCGACCATCGTCGCAATTACTTCGTTGTCTGTTGGATTAAGGTTGTAGATGATTGTCTTGGGCAGTTTGCCGATGTTGTCGAGCCGGTCGAGAAACTTCGCCAAAGGTCGTGCTGTCTCGAAGTCACCTGTCGAGTCAAATCCCGTATCAGGCCCCAGCGTCTGCCGTCTCCGTGTATTTGCATTCCTAAGCGCTCCTAAATGAAGCTGCATCACCCAGCCACGCTCGGCATCCATCCTGGCGAATTCAAACATCATTGCCGACCTGAACTTAAGACACTCCTGGTCATTCAATGCCTTTCCGGTCCTTATCTTGTCAAATATTCCCCTAATCTCGGCCTCGGTGTAATCCTCAGCGTGAGCGGTTTCAAGCCCGTAGTCGCTCAACCGACAGCCGTTCTCGTGAAAGTAGCAGTGCCGCTGCCACAGCGCCTCGACATAAGAGCCGAAGCCCTTTATCTCCATCCCGCAAAGCTCTTCCAGCTTATCAATAAAAGCATTCAGTGCAGACAAGTCTTCAACTGCCAGTCCCTTATCGGGTCGGTATGCAGCATATACCTTGACATCAAACGCCTCGTTCCAAAGTCTTTTGTGATGCTCCAGCGAATCCAGCGGCCCTTCCGTCGTGCATACCAGCTTCACGTTCATCTTCCTAAGCAGATTGCGAACGCTAAACTCCGGCGTCCCAAGCATATCGCCGCAGGCATCGTAAATGCCTCTTGCAGTGTCACCATCCAGCAGTCTGTCACCTATGCCGAAATAGCGTTTCAGCTCCAGATGCGTCCAGTGGTACAGCGGATTGCGAAGCGTATAGGGAACGGTCTGTGCCCACTTCTCGAATTTCGCATAGTCATCGGCCTCGCCCGTAATGTATTTCTCGTCAACGCCGTTGGCCCGCATCGCCCGCCATTTGTAGTGGTCCTCCCAAAGCCACGCCTGCGTCAAATTCCCAAACCGATGGTCACCGGCAATTTGGTCAGCCGCAAGATGGCAGTGATAGTCATAAACAGGCATCTTCGCAGCGTGCTCGTGATAAAGCGCTCTTGCCGTGTCGCTTTCAAGCAGAAAATCCTCGTCGAGAAACTTCTCAGTCATACTCATCCGTTCTCTTGCTCACTCTTGTCCTGCTTTTCCTGCTGCTCCTTTATTCGCTCTGACGGAGACTTGAACTCTGCAAGCTTCTTCGCATAATCGGCCATATCATTTCTCGTTCGTTTATATTGCTCAGTCCTGACTTTCGGCCTTTGCTTCTCCAGCTTGCGCTCTCGCCATTCCCATATACCGTACGCTGTCCAGCAAACAACCAGCAGTACGCCGGCACCAATGATTATCTTCCAGAACAAATCCATTTCTCTTTCCTCAATACTTTTTCCCAAACATGACCTTTTCGCTCCGGCGGCACAATATAACCATAGGCACCCGACAAGTCAAGCTTGCCGGCGCACTTACGCCGGGCAAATAACACTGCCGCCGCCCGACATCATGCAGTATATCCTTAAAAACAGAACCCACTTCTTCCACCAAAAGCAACTGAGTCGCCCTTCTCTGATATAAACGCTACGCCTGCAGAGAATCAGACAGTGTAGGTTGACGCGCTCGTATCGCCGCCTCTGCCCGTCCAGTTTGTATGGAAGAATTCTCCTCTCGGCTTGTCAACCCGCTCGTATGTATGGGCGCCGAAATAATCCCGCTGGGCCTGCAGCAGATTCGCCGGCAGTCGCTCGTGACGATAGCCATCGTAAAACGCCAGTGCCGAGCTCATCGCAGGTATCGGAATACCAAGCTTTACTGCCGTCGTCACTACCCGCCGCCACGACGTTTGTGCCTTGCTGACCGCCCTTTTAAAGAACGGATCGAGCAGCAGGTTCTCCAGATTCGCCTTCTTGGCGAAAGCCTTCTTTATATCGCCCAGAAAGACCGAGCGAATGATACAGCCGCCACGCCACATAAGGGCAATCCCGCCGTAGTTCAGGTTCCAGCCGTACTCCGCAGCAGCCGCCCGCATAAGCTGATAGCCCTGCGCGTAGCTGATAATTTTCGACGCATAAAGTGCTTTGCGCAAATCCTCGATGAATTTGCTCTTGTCGCCCCTGAATTTCGCCTTTGGCCCTTTCAGAACCTTCGATGCCTTTACCCGCTCTTCTTTCAGAGCAGACAAACACCTGGCAAAAACGGCCTCGCCAATCAGCGTCAACGGCTGACCGGCGTCAAGGGCCGCAATCGCAGTCCACTTACCCGTCCCCTTCTGGCCGGCAGTATCGAGTATCAGGTCGATAACCTCGTTACCCTCCTCGTCCCTTTTTGCAAGAATGTCCCGCGTTATCTCAATCAGGTACGAGTTAAGCTCACCCTCGTTCCATTGAGCGAAGACCTCGTGCATCTCTCGGTTGGTCATCCCGAGACCCTCTCTCATCATCTGGTACGTCTCGCATATCATCTGCATGTCACCGTACTCGATACCGTTGTGCACCATCTTCACGAAGTGCCCCGCACCGTTCTCACCCACCCAGTCACAGCACGGCTGGCCGTCATCGGTCCTGGCGCAGATTGCCTGAAAGATTGGCTTGACATGCTCCCACGCCGCCGGTGAGCCGCCCGGCATAATCGAAGGCCCGCGCAGAGCACCTTCTTTGCCGCCCGATACACCCGTGCCGATATAGAGCTTGCCCTTGCTCTCGACGTATTTGGTCCTTCGCGTCGTATCGGGAAAATGCGAATTGCCGCCGTCAATGATTATGTCACCGTCCTCGAGAGACGGCAGCAGTTTCTCAATAAAATCATCAACCGCCTGACCCGCCTTGACCATCAGCATAACTTTGCGCGGCTTTTTCAAGTTAGCCGCCAGCTCCTCAATCGAGTGACACCCGATGATGTTCTTGCCCCTGGCCCTGCCGTTGAGAAAAGCATCCACCTTCGAGACCGTCCGGTTGAAGCAGGCGCAGGTTATGCCCTTGCTCTCCATATTAAGGATGAGATTCTCACCCATAACTGCCAAACCTACCAGAGCAATATCTGCCTGTGACATCTTCGTCTTTCCTTTCCTGCAAAATGTTATTGTTCAATCTGCGGCACTGAGCCGTCTTTCAGCCGATACAGCATCTCGCCCGCATGGTCGACAACCAGAATACCTTTATCTTCCTTGTTTCTGTAATTCGCTATGTCGATGTGCCCGGGGTCCATATACCCAAGATTCACCTTCCGACACCGCTGCCTGCTGATTCCTGTCGCTAATACGACACTTATCCTCGGCCGCTCAACGCCGTCAATGTACGTTCCGATGCCTTTGACATTTGCCGAATGAGCTAATGCACCACGCGGAAAGTCCCTGAACCTCTCCCACTGTTTCAAAAAGTAATCCCGTGTATGATAACCGATTCTCTCGATGATCTCGCCGTGCGTATAAGAAATCTCAGTTATGTGCGGCGCATAAATAATCAGCATCCCGCCGTCGGCCACAATCGGCTCAAGCTTGTACATTACCTTGCCCGCCGTCCACATATCATCGTACATCCGCGGCGCAATTCCAAGCACCGTCTTGAACGGCCTCGGCTTGTGCACAATATGCAGCTTCGCCGACAAATCCGCCGCACGCTCCCACGCCTCGGCACAGTCGCCGATAAACAAGCTCTGTAGCTTGTCGCCGACCGCCACCACCGCAAAAAGCTTGCGAGGCACCTTGACAAAAGAAGCCGCCCTCTCAATCACTTTCCGCGTCGGCGTCCACTTATGTCCGTTAATGACCGGATTCGTGACCACCGCGGCAAGCCAGTGGAAGAAGCTTATAATCTTCGCCCCGGCTATACCCGGAACGATGTATTTGTGCCCACCGGAAAAACCCACCGCCTCGTGAGGGAACACAGGCCCTAAAATCAGCAGCTCATCATAGTCGAATATCCGTTTGTTGATCACAACATCAACTTCCTCGCCGAATAAACCGCCGCTAAGCTCCTCAATTTCAGACGCCGAAATCGTCCCGACCGACTCAAGCGCTTCAGGCATGTCCCATTCGTGATTGAAAAACTTCACCGACGCATACGTGCTGCTGCGCTGCTCAGCCGTTATGCCCAACCGAGTGCAAATCTCCTCATCGCTCAGCGCCCGATGTGTACCTAAGGCAACCATAACGTCGAAGGCCTTTGCCTTGCCTTCGAGCATCTCGAAAGTAATCTTGAATATGTCCCCTATAGGCCCGGAGCGCGTATTGTCCGGCACGAGCAGCAGGATTCGCCTGCCCGCGTAATCGTTCTCGGCGAAGAATTTACCGATACCCTCACGAAGCCGCGCTTCGTTGGGTGAACTAATACCATGTACCGCAAGAAAAAGCATCGCTAAATCGAAATGTATGCATTACAGCTCAATTACTTCTGCCAGGGCGGCGTCTCAGGCAGGTAACTGTCGAACTCCGCAATCACCTTTGCCTCATACTCGCCCGCATATTCGCCGCTGATGAACTTATCGAACGCCTCATCGTGAAACCGCTTCCACGACTCGATTTCGTTGCCAGGGTTGATCGGATAAAACAGGGCATCGTTTGCCCTGGCCGCCTTCATATCACCCGGCGCATCACCCACCATCAAAACGTGATTCTTTTCGTACCTGCCCTTCGTTGTATATTCGAGGTGTTGCGCCTTCTTGCCCATCTCCTGACCGGCTATCACCTCGACATATTTGGCAATATCGTGCTCTTCCCACTCCCTCGTAAGCGCCTCACCTGGTGTCGCCGATACCACAATCACATCCGCCACCGGCTGAATCTTCTCTAAGCTCTCCCGAACATACGGAAATGGCGGCATACCCTTAACAATCTCAGCTATCACTTCATTGACCTTCTCGCTCCACGCAAGTGCATGTGTCAGCTCTGCCCTGACCTCCGGCTCCGTCGCCTCATCCACTGCCTTTTTCAAACCGGCGTTACTCAGCAAGCTGTTCGGGTCATCAACCCACGCGAAATAGTGCGGATACTGTGGAACCTCAAAACCCCTCGTCTTGACCATCGGATGGCTCGGCAACAATTCGGCTATTATCCGTTTCGAGGTCTTGTGTCGATTGGCCCCGCGAGTCTTGCTGAACAGGTCCGCAAAATCCTTACACTCCCTCGCCGCCTGAGCAACCGGCTGCAAACCAAAATACCCTATCAGCCACGGGCAAAAACACTCCCGCTGCTTGATACCCATTGTATCGAACGCACACCCGTCCGAATCGATACCCACAAAAAACTCATGCTTCGGTTGAAACTCCTTCAATGGTTTCACCGGGTCACTCATTTCACTCTCCAAAAACTATACCCCACTAAATGCTGAAAACCCACCATCGACAGGAACAACTATTCCAGAGACAAACTTCGACGCATCGCTCACTAACCAAAGCACCGTCCCTAACAGGTCCTCGGGCGCACCGAACCTGCCCATCGGCGTCTGCTCTGTAATCGTCCTGCCTCGCTCGGTAAGCTCGCCATTTTCCTGCGTAAGCAGATACCGATTCTGCTCGGTCAAAAAGAAGCCCGGGGCAATTGCATTGACCCGGATATCCGCTGAGTAATTTTGGCACATGTGCGTCGAAAGCCACTGCGTAAAATTCGTCACAGCCGCCTTCGCCGCAGAATAGCCCGGGATATTGGTCAAAGGACCGAGGGCCGTCATACTCGAAATATTCAGTATCACGCCGCGGCCTGTCTCCGCCATGTCTTTGCCGAATACCTGGCAAGACAGGAACGTCCCCAGGAAGTTCAAATCCATCACAAAACGAATCGCATCCGCCGGTAAATCAAAAAACGACTGCTCTTCCGAAGTGCTCGCATCTTTCCTGTTGCCGCCCGCCCCGTTAATAAGGATATCGACCTCACCGAATTCCGACCTCACCGTATCGCGCGCCTCGGCAATGCTGTCCTTCTCCAGCACGTTGCACTTGACAGCAATCGCAGCCCCGCCCTCGGCTTTGATCTCACCGACGATCCTTTTTGCTGCCTCCTCATTCAAATCCAGAACAGCAACCTTCGCCCCCGCCTTCGCAAGCACCTTCGCCATCGCCCCGCAAAGCACACCGCCTGCACCGGTAATTACAGCAACTCTATTTGTCAAATCAAACAGCTCTTTCATCTTGTTTTCCCTCGTCAGTCCATAAAGACCGGCTTGATATGCCTCTCATAAATATTCTCCGTCACACACTGCCCGACAATCGATTCGTACTTGTCCACCGCATCGGTAAACTCCGTCCCCATCTCAGCGGCTATCCTGTACCCCACGTGCAGAAGCTGGCGAAAATGCAGATTGTACTTCTCGCACGACCGGTCATGTCGCAGCGCCGCTGCATACTCATCGCCACTCCAGCCCGCAACCTCATCAGCCGAAGGCAGCTTGCCCTTGTCGATATCAATCACCCTAACATAAGGCCCGCAGAGTTCATCGCAGCGCGAGAGTGCTTCTGCATATACTCGTTTTGCAATGCCCAGCCCTTCATCGCCTGCTAATGCAAGACCAATCAGCTCCTCGAGCCACGTCGTCCCCGCAGTCTTGACGTGTAGCCCGGTATCGAATTTCTTTATCGCCTTGTTCAAGGAAGCGTATATCGCGAACTTGTCACTGCCCGAGTGCACACTGAGCTTCAGGTTCTCACAAAGCCCAAACTCGCCGATCGCAAATCTGATAACCGCAAGGTCCTGCTCGAACTCCTTCGTAAATTGCCCCACGTCTCCAACGTAATCGACACCCTTATTGAACCTGCCGCTAAACTTCAGCGCTATCGTCTGAATCGGTATCCCCTCGTCCGCAATCGCAGTTAAAATAAAAAACATCTCAACCGGCCTCTGAGGCTCGTCCGTCTCGTCCATCGAAACCTCGGTAATAAAGCTGTCCTTGCCCTTGACCGACTCGACATGCCGATATACCCTCCCCGCCTCCTTCACAGCAAGTAGATACTTCACTGCAATACCCTCAAGCATCTGCCTTGTAACATCAAAACCGCCTGCAGCTCCGTCGATATCGACTGTCCCCAAATACTTACTGTATCTATCGACAAAAGCCGCAATATCCTCAGCGCTTGCCGCCTGCCCGATGAAATCCGCCACATCGAGAGTGAAGAAATCACTCGGCTCGATAAACGGCTCAACAATCTTCAGCCCTATATGGTCCGCATCAACGTAATATGTGCCTTTCCAGCCGAGCGCCGCAACCGCCGCATCCGCCTCGGCTCGCACGCTCACCGGCTCCGTCCCTGTAATGCCGTGCTCACGATTCGACTTGTTCCACACCGGTGTTACGTTTGCGCCCTGCTCGTTGGCCTTGATTATCGCGGCAAGCTGCGCCCTGCCCTGGTGAGCGAACCTGTCACCAAGCCCAAACGAATACTTCTCAAGCTTCATTACATATACTCCGGCAATTTCTTTTCCAGCGGCTTTCTCTCGAATCTCATAAACACAGCAAGCCCGTCCTCACCAACCGTCACCGGCGCCTCACCCTTAATCAAAGGCCTGATATAATCCTTACACGCCTCCGTAATACCGTTGCCCGCCTTGTTTATATACTCTTTCGGCACCTTCTTCTCGCCGTTCGCCACATCCCTCAGCTCGGCAAGGCCTGTCGTGCACTTATATTTTGGCCCGTCCTCGCGAACCAATGTCACCATCTTGCCGTTCACACCTCCCATCGCCGCTTTGACCGCCGCCTGCCCGCACATATAAGCCTCATTCACATCCGTCAGCGATGCAAAGTGCATCGCATTTCGCTGGTTCGTCCCTAATTTGTTCCAGCGCGCCTTGATGCCGACCTCCTTTTCGATAACCACCTTGAGCATATCGGCAACACCGCCTAATTGTGAATGCCCAAAGCTGTCCTTGCCGAACGACCCCGAATCAGCCGTCACATAGTCGCCATTCTCATCCTTAAGGCCTTCACCAACCGCAATAAAAACCCTGCCTAATTCCTTATGCACCTCCTTGACGTCGTTTACGAATTTGTCCCACCTGAATGCCGCCTCCGGCATATAAATCAGATTCGGCGCCTCGCCCGGCTCTCTGGCCGCAAGACCCGTCGCCGCCGCTATCCACCCCGCATTTCGCCCCATCACCTCTAAGATAGTACACGTATCATACGTGTAGAGCGACTCGGTATCCATCCCCGCCTCCATTGCACAGGTGGCAACGTACTTCGCAACGCTGCCGTAACCCGGACAGTGGTCTGTGCACGCAAGGTCATTGTCGATAGTCTTGGGGACACCAATGCAAACCAGCTCGTATCCGCTGTCAGCCGCTAATTTGTTCACCTTGTCCGCCGTATCCATCGAGTCGTTGCCGCCCGCATAAAAAAAGTATCGAATATTATGCGCCTTGAAAACTTCGAGTATTCTCTCGAAGTCCGCCCTGGATTCCTCAAGTGATTTCAGCTTATGGCGGCACGACCCAATCGCCGCTGCCGGCGTTCTCTTAAGCGCATCAATCGTCTCTTCCCTTTCCGCGGATATGTCGAACAAATCCTCCTTCAGCACACCTAATATCCCGTTGGTCGCGCCTAATACCCTCTCGATTGCATCCGATTTCATCGCCTCCTGAATCACCCCGCACGCGCTCGAATTAATCACCGCCGTCGGCCCGCCCGACTGTGCCACTATCGCATTCGCCTTCGAACTGCCCATATCTTCTCCTGTAAAAACTGCCGAACCGGCTGAAATTCGCATTCCTACTACGGCTCTGCCTCTTGCAATGCCTCAAAGAGCTCCTGCTTATACGCCTTCATTACCGCAAAATCAAGCAAAAACAGACCGTATGACCGCTCGCAGAACACAAAACTTCAGACCCCCCCTCAGCGTGGCCCCTATCCCCCTGTCCTCTCAGCCGATACCGGCTTGTGAGCTGCTATGACGATTGGCGTTGGGCAACCTGGCTCGCTGACGACTCCTTCAAAAACTTCAGCCACTTCATCCAGGCCTTTCTGTAAGTCTCGCTCGAAATCAAAAAGCCGTCGTTATGCCCGCCCTGAATCTCCACAAATTCCTTTGGCTCACCTGCCGCCTCGTACAGCTCCAGACCAAACTCAAATGGTACTATCTCGTCGGCCCTGCTGTGTATCACCATCACAGGACAATGAACCTTCTTGATATACTCCGCCGTCGGATAACTGAACCTCGCAAACCACCGCACAGGCATATACGGGTAAAACTTCTTGCCCATATCAACGTATGACGTGAACACGCTCTCCATCACCAGGGCTCCGGGCCTGACCTTGCTCGCAAGGTATGCCGCAATGCTGCCCCCCATACTCCTGCCGAATAGGATGATACTCTCCCGTGCCGTCCCCTTCTTCTTCGTAAGCCACCGCCAGGCCGCTCTTGCGTCGAGATATGTACCATTTTCGCTCGGCCTGCCCTCACTATTGCCGTATCCCCGGTAGTCAAAGATAAAGCAGTTCACACCAAGCTCGTGAAAGATATTGATGCTGTCAAGCCGGTGCATCATATTACCACCGTTGCCGTGACAAAACAGAACCGTAAACTCTGCATTCTCTGCGGGGATATACCAGCCTTTCAGCTTCAGTCGGTCTCCTGTAGTAAAAGTCACTTCCTCATAGTCCAAACCGAGCTCTTCAGGAGTGTACGGAACATCCCGAACAGGACCGTACATAAACACCGGCTGCATATAATACAATATCACCGCCCAGCACCCGTACCCGACGAGCACAACCACAAATATCGATACAAGTACTGAAACCATTTTCGACCACGAAAACAACCTTAGCTTCGTCCTCTCACACGCCTCAGATTCTAACCGGCCCGTCCGCACAACGCAACCCTCCGAGTGGCCCGTGCATCCTGGGTTCCCAATCCCTACGTATTGGGATTGGGGTCCCCTCATGAATTGCCATTTACCTACGAACTCCGGAGGCACCCTGTACTTTGTAACACCTGCATTTTAGTTTGCCCGGAGCGATATGACAAGCTACAATTCCTCTATGATAAAGCGAAGAAAAACCAGAACAGTCAACATCGGTTCTGTCAAAATCGGCTCCGCTGCCCCCATCGTCGTTCAGTCGATGACCAAAGTCGCTACAACCGACATCAACCGATGCGTCAGGCAGATAAACCGGCTCGTCGATGCCGGCTGTCGGCTCGTCAGAGTCGCCGTCCCTACCGCCGCCGACACAACCGCCTTCGCAAAAATTGTCGAGAAAGTAACTGTCCCCCTGATTGCCGACGTACATTTCAGCAGCGCCCGCGCAATCGAAGCCATCGAAGCCGGCGCTGCCAAAATCCGCCTCAACCCCGGCAATATAAAAAATCCCAAAGACATCATACGAATCATCTACGCCGCCGACGCCCATAACGTCGCAATCCGCGTCGGCGTCAACGAGGCAAGTATCAGAGACCTCAAAAAGGATACCCCCCCCGCAAAACGTGTCATGCTCATGCTCCATGAAATGAAAAAATACGTCCGCCTCTTCGAATCACGCGGCTTTACACAAATCGTCCTCAGCGCAAAATCAAGTGACGTCCGGCGAACCATCGAAATCAACCGACGCATCGCCGAGACTTTCGACTACCCAATCCATCTCGGCTTAACGCACGCAGGTCTGCCCGAAAATGCACAAATCCCCTCTGCCGTCGCTCTCGGGACACTCCTCGCCGAAGGCATCGGTGACACCATCAGGGTAAGCGCCGCCGGTGACCCCCTCATCGAAACCGAAATCGCAAAGCAAATCCTCGCCGCCCTCGGCCTGTACAAAACCGCAGCCGTCGAGCTTGTTGTCTGCCCAACCTGCGCCCGCGCGCATATCGATGTAACAGGGCTCGCTCGAAAAATTAGACGAGCCACAGCCGGCATCGACAAACCCCTCCGCATCGCCGTCATGGGATGTATTGTCAACGGCCCGGGCGAAGCCGCAGACGCAGACCTCGCCGTCTGTGCCGCTAAAAACAAGGGCTTCATATACCGAAAGGGAAGAAAAATCGCCACTGTCCCCGATAACAAGATTGTCGAAACACTGCTCAAAGAGCTGAATGACCTGCGCTGCTGTCGTTGAGCGCCGTCGTCTCCTGACCAGACAAGGCAGAGAAATGGCCCAGCCGGAAAAAATCGAAAACACCAAAAACTTCGCCCGATGGCTGACACTCCTCGGCTGGCTGGCAATCCTCACCTTCGCCTTCCACGCCGTCACACACATGACAGGCGCCGCCGATACATTCAAGGCGCTGGCCGCCGGAAGACACCACATCAGCTTTCGTCTCGACACCACCGACCCCTTCAGCGCCGGCTTCCTCAACCGGTTCACGAGAGAAAAAAACCTCTGCGAAGCCGAAGACGGATATTTCAACAAGCTCATGGCGGCAACGACGGCCATAACATACCTCGGCAGGACCGCCGAACAACACGGCAATTTCATCCTCGCTCAATCATACAACACAAAATTAAAAGACCTCCGGAACGAACGACAAAAACTGCTCGAAACTAAAACATGGTAGTCCCCTGCAGGAGCACAAAATTGCCTGATACCGTACACACATCACTAACAACACGCGGAACCTTATTCATTCGCTTCTGCATCGTCGTCGTCTTCGGCATCGCCTTTGCATACATCGAATCCGCCGTCGTCGTTTACCTCCGCGAAATCTTCTACCCCGACGGCTTCACTTTTCCACTGGCCGAGTTCGGCGCTGATATATCCCCACTCTGGAAACGACTACTGTTGACCGAAATCGGCAGAGAAGCCGCCGCCCTCGTCCTCATCCTCACCGCCTGCTCACTCATCGGCCGAAACCTCCGCCGGAGATTTGCGTACTTCTTGACCATCTTCGCCGTCTGGGACATCTTCTACTACCTCTGGCTCAAAGTCCTCCTCGATTGGCCCGCGCATATTTTAGATTGGGACATACTGTTTTTAATCCCCCGCCCCTGGGCCGCACCCGTCCTCGCACCCGTCCTTGTCTCACTCGCTGTGCTCGCCTTCGCCTTGCTGATTCTCTACCGGGATTCCATCGACAAACCCATCAAGGCGACTATCTTCGATTGGCTCGCCTTCTCTGTCTGCGCCCTCGTCATCATTGCCTCCTTCTGCCTCGCGGGCCGACATATAACCGCCCCCGACTACGCCTCACACTTCTCCTGGCCACTCTTCCTCGCAGGACTCATACTCACCATCGCCATCTTCACTAAATCACTCCTCAAATCAAAATAGCTGCCCAGCCCGTCGAAGTGGTAATAGTAAACCGCATTGTTGTCGCTAAAATCTTTTCTTGCAGCGAAGCGCAAATCCACCCTCGCCTGGCGCACTCCAATTGTCCCTCCCGTACCACCCCTGGCCGTTGCCCGTCTTGCTCTTACTACCTGGCGTACCCCTCGAACTTGCCGAATATCATCTTACCCGCCGACGTCTGCAGCGAGCTCGTTATACTGATCAAAATATCCTTGCCTATCTTGTTGCGAGCATCCTCGACAACCACCATCGTCCCGTCATCAAGATAACCCACGCCCTGCTGTATCTCTTCACCGGGCTTGATAATACGAACCTGCATCGCCTCGCCCGGCAGTGCAATCGTCTTGAGCGAACTCGCCAGGTCGTTGATGTTCAGAACATCCACCTCACGAACCGCAGCAACCTTGCTCAGGTTATAATCCGTCGTCACTAACCGCCCACCGCAGTTTTTCGTGTGGACTATCAGTTTCTGGTCAACCCCCTTGACCTCCTCCACCTCCTCGACAATCGCATCGTCAATCGTTATATCGATTGTCGAATCTGACTGCATCTCCTTGAGTATATCCAGTCCCCTTCTGCCGCGGTTGCGCTTCAGCTTGTCTGCCGAATCCGATATAAGCTGCATCTCGTTCAGTACAAATCGCGGTACTATCAGAGGCGAGTCGAAAAGTTTGCTCTTGTACAAATCCGCTATCCGCCCGTCGATAATCGCCGACGTATCCAGGACCAGAGGCCTCGCACCCTTCGTCTGCTTGGTAAACTCAACGTAAGGAATGACAAAACGCACGTCGTCCTTCGTCCGCATCACAACTGCGATCATTAGAAAGCACACACATATCCCCAGCATCCACTTTACCGCCGCGACCGCCTCGGGAATCAAACTGACCCTGAACGAATCTGCCAACATATCCACCGCCGGCGCCAGCGCACCACTGATAAGCAGCCCAACAAGAAGCCCGAAGAATACCCCCGCCAACGCACTGAGTTTCTTCTTCGGCGTAAGAAGGTCCAGTAAAAATACGAATACTGCTATCCCTATACCGCCCCACGCCACCGTCCAGAAACTCGTAGCGTTACCTTCCCGCGTAATTGTCTCTGAAGTCAGATTCACAAATAATACCGCCGAGATGATAAGAATAAAGATACCCCTGAAAACCCAGAGCAACATAGTTATGATACCTCCAAAAAAATATGACAAAATTCCATATTATCAATCTTCACGAATCACTGCATTATACCTGATATCACATCTCTTCTCAATAGATACAACCGCACCGACAGAAAACACTCCATCCATCGGCACAGCCGAACCTTCTCCCTTCCCCCGAAGTAAGGCCGTATGCACAATAGCTCAGTTAAAGCACAGCCCTTGTACTACTAACTCAAAAGCGCCTCTGCACGCTCGGCATCGGCAGTATCCACCACCATCAGCATCTGATACCGCCCGTCGATAACCATCGCCGAACCCGCTGTCCCGTTGATATTATTCTCCGCAAGCCCCTTCAACGCCTCTGCCGCAGCACCTACCCTGTCCTCGCCGCTCACGATAAAGCCCGTTGCTGGCTGCGCCCCAAGCCCCGCTTCCTTCGCAAACGCCTCGAACTTCGCCGCCTCTTTCGCACCGACAAATACACACCCACGATTGTTCCCGCACGAAAAAGCCGCAAAACACAGAAAATCCACCCCCGACAAGCTGCTCTGAGCCAGAAACTTCTGCAGACTGCCCGGCTTGTCCTCAATCCCAACACAGTGAACAGTAATTCGCCTAACCGCCATATTGTATCCCTTTCAATACGGACCAAAAATCATTAAGCGACACCAATCTACGCACCAGCCCCCCTTTGTCAACACAAAACCTTCTGCCGCCTCATGCGGCCCACGCACACCCTCGGTTTTCACCGTCAGCCCCCGAATTCTGTTCAACTAACTCGCACCTTCTTATAAAATCGGCTTATGCTCTGCTTTCGGATTACTTTATTGCCCCTCCTCACCCCCTCTACATTCCAAATTCTCAATTCTCCGCTTCGCGGATCACCTCCACACCCCCCCAGGCGCTTCCCCCAATCCCCATTCGAAAATCGTCAATCGGAAATCGCAAATCCACAACCACCCCAAGCGCTTCCCTCCCCTCAATATGAAATCTGAAATCAGTAATCTAAAATCCCCTTCTCACCCCCCAATCCCCATTCGAAAATCGTCAATCGAAAACTTGTCCTCGCAGGCCGTAGGCGGGGTTCGAAAATCCCTTCTCCCGCCGTCATTGCGAGGCGGAGCCGAAGCAATCTTTTGTCATCTCGAGCGCAGTCGAGAGGTCCAGATTCTTGTCATTCCCGCGAAATTCATCCCCAAGGGATGCGAGACCTGTCCTGAGTGTAGTCGAAGGATACGAACTATTGCCGAAATGTCAACTGATTTTGAAGGGAAAAAATGCGAATTTTAACCACGGAAAACGCGACATTCTCCCCGCGCACGACTCCATCCTTGACAAAGCCCTTTTCGTTGCCCTGCAACCACGTCCCGTATGTAGTCAGTGTCACCATATACCCAAGCGTCTTCGCCATTCAAGACTCACCCCAATAAGGCCGAAGGCCTCAAATGTTTAGCCCTCGAACCCTGGAGAATCTGCTTCAAGCAGATTCGAAAGGCGTTCGGGGGTTGCCTACGTAAGGAACACTTACCCATCATCGCCTGCCCCGCAGGCGACATGTTTAGCCCCCGGTTTCACCGGCGGGTTGCAGGTGTGAGGCCCGCTTACCCATCATCGCCTGCTACGCAGGCGACATGTTTAGCCCGTCAACCCCGAAGGGCGTTGCCGGGTTGCAATCGTAAGGTCCGCTTACCTATTATCGCCTGCCTGCAGGCGAAATATTTAGCCCGTCAACCCCGAAGGGCGTTGCCGGGTTGCAATCGTAAGGTCCGCTTACCTATTATCGCCTGCCCGCAGGCGACATGTTTCGCCCCCTCACGCCTGAGGCAACGCCGAAGTTTACCCGGCGCTCCGTTCGACGGGGTGTAAGGGGGTTCCCGAAAATACTCTTTTTTACGCCGTATCAAACGAGCAAAACACCGTTTTTAGGCCAAAAAACCAACTTTCGTCCTTTTCCCGCTGTTTCTCTTTTTTCAAATGCCTTGATGTAGCGCCCTCTGCCTTAATGAACAGTTTCACGCTTGCTATCAAGCCGCGTTTTAATAACTGCTGCTGCGCCTTCACCCGCCAAACAAGCACGTT
>JAUVYV010000066.1 GCA_030602885.1 Phycisphaerales bacterium
GCCATTGTAGCCCATAATCTCCAATCTGCGATTGAACGAAAAGAGACAAGAACAATGGCGGGATTTTCAATGAACAGACAAACAAACGGGCTTCCGCCCGTCTGTTTGTCTAACTGTTTTTAAGGTTAGATCTATTCCAACACGTTGTGGCTTCCAACCAATGTCCCCACCAAGTCAGCTTCACAAGCAAGGCCATCCACCCACCAACTACCACCATAATCGGAACGTGCTTCGGCAAAGAGCTCTCGCACAGGGAGACTTCCAACGCTTGCCGACAAAAAGCTCCGTCCAAGGTAAGCAAGACTTCAAGAATCGCCGCAAGGTTCGCCACGGTTTCGGGTTTTCGTGCTTTCCTGGATTCCCGGGCACTCCAAATTTCGGAATAGGCCAATCTGATCACGAAAACCCCCAACCGTTCTAATAACCTTGCTGAAATCCGATTCACCACCATGTCCGCAGCACTCCACTGCGTTGCGCACTATACGCGGACGCGGTTCCCCTCTCGGATTTCGCGATTTTGTCAGGCACTTGCATCTGTTTTGGAGCCTCAATTTCTCCAAACTCAGATGCAAGCCGCGAGCAGCTGCTCGGCAAATCTCGTGCCCTTGCCGCGGTACAATTCTACGGGCACGCGATTCGCGACCGAGCAGCTGCTGAAATAAGGTAGCCCCGCCAGGTTGCAGTTTGGCAACCTCGGCGGGGCTTTCGTGTGATGCAGTCCCCATTTTACCATTGCCGCCCTCTCGTGTCAAACGCCGAGCAGCTGCAAAAAACCCACCCCGCCAGGCTTGAACCCTTTTCGCCTGGCGGGGCTACACAGTTCAGACGAACCTATTTTAACATTGCCGCCCGCATCTGTCAACCGCCGGGCGGCAATTTTTTAGCTGTCAGGAGCTCAAAGGAGCACGAACCACGGGCGTAAAGCACGCTGTGCAGGCAAAACTCGAGGCGATGCGGCCCGCAGCACCCTCAAATCCGGTGCTGAGCGAATACGGCGTTTTTGCGAAATTCCAGACGCAGGCTACACCCCCAACATTTTAGACATGATTGCCGATGACTTCGAAAAAGTCTCTTTTCGCCCAGAACGGGACCTGTATCGGAGGCCGTCGGCGCAGCCGGCTCAGAATTTGTCCCCAAAATAATGTCCGTTTTGTTGTTGACAGCACGTCCGTTTTGACTATAATTGACGGCTTGAAAGGTCTCGAATGCAGCGACCTGTTGATCAACGTTTTTTGAGGGCCCAGGCCATGACCACCAAACAGTACCGTGACCGTCAGATCAAACTAACAGAACAGCTCAAATGTGCCGCAAACCTCCAGCCCTACGACCCCGATATGTGCAACTCTACAATTGTAGAAATGCAATCACTGCATGACAGTTATTACCGCAGCCGGCAATGGCCGCTAGGCCTCCATATCTACTTGTGGCTCGTCGCGCTGCTGTGCGGTGCGTTCATACTTTACACAATGATGACAGAGCTACGGTTTGCCTTGGAAGACTGTAGCTTTTGACGGAAGAAAACCATGACACCAGAACCTTTACGAATGGATATCCCATGAACGAGAAACAGTACCTTGAACGTCTGACCGAACTAACCACCCTGCTCAGCGCCGCCTCCGACCTCCGGCCCTACGACGTCGAACTCTACAACACCTTAGTTAACGATATTCGTGAACTGCAGGACACTCACTGCCACAGGCGCTTCTTGCATAGGATCCATCTAATCGTCTTTTGGTTCACACTGTTGCTGTGCTGTGTGTTCATAATATACGTTGTGATCTCAAAAATTCCGTTCGCTCCGTAAGGCTGTAGCTTTTGACGGGAGGAATCCATGACAACGGGGGCCCTGAACAATGAACCGTGAACAGCTTATATACGAAGCGAAAATTGCCGTCAAACTATTCCGAAAACTCAACAACTGCACGTGCTTTCTGAGGATCATTGGTGGTAAAGTTCAAACTCTTTCTGCAAAAGATGCTCCAAGGCGTTATCCGCAAAGCTTGTTCATATCTGTTGTTGAGCAAAATATAGGTCTCTCCGATTCACAGTGGAATCAGATCGGCAAAATTCTTCTAACCCAACACACCAAGGAGAAATCATGTCAAAAGCCCCCAAAACCTTAACCACCGATCAATGTCAGCGACTGCTGGATGTCCTCCAGCTCAAGGATGGAACACCCAAGCAGGTCCGCAGGGGATTCCGCAACTACACCATCGCCCTGGTCATGCTCGATGCAGGCCTGCGAGTCAGCGAAGTCACCGGCCTCGATGTCACCGACTTAATTTTCAACAATGCCCCTGTAACTTCTGTACTAGTTCGGCCGTTAATCTCCAAAAACCACGAGGAACGCATAATCCCAGTCTCCACCAGGCTCTCTGATGCCCTAAAAAAAATGAACGAGTCCTTCTGGTCTCGTATTCCTACGAACGTGCAGCACAAGGCATTTACTTCCGGCCGTTCACGCAGAGCACTCACAAGAAGGCAGATCCATCGCATAATTAGCTCCGCCGCGATCGCTGCGCTCGGGCGCCCGGTACACCCGCACGTTCTCCGTCATACGTTTGCGAGCAAACTGATGCGAGTAACGGATATGAGGACCGTCCAGGAGCTGCTCGGTCATAAGAACATCACCAGCACACAGATATACACCCACCCGAACGAGCAGGACAAACACAAGGCTATCGAAAACATGGAACGCAGCGAGGAATCACCCATCCCCGCCGCACACTGAAAGGATATCGACCATGAAAACCTTAATCATTTTACTTTTTCTCATTACGCTGTTCTGGTGCTGCGCTGTTCCCGTCATCATCAGGGCATACGCCCAAAACACCGCCGATGAAATCATCTGCGGTAATCGCTCAGCCGGTGAAAAGCGTATCAACACTTACATCTCCGTTCTCACCTGGTTCAATAATTTGCCAACCTGCCGCACAAAGCAGGACACCCATAGAATCAACGTGCTGCGTGACATGCTAAAAGAAATGCAGTACCCGCACGGCTAAGCGCCGTGCCGGCGGCGTTTACTTTCGCCCCAGCACCTTCATCCAATAACCCAGGCCCAGCAGCAATAGCCAAAACACGGCCAGAGATATTATGAACTTTACCATCTAATCCGCAGCGAACTCATCATCGAGCAGCTGCTTCGCAGCCCTCAGATGTTCTTTCGCTCCGTCCACGTCTTCACCATCCGCAGCCACATAGGCATCATTGAGTTCATCCTGCAACGCGCTAATCAGATCCATGAGCTCCATTCTTTTCTCCTTCAGCCGGCAGCCGGCGTGCCGGTTGCTTAGATCTCCGGATTATCTTATCGTAACGTTTAATCATTCGACTAATTCTCATCCGCTCCAGGTTCCGTGGATCTCCGCGTCTAAATCGCGGCGGGAACAACAGCTTGTTTGTCATTGTTCTCTCCTTCGTAACTCAGCTTCCGAATCCGCCGTCACGATCATAATCTTATTGACGACAGCCACTCTTGCCATGTTCCGGGGATCGCCGCGAGGATATCTGCGCGGCAGGAGCATATCCTCCATCGCCTGCATGAACGGCTCGAACCCAGCCAGCCAGGCACCTGTGCAGTCCTCTATAAGCTCCGGCCACCTCCACAAACCGTCCGTCAACATCTTTGCCATCTCCTCTAAAACCTGTGAACGCTCAACTATCTTCTCCGTCACTACACCAGGATATTTCGTCAGGCCACATACAACAAACCGCCCAACTACCTCACCATAAAAAGCCTTTGCCGCTTTTGTAATCGTTATCTCAAGCCCATCTGTGTCGGACCGAACCTTGCTTGTGTCCACCACTTCACCCAGGATTGACTTACCATCCACGTCCCTTTCATCAAGTGCTGAAACCTCAGCTATGTTAAGCACGTCCTCAACGTCTGTTCTACACCTTACCACAAAATCGCCGGCGACAACGCCAAGCTCTCTGCCTACATACGCCGGCAGCGTCCACTCTGTTTTCCTGCCGTCCACCCGCACCGGCCTAATCGGCAAACCGAATCCCCTCTTGCAAAGACTTTTTGTCGCACCGGTTTTGATCCGTGCCAATCTCTCCGGATTCAACTGCCTGAGCTTCGGTTTTATATGCAATATTTTCTTCATTTCTGCGCATATTTTAACACGAATCCTCAAAATTAAGCCAAAAATCTGCGTGCCCGAACACGTGGCCCCTACCCTGGCAACCATACCAAAACCGACACTTTTGTCAAGAGCCGGCGTCAGCCTGCAAGCTGACCGCCTCAATCGTAACCGTGATCACGTCAGGCCTGCCGATCTTCTCGAGCGCATCGTTGTTTACGTCTATCGTGTCCCACTCTTCATCCGCCCCATCTTTCCATACTGCATATCTCGTGCATCTTCCAAACTCCTCGACCTTGCTCATTTGTAACTGGACTTTGTTTTCCGCCATTTGCGCTACCTCACTTTCCGTCTGTGCCGGTATTTTTGTCAAGAGCCGGCGTCAGCTTACAGGCTGAGCGCCTCAATCGTAACCATTATTACGTCCGGCCTGCCGAGCTTCTCGAGCTCATCGTTGTTTACGACTATCGTCTCCCACGCTTCATTCGCTCCCTGGGCATTTACTGCATATCTCGTGCAGCTATTGAATTCCTTGTCCTTGCTCATTTGTACCTGTACTTTGTTTTCCGCCATTCGATCTACCTCACTTTCCGTCTTGTAAGCCTATCACAATATTAACTTTTCGTCACGTCTCCACCCCGAGCGCACGCTTTTGTCTCCGCACCCTGTCGGCAAACTCCGCCACACTTGGCGGCTTATGTTTCGCCGATATCGCTTTTTCGATCTTAATCACCTGGCACCTTGCGGCCGCTTCTCTGAACAGCCTGGTCGTCCCGACCTTCTTGCCCTCCCTGCGAGCCCCATTTAGCGCATTGACTACGTAACCCGGCACATTGAACTTCGGCCGCGGCAGCCCCGCATCGTCAAACCGCCTCCAAACCGCGGCGCGCAGTATCAGCGCATTGTGTATCGCCTGGACAACACTCCCGAACGGATGTTTTTGGTCAAACGCCAATGACCGGGCTACTTTTTCGTGGACTCCGATGTTGACCAGCCTGAGATACACCGCCTCCGGTCCGAACCAATCCTTCGAACTGCTTGCAGATAAATCCCCAGGGGGAAATTTTGCCCGAAGGGCTTTAAAATAACTCTTAGCCTTCCACTTTTTATATAAGAGGGGTGATTTTGTCGTATGAGAATTTCTACCAAAAATCCTGCCTCCAAGCACCGCTCCGCACGTCAGGGCATACTTATTGCCCCGTTTTCGGTTCCTGCCTCGAAGCCGTATTTGTATCTCACATCTTGCCTTCATGCCCGCCAAAACCCTCTGTATCGTCCGCACCGACAAACCCAGGTCCCCGGCTAGATCCTTTTGCTTTGCCCAGCAGTAATCGTTTTCTCCCTGCCTGTATGACATCGAACACAGCGCCAGTTT
>JAUVYV010000039.1 GCA_030602885.1 Phycisphaerales bacterium
GCAAACCCAATCAAACCCAAAACGAACCCAATTTTTCAAGCTGCCGGAGCCTGTCGAGGGCAGCGCAGATCCCCGCTTGTCCTCGGGAGATTGCTACTTTGGTCCTGCAGCAGAGGAACTGCTCCTCCAATGGCCCAGCAGCAGGGGACCCAACCCCAGGACCTCCCATCCTACACACCAAAAAAAAGTCCCGAGGCCCTTTTCGGCCTCGGGACTTGATTACCCTTAACTCAAGACTAACTAAGAACTTACTTGTACGAGATGTCCTTGGTACCTTCCTTCTCAGCCCTAGTCCATTCAGGGTCAGGCCCCGCAAACTCGGTCACCTCATACTGTTTCATCTCGCGTTCCGTCAACACCGCCTCATCCACTATCCATGGTGTTACGAAGACCAACAGCTCACTATTTATTGTGTCTTCGCCCTCGAACCTGAACAGATAGCAGATGATCGGAATGTCGCCCAGCAGCGGCACCTTGTTGATCACCTTTTGCACTTCTTTCTTCCGCAGGCCGCCCAGCACAACCGTCTGGCCGCTTTCCACCAGCAGCGTCGTCTCCGCCTCACGTCTGTCGACTATCGGCTGAGGATATTGCGTCTGACCGGTAGCCGCAACATTCACTGTACCTGTCTGGACGCTAAATTCGGGCTGCAGGTGAAGTCTTACCATCTCTTCACGGGTAACATGCGGCGTAACTGAGAGTGTGACGCCAATTTCTCTGAATTCCGTTGACCCGATGCTGCCACCACCAGATGTTTCTGTAAGCTCTATGTATGGAACCTCGGTGATGATCTTGATTCTGGCACTTTCATTGTCAAGCACCAATATCCTCGGGTTTGCCAGCAGCTTGGCATTAACGAGGTTTTGCTGGGCCCTGAGAAGCATATCAATGTCCATGCTGTTCTTGAGCCAGCCAAGACGAAGAGCTCCTGTGGTTCCCGACGTTTTGCCGGTTGCTCCGGTGAAGACGCCCGTGGCGAACGCGTTGATCATACCGGACGGGTTCACACCTATCGACCCGGTTCCACTTGTAGTGTCATAAGTTGTGTTTCGGCCCGCATTCCATTCGATGCCGAGGTCGAGCTTGTCCTTGCTGGTTATGTCGTATATACGCGCTTCAACCAGTATCTGCGGCGTTATGCGGTCGATTTCGTCAATAAAGGTGTCGATGGCCTTTATCTTGCTCTCCGTATCGGTAACAATAATGTTACTCGTACCGACGTTTGACGATATGGCCCCGCGCTGGGAGATGAATTTCATCAGCGCTTTTTCCACCTGTGTGATATCGGCGTAGGTTATTCGATATATTTTGTTAACGAGCTTCTCTGCCTCCTGCGTAAGGTCGCCGATAGGAGAAACTCTGATCATGTTCTTGTCCGTGACGTAGTCATAGCCGTGTGCGGCAAGGATGTTTCTAAGTGCTTCCTCCAGCGGCACATTGGTGAGCTTTGCCGTCACATTACCGGTGACTTTCGGACTCTTGACGACATCGACATCCGCCTGCTCGGCCATAATCCTGACGACATCATCTATAGGTGTGTCTCTGAAGTCAACGCTGATTCTCTTTTGCATGCGCTGCTCAAGGCCGGTCATAACCTCCACTTTGCCGGATTCACCCTGGCCTTCCTCGGCGACAGCAGTAGCGCAGGCCGCTATAAGGAATGCAAGAATCGCCAGGAAACTTACTGCTTTCAACCTTGTGGACCTTTTCATAACTGTTCCTTTCTAAATTTAGTGTTTGACATTATTTTCTGTTTTTAGTCCTTCTAACGCTCAACTTCCTGTGTCCATTTCTTATCATTCATCTCGAACTCGACGCTGTCAGGATTGATTTTGGTGATCGTAGCGCCCATGACCTCGTCGCCTTCAAATACTACCTCTTCATTGATTACTGCGGATGGCTTGTCTTCGCTGTGAACAATCGCCTTTACCACTATCGTGCCGAACTCACTCTGTTTGGCCGAGCGCACCGTGTAAAACTGCATGGGGTCACGAAAAGCGGTTGGATAAAGAGGCGGAATTTCCCAATTGATTTCGACCTCGGAGCTCGCAGCAGCACCTGAGGGCATGAAAGTGTTGGCATTTGACAACTGCCCTGACGGCGTCCACAAGACCCGTGAAAAGACGACGATGAGAATAACAAGAAGGGCCGGCGCCAATATTATCATCGCCTTTTGCCTTTTTGGATCCACGCCGGGCTTAGGCGCAAGCAGCTTGTCTTTTATGCGTTGCCAGGTCTTCAAGAAGGGTATTTCGCTCAGTGCCGTGCGGGCCGTGCCAATCTTGATTCGCTTCGGCACCGGAGCCATTCTTGGCGGACTCGGAGGCGGCTGAGGAGCCGGCGCAGGTTGGTGTGGCTGTTGCGGCTGCGGACCTGTAACCGTCGGCGGGCTTGGCGAAATGGGCTTCGGGGGAACGTATTGAGCCGGTGCCGGCTTAGTGTCATGCACCTGATGTTTGTCATCGCTTTTGGGAACCTGGACGCCGGTAAAAATCGTCGATACTTCTTTCTGGAGCCCTATTCTGCCCTTAGCCATTGCTCACCTCCTTGGCCGAACCTTCGCTACCGGCACTATCTTCGGCCAAAGCCGGGCAATTGCTCACCTGTTCGCCTGTCACCTCACTGTCCTCCACTTCATCGACAGAGTCGTCATTACCGTCCTGCCGGTGCATCACTTCACCATCACAGGCCTGCTCATCCGTAGCTTCATCTGTGGTGGCCGACTGCTGCAAATCCTCGGTGCAGGGTTCTGCCGGCACTGAACTGTCCGGCTCGCCATTCCGCTCACAAGCAGCATCGTCGTCGCGTTGATGAGATTGAGTTTGATAATCGCTCGTTTCCTGAACCTCGTTGTGTTCGGTGTGTGTATCGCCATACTGAGCGTCGGCGGCATCGGCATCCTCGGTGCAGGCCGCATCAGGATTGTCCTGCTGCTGGTCCGGATGGATTTGCGTCTCAGAAACGATAGTTTCTTCAGCATTCATCGACTCCGCGGGAGCGGACTGGTCACAGGACACGGCGGCACCTTGAGCTTCCGGCGTCTCAACGCCGTCTGTCTGCGCCTGTGCAGCTTCACTGCCGGTCTCTGTCTGCATCTTCTTTTCGCCGGAGATGATTTCGTCGGCCAATGCGAGATATTCTGCTGCGCCTCTGCTGTCAGGGGCGTAACTTAGGACGCTCTCGCCGGCGCTTGGAGCTTCGGCGAGTCTGATGTTCCTGTGAATAACGGTATCGAATACCAAATCACCGAAAAACTCTCGCATCTGCTGCTGAATCTGCCTGCTGAAAATGAGCCGGTCCTCGACAAAGGTAAGCAAAAGACCAAGAATCCTCACGCTGCAGGGATAGAAATGTTCCTCTACGATTTCGCAGGTTTCAAACAGTTGCTTGAGCCCCTCCATTGCGTAGTAGTGCACCTGAACAGGCACTATTACGTCTGTGCTGGCAACAAGGGCATTTAACGTGAGGATGCCGAGCGAAGGCGGACAATCGATGACGCAGAAGTCATATTTGCCGTCGAGAGTCTTGAGCTGCTCACTGAGCATAAACTCTCGACCGGTCACCGAGGCCAAATCCAGCTCGGCGCCGGAGAGCAGCACATTGCTGGGAGTCACGTCGAGACGCTCGGTGTTCGAACCGACTATGACGCTGGAGATCGGAACGCTCAGATCGGTGATGGCATTGTAGATAGTCTTTTCAACGCCACTCAGATCAACAGCAAAACCGAGTGTGGAGTGTCCCTGCGGGTCCAGGTCAACGACCAGCACTCTTTTGCCCCTGTGGGCAAGAGCGGCAGCGAGATTGACCGATGTGGTCGTCTTTCCACATCCGCCTTTCTGGTTGACTATCGCTATTACTCTCATAATCTATTTATCACCAAAGCTTCTCAGCCGTTATATACCCGAGTACACCGCTCATTCCGGCCTTTCACGGCCATTTGCCAGCCAACGGGTCAACTCTCCTGTCGTTTAACCACAAAAACTGCGACATCTATCTCGACTTTGTGAGGAGCATACTCCTGCAAAGAGCGGACGATTTTAAACCTGTCCACAAAGAGAACCGGGCGATGTCTTTCCAGGGCATTTAGGAAAGTTGCAAATTGTATGAAATCGCCCTCGAAAGTGAGCTTGACCCGATTTTCCTGCAGGAACTGGTGGTCGAGCTTCCTGGATTCCTTACGGCCGTCCGCGGTTTTAATGGCAAATGAGCTAAGCCCCTTCTCACCGGCAATTCTGCCGATATCGAATGTCAGATTTGCGGAATTTTCGAAGTCAACGGCAAAATCGCCCAACTTGTTTTGCAACTGCCCAAGCTCTTCGGTGAGTCTGGTTTTGGTTTCGGGCTTGGAGGTCAGAAGCGCGGCCTCATAAACTTGCTTCGTTTCATCAAGCTGTTGCAGGACCTGGCTTACGGTCGTACTCTGTGGCGAGATCACGAGGAAGTAAGCCAACAGAAACAACACAAGGGAGCCGGCCCAAACCAAACCAAGCGTGACAAAGTGTTTTTTATAACAGCTCATAGCTGACCTTCTATAACTCAGGTTTGAATATGCACTCTATTTCATAAGAAACGACATCTCGGTCGCCGAGCTCGCCGAACCCCTGCGAGACAATCACAATGTCCTCAAGATTCGGGCCGATTATGTCCGACCGCCTCAGATGGTCACGGAAAACCCTGACGTCACCATCGCAGTTGGATTCCGGACTGCCGCTGACGCTCATTTTCAGCGTTTTGACAGGGACGGTTCCTTCAACCATTTTTCGCGGGTCACTTTTCATAGGTATCTTTTTCCTGATGGAGTGCTGTCTTACCTCAAGCTTTGTCAAGACGACGGAGTCCGGCATCTTTTCAACAAGGGTTGCCAATATGGGTGACCACTGAATATGCCTGCCGATGGAAGAGGTGACTTCGGACAGGCAACTATTTACAGTGCCTTTCTGAGCTTCGAATTGCTGCCGGAACTTAATCGCATCGCCCAGGCCTGCAGTTTTGGTCTCGCAGGTTCTTACGTTCTGCTTATGTATTGCTATAATGATGGTGCTTCTGAGGTAATATCCGAATACAGCGATTGCGACGATAACCGGCACAGTGAATGTTATCACAGAGATGGCAACCCCCTGCGGTTTTGTTTTTTCGGGCAGTCCCTGCCCCTTTAACAGATCTATCGTGTACATATCAGATCGACCTCATAGCAAGCCCGGCGGCGACCGCCATTGTGGGACCTCTGTTTTGAATAACATCAAGGCAGTTCTGGCCAACATCGCAGTGCATTGTGTCAAAAGGATTCCAAAGGGCGGTTTCTATGCCGAGTCGCTCTTGGAGCATATCGACGAAGCCGTCAACCATTGCGAAGCCGCCGCAGACGTATATCTGTTCGACAAATGAAGCTTTTTCCCGGGTCGTGTGATATCTCAGCGTATCGGTTACATCGGTAATCAGTTTCTGACAGGCGCTTTCCAGACTGCTTCGCAGCTCGGCCGCACTGAGCGTCGGACTTTCAGAGCCGGAAAGGGCTTCTCTGACAATCTCCACGGGGACGTTACGTTCACCGGAAATCTGCGAGATTATGTAATTACCTGCATAATGCATGTTTCTGACAAACGGCATGCTGCCATCGCCCACGATAGCGAGAGTGGTTCCCGATGCCCCGACGTCAAGGATGGCCTCGGCTGCATCACGAGGTTTCTGTTTCCTTTGCCCATTAAAGCAGTTAAGCAAGGCCAGACTATCGACGTCCATAACAACGCATTCAAGGGAAGCCTTTCCAGCAAGACGAGTCTTTCTCCTTATAACGTCATGGGTGGCGGCAACTAAAATGCCTCTCACACTCTCATCACCATTGGGTATCAAATGATACTCAACAACGGCATTATCAATATCGAAGGGACAGACCTGGGCAGCCTCAAACATTACTGCACTGTTTACCTCTTCATCCTGCAACGGAGGAAGTGAGAAAGGTCTGACGGCAACTTCCGGACCCGAGACACTGCAGACGGCGTGTCGCGTCCGAACCTTAGTCGCGTGAATACATTTTCGAATTGCCTTGACAATTTCGGCCTCTCTGTGACTGATGTCAATTCCCGGCTCCGGAATCTTAGTAATATTGGCTGCGGTCACGGCATAGCCGGTATCTTTTTTTTCGAGCTGGACCATCCTGACAAAAGAGCTGCCAATATCCAGCCCAAAGAGCTTGCTCTCGTGCAGCTTGATCAGTTTTTTCCAATGCAGATTCATAAGTTTTCGAACTAACCTGCTTTTATTGACACATATCAGTTGAGAGGCACCGCTCAACCGGTACTCTGCCCATTGTCCGCACAGTTCCTGCCAAAACGCACCACTTTCATCGGCTCAAAAAAGTGCGTGTGTTACCAGGAAATCACAATAATAGGGGGATGCAGTCGCCTCGGCGTTATCCTATGCAGTCGGTCCTATAAATGTGTGAGAGCTTGCCGGCAAATACTGCTGCAAGGCGGGGAAAGCATTTTCCGTTTGTGTGCTACGGTCGCAGTACATAAAGATTAACAGCCGTTCTAAAGGCCGGGAAATTCGCTTCCAATGTTATCGGTCGAAAGGTTTAGTAGGCCAGCCAGGGACATTTCAAAGGCCTGCTATAATGTAATGATTGATTCAGACGGTCGTCCCCCACCCCGTTTGCTTGTCATAAGCATTAATTTAGATTGCTTCCGGCAATCGTCTCTGCGATTGATTTTTGTTTAATTGTGCATCACCGCGGAGGTAGCCGTAGTGATGCTCTGGGAGCCATTGTCAAGGGTCAACAGCATTTGGATAGAGCGCCCGGCTCCTTTGAACTTACATCTCGAGACATCCCCACAAACAGTCTCGACGCTGAGCGTCTCTTTTGGGTCGAGGCGGCCGTATTCCACGTTAAGCGTGTCATCAGTGCAGAAGAAACGTGCATAACGGTCAACAACGGCGGCGTTCGGGTCTGAATAGTAATAGACTTCCACCCAGTTGCCGTTATTGTCCAGCAGGAAGTCTTCGCTGCTCGATTTGCGCACGACGGCATCGAACATTCTTCTGGCCACGTGGCTGTCGGTGACAACACCGGAGTAAATTCGATTGTACATTGCATTCCAGCCGCGCTGACTGTCGGAGAGCACGATACCGATGCCGAATATCACTATCACGGCGATTACCGCCGCCGTCATCAGCTCAATCAACGTAAGACCGTTTCTGTTTCGGGGTCTTTCTTTCCGCATCAGTATGCCTTCCAAATATTCAGGGCAGTAGTCATTACGCAGCGCTAATTTCAATTCTCAACATAGGTAGTGAGTTTGAACAGCTTGTTTGCATCCTGCATGCTGCCTGTTCCGCCACCCTGCTGGTTCCAGCCAATAATCACGTTAAGGGCTCTTAATCCGTTGCCGACGTCCTGCCAGGAGAGAGTGGCATAATAATCGGTGCCTTCCAAAATGAGCTTATAGCTTCCCAGAGGTGTGAATCCCGTAGGCGGGGCCGGGCCGGTACTGGCAGAGATATTCAAATCCGAATTCAAATAACCAACAGGGTCATACGTGGTGACGCCGCCGACGCCTCGCCAGCCCTCGCAAAGCAGAAGTCCCGCCCTGGACGCTGCCGTCCGCAGGTCGGCCCTTCGTGCGCTCAGGGCGGCGCTGTAGCGGTAGGCGGATGTGCCCAGAACTGCAATGATGAATATCACCGTGGCAATCATCACCTCGACAAGCGTAAAACCGGCCCTGTATTTTGTTCTGCTTACTAACATAGCTATTGCCCCCCCCTTTTCGGACATCCAACCAAACCAATTAAAGTATATGACACGAAATCATAACAAACAAAAAGAACAGCGGTTTTCCGCAGGGGCACAAGGTTCTTTTACAGGCGGTTATGGGACCCAACGCAGGCAAGCATTTTGCGAGCATTTCACTCAGTACTCCTTCCAGACGGCGTCCTGGTCCATTGTCGCCTTTAGAGGTACAGAAGGAGCATCGCCTTTAGAGGCGGCTGCATCGACGGTAATCAAATAATTGTCATAACCCTCAAAGTCAATGGTGTAGCAATCGTCAGTAAAGTACTTGCCGTCCAGATCGCCTGTGCCGCCCCCCGATGGCGTGATGATGAAACCCAGCTCGGTGAGCGTCGTTCCGCCATAGTTGAAGGCCTGTCCCTTCTCGCCACAGTATGCCCTTGCCGCCGTCCTGATGCTGCCGGCCGCTGCTCTGCCTTCCGACCACTTGGCCGAATCCATACGACCGCGCATTATAGGAACCGCCACGGCGCTGAGAATGCCGATGATGAAGATAACCACCATCAGCTCTATCAAAGTAAAGCCGTCCGATGCTCCGTGCGAATTGGTGCTCATTGCCGTACCGCCCATCTGAAAGACTTAAAGGTGGGGACACCGGCGTCCCCACCTTTTCGGCCGAATAGACTGATATTTCAGGTAACCTGAAACAACACTCGAAACCGGCTTACGGACCTACTACGGCGTCCCATTCTCCGTCCTGATTCAGTGTCGTACTAGCAGGCGTCGTGGGCGCCTCTGATTTCTCTGCTGCCGTAGCTACTCTGACGGTAATGTCATAGAGATCGTAGCCGGTCCAGGCGATGCTGTAACAAGCCTCACTGAAGTACTTGCCTTCCAGATCACCGGTCGCGAAGCCCAGGTCGGTCAGCGTGGTTCCGGCATAGGTGTACGTCGGGCCCTTCTCGGCACAGAACGCACGCGCAGCGGTGCGGATACTGCCTGCGGCGGCCCTGCCCTCCGACCACTTGGCGGAATCGATTCGACCACGCATAATCGGAATCGCGACCGCCGCCAGGATGCCGACGATGAAGATGACCACCATCAGCTCGATAAGTGTGAAACCTTTTCTGCCCTTCATTTTAGTTTCTCCTAATAAATGTTTTTGATTACGTTAGTTCCTGTTCATTAACCTCACAATCGGCCAAACTCTCTAGCGACTTTATCACCTCTGCCGCATTTCCACTTCGCACTATGATGCCGACATCGAGAATATCGGCAGGTACAGCGCAAGAATGACAACCAATACAATTCCCCCGACCGTTACAATCATAATCGGCTCGAGCAAACTGAGCACGGTGTTTATCGTCGAATCGACCTTGCGCTCGTAGTAGTCGCTGGTTCGCTCCAGTACCTGCGGCAGCGAGCCGCTCTCTTCGCCGACCTGTATCATTTTAACAACCATATTCGGGAAGAACCCGGCGGTGGCGAGACTCAAAGAGATATTGGAGCCCCCAACTATATACTCCCTCGCCTTGACCACGGCATTCTTTATGACGTCATTGTTGGTCATGGTGGAAAGAATATCGAACACTTCAAGCACGGAGACGCCGGCGGCAAGCAGCGTCGCCATGGTCCTGCAGAACATTGCGATAAAGGCCTGACTGAATATCTTGCCGAGCAACGGTATTTTAAGCGCAAGTTTGGACAGCATGTAATGGCCTTTAGGCGACTTTGACACAAATATGGCCAGGCAGACAGAAATAAAGACAAAGCCGACTATAAAAATGAGATTGTGGCGGACCACGTCATAGAAACCCATAAAGGCCCGGGTAAATGCAGGCAGCTCGCCCCCGAACTGGTCGAATATAGTGCGGAATCGAGGAATAATAAAGGTCATTATGAATATGACAATCAAAATGATAAACGCAAAAACAAAGATGGGATAGGCCATCGCACCTTTGACTTTCTTGGCCAATTTGTCTCGGTTGTCATAATGCTCCGCGACGCGTCTAAGGGCGCCGGGCAAATTGCCGCTTGTCTCACCTGCCAGTACGATTGCGCGTGAAAGCTGGTCAAAGACCTTTGGAAATTCGGAGATACCGCTGGAGAAGCCCTCCCCCCCCCTCATTTTATCGAGGATCTGCTTCAGGACATCCTGAAGCTGGAGGTTTTCTATATCGTCGGAGATTGTCTCCAGGCCGGTCGTTATGGGGATACCGCCCTCGACCATCGTGGTCAGCTGCCAGCATAATGCTGCGACATCCGCCGACTTTATCCTCTTTCGCCCGGTTTTGCGACGCGTTTCCCGGCCGCCCTGGAATACCTCCTGAACATTTACAGGGGTATAACCGTGCTCGTGAAGCCAGGCAGTAACATCACTTGCAGACTCGGCCTGTGTGAGGCCTTCTTTCCGCATACCCGACGAATCACAAGCGCTATATTTGAAGTTCTTCATTTAATTAGCCTTCAGACTCTGCAACTTTTTCCAGGCATCGGTCTGTATTAACATAGTCTTTAACAGAAAATACATTGCTTGGTTATCAGACCTCCTTTCAGAAAATGCCGGGCACAGTCTATTATTCCCACAAGAACAAGTGCTTTTCATTGAAACCACCCTCCTGCTGAAGAATCAACTTTGTCCGGAGCCCGCAAGGACGTTCTGTTCCTGTTCCTGTTCCTGTTCTTGTTCCTGTTTCTGTTCCTGTTCTATTCCTATATCGCCAATATCATCGGAAAATGTAACGCTGAGCACTTCTTCGGGGGTAGTTAAGCCCTGCAACATTTTGCTGACACCGCTGTCCAGTAAGCCGCCGTAGCCCTTTTTACGCGCCAGTGTACGCAACTGCGATTCCGTACCGCCGGCGGTTACTATCTCCCGCATTTCACGGTCCATGATGAGGAACTCGAAAATGGGCAGTCGGCCCCAATAGCCCGTGTCTCCGCACGCACTACAGCCCCGACCGTGATACAAGGTCTTGCCTTTTACACGGGCCGGGTCGATTTTCAAACGCCTGAGGACTTTTTCATTGAGCGACACAGGTTCCTTGCAACGTTCGCAGATTCTCCTCACTAACCGCTGAGCGATAACCAGGTTGAGAGAAGAGGCCAACAGATACGGCTCAATACCCATGTACATCAATCGGCTCAGGGCGCTGGGGGCATCGTTGGTGTGGAAGGTGCTCAGAACCAAATGGCCGGTCAGCGAGGCCTTAATTGCGATCTCGACCGTCTCTTTATCTCTAATTTCACCTATCAGAATTATGTCAGGGTCCTGTCTGAGGATTGCTCGCAGGCAGGATGCGAAATCGAGGTCAATTTCCTGCTTGACCTGAATCTGATTTATTCCCGCCAGACGATACTCCACGGGGTCTTCAACGGTGGTAATATTCCTCTTCGGGTCCTTCAGGTAGTTCAGTGCCGAGTATAAGGTGGTGCTTTTGCCGCTGCCCGTTGGGCCGGTGACGATCATTATACCGTGGGGCTGGGAGAGTGAATCTTTCAGCGCTTCCAACAGACACGGCTCAAAGCCGAGCTTGTGTAGCTCGTGTGCAGTCGCCGCCGCGTCGAGGATTCGCATCACGATTTTTTCGCCGTAGATAGTCGGTATACTCGACACTCGGACATCTATGGCCCTGTTCGAGGCCTTTATCTTGAATCGACCGTCCTGCGGGAGTCTGCGTTCGGCAATATTCATGTTGGAAAGTATCTTGATTCGGGTAACAACGGCACTTTGCATATGGCGCCCAGGAGGCACCATGTCCCGCAACAGGCCGTCGATTCTCATACGAATCATCATTGACTTTTCCTGGGGCTCAATGTGAATATCACTGGCCCTGCTTTTCACCGCCTGGCTCAGCAGCAAATCAACAAACTGAATCACAGGTGCCTTCGTGGCATCTGCTTCATTGGTCTCGATGTCCGCACCGTCTTCCAGAATTGACTCCACCCTCTGGTCTTCTTCGATGGTCCTGTTTCCCTCGAATTCGACCAGCTCGCGAAGGCGCTGTTCTTCAACGTCCGAGCCGTGATACACTATTTCTATTATCCTGCGGATTTCCTGAGTTGAGCTGATAACAACCTTGATGGGGCGCTTTATCTTCAGCGTAATCGTGTCGATGGCGATCACATTAAGCGGATCGGCCATTGCAACCACCACCTTCTCGCCCACTTCCCCGATAGCTACAAGACAGAATCGCTTGGCAATGCTTTCGTCGAACATGCGGGCAACGTTCATGTTTATCTTGGCGGCATCGTCGAAATGGAAATACTCCATTGACAGATGCTCTGCCAATCCGCGAGTGACCTGGTCCTCACTCATCATATTGAGTCGGAGCAGCGCCTCGCCCAGCCGGCCTCCGTATCGGCGCTGCTCATCAAGCGCCTTGTTCAATTGAAGCCGAGTCAGCAGGCCTTTCGAGACCAGAAACTCGCCGAAAAGATGAGTTGTCCTCGGCTTGGGAATATCGGAACCGTCCTGACCAGGTATCATTTTGACCCCTTATTGGCTCATATCAAACGCCCTGCTGCACCAAAGACCTCTACATGCGCGGCGGTTAACCGCTAATTCAATGTCGTGGTCGAAAGGTGTACAAGCCCCCGACTTCGGCATGCAAATATTCCGCTTGTACGTAACATTCATCAGCAAAAGCGTCACCTTAGTCATTTAAAGTATAGTACAAGAAACGCTAAAAACAAAAATCGCATATATTCGAAACCCTGCACGGCCCTGTGAGGAGCATTTCCGCCATTGGCGGTCACGTATCCGCTCGATCCGGCTTATAGGACTCAAACACGTCTTATCACATAAGCTGCCCCGCCTACAGCACGGTGAACACACATCAAAGACGTGTTCCGCATTCCTGACCGGACTGCAGCGCCGCAAACGCAGAAAACTTGTCATCCGCAAAGTCGAATATCTCGTCCAGGCCCACGACAGCAAAAATTCCCTTTGTTGCAGGACAGACATCGCAGAAGATAAGCTGATGGCCGCAATCAGTCAGAAGCTTGCGCAATCTCAGCAGCGCCGAGATACTCGTCGATGTCATTATATCAATGTTGTGAAAGTCTATTACCACATCGCAGTCGCCACGATCCCGGACGATTCCAATGAGCGTCTTGAGCTCATCTCTCATCCGAGGCTCCCGAGGCAGCTCGACGAGTATGACGTCATCAGACCAATTCTGAAAGCCCATCATAGTCCTCCCAATCGTGCCTTATTAAGCTTCAGCAACTTCGAATATCGTATCGGCACGACCTCAAGTCGGGTTAACCAAAAAACGGCAAATACGACCGCAGTGCCGGTGCGAAGCCCGATAGTATCGCTGCGGCAGAACCATTGCGACCGCTGCCAAGTCTATGACTGCGATATTCGGTGATATGATCCTACGTAAGGTTAAGGGGGCAGAAACAAAGGGCGATGGGCTCCCTGCAGCGTGATATTTGTGTACGGATTCTCGCGCCTACTAAGCCACCTCGAGGCCCATCATGGTGATATCATCGACCTCGGCGGGGTCTATCTGCTGATTCTGCGCGAGCATATTGAATCTGTCCATCATTTCGATGATGGGCAGGTCCTTGATTTCGTTGAACTCACTACTGAAATGAAAACCGGTCAGGTCATCGAAATTACCAATGAACGGCTCTGCTCCGTCCGAATACAGCAGGACCTTGTCGCCCGGTTGGAGCTGGATAGTCTCCTGAACATATTCAGCCTGCTTGAATACGCCGAGAAGCGAACCACGAATTTCCAGTTGCCTGGGCTCATCTCCGCGCCTGATAAAAATCGGATAAGGATGTCCTGCTCGAGCATACGTCAATTCCAGTGTCTTGGTGTTAAGCATGCAGTAGCAGCAGGTGGCAAACTGATAGCCGGAGAGTTTCTGCGTGGCCATCCTGATATTCAAATTCTTCATCACCTGTTCAGGCGAAAATATATGGTAAGTGTTCTCCACCGTCGCTCTCATAACCAGTGCCTGTTTGAGGAAGATTGTCAGCAACGCCGCAGGCATCCCGTGGCCGACCACATCGGCTACATAGAAGCCAATATGATCTTCATCAATTCGGACGATATTGTAGATATCACCTGAAACCCATTCAGCAGGCAGGAACACGCTCGCCCATTTTATGTTGTCTGTGTTGGGCAACTGGGTCGGCAGGAAATCCTGCTGAACAAGGCCCGCCAATCGAAGCTGTTCGGTCAGATTATCTACGAGCAATCCTGTCATGCTCAGTTGCTCAGCAAGCTTGTTTTTGTATATTGTCTGAACCTGCTTGGGCGGTATGGCAGGTTTGACCGCCATACCTTCACTCTTTTTACGGTAGGCCAGATTTACACTGACGCGTGTCCACAACTCATCAACAGATACCGCCTCGGTTGTGCCGCCAATTGAGAAGCTGCTCTTGGACGGCGCTAAAGAGAAACTCTTAACAGGAACCTTAACCCTGTCGGTAATCAGGATTACGCCGATGTTCTCCATCTCGAGCGTTTCGATGATGCGAGCAAGCTTCTGCTGTTGGACACCATCCGAATCCTTTGCATCAACGATCACCGTTCCTATAGTGCCGAGCTTGTCGCGAACCGTGCTGAACCTGTCAATCTCAAGCATACGATGAGACAGCTTTCTCTCTTTCAACAATCGTCTTATCTCAGCCGGCATCTGGCCGTTGCTCGTCAGGTACAGAACATCTGTGAAGGTCCTTTGCAATTCAATTGCGCTTAATAGTTCGGTCTTAACCATTTGACTGTTCCTTTAGCAATTAGCCCACTTAGCTCGGAAAGCTAAAAACAAACCAACTCTTCAACGGTGGTGCGACATAGCTTGAAAGAATCTGCATAACTAATTTCGGTTTGTCGAGGGGCACACTTTGCTTTTTTTTGTCTTTTTTTTACACCGATATTCTCATCGGATTCAAACACACGGCACCGCCATTTTTTGCACTTCTCGGTCAGCATTAGCATTCGGGCCGGACCGACCGCACCAGAAAGTCCGAGAATATAGATGGATACAAAGAGGAAGGAAACGCTGAATGGCCAACAATTGATTACTGCGAGCAAGCTACGCACTACGGACGGGCAGCTTTCTGTTCTATCTGCCAAAAATGCCGATACCAATTCATCCTCGGCGGTTGGGGCCATGAAGTTACACCTGGCTATCTGCGGCGTGCAAACACTCGAATCTCGTCAGCCGGCAAATATCGCCGAGCCGATGCGCAAAATGGTGGCCCCCTCCTCAACAGCTACTTCGTAGTCGGAACTCATCCCCATACTCAACTCTATGAAATTCGGGCCGACTATCCTTTCGCCCCGCATCTCAACAAAAAGCTCTCTGGCTCGAACAAAACAAGCCCTGACAACATCCTTGTTGTACGTCAGCGGTGCCATAGTCATCAACCCAATCAGATCAAGATTCGACAGGGTCTGTATTTGTTCAGCGAGGTGGGTCGCGGCCCCCACAGGCGCACCATATTTCTGGGGCTCCTGTGACGTGTTGACCTGAAGCAGGACCTTGGGACACAATCCCAGCTTGGCCGAACAAGTATTTATCTCTTCAGCCAACCTGAGCGTATCAACAGAGTGAATCAGCGATGTGATAGGCAGCACCTGCCGGACCTTGTTGCGCTGGAGATGACCGATCATGTGCCAGTTGACCTTCTCAGGCAGTTCAGTATTGCCGCTGTTACGCTGCAAAAATTCGTCTATCTGAGCGGAAATCCTCTTCAACTGCTGAACGCGGTTTTCGCCCAGGTTAACAAACCCCAGTCTGATAACGTCCTGAATCTGGTCCAGGCCCGCCGATTTGGTGACAATGACAAGTTTTATCTGGTCGGGATCACGACCGGCGCGAGCACAGGCATCGGCTATCGCACCCTTTGTACGCTCAATTCTCTCGGAAATCTTACCCATATAAAGAACACCACCAGCTAAAACCGACACATCCGATACACGGCTAAAGGGCAGCAAATTCTTATGCCGATAACGTGTTCTCTGCCCCGCCAAAAGGCGAAAAACGCCCGCAGCGAGCAGTTTTTCACAATCTAAGTCAATAACCGGCGACTTTCAAGCCCATTTCCCAAGATGGCCTCAGAATCACAGATTTTACACAGCAAAAACGCACAAATAGCCCGATTTTGAGCTTGCATTCTGCGGTCGAAGACGATATACTGATTATATTACATCATACAGATGGGGAACAATGGGGCCCTGAGGAAGTTTTTGGGGTTTTTGCTTGACAGTTCTTTACCAAGGAGATAGACTTCAAGCGTTATTAAGTCAAATGGGAAATAATGCTGCTTCAGGCAGCATACGAACCTCGGCGAGGCAGCGTGGCACACCGGTTTCCCCCCCAGCCGGTCCCACCACCTCGCCTTTTTTTTCAGCGCAAGACAACAACATGACATCACACGTTCAGACTTGAAAAATGTGGGGAGAACGTCCGATACCATAACATAAGGTGGGGGCAGATCAGTCACTGGCCCCGGACCTGCACGATGAAGTGTCTGCTACGGGGGCCATCGAACTCGGAGAAGAAAATACCCTGCCATGTACCTAACGCGAGGCGGCCATCCTTTATCAGGACCTGCTCGCTGCAGCCGATAATCGAGCTTTTGCAGTGTGAATCGCTGTTGCCCTCCGAATGCCGATAGCCTGCGCGATGAGGCGGTATGAGTTCGCTAAGCGTAAGAAGGATATCATCAACGACAGAACGGTCGGCGTTTTCATTTATCGTGATGCCGGCTGTCGTATGGGGACAGTAAATTATCACATCGCCGTCGCTAATACCACAGTCATTGATAACGGACGCCACCTTGCTCGTGATATCAACGAATTCGTTCCGATTTTTGGTGCTTATGCTCAGGTCTTTCGTAATGATCTTCATTTAATGCCCTTTACATTTGCTCAACAACTTTGATACCAAGCAGCTCGCTCAGGCCGTGTTTGATTGTGAGTTCAGTCAGACGACAGAGCAGCAGCCGGGTCGGCCTTTTATCGGGTTCCGCAGCGAGGACGGGGCAATCCGTATAGAAGCCGCTGAACTTCTGGGCAAGCTCATATAAATAGGTTGTCAAATAGTTAGGCCGATAATCGGCTACCGCCGACTCTATCGCCTCGCCGTAGCGAATCAACTGTTTTGCCAGGTCCAGCTCAGCCGGCTCGGTCAGGTTCAACTGCTTAACCTTTGCAAGCTCTTTTTCGATATTGATTTGTCCCTTTCGCTCTATAGATTTGATGCGAGCATAAGCGTACTGCATATAGGGGGCGGTGTTGCCGTCCATTGCAAGCATCTTATCGAAGCTGAAGATATAATCGCTCGTACGGTTGTTCGAGTAATCAGCGTACTTGACGGCACCGATGCCGACCGCCTGAGCAATCTCGGCCTTTTTCTCCGGGGGCAGCTCGGGGTTCTTTTGCTCAACGACTGCCTTTGCCCGTTCCACCGCCTCATCGAGCAGGTCTTTGAGCTTTACATTTTCCCCTTCGCGGGTCTTGAGGGGTTTGCCGTTCTCGCCAAGAACTGAGCCGAAGGTGACGTGAATCAGCTTAGTACTATCCTTCGCCCAGCTGGCCATTCGCGCTACCGCAAAGACCATCTCAAAATGCAGCGATTGCCTTGCATCGGTCACATAAATAATCCGGTCGGCCTTCAATTGCCCCACTCTGTATCGAATCGCCGCCAAATCAGTCGTCGCATACAGATACGCGCCATCGGACTTTTGCACAATCAAAGGCAGCGGCTCGCCCTCCTTATTCTTAAACCCCTCCGGAAAAACACACACCGCTCCTTCCGACTCTTTAGCAAAACCACTTTTCTCCAAATCCTTCACCACAGCAGCGAGATCATTATTGTACTCACTCTCACCACGTACGTCTTGCGCTCTTAGAATAATACCAAGCCGGTCATAAAGCTCCTGACAGTGATCGATGGAAGATTTCCTTATTATTTCCCAATACCTGGTCCAAACTCCATCACCTCTATGCAACCCGACAACTGCAGCACGAGCTTCCTTGCGAAACTGCGCATTTGAGTCATATAAGCTTTTCGCTTCCCTATAGAAAGCCTCTTGGTCAGCAAGAGGTGCGTCGGCTCTCATTGCCGCTCCTGTAGCAGAGGTCTGCCGCAGTTTCCTATCATAGTTTGCGCACAGCATACCGAATTGTGTACCCCAGTCGCCGATGTGGTTTTGTCGGATGACGTTGTGGCCGAGGAATTCGAGCGTTCTGCAGATACAGTCGCCGATGATGGTGCTTCGCAGGTGGCCGACGTGCATCTGCTTTGCGATGTTTGGGCCTGAGAAATCCACCACAACCGTTCTTGGCGTTGCCGCCTGTTCAACGCCCAGCCGATTCGAATCAGCATTTATCCCAAGCAACCGCCCTGCCAGAAAATCAGGTTTAAGCCGCAGGTTAATAAAGCCGGGCCCCGCTATCTCCAGCTCTTCACAAATATCACTAAGGTCAAGTTTTTCAACGACCTGCTCTGCCAGTTTTCGAGGATTGGTCTTGAGTTGCTTGGCCAGGGCCATCACGCCGTTGGCCTGGTAGTCACCGAACTTAGGGTCCGTTGCAGGCTTGACCAAAGCAGTACAGCCCCCCTGCCCGCTGACAGCCGCCATAGCTGCGCTAATCCGCTCTTCAAGCTTGTCCTTTATAGTCTTCATCAAATAATCAATCATCAATCATCGATAGTCAATCTTTTCGCGTCGCCCCAGAGCAGCTCCAGGTCGTAGTAGTCGCGGTACTCAGCATCGAATAGGTGCACGACGACATCGACGTAATCGAGCAGTATCCATCTGCCCTGCTCATAGCCCGCCCTGCCGAACCGCTGGAGACCGAGCTGGCGAGCGTGCTCACAGATTTCATCGGCAACGGTACGCATCTGGCGGTCACTTGTTCCTGTGACAATCACATAGTAATCCGTCGCCGGAGAAATGTTCCGCAGGTCGAGCACTGCAATATCCGTGCAGTTCCTCTCGGCGGCCAGCTTCGCCGCAGCCAGTGCAAATTCCTTTGCTGTAGTAGTTGCTCTCTTCGCCAAATCAAATCCTCGTTTGCCAGAATAAAGAAAAGGGTGGCCGTAGAAGCCACCCTGATAGATTACAATCAGTAAAGCTCAAAGTCAAATCAATCAGCCGATGCATCAGTTGCCAAGGCCGATCCAGCCGCCGACAATCGGTGCGAACTTGACAATCACGCCGGCAAAGACGACGGCGACCATGCTCATCAGCTTGATGAGTATGTTCAGACTCGGCCCTGAGGTGTCCTTGAATGGGTCGCCGACGGTGTCACTGATGACGGCGGCCTTGTGGGCATCTGAGCCCTTGCCGCCGTGAGAACCTTTCTCGATATACTTCTTGGCGTTGTCCCAGGCGCCACCGGCATTATTCAGCGTCACCGCCAGAACAAAACCGGCGCTGAGACCGCCGGCCAACAGCCCCATAACACCGGCCACACCCAGTATCAAACCAACTGCAACGGGAACAAATATCGCCAGCAGAGAAGGAATTATCATCTCTCTCTGAGCACCCCTGGTCGAAATCGCAACACAGCGTGCATAGTCGGGCTTACCGGTACCTTCCATAATGCCCGGGATATCTTTGAATTGCCTGCGAACCTCGGCAACCATGTCACCCGCAGTTTTCCCCACCGCCTTCATCGTCATCGCACAGAAGACAAACGCCATCATCGCCCCGACAAACAAACCGCACAGCATCTTCGGGTTCATAATGTTCAGGTCATACGCATTAACAATATCCATCAGGTCCGCCGTAGTGACATTGACCGCACCTTCGACATCAGTCAGCTTATCCTTGAAGAACGTAACATTGCCGACCTGATAAACGCCGTCGGCGCTCGCATTGGCAAGCCTGCCTATCCAGACACGAATACTCTCCATCAACGCCGCCATCAGCGCCATAGCCGTCAGGGCGGCGGAACCTATCGCAAAGCCTTTGCCCGTTGCGGCAGTTGTGTTACCAAGCGCGTCGAGCGCATCGGTCCTCTTTCGAACCTCTTCGCCAAGACCGCTCATCTCGGCGTTACCACCTGCGTTGTCGGCGATCGGCCCGTAGGCGTCGGTTGCGAGTGTAATACCCAGTGTAGCCAGCATACCGACGGCGGCAAAGCCGATACCGTACAGGCCAAGACCCATATAGGTGAAGCCTCCGGCAAAACCGAACGCACACATGATACAGATAACAATCGCAATCACCGGCAGAGCCGACGAATACATACCCGTTGCGAAACCATTGATGATCGTCGTTGCAGGTCCCATCTCCGCCTGAGCCGCCAGGTCTCTCGTCGGCGAGTACTCATCGGAAGTATATATTTCCGTAAACTGCCCAATAGCCACACCCGCCAGAAGACCGGAGACCACCGAGCCGAAGATGCCCCAGCTTATCCATCCGGTCATAGCCAACACTGCAACTGCTGCAACAATCATTATCGAGCTGCTCAACGTACCTGTCAGCAGTGCACGAAGCAGATTCTTCTGGGTGGCATCTTCCTTACAGCGAACCAGAAAGATGCCGACAATTGAAAGTATAATTCCAATTCCCGCCACCAATGTCGGAGCGAGTACCGCCTTAATCGGGGTCATCCCGACCTTATCGAGCACGCCAATCGACAGCGCCGCACCAAGAGCCGCCGTCGCAAGAATCGAACCGCAGTAGCTCTCGAACAGGTCCGCCCCCATACCTGCGACGTCACCGACGTTGTCACCGACGTTGTCGGCAATCGTGGCCGGGTTACGAGGATCATCTTCAGGAATACCTGCCTCGACCTTGCCGACGAGATCGGCGCCGATGTCGGCTGCCTTGGTGAAGATACCACCGCCGACACGGGCAAACAGTGCCTGAGTTGAAGCACCCATTCCGAATGTCACCATCGTGGCGGTTATCTCGATAAGCTTCTGGTCTGCAGACATCCCCGCCGGCACAAACGTTAGACCAAACAGCTTCAATCCCTCTGTCATATGAGCTGCGGAGTATATGATCTTATCGAGGAACAGATACCAGGCCGCAATATTCAGCAGGCCAAAGCCAACAACAACGAGCCCCATAACCGCACCGGACTGAAACGCAATCTGCAGCGCCTTGTTCAAGCTGCTCCTCGCCCCCTGGGCCGTCCGAGCAGAAGCGTTTGTTGCCGTCTTCATACCCAGAAAACCTGTCAGTGCGCTGAAGAATCCGGCAAATACGAATGCGATAGGCATAATCGGGCTCTGCACGCCAATATAGGCCAGAAAAACAAATATCGCAAACAGAATGAGAAAGACCATCCCAACCAGCTTATACTGTCTTTTAAGATAGGCGTAGGCACCCTCACGAACATAGCCGGCGATCTCCGCCATCTTCTCGGTTCCTTCCGAGACGCTCATGACCTTCCGGTAGAATACGTAGGCAAATACCAGTGCGATTACCGACGCAAGCGGCACAAGCCACCATGCACCGGGAATGCCCCCGGCCTGGGCGGCTTCGGCAGAAGTTTCGGCCACATCCTGAGCCGAACATACCGCCGTCAACGCCAGGAGACTCACCATCGCTATAAATGTTGCCTTGACAATCTTCACTTTTTCTGCTCCTTTAGAATCCGACATTAAAAACTGATTAACAACCCACACAAAGAGTCAGCAGTTTACTGAAAACAGATGCCTTTTCAAGCTTTTTTCACGGAAAGCAGGAAATCGGCCCGTGCCTTGCCGCACCCCGCGATGCCTAATTGTCTGGAAAATCACACACCTTGTGATTAACATACCGGCACGGGAACAGGACCTTGCACAAAACGTTATGCTCTCAGCCCCCGGCCGCGTGCGGAGTGATTCGATTTGATGGCACTGACAATCCAAAAGCGACATCTGGTTCTGCTGGCAGTAAATATCCTGTCACTGGCCGCCTTCGGCATAATCTTCCTGGCCAGGCAGAATTATGAATTTGTGATCTACGTCGCCGTCATTATTGTCTTTCTCGGCCTGATTGCCGGGACTTTCAGGAGGGTACCCTATTCGGACGCCTCACTGTTCGGCCTGACGGTCTGGGCAATTCTACACATGGCGGGCGGTGCGGTTTATATCAACCAGACACGCCTCTACGAAATTATCCTGGTCGACCTTTCAGCAAAGTATCCCATCTTCAGATACGACCAGCTCGTCCATATCTGGGGCTTCGGTGCGGCGACGCTGACCATGTTCTCGATGCTGCAACCCTTGTTGATAAAGGAATTGAACCGCTTTGCAGCGTTGTCAATCGTGGTCGTTATGGCAGGCCTTGGAGCAGGCGCCCTCAACGAAATCGTCGAGGCCTTGGTCTCCGCTGTTGTTGCCGAGTCCGGCGTCGGCGGCTACGTCAATACCGCTTTAGATCTGATCGCCAACCTGATCGGTGCGATTCTCGCAATGCTCTATATCCGCCTGCGCTATTTTACGTGTGGTAGTCGGCGTTGATGGCCACGTACTCTCTGCTCAGATCGCAGCCATAGCAGAAATCGGTGTGTTTGCCCGTACCCAGATTGACGGTTATCGTATGCTCTTTCTGCGAGACGATTTTGCTCGCCTTTTTCGCATCGAACTTCGTTGGTGAGCCATTTCTGAAAACAGTCAAATCGTCAAGCCTGCACGAGAGCTTACCTACTTTGAGTTTCACACCGCACGAACCGACGGCACAGATGATTCTGCCCCAGTTCGGATCACCACCGTTAACGGCGCACTTGACTAAGGGATAATCAGCTATCGCCCGCGCCGCCTTAGTCGCATCGGCCTTTGTAACGGCGCCGGTGATAACTACCTTGAATATCCGCGTTGCTCCCTCGGCGTCGTGAGCCATCTGCCGAGCCAAATCGTCACAAACCTCCGCAACCGCCCCGGCGAACCTGCGATACCGCGGGCATTGCTTCGTAACAGGCCGATTACCTATCAGGCCGCTTGCGAGAAGTATGGCTGTGTCATTCGTGCTCTGATGACCATCGACGGTAAGCTTATTGAGTGAATTGCCAATGGCGTCTTTCAACGCTCTCGCCAATAACGGTTTGGTTATAGCAGCATCGGTAGTCAGAAAGCAAAGCGTCGTCGCCATATTAGGCCCAATCATGCCGGCCCCCTTAACCGCCCCTGCTATCGTGACACGCTTACCGGATATCTCGATTCGCCGAGAGGCCTGCTTAGGCTTAGTGTCGGTCGTCATTATCGCCTTGGCGAAGCTAAGCCCCCCTGCCGGCGAGGCCGAAAGCTTATCAACCGCCCTGCCAATACCGGTGACTATTCTTTGTATCGGCAGTTGCTCACCGATTATCCCCGTCGATGCGACAAGCACTTTGTGTGGGTCAACCTCAATCTGTTTAGCAGTCTCAGTACACATCTTGATGGCATTATTAAGGCCCTGTTTACCGGTACAGGCGTTTGCGTTACCCGAGTTGGCAACAACCGCATAAATGCCAGTGCTTTTTACGTGCTGTTTACTTATCTGCACCGCCGCTGAGACAACCTTATTGGTTGTAAAGACCGCCGCTGCCTTGGCGCCCGTCGGGCAGACAATCAGCCCCATATCATAATTGCCGGACTTCTTTATCCCGCAAGTCACTCCCGCCACCAAAAACCCCCACGGCCCTGTAATCGTATCATTCGCCATATCTTAACATCCTATAAGGCCTTCAAACCGTCCAATCACACCCGCGCATTCCGGCATAGCTTCAAATTCACGCAGCCACTTCCGTATATACTCGATGTCAACCGCATCGCCCTGCTTGGCAAGTATACTCTTCACATCTTCGATATCCACCGCCCTGCCGGCAACCAGCTTCTGAATTATCACGTCTTCACAAGCGGCAAACTGCACATTATAGCCCGCAACTTCAATCTTCCCGGCTCTCTTAATCGCCTGTCTTTCGTAAGCTGTAAACGAAAAAGTCAAATCGATCCTCATTTTGGACGAGGTATCTTCGGCAGGCAGTACCATCGTCTCAGCAGCAAACGACTTTGTATCTTCCGGCAGTATTCTAATACCTGCACTCTTGCAGACTTCCACTATTTTCTCATACTCATCGCAGTCCACACCCAGTGTGAAGTCTATATCGCGTGTCATCCTTGCCCGACCATAAATAAGTACCGCCTGGCCACCTATAATCATGTAGGGGATATTTTTTTCGTCCAGGCAGCGAGCAATCCTTGCTATCAGTTCTTCCGTCACTTGCCCAGCTCCTTCATCGCACGCGCGACCTTAATATCCGTCTCGAACCCATCCATTATGTTCTCAGAAGCGAACACACCGAGGTTGACCGCCTCTTTGCGCAGGGACTCGAATATCCGCAGATTATCACGATACGTGATATCCTTGCGAGCAAGCTCTTTGGCCTCGAATTCATCCCACTTTGCGCACCGTCGTATCATATTCAACTCCTGTCCGCATTATACCGCAACTGTCACCCAACACTCAACTGCGATTATTCAGCTTTCCCGCGATCGCCATCCCACGAAAGCCCTTCATGGGGTCGTAGAATTTCTTACTCAAATCAACGGTACTGACCATTATGCCGGCTTTGTTTTGCCTCAGTTGCTTGACTATCATGCCGTCCGGCTGAATGAAACATGATGGGTACGGCGAGTAGTAGCCGGAGGAATTGGCCATACTAACCCAGAAATGGTTCGTCGCAGCCCTGCACTGCATCGATTGTCTCATTATATGGGTATGCACACTTGGGCCTGACTGCCTTGCGTTATAGAACGATTGAAAGACACACTTGACGCCCGTCTTATAAAGCCGGCGATAAATTTCCGGAAAACGCAAATCAAAACAAATCAGCAGCGAGCACTTCACGCCGTTTATCGTAAAATACGTAAAATGGTCGCCCGACGTCAGCCGACGCAAATCGCCCGGAGTACAGAACCGCTTGTCATAACGGCCTGCAATCTTACCCGCGGCGTTAATTACATAGAGACTATTATAAGGCTTCTGCTTGTCACCACGCCGATGCGTACTGCCCAGCACTACCCAGAGTTTGAGCTTATTAGCCAACGTTTTAGCGTTATCCATCTCGCTGGCAAGTAAATCCCAGTCATACCCCGCAAAGTTGGGAAAGTCGGTCCCCACATAGCCGCTCAGAGCGCACTCCGAGAAATGCACGATATCCGCCCTGGCCTTTTTCGCCTTGCGCATATACGCTGCTATCTGCCGAGCATTTCGCCTTATCGAGCTGCTCACGGCAAACTGACACGTCGCAACCTTTAGAATACCAGCCGCCATTCGTACTCCTATTTGAGCCCGAGCGTCTCGTCGAGGCCGAAGACGATGTTCATATTCTGGATTGCTTGGCCTGATGCGCCCTTGACGAGGTTGTCAATCGCCGAAAAGCACACAACCATTCCTTTCACAGTTGCTGCAAAGACGTGGCAGTAATTTGTCCCCGCTACGTCCTTGACATTGGGGCTTGTCTTGCACATCTGCACGAACGGTTCACCGGCGTAGAAGTCGCCGTAGAGCTTCGAGAGCTGCTCGTCGGTAATCCTGCCTGTCGGCTGACAATAGACCGTCGAAAGGATACCGCAGTCAAAGGGGCCTGCGTGTGGCTGGAACAAAACCTTAACAGCCGTGCCGGCAACATCGGACATTATCTGTTCCATCTCCGGCATGTGGCGGTGCGTGCCAATGCCATAAGCGAAGATGTTCTCGTTCATATTCGGATAATGAAACTTAACCGACGGGTTTTTGCCTGCGCCTGATGCACCTGTCACAGCGTTTACAATGATATCGGGCTCAACAAGGCCTTCTTTGAGCAGCGGTGCTATGGCTAAGACAGCACCCGTAGGAAAACAGCCGGGATTGGCAACCAAATCCGCACCGACTATCTCGTCGCGAAACAGCTCCGGCAGGCCAAAGGCCGCACGAGCAAGATTGGCCGTATCGATGTGCTTGACGGAGTAGAACTTCTCGTACACATTGACATCTTTCAATCGGTAGTCGGCGCTGAAATCTACTACCTTAAGGCCCGCGTCGAGCATCTTCGGCACAAATCCCATCGAGACCTTGTGCGGCAGACAGCAAAGGGCCACATCGGCCAAATCTGCGAGCTTGTCGAAATCCAGCGGTTCAATCTCCAGGCTGCATCGGCCTTTGAACCGGCCGAAGACATCGGCCACATTGCCGCATTCTTCAGGCAGAGCGCTCAAATAGACAAGCTCGGCCTTGCTGTGCCGAAGCAATATCTCAATCGACTCAGCCCCTGTGTAGCCGCTTGCTCCGATTATCGCAACCTTAACCATCTTTTCTCCTTCGCATAAAAAAAATAGCCGTCGAGATTTTCTCGGCGGCCATTGTAATAACCCAATAATCGTTTTGCAAACTAACGCTTCGAGAACTGGAATTTCTTTCGGGCACCGGGCTGACCGGGCTTTTTCCTTTCGACCATCCTCGGATCACGTGTAAGATAGCCGCCCTCACGCAGTGCGTGCAGGAAACCTTCGTCATAGTTCTTCAACGCCCTGGCGATACCGAGAACAGCAGCGCCTCTCTGGCCGGTCGTTCCACCGCCCCTGACATTGATATAGATATCGAACGTTTTCTCGGCATCTACCGCCTTCAAAGGCGCAAGGACCGCCTTTCTGTCCTGGTCGCGCTTGAAGTAGGCATCAAGCTCTCCCTTGTTAATAAGCAGCTTGCCGTCGCCGGGCTTTATCCGAACACGGGCGACCGAACTTTTTCTTCTTCCGGTTCCCCAATAGAAACCACCCTTGTCGGGTTCTTTCTTCCTGGCCGCTGTCTGAGCGGCCGATGCACCGGCAGAGGTATCATCAGCTATCATCATAATCTGCTATCTTTCCTAAAACAGTTCGATTTTTTCAGGTTGCTGGGCCTGGTGCTCGTGTTGCGGCCCACGATAAACCTTCAATTTCTTGAGCATCTTCCTGCCTAATTTGTTCTTGGGCAGCATTCGCTTTACGGCCAGCTCAATAACCTTCTCCGGCTTTCTCGCCATCATATCGGCAAAGCTGACGAATTTGTGGCCGCCGACAAAATGGGTATAGTGGTCGTACTCTTTCTGCTCTGCCTTTTTGCCGGTGACCCTGATTTTGGCGGCGTTGACTACGACCACGTAATCGCCGGTATCAACGTGCGGCGTATAGGTCGGCTTTGTCTTACCCATAAGTATAGGTGCGACCTTGGCGGCCATTCGGCCCAGAACGGCCCCTTCGGCGTCGATAACCCACCACTTCTGCTCAACATCTGCATTTTTCGCCATAAAACTCTTCATAAAGACTCCTGCATATAGCGGGAAACCCTGTATTCTAGCGAATAAATCATCCCCGGCAAACAATTTCTTCAAGAAAAGTAAAAGAGTGCCGGAGTGGGACAGGCACCTTTTTTTCGCAGAGACGGGGGGGAAACGGCCAGTGGCGGGGTCGAACTGGGCCCTGGATCGGAGTCCGGGGTCCCGCCGGAGGCGGGTAAACTGCGCCCGCCAAGGGAAAGGCGGGCAAGCTTCGAGTTCGAATTGGGTCCCCGGTTTGAGGTCTGGGTAGAAC
>JAUVYV010000057.1 GCA_030602885.1 Phycisphaerales bacterium
CCTGCCATCGGCCCTGATGATGTGTGCTTCCCACCAGATTTTTTGACCTTCGATGATTGTGTAGCCAATGTCAACTATGCCATTCGAAGGGCTCACCATTCCGGGAGCGGCGAAGCCAGAGAGGTAAGCGCACCTTCGCCACGGGCCGTTGAAGAAATTCCTGGTTGCATTCTGGGGTTCCCCTTGAAACATTACCATGTAACCTCCGGGTTCTTCGCACCAATCAAAGCCATCATCAAAAGCAAGGTCGAATGTCTGAGTTGCTTCGCTGCAATTAGAGACCACCATGTTTGGATCGCCGGCAGGCAGGCCGAGGTCGGTAGGTCCGTCGGTCAAGATAGTACCGTCGATTGCGATCAGGGCAGCGTTGCTTCTGACGAAATGGTTGAACCCAGTTAGCGATACGGTTTCACCGAGCTTATTTTTCCAATCGACTGAGCCGGCGTAAGTCTCCCAGGCTAACCTGAAAGCATCTGTCATGGGGGACTCTCTCCATTGCTCAGCTAACATCATGACTGCGATTCGTGCGGCGGACTGACGAGCGGATTTAGGATTAACGGGTTTTGTCCTGGCTCTAATGTAGTTACCGAATCGGTTTCGAGCGTGGACGTTACCAGCCATCGAACCTCTGGCGTCCGTCACAAGGTCACCATACTTAACGAGCAGGAAACGTGCGGCGAAGTGCATCCAGCTTGGGAGTTGGCTAACGAATTCATCCTGTGCTTGCCTGATGTGGTGTGTGCCTGTTCTTAAAATTTTACCGTTCATAGATATCACCTCCTTTCACGGCAAAAAAAAGAGCCAGACCTGTACCTGGCCAGGTCCGGCTCGGAGCTGAGAAGATTGCTAACAAAACAACAAATTACAAAATACCACTTTTACCAGGGGAAGTCAACAAAAAAAGATTGCGAGGATGAGCTGTGCTGCGTTGGACGGTTCATGTCCCTACCAAAGTACCCTATAATTCAAGTCGGTGCTTAACATTGATACCTCGAACCTTGTCGGTAAATTTATAGACCACTTCCATGAGTCCGGTCTGAAATACTTCGTAGAATAGTGTCGGGGCAAGTGTAAGATTTAGACCTTTTGCAAGGTCGATAGCGATTTGCTTCCACTCGATCCAGCAAAAGCCTCCGGAGGCAAGTATCAATCCGCCGCATACGTTTTGGTTCGCGAATGTTGCCTCGCACAGATTCGGTGGGTCCGGGATGCACTGAAAGTAGACAGTGAATCCGATGTGTCCCAGGGTAATTGAAGAATTGCCGATGATCGGAATATTGATTCGCCAGTTGACACCCCAATTCATTGTCCCACGGTATCTCCATCGGCAGGGAAATCCGTCAATCTGTTCGAGCTTGAAAGTGTGGTTGTTTGGAGGCAGTGCGTGAACGTCCCAGTCAACACCAGGGCACCGTTCCATGCCGGAAAAATGAGCGTAAACATTTTTCGGGGTTTTGCCGATTCCCCACAGTGCGTTTTCGCACGCGGTGCAAGCAGCACCGGCTTCGATTATGTCGTCTGCGAGTCTTTGTCCCATAGGTCCGGACCCTACCAGCTGCTCTCCTTTTCTGCAAGGTAGTTTTGGAAGTCATCATCCAGCCAATTATCGAAGGACCGGCAGTTGACATCGGGTTCAAGATAGGTGTGCTGCACGTATGCCTGGTAGATTGCTCGAGCGCACGGATCCGAATTGCGGAGCTCGACCACAACAGATCTCGAGCCTACGTTTTCCCAGAGGTCCGGCTGCTCATCTTTCGGCGGTTTCAGCTGCACACCCTTTGCGGTCCCCCAGGCCCCGCAAATTCGGCGGCTATGTAGTGCGTGATATATCTCGCGGTTTTGTTCGAGCGAATTTTTCGATAAGTCGCAGGGACATGCGGCATACCTTGCGACTTCGTTTGCTGCTTTATCCGGGTCCTGGATGATTCGGATATCCACTACCGTGCTTCCTTCGGTAATTCTGGACCAGAAACTGCTCAGCTCCCCCTGGGGAAAGTAGCTTGAGTCAATAACGCAGTGTAGATGGTTGTGCCAGAGTCCGTCATTCACGGATAACTTTATCTGGAAAAACCAGATTCCTCCGCGAACTTTAGATCTGAACCCTGCTAATTTTCTCAGATTAACGAAAAATCGGTACAGCTGCTGAATTTGAAAACCGAGGTCCTCGTCTGTGTGCTTTAGTGTGAATGTTGCGAATTTGGGTCGGTGCCGATTCGCAAGCCACCCTGAAACTGTGAATGTGATCCAGCTGACTTTCGCTGAGCCACACAGGGCACACCATCGGAGCTTACAATTATTCAGGGCAAGTCGAACCCGGCCGGTCTCTTTATGACGTACAAAGTAGCCGATTTTTCGGCACCGTTTGAGCGCAGTAAGCTTGTCGGAATCAGGGTAATATTCGAGGTACTTGTAGAGCTCCACGGCAGAGGCTTGTCTTGAAACCTGTGATTTGGCTCTAGAGCTTCTCTGGTTTGGTTGTAATGGCGAGTGTCGAGTTGTTTCTAATGTATGAACTAAAGGGGCTGATTCAGAGCCTAAAAATCCAGTTTGGGAGGATCCTAAATCGGCTTCCCGTGAATCCATTCACAAGCCCTCAGTTTACCTCGACTTACGACAAAAAAGGGCCGGCTCATCGGAGGGCATCAAGTGGGACCAATGAGCCGGCGTCCCGTGAAAGCCAAAAACAGTGAGTTTTTCGGCTCTGTCTGTTGAGCAGAGTCGAGGGGTGGGAACTCGGAAATAAGACCATGAAATCGCCGAGTTCCCACGTCCCTGCTCGACAGCATAGAGCACAGTTGTCGCTCTCCAGCGGAGCAACTGCATTACGCATTATCGGTATGTGCTGCACATCGTCAACAGTAAATATTATTTTTTCTTTTGCGCTCCTGGAGCGCTGCCAGGCAAACTGTCGATGGCTGATTTCAGGTCCTGCTGATCCGGATGGCAGTAAATCTGAGTGCTCGACAGATTTTTATGTCCCAGGAGGTCCTGGACGACTCGACTGTTCGTGGTTTTCATAAGTAACGTTGCAAACGTGTGTCGCAAGATGTGCGGGTGAATGTCTCTTCGAAGCGCACGCCAGCCGGCCCCTTTTATAATCCTGCCGACTGCCTGCTTTGTCAGGGGATGTCTATTGCCCAGGTTGTAGAAAGCTGTTTGCTCCTGGTCACGTTTGTCGGGGATCCAGATGTTGAGCTGCATGACCTCAAGCGATTCCTGGAGTCGCATCGTTACAGGGATATGACGTGCAGCTCCTTTCTTCGCTACGTCCTTTGTAATCTGGATATTCTCTACCGGCTTATTGAGAAATGACAGGGCACCCCGTGGCAGGGCGATAACCTCACCGACTCGAAGTCCTGCATCGAGCATGACCAGGCACATGCAGTAGTCTCGTATAGCCCGGCGTTTTCCATCGTACTGAAGCGAGTATTTTGGAAACAGCTGTAACAATTTCTCACACTCCTCGATGGTGAGTGTTTCCACGGCTTTTTTTCTCATGGTCCATCTCCTTTCTGGCATTGAGTAGTTTGTTTGGTTTTGGAGTCGGTTGCCTCGATGTCGAGATTCATAACGAGGAGCACCAGGAGTTCGACCAGAAAGATTTTAGCATCTTCCTGGAAGCCCCGGTGTGAGCAACCGTGTGCGTGGTCAATGAGGTGCTTGGCTTCGTGAATAAGGCGAAGGATTCTCATAGGCTTTTTACTCCTTTCGGTAAATGAATGTAATTGGATATCAAAGTACAGGGTTAGTGAACCTGTTGTCAAGTACAAAGTGAAAGTAAATATATGAACCTGTTAGGATGGTCCATCCGGATTCTATGTTCACCTTTACACAAAAATGAACTTATGACCATCAACACGAGAACAACTCCAAGCCAACAGGAGGTCAATACAGCTGCTCTACGTTGGCTTATGAACCCACCTTGGAGCACTATCCCCCCTCGCCAGATTGATTTGGGTGATAGTGCGGGGTGGGTGGGTGGAGTTAAACGCACAGAGCGAGCTCTGAGCGTGCTTCCCGTCCCTGCTGCCAGGCAGGGACGGTGATTTCCTGCGAGGAGCCCGCAAAGCAAGTGCCGGCACGATGCCGGCACGGATTTGCTGCTCTGAGCAGGGAGGGGGACGTGCACAGTGCAACAAGCCGTCCCCCTGTAAGAATAACTATCGCACGCACCGTGCGATTCAATCTACGCATCGCCGCAACGACTTTTCAATTGCGGTGATGGGTGGGGTTACCGGCCGGCCGTTAACCCCAGGGGACCGGGTGGGGGACGGGGCGGCAAAAGGGTCTTTCTTTTGCAAGCCCTGGACACAACCGCGTCCCGTGGGCAGTGTCTTTAAAACATCGCAAGCCCCTTGCGATTCAACACCGCACCCTGTGCGGTCAGCGGCTTAGGGTTGAATGCTGTGGATAAGACCCACACATCTCGCGCCTTCGAAGCCCCCCCGTCTTGTAGTTTTTACAAGACGCACATGCGAGGTCAGCTAATCTATCGGCGAAAAAAGCATGTTCGGACTCCGATTGATTGTCGTTGATTGCGGGGGGGGGCGCCCAACAGGGCGGGCACGATGCCCGCCCGACCCCCACCCGCATGCAAAACGAAGCCGGGCAGGGCCGGGCAGGGATGCCCGGCCCAGGACCCCGGCGAGCTACTAAGAGCGTCGCCTCTTGCTCATATATGGGCGAAGTCGAAGTTTCCCAGCGACCGCGCTCAAGGCAGGATGATTCCAGGCGACAGGTATCGAACAGCGCAAATCGGGGCGGTGAGCCCCGACTGATAGAGAGGGGGGCTGTGCTGCTATTGGATGGTTGGATTTTTTTTTTGGCTTTCGATACGCTCTAATTCCCTGAGCTGAGGTTCTTTGTTACGATGGCGATGGGGTGTCCCGACTTTTTCGATACGCTCTTATTCCCTGAGCTAAGGTTCTTTGTTTGTCAGGCTAGGATGATTGGCGGATTGTGCCATATTTGAGGATTGTGTAATAAACTTTGGGATGAACTATAAACGCTAACTGTACCATATTCGAGGATTGTATTTTGAATTTTGGGTTGAATTATAAACGCTGACTGTACCATATTCTGATTTGTTTTATTCTTTGTCGGTGATTTGTTTTTTATCTTTGTGTTGATTTTGTTTTGTCTCTATCGGGTTTTTCACCGGAAAATTTTCGGGTTTTTCGAGGTCGATGTGGACTCGTGGATTAAACCAGATGAAGTACGCTTCAGGGTAGGGACATTTGCTCAGGGCGTATTTGGTGCGGTCGATACCAGGGGGCATATCGTGGTGACCTCGGAATCTGGATAGGAATTGCCGGAATTCGTGCTCGATGAACTTGGCCTGGTCGGCGTAAAGTGTCTCAATCCTGCACTGGACGGCAGAGGGGCATGACAGGGAATCGGTAGTCAGGCCGATAGAGTAAAGTGCAGCTGTGAATCGGCGATACCAGACAGGGGCGGGGTTCTGATACATCTTGAAGCCGGCTCGCAGCGGAATCTTGTTTGTCCAGTCGATAGGTGTGAGTGTTTCGATGATGGGCACGGTCTGATAGCTCAGCGATTCTTCTTGCAGCCAAGTTGCCAGGCCTAACTTGCGAAATCTCGGGTCCACGATGAGACGTGCTGCGTACTGGATTTTAGCGTTCACTAATTTCAATCGAGCAGAGACGGTCCCTGGTCGTCTGAAGTATCCTTTTGTCGCTCGATGTCGTGCGAGCAGGTCTGGTATCGGTGAGCGAAAAACGATTACGGCGATTGGGTCGGGAAAGTTAGATCTGAATTTTTGCTGTGGTCTGATTTTGTAAATTTGAGTCATTGGTCGAATCAGGTGAGTGGCATAATGATAACAGGCCAGGTCAAGGTAGTCGCTTACCGTTGCAGGGACAATCTCTAACGAATTTCTGATGCTGCTCATGGTCTGGCAGAGTATAACAAGTATATGGCAAAGTCAATCAGGGAAGAATGTCGGCGGATTGCAGAGGAGGCATTGAGGGTAGGGACAATTCAAAAACCGGAGCATTGCCAACAGTGTGGACGTGTGGCGAATTTGAAGATGCGGCATAAGCAATATTTCTTTCCGTTGTTGGTGACGTGGCTGTGCGATACCTGCTATCGGCAGATGGACAATGCCTGGAAACCGCCAGGCTGGCTCGACAGTAAAAATCCTGGAGACTGGATTTTATGAGCTACGCTAATTTCAACAGTCGAATGGATTATCTTCGAATTATGTTTTTCATCCGTGGTTGTGCGGGTGGTTTCACCTTGGACTTACGCTCTGTCGAGCTCGGACGTTTCCTACTTTGTGCGGATTTTGATTTTGCTTTACCCATTTTTCATCTCCTATTTTGTTGTGTTTGTACCGGGTTTTTCACCGGAAAATTTTCGGATTTTAGTTGAGCCGATTGTGGTTCAGCTGGTTGTTTTTCATCGTCTTGATTCGAACATCTTTGCGTTGGTTGTCGATGACGGCACCAACTCCGAGGATTCCGCCGAGCGTAACGAAAAGAGCGATCGGGTTTACGGTTTTGCCCTGGGCATAGTCGATAGCAGCATTGAAGATGGCGGCCTTGAACTCATCCTGTCTGTCGAGGTCCTTGAATTTGAGCTCGGCTTCGGAAAGAAAGGATTCGACCTCAGCTGTGAGCTCGTCTCTGTTGACCAGGCGTTCAGGATTAACGATGGACCGTACCTCGGACTGACAGGCGTAAACCCAGACCAGAACAATGCTGCAAAGCGTTGCACTGATTAGAAAACCTCGATTGTGCCTAATGTATGTCCAGATTGCTTTCATAACGGTTACTCCTCGTCCTCGAAGTGATTCGTACAGTGTCCCGTAATTTTCAGATCGTCATGGTCTGCGAGTGATTCCTTGACGTGGTTGTATGCTGCTCGAGCTTCGTCTCGGTCCGGGACCTCTTTGCGAATTGTGATTACTACTTGCATGTTAACTCCTTACGGTAATTTCATAATTGGATACAGGGCATAGAACGGAGGCAGCCCTGCGATAAAGGTGTTGCCGGTTACGTTTCGGCTGTCGAGTTCTCTAGCTAAGTCGGTACCTGCGTCAAGCTCATCTGTGCCGATGATGTCATGGTCATGACCGTCACCTGTGAATGAGTGGATGTGGAACGGCAGGGCAGGTCCTGTGTCCCCTGGGTTGTAAGTTGAGCCGGCACCGATGACGAACCGGCCTATAAGGTTCGGCGTGCCGTTTAGACCGTTACACAAAGACCAGCCGGCCGGGATGGTCCCAATAGCACCGTGCCACCACCAGACCATGTTCTTCATAGCGTCCCTCAGAGTTTCTCAATCCAAGCCAGGGCATAATACGGACCCAGGCTTGACGCGGGGTCTGTTGTGCCGGTTACAATTTCGGAGGTTACTGTTTCGTCAAAGTCTGGACCCGCGGCTACCTCATCACCACCGACCATATCGTGATCATGTCCTGCTGCTGTGAATGTGTGGGTATGCGTAACAGCTCCCCCGGTAGCACCTGGACCATAGAGTCCACCGGCACCAATTATAAAGAGATCGCGGAGGTCGACCGTACCCTCTTGACCGTCACACAAATGCCAGCCTGTGGGGATATCCGCAATCTCACCATGCCATGCACAAACAAGACTCATGACTTTGTCTCTACCTATGCGACTGCGATTACAGGATCACATCTGAACTTCGTGCTGACCCTGCCATCGGCCCTGATGATGTGTGCTTCCCACCAGATTTTTTGACCTTCGATGATTGTGTAGCCAATGTCAACTATGCCATTCGAAGGGCTCACCATTCCGGGAGCGGCGAAGCCAGAGAGGTAAGCGCACCTTCGCCA
>JAUVYV010000112.1 GCA_030602885.1 Phycisphaerales bacterium
GCCAGGCGGCGCAGCGAAGCGAAGCCGCGGGCGGACACCTGCCAGGGGCGGTGGCCGTTTTAACTCTCTTGTCGTTTCGACCACCTTATCGTTGAGATTCTGTGCACATTTCGCCACAAGCGAAATTGTCGTTAGTGCACATAATCTCAGGGATTCGGTGGGCCGGCCAACCGAATCGGGGTACGGGTGGGGGACGGGGCGGCTTTTAGCCGCACAAGTAACACAGCCGTACCCCGACTGTAAAACTGGTCTTAAAGCACGCAAGAGGAAGACACCGCGCAGCGGCGATTCGTAATTCTGAAACTCAGCTTGCAGGGATGCTTCCACGAATCCATCGACGAAGTCGATTGGTTAGCGGAGGCCTTGCCGGAGCGCTTCCGATTTGCGTGCGCTTCATTATGCTGAGCGAAGCGAAGTGGTCGAAGGCAGAAGGATGTCACGAAGCGGAAAAACGACAACGGAGCCGGCGCCAGCCGGCGTAGTTGTCGTTGTAAAACTTAGCCCGCCGGTCGTTATCGCTTTTTCGTTCTTAGGGACGAAAACGTTCTGCGACGACAATACCGGCGGGCTCAGCGGGGGCAAGGGGCGGCAGCCCCAAAGTTACGGGACTAAAAGCAGGCGGTTCATCATTGCAGAATAAAGTGTCGAAGCGGCGCTCGAGTAAGACATCACGAGCCGGCTCGTAGAGACGGCGGTTCGAGAGCCTTGACGGCCTCGTGCCGGCAAGGCGAATCCCAGGGTCAACGATTTAAGGATCCTCGAGGAGCTCCTCAAGTTTTTCACAGGGGACATCGAATACGCCAGGCGGAAAGTCGCGAATACAGGTCAATTTTCGATAATTTTGAGCCTTTATCAGATTAGAAATTTTTGCCTGTGTTTGCGAAAATTTCGACCGAATCGAGTACAATGTTCGAATGAGAATTTACCAGGCAAAACTGATCAGTGGATTCTATATCGGACAGTTCCGATCGCTGAAGTGGACGGACCGGGAACCTTTCTTATTGCCTAAAGAGATCGGGTTCGTGTTGGGTATCCCAGAAGATGTGCAATTAGCTTACCTGCATTACCTGGCGAGATTGGGGACCCATACCTTTGGCTATTTCGACGGAATCCCAACGGCGAGGCCGCCCGAACGTAGAATGGTGGAGGAGTTCATGAAGTTTCACCTATATAAGTTGTGGGCGAAGTACGGCCGTTATTGGCGTGCGGTCGGTGCGACTGTGGGGCGATTTGATAGAGAACATGTCATCTGGCAGCAAAAGTTTTTGGGCCTGCACTGGGCTAGCAGGGTTCTTTGGCCATACGATATCATAATGAGATATCGGGAACGATTGTGGTGGGGGCGTTCGGTGTTCATAGCAGCTGAGAACGAATGGATGTATGAGCAGGGCCCGCCGATTGGAGATTTTCTGATGTTTGAGCTTAGAGGTTCTGGTGTTGCGCGAAAAAATGAAGATGAATGGAATTTCGGAATGTTGTGGTGGGAGGTGTTCGGTGTTCCAGGCAGATTCGAGGTATATTTGTGGGCAAACGCTGAGGTGAGATACCTGGGTTTCGGAATACGCAGGTCGCCAACGTTGCTAAGCCTACAGCATGAAAAATAGTCCAGAAGTTTATGAAAAATTTACTTGACGCTTGAGTTCAGCAAAGGTAGTTGAATGTATGTAACAGCGGGCTGCGGCCGTCGGTCGATCGCGGTGGTGGAGACTCGCTCTGGCCGCACGCTCGCTGATAAAAAAACCTCGTAGGCCATGCGATGGCCTGGGGCAATGAAAAATAAGTTGTTTGTTTTGGAGGGCTTATCTCATGATCAAGATAAAGCCAATCGATCAAATTGTGAGAAGGTGGGTGGAAGGTGTGCGCGTTGCAACGCCTGCCTATACGTTCGGAGTACAGAATCCTGCGAGGGACTGGGCGGAAGCGACAATCGCTGGTGCACCGGCTTGGTTTCAGGGACTGCAAGCTGCGCATGCAGCGGGGAGGTTCCCGGAGGGTGTTCGTAAGGCAGGCAGCGTCAAGTGGAAGAACAAGACGCTGACTAAGGGTGTGCAGATGTGGCCGATCGCAGTTGCGGCCGCAGAGGGTGACTATCGTGTCGGATTCGGGCCGTTCAGAGAAGCGATCGCACAGGGGACATTACCGCCGAGGTATGCGACGCGTGATCCGAGAAACCTGGAAAGAGTGGCTGCCATTGACAGAATAATGATGCAAACTGCCGATGCTCGTGGTGGAGGCGGTGGAGTGCCAACGTTCTCGCAGCCTGTAACTCAACCAGCAGCCGGCTGGTAAAAAGGAGGTGATGTTAGATGTTTACGCATAGTGTAGTTGTTCAAAATGAAGATATGACAGCCGGCGAAAGCCCTACATGGGATTTACCGGTGTCACCGTTGTCGCATTTGCTGCTCACAATAAAGTTTACACAGACAACTGAGGTCCTGCAATGTCCATTCGTAGATATTCCAGCGCTGTTAAGCAAAGTGGAAGTGCTCTACAAGGGCGCGGGTGTCACTTCCATGAATGGTTTAGACCTGTTGGCATGTGGGATATTGATTTGCGACTTCGAGTCGTGGGGTGTCAATGCGACAGGCCAGGCGGAGGCTGAGCGAAGTCTTACGTTCCTGGTCCCGTTTGGCAGGCAGTTGTATTCGC
>JAUVYV010000087.1 GCA_030602885.1 Phycisphaerales bacterium
AAAGACCCACAAGAGTGTTCTCATCCATCTTCTTGTTGCCGGCACGTTCAGACACCGGGGAATCGGATCCAAAATGCTCGAGCTCCAGGACCCGCAGCACGTCCGATCCAAGATGGACCAGGCAGCCGGTAATCCGGCTGAATTCTATGCAGACCGCGGCTACGTCCGGACCTCTTCGAAGCCCCAGGGCAAGAAGCACAACATCGAACTCTTCGAGAAGGCCCGCGGCTGAACTCCGACGAGCTCGTCATAGGCCCATTCTCGTTCAGCCGCGAAAAAATCCAGCAGAAAAATCCCCAAAAAAAAACCCAGATTGACTGGACAGCTGGGGGGGAAACTGTCGATAATCTGGGTTAAGTACAAACCACTCTCATCATATCGGCAAATCAAGGGTGGTTCAAGCAGAAAATATTTTTTAAGGATTCTGCATTGATGAAAAAAAGAAGCGCACCCAGGCGAAAATCCAAAGGCCAAGCAAAGCAAACCAAAGAACAGAGAAAGACCCGCAAAAAAAAAGCAAAAAGCAAAAGGTAATTGGTATGGTACAAGGGCTCGTAATTATTGTTGCGCTGCTATGGTGGGGTATCCGCAGCATTACTGATCGTTTCCGTAGGCCAAAAGTCAGGGCATTTGCTGACGGAACTATCGCCGGTGAACAAATCGCCACTGAGAAACAGATCAACGAATGTATTACCTGGTTCCTCTCCACAAGCAACTGGCTTCACGGTAGAACCGAATCCGATCGCTGGCGAGTACAGCGACTGCGTGACATTCGTAACAAGATGTTATCCTCTTGACCCCCCTGGTCCGGCTGCTACAATCGCCGGCGATGAGTTTCAGCGAGTGGCGGCCGGTACACCTCACTCTCCTAACTGTGACCACGCCGGCCGCTGCATTTTTCCCTTGACAACTCTGCGAAGTCTGCTACAATGGTTTTAGTGGTGCGATTTTGTAAATGTAGACCAAAAAAGTATAGTTAGGAGAACCGACCATGAAAAAGAGCAAAAAACCAAAATTCAAATGGAGACTCTGTGTCATTGCCTGCCTGGCCGCCCTGTTCTACGAGGGATGTGGGGACCCCCAGTCACCTGAACGATATGAAGTTTATGGCTGGAGAGCTCACTTGATCAGCATACCCCCGGAAACTGATGCACGCCTGCCCGACAAATGGGCAGTCAGCAGCGACACTGAAGGCAGGGACATTTGTGGCGTTGCCCACGGATTCGTCCTCGAGCTGCTCGATGAATCCAATGAACGACTTGAGCAAAAAGAGATACGCATCGACATCGAGGTTGCCGACCATTGGAGCCCAGTTTATGACCGTGACCTCTGGGAAGAAACGGCGCCGAATGGTAAAAAATATGGTTTCCTCAGGGTAATCCCCGAAGCCGGTTCCAGTATCTATGACGGCGTTCTTCACGGTAGAACAAATGAGTACGGCTTACTTGGCGTATATGCCGGCCTGGGCGATCCCGAAGGAACTTTCAATCCTACCGCCCCGCTTGATTTTGGATACGAATGGCCCGGGCCTGGCGGAAGCTATAACGACATCGTTGACACAGTTGTGCAGCTCAAGATAAAAGTTCCTGGAAGAGTTCCCCCCATACAGCCGATTTACGGTTGGTGCAACTATCTCAGGTTACAGTACCAAAATTTCTGGTGGCCCGAGGGACAGGGCGTCTACGATGTTTCAATCCAGGGCAAAGGCCGATTAAGCTCAGGCTCCACGGTGATTCAGTCTCCCGACCCCAATACCATTGAGCATTTAGCCAGTATATTTGATATGTCCCTGTATAGACCTCCGGCCCCCAAGGTCGCATCGTCTGATTACCCGCGAGTGACACCCGACACGAAACGCTCAGTAATGACTTATGTCACTGTGTCCGGCGTAACACTGAATGCCCTCGACCTTACACAGCTAAAATGGGACCCTGATATTGGCTGGGTCTACTTCCCCCTCGAACCCGGACAGGGTTTGCCTGGTTACTGGATAGCCGAACCAAACGACCCCAACGACATAATCGAGATGCTTTCCGGTTTATACCCATACGCCTTCTGGGCCGATTTGACCCTGCCCGAACCCTTCTACGGCGACACTGCAACCACCACCGTCATCTTGAGGGCAGTGGACCGCGAGAATGTTGTGCATTCGAAAATACCCCTTGCCATGACCCTTGTGGAAAAATCCCCTGACAACCTGTCCGTGATATTTCGAAGCGACTGGTTTGTCGTGAGTGTCGATCCCAACTTCCACGGTTACTATCAGGACCAGTGGCAGAATACGTACACCGTGCTCTATATGCCCGAACAAACGCATCCCGACCTTGCCCCCCCTGAAACCTTCGGCGACTTCAACGTTGATGACAAGGTCGACTTCTACGACCTCGCCCTTTTCGCCGATCACTGGCTGGATTCTGTTCATGACCCGAACACCAACTACGATGCGCTGTACGAACAGCCATACACCTGGGACGGTGAAATAAGCATGACTGAACTCAAAGCGTTTGCAGAGCATTGGCTCTCGACACCGTGACATCGAGCAAAAATCCAGGTGAAAAAGCCGATAAAGTGCAGCGTCCGTCAAACACACATCAAACGAAAATCAAAGCGAAAAAACAGCAGCCGGCCTAAAGCCGGCTCAAACTCGGCCATGACGTAAAAGACACTCGGCCAAGAGCCGGCTCAAACACAGAACAGAACACACGGCCAAAGCCGGGTACACAGCCGGCCCACTACCGGCCAAAAGGAAAAAGAAAACCGGCCCAGAACCGGCCAGAGAGAAAAAGATAGCCGGCCCACAACCGGCCAGAGAGAAAAAGATAGCCGGCCCACAACCGGCCAGAGGGAAAAAGATAACCGGCCTGGTCAACATCCGAGGGAAAAAAACGTCCGGCTCAATACGATTCGAGAAGCCGCCGTCCGGCCTATCGGCCGTACGGTAGCGGCTGTAAATCCGCAGGAACAATCGCAACACAAACCACAGACCATCCGAAGGGAAAAAAAATCCCCACCCACCCACCCGCAAGAATACGACGCATACGCTGTTGTTTTTTTTTTTTCTTTTTTTGTGGCCCCGGCCTCGGTTCCTCGGCCGCCGCCGTTGCCCGTGCGACTTTCCCGTCGCTTGGAGACTCGCTACTTTTTTTTTCTGAGCCGAATGTCAAACATCAACCACAATGCCTGGAATCAGTCCTACGAAAAAAAAAGATTAAGACGCTCGCCATCCAAGCTACCGTACCTTAAAAAAGACAAAAAAATACATACTGAAATTTGTCCAGGGTACAAATTTCCTTCGATAGCCTAAGGTCTATCTCGAACCGGTGAGTGGTTTTCTTTAGATTTTTAAACGACGTAAAAATCTTGTAGGCAACGAAAACCACCACAAGTTTGAAACGACCAAACTTGTCTGAAAAAACAACAGTCCACGTACGATTACAGACTCGCGCTTCTTTTTCGATGGGGCATACGCACAACTGGCCAGGGGAAAGGGCGAGCTTGCCGTAAAGTCGTGTGCAGTTTTGCCGAAGGTTTCCTCCCCTCAGACTCCTCTCTTTCCTTGGCTTATCGCTGATATGGAAGAGGGTACTATTGAGCTGAGGGAAGGAAACCATCTCAAAAAACTTTAAACCGGCCGATTCACCACTCCTCACAGTAAAACTGTGAGCAGTCACCCTCTCGACCGGACACGACTTTTCAGGCACTTACATCACCTGTGGGCTTCCTGGGATATCTTCTGTGATGTAAGTCGCTCGTTACCCACCCTCCGCCAGCATAAAACCAATCGCCGGTGGTCTGCTGACCGGCTCAAAAGGCATCGCCGGTGGTCTGCTGACCGACGACAAGTAAAAACGCACGGAGCGGCTACTGACGAGCTCTACGGTATACGTATGGCCTGGCTTGAAATCGCCATCCATTCGGGTAGTACTCCCGGAGTCGCTCAAAAAAACATCTCAAGCAGCGCCAGCTGACTGCCGATATTGACATCGAGCGGAGAAAATGTTACTCTTGAGCGTATACTTCTCCTAATTTGACTCGATCGGGGGACCTCGATAGTTCGTATCCCCCAGGCTGTCAA
>JAUVYV010000010.1 GCA_030602885.1 Phycisphaerales bacterium
ATGCGCAAAAAGGACTTACAGAAAATTTCTTGGAAAATGCCGCAAAAAAACAAACCCAAACAAACCCAATGTTAAAATAGGCAAAATATGAACCTAACCCTATACAATAAAAGAGATTACGAGAAAAATAGCCCCTTCGGCTGCAAAAAAACGAACCCAATTCAAACCCAAAACGAACCCAATTCAAGCCCAAACAAACCCAAAGCCGAAATAGCTAATATGAACGCCATTGCTGCCATAACCAAAGCCGCCTTTGTCCTTTTACTGCTGCTTTACACCGGCTGCCGACCTTCACCGCCGATTGCAGAAACCCTGTCCCGGGACGATACACTGAATATCCCCGTCTGCGCCCATTACGCACCGGTTGCCATAGATATCCTGCCGCTTACCGAGTTTCTCGTCGCCGGCCGGGCAGGCGAGAATTCGGTAATAGATGTCTATGTCGCCCTGCTCGATTCGTTCTCCTCCCAGATAAAAGCTCCCGGCAGCTTCCGCTTTGAGCTGTACGAATATGCCCAACGCTCCGCAGAGCCCAGGGGAAAAAGGGTGACCATCTGGCCGGATATTGACCTCACAGACCCCGAAAAAAACAACGACTACTGGCAGGATTTTCTCAGGGCCTACCACTTTGAGCTGCCCATCGACCAGCCACAAAGCCAAAGCTACATCCTGCAGGCAACCTGCCTGTGCCCCTCAGGCAAACGCCTCTCAGCCGAACTTGCCCTCAGACAAACCAAGTGACTTCTGTCGGCTTCCGGCGCTTTGAGCCGATAGAACGCCTGGCGAAGCCGGCTCTTCCGGCGATACCGACCTAAATGGTGACGGTACCGTCGATGAGACCGAAATGCTCAGACTCGCCCTCGACTGGCTCTGGATAGAGGAGTAGTTCTCGAATACCAATCGATTGAATCTCAACAGGTGCCCACATCTCAAATGCGGGCACCTGCCTTTCTGCTGCTCATAAACAACAAAAATCTTGAAAATCTCACCACGGCCTTATATACTCACCCCCTTGCAGACTATTTTGAAAGGGATTGTATATGAAGGCCGATGTTGCCGATTTCAAACTCGCTCCAAAAGGCAAAAAACGGATCCTCTGGGCCGATAATGACATGCCCGTCCTCGCATCCATCCGCGAACGGTTCAAAAAACAAAAACCCCTCAGGGGCAAAAACGTCTCCGCCTGTCTCCACATAACCGCAGAAACCGCAAACCTTGCAAGAACCCTCAAGGCCGGCGGCGCAAATGTCGTCCTCTGCGCCTCGAACCCACTCAGCACTCAGGACGATGTCGCCGCCTCGCTCGTTAAAGACTTCAAAATATCCGTTTTCGCAATCTGCGGCGAAAACCGTGCAACATACTACAAACACATATTGGCCGCCATCGACCACAAGCCTGTCATTACCTTCGACGACGGCGCCGACCTCGTAACCGAGCTGCATACCCGCAGGAAAAAAGACGCACCACGAATCATCGCGTCTATGGAAGAGACCACCACCGGCGTCATCCGCCTTCGTGCCCTGGCCAACCAGGGTAAGCTCAAATTCCCGGTCATCGCCGTCAACGACGCCGCCAGCAAGCACCTCTTTGACAACCGCTACGGCACAGGCCAATCGACCGTCGATGGCATCATCCGAGCAACAGACTTACTTCTGGCAGGCAAAAAAGTCGTCGTCGCCGGCTACGGCTGGTGTGGCAGGGGCTTTGCTATGCGCGCTCGCGGAATGGGTGCTATCATCATCGTCACTGAAGTTGACCACATTAAAGCTATCGAGGCTGCCATGGACGGATTCCAGGTCATGCCGATGGCAGAAGCTGCAAAAATCGGCGACCTCTTCGTTACCCTCACCGGCGACAAGAACGTCATCCGCGGCGAACACTTCCGTGTTATGAAAGACCGCGCCGTCGTTGCAAACTCGGGCCATTTCAACGTCGAAATCGACATTCCGGCCCTCAAAAAACTGAGCAAAAAGGTAAACAGAAACGTCCGCAACCACGTCGATGAATACGTCCTAAAAAACGGAAGAAGAATTCACCTGCTCGCAGAAGGCCGCCTAATTAACCTCGCTGCCGCAGAAGGCCATCCCGCCTCCGTTATGGACATGAGCTTTGCCACACAGGCGTTCGAAGCAGAATACATCCTCAAGCGCCAAAACAAGCTCACCGTCGGCGTACACGATGTCCCCATGGAGATAGAGCAGAAGGTCTGCCGGCTCAAACTAAAATCAATGGGCATCCGCATAGACAAGCTTACGCCCGAGCAAGTAGAATACCTCGCCGCTTTCGGCGAAGGTACCTAAACGTATGCGGCTGCTTGCCATTCGGCCGGCGGGTAGTTTTGAGAATATGTCATAGCGAGGCCCGCTCTGCGGGCCGTGGTAATTTCAGTTGCACGGTACTCGTCACAGCGTAAAGCCGTTAAAGAAAAAGAATTGACCTGTATATGCTCCGGTTGGGAGAATTTGATAAATGATTTCAAAGAGAAATGGTACGTTCGTTTGTGTCTCGCTCGCTGTGTTTCTGGCTATAACTCTGTCCGCACTATCTCTGTGCACCGCTGCCGACAAAGTCTTGCCCGGCGCCGATGAATCCCATGTACTGGCCCGCATAGACAACCTCCAAGAAAAATATTCCCATCTATTCACCAAAGGCCTGGCCCTCCCCGCAGACGACTACGGCCCCAACGCCGTCTCCCGCGGCGACTCTACCACCCGGTTCATAACTCTGCAGAACCTCACCTGGCAAAAGAAGAAATACCACATATACCTCAATCAATCCATAGGCCTTGCTGCCAGCGACTATGTCGAGCTTCGCCGGTTCTACCCCACCGAAAAAGTCATTGGTCTGTACCGCTACAATCCCGGCTACCACATCACCGTCCACATCGCGCCCTGCCGCGCAGCCCTGCTCATGGCAACCACAAAGCCCGTTGATGAAATCTCCGTCTTCGGCTGCGATTATCAAATCGTCCGGGATGTCCCCGGCAAACCTGTCATTGTAAATCTGCTCGGTATGCCGGGCAAAAGACAACTGGTCACCCTCTCCGCCCGACACAGAAAGTTCACTAAAGCCACTCTCGATGGTAAGCCCGCACCGGATGCCGTTGCGGGAAAACCCTTCTATGTCAATTTCCCCGGCGAGCCAAACAAACTACCGGCGCACAGAAAACTCGGCGACCTCAATCCTGTTGATGTCCCCGCCGACGCTGAAGCACTCTGCGAAGCCGCCTCAATAAAAAAAGCGTACCGGCTCTCGACCACCATCACCGAAGCCGCCCCCAACACCCTTCTCGCCATCCCCGTCGAGGGCGGGCACAACCAGGACGAAACATGTGCCGGCGTCCGCATCGACGGCAAATTCAAAATCGCCACATTCACGACTATATCCTTCCCTTCCGGCCTGTGGCAAACACCCGTCCCTGCGTCCGATTCCATCTGCGCTTACTATGTCCCCGTCACCGACGACATGCTCGGCAAGAAAATCGACGTCGTCGTTCTCCTTATCAAAGGCGGCAACGAAAACGAACAAATAAAACCCCAGTGCTATATCACCACCTACCCACACCCCTACGAAACCAAACGGCTTATCCTCGAATAACCGACTATGAATGATAAGCTTCCCACAGCGAGCGACAGGCGGCGAGCGACGAGTCACGCACAGCGCTTCAGCGCTGTGCTCTTCGACCTCGACGGCACCCTGCTCGACACCCTAACCGACCTCGCAAACGCAATGAACCGTACCCTCGAGGCAATGGGCTTTCCACCTCATCCCGTCGAGGCCTACAAATACTTCGTCGGCGACGGCGTCGAAAACGAAGCAAAACGCGCACTGCCCAAAGATAAGCTCGGCCCCGATACCATCTTAGAATGCGTCGAGCTCGCCCGCGCTGAGTACGCTCGCTGCTGGCACGAAAACACTCGCCCCTATCACGACATCGGCGAACTGCTTACCGCTCTCATCGAGCGCGACATCATTATGACTATCCTCTCCAACAAGCCCGACCACTTCGTAAAGCTTATGGTCGAAAAGTTGCTGCCCGACCGGCAATTCGAAATCGTCCGTGGTGCGATAGATGGCGTCCCTATCAAACCCGACCCCGCCGCAGCGCTGGCAATCGCAAAGCAATTGAATATCCCGCCGAAAAACTTCCTCTATCTTGGCGACACAAACACCGACATGAAAACCGCCGTAAATTCAGAAATGTACCCCGTCGGCGCAACCTGGGGCTTCCGTACCGCTGACGAGCTCACCCAAAACGGCGCAAAAACACTAATCCATCACCCCACCGCGCTGCTCAATATCGTTGATGCTTCTTGATAAGACACATATCTCTGTGTACACTCTTGATGAGTATATCATAATCTCAGTTGCCTTTGGAGTTCACCCATGCAGAAGCCTTATGCAGCGCATGAAATTGCATACCAGAAAATCGCCAGGGACGGCATTAGCTCGTGGGCCCAATTCCTCGGCCGCAAAACTCAGATCGACCCGCAAGTCAGGCGCTTCCTCACAGATGTTTGTGCCCGGCCGTGGGCGCCGAAAGCCGGCAGAGTCGTCGAGATAGGGTGTGGAACCGGCCCAATCCTGCGATGGGTTTGCAAACGGCGTTTCACCGGCCTGGGAATCGATATCAGCAAGACCGCAATCGCCATGGCAACCCAACAGTCAAAGGGTCTCGATATACAATTCAAGCGCGCCGATGCATGCCGTCTGAAGACCACCGAGCTTGGCAAATTCGACATGGTTATCGACGGACATTGCCTCCACTGCATCACCGAACCAGCGGATCGCCGGGCCCTTCTGCGAAACGTCTTTCGGATTCTGCGAAAAGCAGCTATCTTTGTCGTCATGACCATGTGTGCCCCCGTGGATAAGAGGCTGTATTCCTGTGTATCAAAAGAAAACAGACTTATAAAACACACTATCTATATGCCCCTCCCCCAGGCCCGAAGATATGAAGGCTCCCGCAAAATTCAAGACCGCGCCTATCTACCTGTCCGTGCCGTGCCGCATTGGAAAATCGTCCTTTCAGAAATCAAAAAAGCAGGGTTTCAAATCAGAATGTTCCAATATGACGCACCCTCTGACAGGAACCCTTTCAGTTCTCTTTCCGTAGCAGCATCGAAGTAGCTGGTGCAAAACAACTCGTCCACAATCCTGCGGACATCCTCAAAATCCTCGACAATTCCGTCCCGTGATTGTCTGCGAACGTCACGTAGCTATGCGCGGCAATCTCAATCCGCAACTTGCAACTACGGCTGCAATTCTGTATAACCATCACCGACCCAAATGGAATAATCGGATATACGAAGGAGACCAAGATGACTTGCACAAAACCACTTTTTCTCCGCATCGTTTCCATAATCGCCCTGCTAATATCAAACACCACTTTTGCCGTCGGCAAAGTACCCACCTGGACCCTATGCAACGACGGCTCATTCGACCTGAAGGCCGGCTCGCTAACGCTCACCGGCTGCTACCCCGCCATTGACGGCCATTCCGTCTTTGCCAAATCCGTCACCGTCAAAGAAGCCCCGGAGGGGGGACAAATTACCTACCACCTCATCAAAGGCGAACTTATTCTCCAATTCTCCCACGATAAAAACTCCGCCGTCTTATCAGCGAAGCTGAAAGGTTTCAACATTGCCCCGCACTGGATTTACCCACTCGCCCAGAGCAAAGTCGCCGGCGCCGACCGCTACTTCAAACAGGGCATCGGCTTCGCAGGCCCGTCCGGCATCCGCAAAATAAAAGACCCCGTCATCCGCCGCGAATCGCGCACAGCCGACGAGACAATGTCCTTCGACAGCTACCTCTCATTTGCATTGATTTCTCCCGACGATACTACTTTGGCCCTGGCCGCCTACAAACACTCCAACTACCTCCAGCGCACGACCTTTTACAATCGCCAGTACCGCTACGGCCTTATCGACCGCTGGCTCGATTCCGACACATGGTTTGTCGAAGCAGGCTTCGCGACCGAGAACATCGCTGTCCCCACCTCCATCCTCAAACTGCCCGATCTGCACTTCGTCACCGGCACGAAACCATTCGATACAATGCGCCACCTTGCTAAGAACATCGCCAAGGCCAACAGTGTCAAGCTCGACAAACCCACCTCATACCACTGGTGCTCCTGGTACGACGCCGAGAAGAACTTCAGTATCGACAAGCTCGAAACCTTCTTGGCAGGCCTAAAAACAATCGACCCACCCACGCCCATCACGGCCGTCCAGATCGACGACTACTGCAACTATGGCGACTGGCTCGGCAAAAACGAAAACTGGCCCAACACCCTAAAGCCCGCCTTCGAGATGATCCGCCAAGCCGGATACAAACCCGGCATCTGGGTAGGCCCCTTCATGGTCGATACCCGAAGCAAACTCTACAAAAACCATCCCGACTGGGTCCTGCGCGACAAGGACGGCAAAGAAATCGTCCACTGGGAAAGAGAAGGTTACAACGTCCTTCAGCTCGATTCGAGCCATCCGGAGGCCTTCGAATACCTCCGCACCGTTTTCAAAACCCTCTGCTCCTGGGGCGCAACCTACTATAAAACAGACTTCATGGACTGGGGCCTTGCCGACTCCACAAAAGTCAAACGCGCTCGCCCCGGCAAGACATCCATCCGGTACTTCATTGATGTCGTCGATATGATCCGTGAGGAAATCGGCGACGAATCCTTCTGGCTCGGCTGCATATCACCCTTCCCGCCTATGATAGGCCGAGTCGATGCCGTTCGGGTCGCAAACGACGTACACTGGTCATGGTCACAGGGCGGTACCGGAAATATGTTCCAGGAGAGTTTCGCCGACCAGTACTTCAATAACGTCCTCTTTGCCAATGATCCCGATGTGCTGTACGTGCGCGAATATAACTGCGAGCTCACCGAAGACGAGATCTACTCAATTGCACTGTGGGACGGCATCTTAGGCGGAACCGTCAACACCTCCGACCGCTTCGACAAAATCCCTGCCGACCGCCTAAAGCTCTGGCGATTCACCCAGCCGACAAAAAAACACAACATCGCCCACTTGCCCTTCTTCTCCAAACCCTACGCCGACCAGCGTATTCTCGTTGCCGTCCGCCAATACCCCGACAGAAACGCCTGGGGCGTCCTTTTCGTAAACCCCTCCGACCAGTCCGCCACCGAAACCTACCAAATCAAAGACCTCATCGAAAAACCCTCTGCCTTCTGCTTTACCTGGCTCCCCGCCCAAAACAAACCATTGGGAAAACTTTCCTCCTTCACCATAGACCTCAAACCCCACGCCTCGATTCTCTATTATGTCTCACCCAATGACACCCCACCACCTTCCGATATGACCCTCTCCGGCCTGACCGTCCCCGCCCTAAGCGACTCCCGATAGAAAATAGAGGGCAGTTAATAATAAATTCCTTCTTCCCTGCTCCGATAATATCCGTCCGATTCCTGTTCCAAAACGCACCGTGCCGATGGATGCGCTTTTCTGTGGAATGTTTCTTATACTTTACTCGGGTGTATTCCCGAAAATGGAGGCCCTGATATGCTTTTGCTGCAAACACAGTCGCGAGCAGGCACACCGACATCTCGCCTACGGCCGGCTATGTCCATCGTCGAGGTAATGGTCTTTATCGTTTGCCTGTCCGTCGCGGTCATCGGCGCATCGGGCTATCGCTATTTCTCTACCCTTCATATTCGCAAATCAGACATCGAGATAACCGCCGGCCAAACAGCACTTCTCCTGTGCGAAAGCTGGAGAGGCGTCGGCGGCATCCAGACCTACGACCCCCTCAATGACACAGGCCTTGGCATTAACATCACCGACGCTTGCGAACTTCTTGTACCGGAACCACCGCTAAACTTCACCTCGCTCGGAAATTATCAAGTTGTTGCAGATAATCACACTTACTACGTCACCTTATCTTATTTCGACATTGACAGCTATCTCAGCGTGCTCAATGTCAAAACACAATGGCCCAGAAGCGAGAGAGCGGCCAACCAAAACACCGGCGTCAATAAATCCCTTAGCTTGTCGGCATTGGTAACGCGCTAATTTGGAATATCGGAGCTCCGGCCAATATGCGCAAGCAAAAAAACGCTAAAACAACGGGCTTTACACTAATCGAACTAATGATAGTCTGCGCAATGGTGACAACCTGTATCGTCGCCGTGGGTGTTGTCTTTTCCGACAGTCAAAAGTCCTGGAACGCAACCTACAGACGCGCTTATTGTGACGTCATGCTCGACAGCCACATCGCGAGCAAAGCATTTGAGGCGAGCGTTCGCAGGGCCACCTGCGAGAGGTATCTGCTGGACAATACAGGCCGGTGGATCGAAGTATATTACTTCGCAGATGGGACCTCGCCAAAACTCGACCGGTATGCCAAGCTCTTTACTACCGGCGGAACATTCTACATCGAGTACGGCTGCCTCGACCCAAAACAGACCTATGACGTCATCCCAATATGTGAAAATGTGACTGCATGTACCTTTTCCGGCGCAGGACGCTGCATCCGAATGCAGATGACATTAAGTGACAACAACCATGACGTCTCTCTCATTGCGTCTGCCGTGCCGCAGAATCAATAACATTATTCTTTTACTCAAAGGAAACCGAGGCTAATCATGTTCAGAACGCTCAAAAGACGGGCATTCATCGCGCCAATGGCTATGGTCGTTGCCGTCGTCCTGTCTATAATCGGCGTCGGCCTGCTGAGTCTCGGTTTTAATCGCCGAATGATTTCGATTCGCGCAAACCGGCGGATCGCGGCACGCTCGGCAGCCGACTACGGACTCACAAAGGCACTCTATGAAATGAACCAAAAGCTCAGAGCCGAAACCTGGAATGACACCTCCCTGCCAACCGAGTCCGACGCTTCCGTCCCCGGCACCACCAACGCTCTTTACAGCTACAGCGTTAGCGGTGATATGTGGACCGGCTATACAGCCCGGGCAACCGGCACCTGCGGATTCGCCACAAGAACCATAGACTGTGACCTCAAGCTGAAAGGAATCTTCGAACATGCGATTCTCACAAGGACCACATTGGACCTGATTAACGATAGTCTGATTGATTGGTTCAATTATGACGATGACGACGAGCGCCTGAAAGTCGGCACAACAAGTGTACTGTCCAACGCCATTATTCTCAAATCCGGCGTCACCATCAACGGAGACCTCCTCGTCGGACAGGGCGCCATCCCCGCTGACGTCGTGGACGACCAGGGAGCAACCATCTCGGGCCTCGTATATCCCGTCGCTTCCGACAACGACCTGACTATGCCGGAAGTGCCAGCTTCACTGGCAGCGGCCCCGAGCTTAGGGACGATTAGCAGTGATGATATTACACTCACCGAATCCGGCAAGTATGAAAACATTCGTTTGAAAAACGGCGAGGTTTTAACCGTCAATGGTGATGTCGAGATATATGTTGAGGGCGATATCACCCTCGATAACTCCGCTCGTATTGATGTTGATCCCAATAATCCTGATGCGGAGTTAACAATTTACCTTGGCGGTTCCCTTGACGGCCTTAACGGCTCCGGATTCAACAATCTCAACGCCCCCGATTCTGGCTACCCTGCTGGCAACCCTCACAAGCTTACTGTATATGGCCTCGCGTCCTGCAACAGTATCATCATAAAAAATAGTGCCGTCTTTTGCGGCACTATCTATGCGCCAAACGCCACCGTCGATATGCACAACTCCGCGGAGATTTACGGTTCCGTAGTCGCCGACAGCTATATTCAGAGAAATTCCGCCACCTTTTGGTACGATGCCACACTCAGAGACGTCGGCCTCGAAGACGACTTCGTCCGCTTCGTACCAACCCACTGGCGAGAGCAATAACCAGCCGAATACCCGCTCCACACACCTCTGCCTGCCGGGGCCAGCGGCGAAATACGCCCCTACTACCCGAATATCGCCTTACATTCCGCAGCAATACCCTCCAGCTCTGCAAGCTCCTGCTCGCTCGGCTCTTTGCACGATGGGGCGGCCGCAATCGCCTTTCGTATGAGTTCCAAATCACTCGGCGGAGCCGCCACGCACACACCGGGCCGAGAGAGGGTCCAGCTAAGTGCTTTGCTGATAAGGGCTTGCTCGGTGATGGGCTCGTACCAGCATCGGGGGCAGGGCTCTTTGTCGGGATTCTGCGGCCAATGCTGCTTCGCCATAGCTTTCAGGGCGATTATGCCGAGGTTTTGGCGGTTGGCTTCGGCGAGAATGGGGTCTTCGAAACCGGTTTGGTAATGGCAGACGAAGTTGATGGGGAACATGGCGGTGTCGAAATCGAACTCGGCCATTGCTGTTAAGGCGGCTTCGACGGAATGGGCGGAGAAGCCTATGTACTTTATTAGCCCGGACTTGCGTGCTTCGAGGATGGCCTCCATCGCGCCGCCTTTAGCGAGGGCGGCTTTGACGTCTCTTTCGGGGTTGGTGATGGCGTGGAGCTGGTAGAGATCGAAATGGTCGGTCTGCAGATGTTCGAGTGAGCGATGGAGCTCTTGTTCGGCGCCTTTTTTGTCGCGTTTATTTGTTTTGCAGGCGAGGAAGACGTTGTCTCGAAATGGCCTAAGTGCCGGGCCCATCTTGAGTTCCGCATCGCCGTAGGTCGGAGCGACATCGAAATAATCGATGCCGTTTTCGATCGCCGCGGCGATGGCGGAGTCGGCTTCGGACTGGGCAACGCCGGCGAGGGCGAGGCCTCCGAAGGCGATGATGGAGACTCGTCGGCCTGTCTTGCCGAGGGTGCGTTTGGGGAATTTATCGGTAGCTAAGTCGCTGTTTTTACTGGGCTTGCGGCCCAGTGCTAAAGTGGGTGAGCTTGGCAAGAGCAGGGTTGCGCCCGCAGCACCGGCGGCCTTTAAGAAATCGCGTCGTTTCATGGCATATCTCCGGATAATTGGTTTTGAGTTGTTAGCCCCGCCGGTGGCGGGTAAATCTTAGTTCTTAGTTCATAAGCACTTATGGCATATCGTTCGCTGCTGATTGCTGGTTAATTATCCTTCATCATCGGCTGATGCTCAATGGAAAATGCAGAATTACATGGGGTAAATGTGCGGGCAAGACGGCGTGGCTTAATGTAGGGGGAATAGGCAAAATAGTGAGAGGCGCAAGGGGTAATTGGACACCTGGTTATTAGGACTACACCGCTGTTTTTGGGCTAAAAACAGGGGTTTTGACTTGACTTATGGGTACATGGTTGCGCGCTGACCTGCGTTTTTGGCTCAAAAACGCAGGTCGAGGTGTTGAAAACGTGCGAAAGTTTGAAAAAAATTGAAAAAATCTGCAAAAATCTGCGAAAGGAAGTAGGTTTTTGGGGTCCTCTGTTGCTGAGCCAGGGGCGACTTCTCGAGGATGAACTGAGGATAAACTCTGGACAAGCGGGGATGGCCGCTGAGGCGGTCAGTTGCAGGGGTGGGAAAAATTTTAAGAAAATTTGCGAAATTTGGAAAAAAGTTCTTGCAAAGCGCCGGGGGCGGCCTATAATGGATAATGTAATATATGTTCTTTTCTTCAATAGGTTTTGGTTTCGGTGAGTTGGTGTAGTCGATAAGTTTGCTATATTTTAACACTGACTCACAAGGTCGGGGTTGTAAAAGACTCCGGCCTTTCTTTTGCGCATTTTTTTTTGAGGGGGTTGTCGGTTTTGGGTATAATGTCGGGATATGAGAAAGTCGTTAGCACATTTGCTGAATACGGCCAAAAACTACACGAGGTGACAGAGAGGATTTGTAGGGAGAAGATAGAAAGTTTTGTTTAATAATGTGTTAAAGCTAAGGGTGCAATGTCAAAAGATATTAACAAAGAAACTTATGATGAAGCCACATTAGCTAAATTAGATATTTTTGAACAATATTTAATTGCATGGTTACCGGTATTTATTCATACCCCTTATACTGGTGAGGTTATGATTTGTGATTTTTTTGCTGGATCAGGGCAGGATATAGAGTGTGTGCCGGGTAGTCCACTTCGAATACTGCGAACTATTGAAAACTACAGAGAGCAAATTTTTCAAAAAAACATAACAATAAATGTGGTTTTAAATGAATTTATATCAGATAAATTTAGTGAACTTCAAGGGGCGGTGTCTTGCAATTTCGATTCGCAATCATGGGGACAAAAAGTTAATATCTCATGTCAAAACAAAGATTTTCAGGTCTTGTTTCGTGAATTATATATGCAGTTAAAACAACAACCAAATTTGCTTTTTATAGATCAGAATGGAGTTAAACATGTAAGTAACGAAATTTTCCAAATGCTAATTGAGCTAGACAGAACAGATATGTTGTTTTTCATGTCATCATCTTATATAAAGAGATTTGTTAATACACCAGAATTTAAGATTCATTTTGATGATCTTGATTCGGAGATGATCGAAAAAGCTCGATATGGAGACATTCATAGAATAATGCTCGATTACTATAAAAAGAAAATACCCGGCAATAATGAGACTTTGCTTTACCCGTATACTTTAAAGAAAGATAGAGGTAGTAATATTTACGGGCTTGTTTTTGGCTCCAAACATCCGCTTGGCGTCGAGAAGTTTCTAGACCTTGCTTGGGATAATAACAAAATCAATGGAGAGGCTAACTTCGACATTGACGGAGATGTCGAAAAAAAGACTCCGAGCTTATTTGATAGCTTGCCGGATTATGATCGACAGAAAACCAAAAAAGAAGTGTATGAGGCCAAATTAGAAAACTTTATTATGGCTCGAAAAAAAGTAACTAATCTTGATATTTTGAAATTTACTTTTGATATGGGGCACCCAAAGAGTCATGCACGTGAGTGCATAAGCAAATTTCGTAAGGCTGGGAAAATCGAATGTGATTCTCAAATTGGTTTCAGTTATAACACTTGTATAAAGAATAGAAACATAAAGGAAATAAAGGTTAAAGAAGATGGCTAATTCAAAGATAGAATGGACGGAATCGACGTGGAATCCGGTAACGGGCTGTACGAAAATAAGCACCGGCTGTGTTAATTGTTATGCCGAGCGTATGGCTTTGCGATTAAAGGCGATGGGCCAACCTAATTATCGTAATGGTTTTAAGGTCACATGCCACCGGCATACGCTTGATATGCCTTTGCGATGGAAAAAGCCACAGATGGTTTTTGTTAATTCCATGAGCGATCTTTTTCATAAAGACGTACCGAACGATTTTATCCTGGATATATTTTCCACGATGCGGCAGGCACAACAGCATCAATATCAGATTCTGACAAAAAGAGCTGAGAGATTGGCGGAATTATCACCCGAACTACCCTGGCGGCAAAATATATGGATGGGTGTTACCGTTGAAGCCGCGGATTATAAATACCGGATAGATTATCTGAGGTACACAGGAGCTGATATCAAATTCTTATCGCTTGAGCCGTTGTTAGGTGATTTAGGAGAGCTTAATCTTGATGAGATTGACTGGGTAATTGTTGGTGGAGAATCCGGGCCTGGAGCAAGGCCGATAGAAATCGGCTGGGTCAGGAATATAAGGGAGCAATGCCTTGCTCGAAATGTACCATTTTTCTTTAAGCAATGGGGTGGTGTAAACAAGAAGAAAGCCGGCAGATTATTAGACGGCGAAACTTGGGATGAAATGCCAACTGGTTTTCGAGATAATATATACGCTTGAAGCCTTGTAGGGTGTGCAAATTGTTTGCACACGCGGAATCATTCAATAAACCCAGGCCCCCGAAAAAATGGGGCAGGCCCACCCCTAGCGTCAAAGGAAAAGATAGCGTATAGCGGTTAGATATGGATTCCCGCCTGCGCGGGAATGACAAGAATCTGGCTTCGGAGGAGGAGCAAAACATTTCGCTTGCGGGGCAAGCGATTGGGGTGAGTGATCCTCGCGTTTGCAACCGGGGCCGAAGACCCCGGCTAAATGGTCGCCTGCGGGGCAGGCGAAGTGGGGTGAGTGATCCTCGCGTTTGCAACCGGGGCCGAAGACCCCGGCTAAATGGTCGCTTGCGGGGCAAGCGAATTGGGGTATTATATTTGTATGGGCAGAATGCTTGGGTATATGTTGAGCTGGACTATGTATGGGACGTGGTTGCAGGGTAATGAGAAGGGGTTTGTTAAGGACGGAGTCGTTCGCGGGGATAATCCGGCACTACGGAGAAGTAACGAGCGGAATATGGGAGGGCCTATTGTCCGGTTGGGTAAGAAAGAGAAGGGCATTGTTCGTAAGGCAATGATCACAGTATCGAAAGAACTGGAGCAGGTTGTATATGCGGTGACGGTGCAGTCGAATCATGTTCATGTGGTTTGCGGGCATTTAGAGAAGCCTATAGGTAATGTAGTGAGTTACTATAAGAATGCAGGGAGGATGGCGCTTAAGCAATTCGGGTTTGAGGGGAAGCTTTGGAGTCGCGGTTACGATGTTCGGTATTGTTATGCTGCGGCGAGTCTGGAGGTGCGGATCGCGTATGTTGAGGGACATGGGGATTAGGGGGCAGGGGTTTTGTTTAGGTGGTGAGGTTGCGGATCTTTATGGCGGGTATAAGCCAGATGTTTCGGGGGGAGTGGGGTAAGGTTTAAGAGGGATTGATGAATGGTAAGGCCTTTGGCCTTGTTTGGGTAAGCGGGCCTCGCGTTTGCAACCGGGGCCGAAGACCCCGGCTAAATGGTCGCCTGCGGGGCAGGCAATAAAACCTTGACAGGGGTGTGGGGTGCAAATAGAATCGCGGGTTCGTTTTCGTAAGAACAGTGTAAAAAGGTTAAGAACCGCAATTTCAGTATTAGAAAAGGAGATTCAGCAATGGCAACAAAGGTTGCAATCAACGGATTTGGTCGAATCGGCAGGGCAATAGCGAGGATAATCACGGCCAGGGGCGGCGGTCTGGAGGTGGTGGCTATCAATGACCTGGCGGATGCGAAGAGCTTAGCTCATCTGTTCAAGTACGATACGGTAATGGGCAGATGGGAAGGCACGGTGAAGGCGGGCGACGGTGAGTTGGTGATAAACGGCAAGAGCGTGAAGGTGCTGAGTGTCAGAAATCCCGCTGAGCTTCCGTGGAAGGATATGGGCGTGAAGATTGTCGTTGAGGCGACGGGTATTTTCCGGACGAAGGAATCGCCGAAGGGCGGCTACGGCGACCATCTCAAGGCCGGTGCGGAAAAGGTAGTGCTGACGGTGCCTGCAAAGGACGAGATTGACGCGACGATAGTGCTCGGCGTGAACGATGAGAAGCTGACAAAGGACGTGCAGTGCGTGTCGAATGCGAGCTGTACGACAAACTGTCTTGCTCCGATTTCGAAGGTGCTCAACGATTCTTTCGGGATTGAGCAGGGACTTATGACAACGATTCACTCCTACACGAACGACCAGAACGTGGCGGATATGATTCATAAGGACCTTCGCAGGGCACGGGCCGCCGCCTGTAATATAATTCCGACGACCACCGGCGCGGCCAAGGCCATCGGCAAGGTGATACCGGCGATTGACGGCAAATTGGACGGTTTTGCGATTCGTGTTCCGACGCCGGTGGGCAGCATTGTCGATTTGGTAGTGAATGTGAGCAAGGATGCTACCGTCGAGGGCGTCAATGCCGCGATGAAGGCCGCGGCGGAAGGGCCGATGAAGGGGATTTTGGTTTACTGCGATGAGCCGATAGTGAGCAGTGACGTCATCAAGGACCCCGCTTCGAGTATCTTTGACTCGCTTTGCACGATGGTCAAGGGCAAAATGGTAAAGGTGGTGAGCTGGTACGACAATGAGTGGGGTTATTCGAACCGAACCGTTGATATTATGGAACGTCTTGCGAAGATGTAACCGGCTCAAACCGGCCGGTTTGAGCGTGCAAAAATCAAAAGTTAAAATGCAAAATTGCGGAGTCCGCCTCCGGCGGAATTCGACAGATATGCTTTTTTGGGGACAAGGGTTTTTGGGTCGCCAAGAGCATAGGAAAAGCAGGACGATACAATGGCCAAGAAGACGGTTGCAGATATTGTTGTGTTGGGCAAGAAGGTCCTGATGCGCTGCGATTTCAACGTTCCGCTCGATGAGAAGTGCAATATCACGAGTGACGACCGGATAGTGAAGGCGTTTCCGACGATAAAGCACATACTTGAGGGAGGCGGGGCGTTGATTTTGATGAGTCATCTTAGCCGGCCTAAAGGGCACAGGGATGATAAGCTGTCACTTGCACCTGTGGCGGAGCGATTAAGCGAACTGTTGGGTAAGGAGGTCATATTCGCAGATGACTGCATCGGGGAAGAGGTGAAGGCCAAAGCGGCGGCGCTGAAGCCGGGTGACTGTATGCTTCTTGAGAACCTGCGTTTCCACAAAGAAGAAACGATAAAGGACAAAGCGGCGAAGGAAGATGCGCAGCTTCGGGAGGCGAAGGACAATTTTGCGAAGCAGTTAGCGGAGCCGGCGGACGTTTATGTTGACGATGCGTTCGGGACGGCACACAGGGACAATGCGTCGATGTACACGGTCCCGATGATGATGGAGGGCAGGCCGAGGGTAATCGGGTTTTTGATTGAGAAGGAGCTGAAGTTCTTAGGCAAGACGGTTGCAAATCCTGAGAAGCCGTTTGTGGCGATTTTGGGTGGTGCGAAGGTATCGGACAAGATTGGCGTGATTGAGAATCTAATCGACAAGGTCGACCGGATACTTATCGGCGGGGCGATGGCTTATACGTTCTTCAAGGCGGACGGCCGTGGGGTTGGGGAGAGCTTGTGCGAGGACGGTTTTCTTGACAAGGCGACGGAGCTTGAGAAGCAGTCGGCTGACCGCGGCTGTGAGATGGTATTGCCGGTTGACACGGTGATAGCGAAGGAGTTCAAGGCGGGCGCGGAGAACAGGGTAGTGACCGGTGACATCGAGAGTGGCTGGCAGGGGATGGACATAGGGCCTGAGACGCAGAAGCTTTTTGTGGAGAGGCTCGAAGGTGCGAAGACGATAGTGTGGAACGGGCCGATGGGTGTATTCGAGATGCCGCCTTTTGACGAAGGGACAAAAGCGGTTGCTCAGGCGGTAGCTGAAGCGACGGAGAAAGGTGCGCGGAGCGTGATAGGCGGCGGTGACAGCGCCAGTGCGATTAAGAATATGGGGCTTGAAGACAAGGTGAGCCATATATCGACGGGCGGTGGAGCATCACTTGAATTCCTCGAAGGCAAGAAGTTCAAGTGCCTCGAGATTCTCGACGAGAAGTGATTTTCTCGGTCGGAGTTCGGGGCGAGTTGGTCCCGGCCTATTTTTTGGGGCTGCGTTGTTATGTCGAGAGTTGAATTTCCAAAAGCAGGGACGATAGAGGTTAATCCATCGATACTGAGCGCGGATTTTGCGTGTTTAGCGGACGAGATAGCGGTAATAGAACGTGCGGGTGTTAAGATGGTGCACCTTGACGTAATGGACGGACATTTTGTTCCGAACATTACGATAGGTCCGCCGGTGGTAGCCAAACTTCGCGGGCACAGCAAGTTGTTCTTCGATGCCCATTTGATGATAACGGAGCCGCGGAAGTACGCGAAGGCGTTTGTGGAGGCGGGGACAAATCATATAACTTTTCATATCGAGGTCGAGGACAGGCCGGAAGAGCTGATAGATGTGCTGCATGATATGGGAGTGACGGCGGGTATATGTCTGAATCCGGAGACGCCGGTTGAGCGGGTCGAGAAGGTTGCGCCTTTGTGTGATATGGTTTTGGTGATGACGGTTCATCCGGGGTTCGGGGGCCAGGAGTTCATGGCGGAGGCGGCGGAGAAGATACGTCGAATCCGTGAGATAGTCGGGCCCGAAATCAGAGTGGAGGTTGACGGGGGGATAGATGCGGAGATTGCGCCGATAGTTGTGGGGTACGGTGCGGATACGCTTGTGGCTGGTCATGCGATATTTTCGAAATCCGACCGCATAGCCGCGATAGAGGCGATTCGGGAGGCCTGCAGGTAATTTTTGTAGTAGAAGCGGCGGATTTCCGATAGAATCCCAAGTGTTCAATTGGTGAGATTCTGTGTTTATGGCTAAGACAGAAAGACGTGAGTGGAACGGGTATTCGCTGAAGCCGCGAAAGGATATGCCGGAAGGGCTCTGGACGAAGTGTCCGGGCTGCGAGCATATGCTTTACAAGAGCGCGGTGGAGAAGAATCTGAACGTGTGTCCGGAGTGCGATTATCATTTCCGCATCGATGCAGAGACGCGGATTGGCTACTTAGTCGATGAGGGCTCTTTTGAAGAGATATTGAGCGACTTGACGACGAGCGACCCGCTGGACTTCAAGTTCAGGGGGACTACTTACAAGGAGCGGGTCAAAACGGATGAGAAAGAAGCCGGGGCAAAGGAAGCAATTCGAGTCGGCAAGGGGTTCATCAAGGGAAGAGGTATTGTTTTGGGTGTGATGGAGCCGAATTTTCTGATGGGGTCGATGGGCTATGTGGTCGGGGAGAAGGTTTGTGCGGCGGTGGATAAGGCGTTGGCCGAGAAGCTGCCATTGGTCATTGTGTGCTGCTCGGGCGGGGCGAGGATGCACGAGGGGGTGGTGTCTCTGGGGCAGATGGCGAAGACGAGCGCTGCTTTGGCGAAGTTCGACGAGGTAGGCGGGCTTTACATTTGCGTTCTTACGGACCCGACGACGGGAGGGGTAACGGCGAGCTTTGCGATGTTGGGGGATTGCCTGATAGCAGAGCCGGGGGCGATGATTGGGTTTGCAGGGCGGCGGACGATAGCCGAGACGATCAAGGTGGAGCTGCCGGAGGGGTTCCAGACGGCGGAATTTATGTTAGAGCACGGGTTTGTGGATATGATAGTACACAGGCGGGATTTGCGAAGCGAGATAGCCCGGCTGATAGACTACTGCCGGAAGTAAAAGCAGCAGACCAGTCACTCCGCCCTGCTGTTATCGAGTCAATCCTGGTTATCAACAAGTTTTGCAGATTCTCACTTGCCGTATGAGTGTGGCACTTTCATGCAGAAGCCGTCGATGAAGTGGATGTCGTCCCAGGCGGCGTGGATTTGTTTGAGGAATGACTTGCCTGGGCTGACAGCGTAGGATTCGGGGGAGTCGGCGTGGGCGATGCGAACGGCCACCGTTGCCTCTTCCGGCGTTCCCTCGTGTTGGTTGCCGGGCCGGTCGTGGCAGGCGAATCGCGTATTGCGTATCGCGTATTGCGTTTCGCTCGCAGGTGCGTATAATCGGGTGTTTAAGCATGGAGATGCTATGGGTTATTTTCGTGAAAATATTGAAAGGGCAAAGCCGTACGAGGCGGGATTTCAGCCTGTCTCGGCAGGGCCGAGCCATGACAGGCCGAGGCGGGCGGGTGTGGTGAAGCTGAATACGAATGAGAATCCTTATCCGCCGTCGCCGAAGGTGATGGAAGCGATTGCGGGTATAGATTGTGAGCAGCTTCGTCGGTATCCGGACCCGGTGGGGTCGGCATTTCGCCGGGCGGCGGCGGAGTTAAACGGGGTCGAGCCGGGCTGGATTATGTGCTGCAACGGCGGTGATGATTTGCTTCGTATGGTGTTTACGGGGTTTTGCGACAGGCGGCGGCCTGTCGCGTATCCTGCGCCGACGTATTCGCTTTATCCGGTGCTTGCGAAGGTGCAGAACTGCAAGGTGACAGAGGTTGCGTTCGACGAGGAGTTCAATCTGCCGGCGAAATTGGCTCAGACGGGTGCGGCGCTTACGATAGTGTGCAATCCGAACGCTCCGAGCGGGACGTTTATAGCGGTGGAGGAATTAGCGAGCTTAGCGGATGAGGTGAGCGGTGTGCTGCTTATCGACGAGGCATACGTGGATTTTGCACAGGCGAACTGTGTGGGGCTTGTGAAGGATTTCGATAATGTGATAATCCTGCGGTCGATGAGCAAGGGGTATTCTCTTGCGGGGCTTCGGTTTGGGTATGCAATTGCACGGCCTGAGATGATAGCGGGACTGATGAAGGTCAAGGACTCGTACAACGTCGATGCGATTGCGATAGCGGCGGCGACGGCGGCGATAAAGGACCAGAAGTATTTTAAGGAAAACGTCGAGAAGGTAAAAGCAGAGTGCAAGCGGGTTACGACCGAGCTTGGCGAGCTCGGGTTCGGTGTGCGGGTGAGTTTTGCGAATTTTGTCCTGGCGGGGTGTATGAACTGCCCGGCGAGCGAAATTTATGATAAGCTTGTTGAGCGGAATATATACGTGCGGTTTTTCAACAAGGGCGGTCTTGACGACAAGCTGAGGATAACGGTGGGGACAGGGGAGCAGAACGACAAGCTGCTCGCAGCGTTAAAGGAAATTCTGTCAAAGTAAAGGAAAAAGGGATGAAAAAGCGGACGGCGAAGCTGCACAGAAAGACGAAGGAGACGGATGTTACCGTCGAATTGAATCTGGATGGGGCGGGCAAATACGAGATAGACAGCGGGGTTGGGTTTCTGGACCATATGCTGACGCATCTGAGCAAGCACAGTAAGATAGATATGGTGGTCAGGGCGACCGGTGACCTCGAAGTCGATATACACCATACGGTGGAGGACATAGGGATATGTCTGGGGGAGTGTCTGGGTAAGGCACTGGGTGACAAGAAGGGTATAGCACGGTACGGGTCGAGCTCGGTGCCGATGGAGGATGCATTGGCGAACGTCTCGATAGATTTGTCGGGCAGGCCTGCGTGCGTATATAACGCCGAATACCGGACGGACAAAATCGGGGATTTCGACGTGGAGTGCCTTGAGGAGATGCTGCGGAGCTTTTCGAATTCGGGCAGGTTGAGTCTGCATGTGAATGTTCCTTACGGGACGAACAGTCACCACATAGCGGAGTCGATATTCAAGGGGCTGGGACAGGCACTTGGGGCGGCGGTGAAAATTTCGGGGAAAGATGTACCCAGCACAAAGGGTGTACTGTGATAGAGGAAAAACCAGACGAATACAGAATTGGTATCGGCACGGATATTCACAGAATCGTCGAGGGCAGGAAGCTGATGTTAGGCGGTGTTTATGTGCCTTACCCGGGCGGATTAGCAGGACACAGTGACGGCGACGTGGGCTTACATGCGGTTGTTGATGCCATACTCGGAGCGGTGGGGATGGGAGACATAGGGACATTGTTTCCGGACACGGACGCGAAATGGAAGGATGCAGACAGCAAGGATTTTCTTTTGGTGGTGAAGGAGAAGCTCGAAGAGAAGAAGTGGGAGGTAGTGAACGTTGATTTGACTATACACGCCGAGCAGCCGAGACTGGAGCCGTTCAAGGGACAAATGAAGAGGTGTATCGCGGGGCTGTTGGGCATCGATTTTACCGCGGTGAACGTCAAAGCAAAGACCAACGAGGGGCTGGGTGAGATTGGGACCGGCGAGGCGATAGCCGCCACCGCCATAGCGCTATTGAGGAAGAGGACGAGAAGAACGTTGTGAGAGTGGAGTTTAGCAAAGGGAGTCACTGATGGGATTGATGCTGCATAACAGTTTGACGAAGCGCAAGGAAGAGTTCAAGCCGTTGAAGAAGGGCAAAGTTGGGATATATGTCTGCGGGCCGACGGTGTATGGGCATGCTCACCTGGGACACGCCAAGAGCTATGTGAGCTTTGACGTGCTGGTGCGGTATCTGCGTTATCTCGGGTACGACGTGACTTATGTGCAGAACATAACGGACGTGGGACACCTGACGGACGATGCGGACCAGGGTGAGGACAAGATCGAAAAAGAGGCGGCAAAAGAGAAGAAACATCCGATGGCACTGGCCGAGTTCTATACGCGGAGCTATTTTGAAGATATGGATAAGCTGAACTGCGTACGGCCTGATATCAGTCCGCGAGCAAGCGGACACATAACCGAGCAGATAGAGCTGGTCGAGAAGCTTCTGGAGAAGGGTTATGCATACGAGGCAAACGGGTCGGTTTATTTCGATGTGTCGAAGTTTGCCGACTACGGCAAGCTCTCGGGCAGGAAGGTCGAGGAGATGTTGGCCGGTGCGAGGGTGGATGTTTCGCGGGACAAGAAAAATCCGGCCGATTTCGCCCTGTGGAAAAAGGCGGAGGCGAACCATATTATGCAGTGGCCGAGTCCCTGGGGACCGGGCTATCCCGGCTGGCACTTGGAATGCTCGGTGATGAGCACGAAGTATTTGGGCCAGCCGTTTGATATTCACGGCGGCGGTCTGGAGAACCAGTTTCCACATCACGAGTGTGAAATTGCCCAGTCGGAGGCGGCCAACGGTGTGCAATTTGTTCGGTACTGGGTTCATCATAATATGGTGACGGTTGACGGGCAAAAGATGGGCAAGAGCTTGAATAATTTCATTACGCTCAAGCAGGCGTTTTCGGGTGCACACGAGCGGCTGACACGGGGGTACTCGCCGTTGGCGATAAGGCAGTTTGTCTTAAACAGCCACTACCGAAGCCCGATTGACTTTTCGGATGCGGCGCTGTTTGCGGCGCAGAGCGGCTACGAGAGAATAACCGAGACGGTCAAGGCGGTGCGAAAACATTTGGCTGCGACAGGCGAAGGTAAGCCGGACGAGAAGGTGGTTAAGCAGTTGGAGCAGTTGAAAGAGAGATTCGAGACGGCGATGAACGATGACTTGAATACGTCGATTGCTCTGTCGGTTGTTTTTGAGGTTGTTCGGTTAGCGAACGGCCTGGTCGAGGAAGGGGATGTGACGGCAGGGACGCTGAGTGCCGTTGATGATATGCTGAGTCGATTGGGCGGTGACGTGTTAGGGCTGGTGAAGGATGACTATCCGGAAATGAGCGGCGCAGATGTAGAGATGTTAGACAGGCTGGTGAACGTATTTGTCGAGCAGCGAAGCAATGCCCGCGAGCGGAAGGATTTTGTGGCGGCGGATGTACTTCGCGACAAGCTCGATGAGATTGGAATCGTTCTGGAAGATAAGGGCGGCGGGGTAACAACCTGGAGAAGGAAATGAGAATACTCGGTATTGACCCCGGTCTGCAGGTGTGTGGATATGCGTGCTTGGAGAAGGACAAAGGCGAGAACCGGCTTATCGAGGCAGGTGTGTTTCGGACGAACGGCGACTGTGCGATAGAGAAGCGACTAAACCAGATTGCGGATGATATGAAGTCGCTGCTCGAGAGGTTTGGGCCTGAGACGGCGGCGGTGGAAGAGCTTTATTCGCATTATGCACATCCGCGGACGGCGATATTGATGGGACACGCCAGGGGCGTTATACTGGCTAAGTGCGCCGAGGCAGGGATTGAGGTGAGGAGCTTTGCGGCGACGCGGATAAAGAAATCGCTGACAGGCAACGGCAGGGCCTCAAAGGAGCAGGTGCAGAGGACGATACAGACGATCCTGTCGCTGGCGGAGGTGCCGGAGCCGAATGACGTAGCGGATGCGATAGCAGTTGCACTTTGCTGCGCAAATTCGATGACGAGCAATGTGCCAATCTGAGGCAAGTGGAAATGATAGCCCGGTTAGAAGGCAAATTAGTAAGACTTGAGGGTGACAGCGCCCTTGTGCAGGTGGGTGCGGTGGGGTATGAAGTTCTGCTGCCGGGGTACTGCGTGAATGTGCTTTCGGGCAAAATTGGCTCAGATATCACACTGTGCACGATGGAATATTACGAGGGAACGCCGGGAGGGGGCAATCTTATACCGAGGATGGTTGGATTCTTAAGTGACGGCGAGAGAGATTTTTTCAGGCGGTTCACGAGCGTTAAGGGAATCGGGACACGTAAGGCACTTCGGTCGATGAATATGCCGATTGCAAATATAGCGGCGGCGATAGAGAACAGCGACGACAAGATGCTGATGGCACTTGACGGCGTGGGTAAACGGATGGCGCAGCAGATTATTGCGGAACTCAAGGGCAAGGTGGGCAGCTTTGCAATCGGGGCGGGGCCGGCGCGGGCGGAGGCGGTGTTTGCACCATACCAGGCGGAGACGCTTGAGATTCTTATCGCCTGGGGCGAGAAGAGAAACGAGGCGATGGAGCTTATTGGGCTTGCGAGCAAGAAGCATCCGGACGTGAAGAGTGCGGAGGAGCTGGTGCCGTTAGTGTATAGACTGAAGCAGGGAATCGAAGTGTGAAGACACAAGACCACAGGCATAAGACCAAAGACCACAGACCAAAGGAATAAAAAAGGCAAAGGCAGAAGCTGGGAAGATGGCGATAGACAGGGTAATAAGCGGGCAGTCACTGAGCGAGGCGGAGGAGAGCTTCAACGTTTCGCTCAGACCCAGGCATCTGGGCGAGTGCGTTGGTCAGCGGAAGGTGATAGAAAAGCTTTCGATAGCGATGACGGCGGCGAAGGGGCGGGGCGAGCCGTTAGAGCATATATTGTTTTACGGGCCGCCGGGGCTGGGCAAGACGACGCTTGCAAACGTTGTGGCGCACGAGATGGGTGCGAATATTCGGAGCACATCGGGGCCTGCTTTGACGAAGGCCGGTGACGTGATGGGGCTGCTGAGCAATGTGGGCACGGGCGACATATTGTTCATCGACGAGGTTCATCGGCTGAGCACGCCGGTGGAGGAGTTTATTTATCCTGCGATGGAGGATTTCAAGGTCGATTTTACGGTCGATAGCGGGCTTCACGCAAAGACGATAAACTTTCCGCTCAAGCGGTTTACGCTGATTGGTGCAACGACGCGGGCGGGGCTTTTGAGCGCTCCGCTTCGGAGTCGGTTCGGGTTGCTCTATCATCTGGAGTTTTACAGCGCCGAGGAGCTTACGCAGATAGTGGACAGGTCGGCGGGCCTGCTGAATCTGAGCTGCGAGGAGGGGACATTAGAGCTGATTGCGGGCCGTTCGCGCGGGACGCCGCGTGTAGCTAATCGGCTCTTGAAGCGTGTACGCGATTATGCGCAGGTGAAGGGGTCGGGCGTTTTGAGTATGGAGATAGTCGAGCGTGCGCTCAAAATGGAGCAGATCGATGCGCTTGGCCTGGATGAGCTTGACAGGGCGTTTCTGCGTGCCCTTGTGAACGTATATGACGGAGGGCCTGCGGGGATTGAAGCTATTGCAGCGACTTTGGGCGAAGAGCGGGACACTCTGGAAGACGTGGTGGAACCGTACCTGCTGCAAATCGGTTTTGTGCGGAGGACGAGACGAGGCAGGGAAATCACGAAATGTGCATGTGACCATCTGGGGCTGAAGTGCATGAGAAAGAAATCGCATGGTGGCCAGCCGGAACTGTTTGCCGGCAACGGGGGGCAGTGACACCGAATTTTGGCTGTCAGGTGTTCAGGATGAATTTTGCCATTTTAGGGGGGTGACCCAGGTTGTAGGTGAAATAGCCAACGAGTACCTGTTCGACCTGTTTGAGTGTGGTTTTCTTTGCCTCAGCAATTGCAGTCGGGTTGGCGAGGCAGTCGGCGGCGGATTTTGTGAGTCGCATTTTTTCCGGGAAGCCGGTTTCGCAGTCTTTGCAGAGCAGGCCGTTTGCGGGGTTCGAGAAGTAGATTTCGGGCCAGGCGGGAGTGAAGGGCTTTTTGCAGTTTGCGCAGGAGTTTAGAAGGGGGAGCAGGCCTATTTTTTTTAGCAGTTGCAACTGAAAGACGATGAGCGGGGCGAGGATGTCACGGTGCGTGCCGGCGGCGGGACGCAGCTGGTCGGCGTTCTGCAGGAAAGTGAGGAAGCTATCAAACAGGCCCGGGTGGGGGTCGTAGTCGTGGGTGAGGAGATTGACGAGCTCGGCGGCGAAGAGGCAGGCGTTGTAGAGCGGGAGATGGCGGGCCAGGTTGGCAAAGTAAGGGGCCTGCTGAAACTCGGTGAGGGTTGCGAGTTTTTCTCTCGATGAATCGGAAAAGACGATTCGGCCGTGGGCGAAGAGCTCGATGGGGCCGTCGAAGGACGATTTGGGGCGTTTGGAGCCCTTTGCGATGGCGCCGAGCTTGCCGTGCGAGACGGTGAAGAATGTCACTATCTGGGAGGTCTCAGAATAATCGACGGCTCGTATGCAGATTGCGTCGTCAGAGGTCAGCATTTTGGTCGGTGGTTTTTCGGATTTTGATGCGGTTGATTTTTCTTGGTTCGGCGGATGTGACTGTGAAGCGCAGGTTCCGGTATTCGAACGTGGCGCCTGTTTTTGGTATGAATCCGAGATGGGAAAAGACGAATCCTCCGACGGTGTCGTAATCCTCGTCTTCGGGCAGGTTGAGGTCGCAGTCATCGTTGAGGTCGTTGACATAGGTTCTGGCGTCAACCTCGACGGTATCGGGGTCGATTCTCTTTATGCGTTCCGGGCTTGCCTGTTCATATTCGTCGGTGATTTCTCCGACGAGCTCCTCGAGGATGTCTTCGAGAGTGACGATGCCTGCGGTTCCGCCGTACTCGTCGAGGACTACCGCAATGTGCAGCTTGCGGTTCTGGAACTCGTGGAGCAGTACTCTGAGCGGTTTGGTCTCGGGTACAAAGAAAGCGGGCCTGAGCTTGTCGGTGAGCCGGAAGTCTTTTGCGTCTTTTCCGATTTCGGAAAGGAGGTCCTTGGCATAGACGAATCCGATTATGTTGTCAATATTTTCTTCGTAAACGGGGACACGGGTATGTCCCGCCTGGTTGATTGTTTTGATGACGGTGTTGAGGTCGGAGCTTACTTCGACGGCGACTATGTCCGTTCGGGGTGTCATAATCTCATCGGCGGTGCTGTCGCTTAGCTCGAGGACGTTTTCTATCATCTCCTGCTCTTCGGCGTCGACGACACCTTCCATTCTCTGCTGTTCGAGTCCATTGAGGAATTCTTCCTGCCTTTGGTCCTGCTGCTGGCCTGGGGTGGTCATGGTCACACCTGCAAGCCGGCGGACAAGACCATCTGTAAAGGCCCAGATGTAAAGGATCGGCTTACTTAGCGCAGCGAAGAACAGCAACAGCTTATAGGTGTGAGCGATGACTTTCTCGCCTGCGTATTTTGCCCATGCATGGGGGACGGCAACACTGAATACCGAAAAGACTACTGCCGTTATGAGAAAGATAAACACATAGTCCCCGGCTGACAGGCCCGGCTCGTGGAGCTTTGCGAATAAGGCAACGAGCAGCAGCAGAATGCCTACATTGAACAACAGCCGATAGAGCGAGCAGGCCAGGATAAGCTTTTCGGCATTGTCGGCAACGTTGTCGGCGAGGTTTTCGGCGTCGGCATCCTTCTTTGTGATTTTGAGGGCCTGCAGTAATTTAGTGCGTGAGAATATTCTCAGCGCAAAGGCATTTACGGAGAAAAACAGGGTGCCGCCAGCCAGAACACAGACCAGCAATACCATCCAGCCGATGTAACCCACACAAAATCCTTTCAAGGATATAGTCAAACGTCCGGGCCAAGTCCGGCCTGGGCGCGCGTAACCAGCAATCAGGTATTATACACTTGTCCGAACCCTTGTTGCTGCAAAATCTCATCTTCCATACGGTGCATTTTATCTGCGAGTTCGCATGAGGAGTCATCAAATCCAAGGTTGTGCAGCAGGCCGTGCGTTATGTAGAGGGCCAGCTCCGCCTGCTGCGAGTGGCCGCGTTTCTCTGCTTCTCTGACTGCTCTTTGTGCGTTGACGACCAGCTCAAATGGCCCTGGGGAGGTCTTGTCGTCCGACAGGTCAAAGCTCAGGCAATCCGTGGAGCAGTTCCTTTTCAGGAACTTTCTGTTCATCCTGCGGATATGAGCATCATCGACAACAGCGATATCGACCACTGCGTTTGAGATGCCGAATTGCGAGCAGATGCTCCTGACGAGTGTTTCGAGCGCGGGCAGCGAGAGGTCTATTTTTTCGAACTGCAGCGTGAAATGAACGGTGATTTTGTGCATCTGTTACGTAAATCAGGTAGTCTGGCTTTGTGAAGGTTCAGAGCGCTCTGACATATCAGGGGCCTTTGGATACGCGATTCGGCCGTGATACTGTGCAGCAAGGGTTTTGACCATACTGGCCTCAATCCGGCTGAGCTCGCGCAGAGTAAGGTCGCTCTGGTCAAACTGGCCGTCCTGCAGGCGCTTCATAGCAATGTTGTGCACGGCGGCTTCAATTTTCGTAGGCGTCGGCTCGGGCAGTGTTCTGACGGCGCTTTCGACGGCGTCGGCGAGCATAACGGTGGCGGCCTCTTTTGTTCTTGGCTTCGGACCGGCGTAACGGAATTCACTTTCGGAAGGTTCTTTGGGCGCGGCGGAACCCTTTTTGCCGTGCCGTTTTTTTGCCTCGTGATAAAAATACTCAACGAGCGTCGTGCCGTGGTGAGTCCCGATGAACTGGCGGAGGACAACGGGCAGCTTATACTCTCTGGCCATTTCAATACCGTCTTTTACGTGGCCGACGATGACGAGCTGGCTCATGGCGGGTGAAAGCTCTTTGTGCCTGCTGGCTGAGCCAAGCTCGTTTTCAACAAAATAGCCGGGTTTGTTGACCTTGCCGATGTCGTGATAGAGAGCTCCGACCCTGCAGAGCAGGCCGTTTCGGCCGATGGCTTCGGCGGCGGCTTCGGCGATGGAGCTGACCTGCAGACTGTGGCTGTATGTCCCCGGAGCTTCCATGGCGAGCCGTTTCAGCAGGGGTTGACTGGCGAATGTGTAATTGACCAGTGTCATACTTGTTGCCACTCGGCACGCCTTTTCTATCAGAGGCAGCAAGCCCTGTGCAACGATGCCGACGAGGACTGTGACTCCTGCGTGAAGTGCTGGAATCCAGAAGAGGCCGAGCGTGACGGCCTGGCCGGGGAGAATATTCAGGGCCGCTGCCATGATGAAAACGACAAGCGCTGCGACGGCGCCGACCTCAAGGAGCTTTGTCCAGGTGCGTATTTCGCCGAGCGAGAAACAGCAGACAAGAGAGCCGCCGGCCATTACCAAAAACAGGTTCATGTTTGTTTGCTCGCCGGCGGCGAGATACGCGAATATGCAGTAGAACAGGCTCATCCCGATTGCAAAACGCTGGTTGTAGGCAATGGTAAGAATGATTGCGGTCGCGACGGCTGTACCTGTGGCGAGGAGGGGGTAAGAGCTGAGCAGGGCGTCGATTTTCGTGATTGTCAGCATCAGGGCAAACAGGCCGGCAAGCGCCAGTGCCCTTGTGCGGTTGGCAACAATGCGGCGTTGATACTGATGGACGTAGAAGCCCACAGCAAGGCATATCAGCAGAACCACAATGCCGGTGGGAAGCATGCTGATATATTGTGCCCGCTGTATCGCTTCGAACGAAAGAACGGCAACGGTAAAGGCGGCAAAGAGCAGAAGCACAAAGCCGGAGAGGACCAGGTCTGCGGTGGCAAAGCTCGCCACCTGGGAAAGCCGCTCGGCGGTAATGCCCTTTCGGACTCGACTTCGTCTTGGGCTTGTTTTTTTGAATAACGGCATTATTCTATCCTGCGATTGAAGCGGCCCGAGACTTCACGGGCGGTTCCAGCAAGCGCGTTTACGATTCTTTTTTCCTGCCGGGCGTCTTTTGCTTTCCGTAGGCCCTGACAATATTCTGGACGAGCTTGTGCCGAACGATATCTCTGCGTGTTAACTCTACAACACCGATACCCTTTATTCGGCGCAGTTTCTCGATGGCTTCGACCATGCCGCTGTTTTGTCCGGGCTGAAGGTCGATTTGAGTTATGTCGCCGGTAATTATCATCTTCGAGCCGTGCCCCAGTCGTGTAAGCACCATCAGCATCTGGAGCGACGAGGTGTTCTGTGCTTCGTCACAGATGATGACGGCCTCGTTGAGGGTGCGTCCTCTCATAAAGGCAAGGGGGATGATTTCGATGATGTCGAGCTCTATGAATTTTCTCATTTGTGCGAAGTCCATCATATCTTCGAGAGCGTCGAAGAGGGGGCGCAGGTAGGGGTTTACCTTTGCCTGGACGTCACCGGGCAGGAAGCCGAGCTTTTCACCTGCTTCGACGGCAGGACGGGCAAGAACAATTCTTCTGATTTGCTTTCTTTTCAGCATTGAGACAGCTACAGCCACGGCGAGGTATGTCTTTCCCGTACCGGCCGGGCCTATGCAGAAGGTGAGGTCGTTTGCGAGCATTGTCTCGACGTATTTGAGCTGACCTTTTGTGGAGGGCTCGATGAGTTTTTTTTGAGAATAGACGGTGATGGGCTGACTTGTTTGCTGCAGGTCATCGGTATCGGTCTGACTGAGAAAGGCGGTGATGTTTTTTTGAGCGAGCGAGCCGTGCTTTATGAGGTGTTTTTGCATTTTGTCGATGATTCGTGCGGTCCTGTTAACATCGTGAGCGTTTCCGGCGATGACCAGGTTGCTCTGCCGGGTGGTGATTTTGACGTCGAGGCCCCGGCGCAACAGTCGCAGGTGAGAGTCGGCTGGGCCGAACAGCTCAAGCAGCTTTTGCGACGGGTCTAATTGTACGGTCACTTCCAAGGCAATCCTCTGTCAAGGCAACAACAAAAAGAACAGGTAGGCAAAGGGTGCTGCGGCGAGCAGTGAGTCAACGACATCGAGTATGCCGCCAAATCCGGGTACGGTGTTTGCGGAATCTTTTTGTTCGACATCGCGTTTAATCAAAGACTCAGCCAGGTCACCCAATTGCCCAATCCAGGCGAAACACAGGCCGAAGACGGCCGCCACTGCGGGGACCATTATACCAGAAGCCAGGGCAAAGGAAACAGCGACTATGACGGCGGCGACGACGGCGCCGGCCATTCCCTCCCAGGTTTTTCCGGCGCTGATTTTGGGTGAGAATTTGTGTTTTCCGAAGAGGCGTCCCGCGGTATAAGCACCTATATCGGCTGACTTTACGACAAAGACGAAGGCGAGCAGATGCCAGGGGCCGAAGCGTATTCTTATGGCAGGTACGAATGCAGCGAGCAGGCCGAGATAGAGGATTGCGAGTGTGCCTGCGGCGATGTTCTGGAGCGCGCCTTCGATGCCGTGGCGGAGGGCCTGATAGAGAAACAAAGCGAGCGTCGAGAAGGCGAGAAGCAGAAGCAGCGGCACCGGCGTCGGTTCCGGGAAGAACTGGAGCCAATATGCGGTTGCTGCGAGCAGGACCGATGAGACGATGGAGACGGGCAGCAGTATCTTGACGGTTTTTTCCCGGGCGAGTCGTGCGAGCTCGAACTGGCCGGCAATGAGCATCAGAGCGACCAGAGCGGTCAGGATGGTGGCCTTTATTTTCCTGTCGTCGAGTGCCGAGGCGGTTGCGGAGCCGTCGAGCCAGGCGTCGATAAAGACGAGTCCGACGAACAGAACCGTCATCAAAGTGCCAAAAATCAATCTGTGTTTAAGCATTACCTCTCTGCGTGCTGAAATGTGCAGATGTCCCTTCTGCAATCGATTTTACAACGCAGCTCGCCTGTTACCTGTGAAAATCTTCTTCGACCTGGCCAAAACGCCGAGTCCGTTCTGCGTAGGACAGGATTGCCTTTTCCAAATCCGACTTTTTGAAGTCGGGCCAGAGCGTCCTGGTGACGTAGAACTCGCTGTAAGAAATCTGCCAGAGCAGGAAGTTGCTTACTCTCATTTCGTTTGCGGTTCTAATCAACAGGTCGGGGTCCGGCAGGGAAGCGGTGTACAGATGGTTGCTGATGCACTTTTCGTCGATGTCTTTCAGCCGCAGTCGACCTGCCCTGCATTCTTGCGCAATCTTTTTTGTCGCGTCGATAATCTCGGCTCTTCCTCCGTAGTTAAGAGCAAGTGCGAGAATCATAGCCGTGTTCTTAGCCGTCATCCTCATAGTCTGTGCGAGCTCGGCTTTGACCTCGTCGGGCAATTGCGCGACTCGGCCGAGGTGAACGAGCTTTACGTTATTCTCCATCAGCGTCGGTCTTATTTTGACGAGGTATTCGGTGTAGAGGTGCATCAAGGCGTTGACCTCGGTTTCCGGCCTTTTCCAGTTCTCGATGCTGAACGAATATATGGTCAATGACTCGATGCCTAAATCGACGCAGGTCAGGGCGATTTTCTCGACTGTCTTTCCGCCCCGGCGATGACCTTCGTGGCGCGGCAGTCCTTTCTTCTGCGCCCATCGGCCGTTGCCGTCCATGATTATGGCAATATGCCGGGGCATATCCTCTACCTTGACACCGAGGCGCTCGGCGGTCCTTTGTAATTTGTCTTCTGTCTGAATCTGCAATTTATCTCCTCAGATAAGTCCTGTCCCGGCAGAGCGGCAAAAAATCTGCTCAGCATAACCGGGTGCACAGTGCACCGGCGAAGCCGGAATCACCTGAATATCGTTTGACTCCGCTTCGGGCCGACACCGATGATTGCGATGGGTTTTCCAACAATACTCTCCAGGAGACTGATGTAATTCTGCGCGTTTTGAGGCAAATCGGCGAAATCTTCGACAGTGCTGATATCCTCCTGCCAGCCGGCGACGGTCTCATAGATGCACCGTGTCCTGGAGAGCTTTGCACCACCGGGGGTGAAGAAGGCGGTTTCCCTGCCGTCTATTTCGTATGCTTTGCAGACCTTTAGCTCTTCCAGGCCGGACAGTGTATCAAGGTGCACCAGTGCGATCGAGTCGATACCGCCGATGTTAACCGAATAGGATGCCGCCACTGCGTCGAACCAGCCGCAACGGCGGGGCCGACCCGTCGTCGTGCCGTACTCGTGACCTTTATCGCGGATATATTGGCCGATTTCGTTGTCCTGTTCGGTGGGGAACGGGCCCGCCCCGACCCTCGTGGTATATGCTTTCGCCACGCCTATAAACTTGTCAACCATTCTCGCCGGTACCCCCGCGCCGGCAGGCATGCCAAGCGCGCTGGAGTTCGAGCTCGTCACGAAGGGAAAAGTGCCGTGGTCTATGTCGAGCAGTGTCCCCTGTGCGCCTTCGAAGAGGATGGACTTGCCGGCGGCAATCTGCCTGTGCAGAAATTCGGTCGTATCGGTTATAAAGCCCAGCAGCTTGTCGGCATAGCTTTTGCACATCTCGAAGAGCTCGTCGGCATCGACGGGGTCGGCCTGGTAAACAGCGGTAAAAATCCTGCTCTTGTATTCTGCGACGGCCTGCAGCTTGTTCCTTAGCGCGTCAAGGTCTGTCAGGTCGCATATTCGCAATGCGTAGCTTCTTCCTATCTTGTCGGAACAGCAGGGGCCGATGCCTCTGATGGTGGTGCCTATCTTATTTTTGCCGAGCGATTCTTCGCGGAGGCGGTCTTCCTGCTTGTGATAGCTCATCACCATGTTGGCATTTTCGCTGACCCACAGTCGGCCCTGCAGCGAAATGCCTCTTTCGTCAAGGGCCTCGATCTCGGTGATTAACGTCTCGGGATCGACGACGACAGCATTGGTAATCACGCAAACGGTGTCCGGCCGAATCACACCGCTGGGCAGAAGGTGCAGTGCAAAACTGTTGTCGTCCACCACGACCGTATGCCCTGCGTTGGCGCCGCCGCCGTAACGGACGACAATATCGCTGTCCTCGGCAAGAATATCAACAATCTTGCCCTTGCCCTCGTCTCCCCACTGCAATCCCACAACACAACAATTCATTTAGCTTACCTCTGCCAAAGCCGAGAAGAAAATCACCGCCCGCCGAATTAAAAAATTTAATATTTAATACGGACTATTTACTATTTGACATCGCTCGGTCAGCAATAGTCAATAGTAAATTGAAAATAGTAAATCGGGGGCGGTGAGTTTAGGTATTCTTTTTCGTGTTTTCAACTGATTTTTGCCACAAGGTGTTCAAGGACCGCCCCTAAGTTGTCATACGTTCTGTCACTGAGCTTAATATCGACCTCTTTGCCGTTTTGACCCCTGTACGTGAGCGTGAAACGGCCTTTCGACTCGAAAAGGGTCTTGTCTATTTTCTGTATGGACTCACAGGGTATTTTCTTTTTGCCGTCGATGAGAAGCTCGGTGTCATCGGCGGTGAGCTTTTTGTTCTTTATCGCAAGCAGCCACACACCTAAAATGACGGCTGCAGCAATGAAAAAGGGCGGCGACTTCTGGTTAAAAACCATTGTCGAGGTGGGCACGCCGTCATTGTCGATAACGTGTTTCTTGTAGAAGTTGTGGCGTTTCGACCATTCGTATTTGCTCAGATAACCGTCATAGGCAAAGACAGCGGCAACTCCGATACAGACAGCAATCCAGATTAAGAACGTATTCCTGCCGTGCTTACTAAAGGGTGCTTCGATAGCCATTGAACTCCTTTCCCCGCACTTATATCAGTCTCTTCTGTGCGATAACGTTAATGAGGGGCTTGATTATCCCGGGAACAATCTTCTCGTTCATAAGCGCTTCGGCCCAGTGACACTGGTTTTCAAAAGACTCGAGCGAATCGAACTTATGGGCGCTCGACGGATATTGACGAACGGTAAAGGCCAGACTGATGGCTTCATCGGCAGCTCGTTTTTGTTTGCCCGGGTCGTAGACGCTTGTTCTCGATTCCATGCTCACTCGCGCCTGGGTGCGGCAGTCGTCGGACAGTGAGACCACAATCGTGGGCGAATAATCAATCGCCTTAGCCGAAGGCAGATCCAGGAGGCAGTTAAACGCGCCCGGGCCCATGGCCTCGGCTATGACCTCGTCATGGCTGCCGGCACAATCAAAATCCATTGCAAAGGTAACGTCCAGCGAGCCGATATCGAGATGGCTGACGCTGAGCATATAGGGTATAAGCTCGAGCACCAGCCGGTGTTGAGCATATACATCTTCGAATGACGAGGGATTCACCATGCCCGAGCCGATGCGGTCGGTCTCCAGAGTCAGCCAGCGATACTGTCCTTCGCTGCGGTCCTGCTCGAGGCAGTATTCGTTGTTCTCGCCCGTGTAGAAATGTCCCATCGAGGGGAACTGTTTCTGGATGCGTTCGAAAAAGGCCAGAATCGTATCGCGCTGCGTCGGCAAGGACAGCTCGGTGTTGACGTACATATCCAGATAAAAATCGTCGCAGAAAGAACTAAAGCTGTTTGACATATTATACTTCGCTCCGAAAAAAGTTTAGTCCAGCGGTGGTATTGTCTCATAACAGTTGGTTTTTGACAAGACGTAATACGGCTCAAACTTCGGGGTTTTTTGGGGGCTGGCAAGATTGCCCAATATGCTGTTCGCCCTGTAAAAAGGGAGTTTTTCGGACTCAGGGCCGTATCAGTTTCTTGTCACCGTGATTGTATCTGTTGCGATTTGGTTGCCCTGGTAATCGTAGGCGACGAATTCGAGGAGGTTGGGGCCCGGTTCAAGGTCGATAGAGTTTTCCCAGGTTTCGATGTCGAGCCAATCGAATTCCGGTATTTCAGGCCGACCGGTAACACGAATTTCACGGACGTTGATCCAGCCGGTACCTTCTATGACGACCGAGCTGCTCGACGTTGAAAAGTTATTGCCGCCGTTGGTGGTTATCTCGAAGCTGACATTAGAGGGCATTTGCGTTGCGAGAATCCAGTCGGAGCGCTCAACCTGGAAATCGAGATAGTGATCAACAAAATCCTCATTCGGGATAAGGGACTCAAAGTGGTTTGCCCAGTAGGTCAGGTATGTTGCGTTTGCGGTGGTTGTTATGATATCGTGTATGTGTCCGAAGTAGGCGCGGTCGTATTTTGGGCTGTAGTTGAAGACGTGCTGGTTCATCTTTGGGGTCTTCTTCAGCGGCAGAGGGTCTTGTGCCCAGCTGGCGCAGTCCCAATGGAAATCATTATCCCAGGTCAGGAAGACGATACGATTGTCGCTCGGTCTGATATAGAAGTAGTGGTTGTGCGGAGTGTTGGAGCCAAAGTAATTGTCGAACGTTGCAACAACACCGGTCCAGGCATAGGCTCGTATCCACTGGTCGAGGTCGAGTATCTGTTCGGCCTCTGCTAAAAATGTCTCGTACTGGAGCGAGAACATTTTGCACATCTCGATAAGACGGCTGTAGTCGTCGCGGGCACGGTTGCTCCTGACAAAATACGTGCCGCGGTAGTTGTCGGCTGAATCTCCCAGATCCCAGATAGGTGGATTGGGGTATTCAGCACTGGCTGTATCATGCCTTTTAGGGCTCTCCGGGTAGCTTGCCGGATCACCGTCCACCGTTGTTGTCGGATAGTAAATCAACTCCTGTTTGAAGAGCATACCGTCATCACCGTCGGCGAAAGCGGATTCAAGATATTGGTCGCTGAATCTGGCTAATTGCAACTGGGCATAGCTGTAGTTGCCGGTATCGGGCGGCGGCATAAAGCGAATGAGGTCGTCATACTGGCTCGATATGCCTCCGCAGTGATTTAGAATGTGTTTGATGAGGATTTCTCTCGTGGCCTGATCTTCACACCATCCTGAGCCCCACCTGTCGATGGCAAGTACGCTGTGAACGCCGCGGAACAGTTCGTCGCTGTTGAACTCGACCTTCCAGCCTCGCCGGCTTACCGTGGCAGTTCCGCGCGTCCCGAGAGAACCTTTGTAGTGTATGCCCACGTTGTAAAATGCCTTTGACTCGTCGTAGATAATTGTGCCAGGGTAGTCGTCATATGCGTTTGTGTATCGGTTTGTGACCTCGCTCAAGGCGTCGTAGTCGTCGCTGAGCATGACGATTCTAAAGTTATGCAGTCCGTTGGTAGCGGCCTGGCCGTCGTTGACTTTATAGAGTGCTCGTGAATCGGGTCCTGTGGGGGGATAGTAAGAGGTGGCGGTGGCGCCATCGGTTGCTTCGATATAGAACTGAACGATGGTGCCGGCGGCTTTGCCCAATATTGTCCTTCTGTACTCACCGCTGCCGTAGTGGGTCATAGTTGAGCCAGACCACCCGCCGCCGTCGGTCCTGGACCAGAGCTTTACCGAGCTTAGACCGTCAGGGTCTTTGGCTACGGTTGTCACAGTCACTGTCTGCCATGCGTTGGGCACAACGGGGCTGTGGCCCAGGTAGTTATAGGTAGGCCCTATGTTCGATTCATAGCAACTGTTCTGAGCCGCCGGTGTGCCGTTGTCCGGTGACGGCTGGATTAAAGTTGTTTTCGCTACCCTGTGATAATAAAGGTGGGTATTCAGGCGAGGATTGCCCGCAAGCCATTTGGCGCGGAATGAGATTTCGTAGTCTGTGCCGTTGACGACCTGCTCGCCGTTGTCGAAGGTGGTCTCGGCATGGTTATAGATGTTCTCCATCGGCCTCGTAGCTTTCAGATGTAAAACCTTGTTAGCCGGGTTATCCGGGTCGGTTATCACCTCACTGAAGCCATGCGTTCCACCAAAGCGCCACTTGTCCGCACCGGTTTCGAACGAGCCGTTCTGAATGAACTCGACGGCCGAGCCGTCAGGGTCTTCTATAACGCTGATGTCATCGATGAGGATTTCGCCGTCGTTGAGCAGACCCATAACAAATTCGTTCCAAAGCTGCCAGCCGGGTCCGTCATCAACAGTCACATCCTCCTGTGCTGTCATACGATACGTGTAGGTATTCCAGCTTGCTTTTTCTCGCTCGTTACTGTCTGCCCAGGCCTCGGGTTTTCTGTTGTCGGCGTCGGGGTCCCGCAGCTCGAGCGAGGAGCCGCCGCCGTCGGCGTATTCGGGCCAGGGCTTATCGTCGTAATAACGGACTTCATCCACTACGGCGCCCATGTTGTTGATGAGTGTGATTCTTTCACCGTCATTCGAGAGTTTGCCCGTAAAATCACCGTATATTTTGTCTTCTATGGAAGGATATTTGTCTTTAAGGGCAGCCGAATCCTTTGCCACAATTATGTAGTCGTGTGATGGGATTGGTGTAATTGTCAGGAAGATGAACCGGCCGACTCCCTCTAATCTCCAGCCGGTGATATTGACGGTACTGCCGGACCGGTTGTACAGCTCAATCCATTCCTCATTTGAGTCGGCGAACGGCGTAATGTCGGTCTCCCAGATTGGCTGGTGGTGGTACATAATCTCGTTGATAACGATATTGTTGAGCACATGGGTATCGGTTGGGATTGTAATCAGGCCTGTCAGGCCGTTGTCGGCACCGGGCGTGCCGTTGTTTTGTGAGCTCGCCGCCCAGTTTGCGGCGGGCTTGGTGGCGGTATCGGGGTCGATTTTGGCAAGGGTCTTGCCCGTGCCGTCGGGTGCAGTTGGCCAGTCGCCCCCGTCGTTGTAATCGACGACATCCATTACCCTGCCGCTGTTGTCTCTGAGCCGAACTCTCTCGCCTCCGTTTGACAAACGTCCGGCGTATGGTCCAAGCGCATCGGGGTAGCCCGTCTCGGCCTGAAGATGGGTTGGGCTGCTTGCGACGACGATGTAATCACCGCCGTGTATTACCGTGCCCGGGCCGAATTTGTATTTTACGCCGTCCGTAATCCACCAGCCGGACAGGTCAATGTCTATGGCCATCTGGTTGTACAACTCCACCCATTCGAGCGATATATCGCTGACGTGATGGTGGTACATAATCTCGTTGAAAACGACGACACAGTCGCCGTCGTTGCTGATGACAAGCTCCTGCAGGTCTGAGAGGAAGTTCTCGGCTCCGGGCGTGGGGATACCGAATGCCGTCCAGTTGTTTTCGGCATCAGGGAATCTGCCGTAGGACTCATCGTTTCCCTGTGGGCCGAAAACGATGCTGTCGATAAAGGTGGAGCCATCGAAGGCGACCAGGCCAACTCGCTCGCCGTCTGCTTTTAGACTAAACCCGATGTGCAGGGGGCCGTCTTCAGGGTCTTTGTCGGCCCAAATCAGGCCATACCCGTGCGGGGCTATCTGCGTCTGGAACGGGCGGTTCGAGGGAATCTGATTGAGGTCGGGTATGTTGAAATCATCGGTGATGTAGTAGCCCCCTATGTCTGCCGCGATGTTGCTGTCGTTGTATATTTCGACCCAATCGTCGTAATCGCCCTGACCGTCGGCGATGGTGGTCTCATTGTCTGCCTGAAATTCGTTAATGACTAACCGCACATCGTCGCAGCTTTTGCCCCAGTTTTTCGCCAAAATTGCAAAATCACTGCCGTTTATTCCCAAAAATTCGTCAAAATTTGCACAAAATTCACCCCCGCAATTTTCGCTAAGCCATTGCTGCGCAAGGACTTGCACATCCTCCCAATCGACGCTGCAATCCTTATTTATATCGCCTAAGGGGCTTGCCTGGCAGTTAAAGGTAATGGTGAGAATTGAAACAAATATGACAATTGTGGACCAAACCTGCGTACGCCTTAATATCTTCAAAACCTTTCCTCGCTGATTGCATAAAAACTTCGTCTGAGGCTTTAGGCGTCCCCAGCGGACAACAGCCCCCTATGTCTTTTCACACCACTAACTGTATTCTAACATAATTGCAGCTACCGCGTCAACGCTATGATGCTCTTGTGCGCGTAAAATCTTCCCAAAGAAGGACTTAGAGCCCCGTCCAAATCAGAGCGCTTCTGCCGTTTTGACCGCCTCGGCCAACTCTATTTTACCCTCGTAAAGCGCCCTTCCGATTATCGCACCAGCCACCCCCACTTTGGCGAGATTCTCAATATCGCTTGTTTTCGTCACCCCGCCCGCTGCTATGATCGGCACATTCACTGCCTCAACAAGCGATTTTGTCCGATCCAGATTCGGTCCTGCCATCATCCCATCTTTTGTGATATCGGTGTATATTATGGCTGCGAGGGGCAGTTTTGCGGCCTGGGCGGCGAACTCCATAAGTGGTGTCGGGTGCTCTTTTGTCCAGCCGGAGGTGGCGACGGTTGAGCCGCGGGCATCGAGTCCGAAGGCGATTCGGCCGCTGAATTCTTGTGCGATCCGGCTGAACCACTCAAAATCACTGACCGCCATGGTGCCGATTATCACTCGTTCAACGCCGATATCGAGGAGCTCTTTGACGGCCTCTTCGGTTCTGATGCCTCCGCCGACCTCGATTTTGAGTTTTCCGAGTGCGGCTATGGCCGAGATTGTTCCTGTATTGACGGGCTTTCCGACCTTGGCGCCGTCGAGGTCAACGATGTGGAGCCATTCGGCGCCGGCTGCGATAAAGTCGCCGGCCTGCTCGACGGGGTTGTCTTTGTAGTCAATCTGGCGGCGGTAGTCGCCCTGGATGAGGCGGACACACTTTCCCTCCCGCAGGTCAATCGCAGGAATGATATACATTTTTCTATTCCTAAACGCTGCCGGTTGATTCGCCGGATTTCAGATGAACGATTATTCCCTTTCTACAGTTTCCCGCTGAGCATTTCAAAGCTCAACACATGAATCTTATCAAGATTATTTTCCGTCTTCGTTAATCCAGATGTCGAGACGGGGCACCTTCCAGCCGTATGGTTTTCCGAGGATGTCCAAATCACCGTCGCCGTCGAGGTCGGCGATTTTTGACTCGTGGTTTGCGATTCCCTGGGAGATGAGCATTGTCTCGAAGCTGCCTTTGCCGTCGCCGAGCAGAATCATGTTTTTGCAGTCGGGATTTTTGCCGCCTAAGCGCATTTCCGCGACCCATATATCGAGATTGCCGTCACGGTCGAAATCGACGATGTCGAGTGAGTGTCCGCAGTCGATTTCGTCGATGAGGATTTTGCCGACCCAGGTACCTGTACCTTTGCGCCACTGCCCTTCGGCCTCTTTCCATTGGTACATAACCAGAGGCGCCCAGCCGTCGCCGACGACGAGAACGACTTCCGGCCGGTCGCCTTTTATGAGCTGAGCGGCTGCGGAACGGCTGAAGGCATAGCCGGCATCGATGATGTTCGGTATGAAGGTTGTTCCTTCGATGTGTTTGAACCATCGGCCTCCGCCTACGATGTCGATTCTGCCGTCGCCGTCGATATCGGCCTTGGCCAAGCCTTCGTGTTCGTTGATCGATTTGAAGCCGGGGTATGGCCGGGTCTGTCGCTGCTGCATCTCGCTGTCGGAGCTGTAGCTGTATATGACGTGACAATCCCACGGTTGGGTCTCTCTCGGGTTTTCGGGGATTTCGGCGAGGTAGAGCTTTTGGCCGCCCTGGTTCCAGAAGACCAGCTCGGCTTGGCCATCGCCGTCGAAGTCACCGAACATCAGGTCATGGTGTTTGGTGGCGCCGAAGTTTTTGATTTCCCTGCGTTTCCAGGGTTTGCCGGGGTCGTAATTCGGATACGGATTTTCCCACCACCAGACGCGGTTACTCGCCGAATCGCCGCCGAAAACGACGTCGAGGTCTCCGTCAGAGTCTATATCCAGGCAAGCGGAGCCGGCTTCGATTTTCAACGGCCCGGCATCGAGGACATATCTTTTCCAGCCGTCCGTGAGCTTGCGATACCAGACGACGGACGGCGCCTTTGTTCGTTCGGTGATGACGAAGTCGTTGATTCCGTCCTTATCGACGTCCAGGACGAGAGCGGCTGTCTGCTGGTCACCGGCGTTGGGGACCTCGAGATCTCCGTTGGCAGTTGAAAGGTGCTTCCATTTGATTGTCGGCACTCGCTGTGCGAACGCGCAGCAGGAGAGCAAAGCGACTACGACAACAAAGACCGTAATGGCCAAGCATCTGTTTCTCATGACAATCTCCTTTCTTCACATTTCTTGCCGCCGGGGAGAATGGTAACCTGTCGGCCACAGTTTCGCAAGGCCGAGAGCCGTCAGAGCCGACTTGAGTGCGCTAAAACAACGGCTGGTCTAAGAGCCTATCCTAAAAACCCGCTCTATTACGGCCGGCTGCAAAGCCCGATACCTGCGTTGTCGGGCCAAAATCGTCCTCGACGTAGCTTTGGCTACGCCTGCGGCAATTTTGCCCCTGCCGCCTTGGCCTGGGGCTTTTCGCTCAGCCTCATAACGAGGGCGATTATTAGGATAGGCACTAAGAGGCCGGCCACAGACTACCTCGATAGTCAGGCGGAATCGTGATTTTTTCTGGTTGATAGTACCGCAGCCAAAAAATATAATGTGAAAGTTGATTGTAGCAGGGGTTGTCAGGATTGTTGCGGGCTGTTTAGCATAAGTTGTTAAGAGGTAAGAACCTGGAGAGGTGTCGGAGTGGCTGATCGAGCCGGTTTCGAAAACCGGTGTGCCCTTTGGGTACCGCGGGTTCGAATCCCGCCCTCTCCGTTGAAGCTGCTACCTTAGATGGTGGCGGGATGAGAACACGCGCGGTGCGAAGCACCGCCACGCGGGGTTGACACGCCAAAGGCGAGCCGCGAAGCGAATCCCGCCCTGGCCGTTTTTTGCAGCCCGATGCCCGGAGTTTGAGTGAGCAGACACGATTGAATGTGGAGAGTTTCTTTCGATGCGTGTGGGACTGGGGCAATTCAACGCTATAGTTGGTGACCTGGCGGGTAATGCCGAGAGGATGCGGGGCATCTACAAGCAGGCGATTGGAGCGGGGGTGAATTTGCTTGTCTTTCCGGAATTAGCTGTATGCGGCTATCCGCCGGAAGACTTGCTTCTTAAAAGGCACTTTCTGGAAGAGAATCGCTCAACCGTCAAGAAACTCGCTGGCGACTGTGCCGAGACAACCGTTATTGTCGGTTTTGCCGACCGGTATCGGGCCGAGGCATACAATTGTGCAGCTGTGCTGGAGGGTGGGAAGATACGCGATGTTTACCGCAAATCGCGTCTGCCGAACTACGGTGTTTTTGATGAGCAGCGGTACTTCGAGCCGGGTACGGAACCGCTGGTGATCCGCTCTGAGGGCATCGGTATTGCGGTGACCATTTGTATGGATATCTGGGACAGTAAATGGCTGGGCAGGTTTCTCAAAGGGTCAGGTGAGATCGATATGGTACTGAATATCTCTGCGTCGCCATTTCATTTAGGCAAGATTGAAAGAAGACGCGCAATGATAGGCGAGTGTGCGAGGGAATTCGATAGTCCTGTGTGCTACTGCAATCTCGCAGGCGGGCAGGACGAGCTGGTTTTCGACGGACGCAGCATGTTTGCCGACGCGAGCGGCGAGATCGTCGCAACGGCTAAGGCGTTTGAAGAGGATTTGTTGATTGCTGACATTGGGGTAGAGGGTGACAGCGTGCAGATTGAGCCGGTCGGCGAGACGGCCTCGCAGCCGGCTGGTGTGCTCGATGAGGTCTATAGAGCGTTGCTTCTTGGCACGAGGGACTACGTGCGGAAGAACGGCTTTGAGAAGGTTTTATTGGGTCTTAGCGGCGGCATAGATTCTTCGGTGGTCGCCGCCATAGCAACTGCGTCTTTGGGTGCTGAAAACGTTGTCGGGATTACGATGCCGTCGGAGTTCAACGCTCCGGAGACGATATCGGATGCGGGCAGACTGGCGAAGAGTCTTGGTATCGAATTTTTGACGGTCCCGATTGGGCCGATACTCGAGCGGTTCAATGATTCGCTGATGGAGGTTGACGGGTGGGACAGCAAGGGAATCGCCTATGAGAATCTTCAGGCGAGGATACGAGGGACAATCCTGATGTCGCTGAGCAATCAACTCGGGGCCCTTGTATTGACGACGGGCAATAAGAGCGAGATAGCGGTCGGCTACACGACGCTTTACGGTGATACTGCAGGCGGCTTTGCGGTGATAACGGACGTGTTCAAGACGATGGTTTACGGGCTTGCGGAATACATTAACGAGATAAACGCCCGCGAAGTCATACCGCGTGACGTAATCAATAGAGCGCCGAGCGCGGAGCTACGGCCGGATCAGAAAGACAGTGACTCGCTGCCGGATTATGATTTGCTCGATGAGATACTGAAAGGTTATGTGGAGGAGGACAAGTCCGCCCAGGAGCTGATCGAAGCGGGTCTGCCGAAGGAGGTGGTTCGCAGAGTTATTCGTATGGTTGACCGGAACGAGTACAAGAGGAGGCAGTCGCCGCCTGGGGTGAAAATCACGCCGAAGGCGTTCGGCAGAGACAGGCGGCTGCCCATAACAAATCGCTACAACCCCTGGGCCGGCGGGTGATGACTACTCTCGTGCCTCACTGCGATTTCTGCATTCCGGCCCCTGATTTCGTCTGATTTTGCTTCAGGTCTTCCGACGTTGTTGCCATCCGCTCGGCCGGATAGCCTACAGGAATAACATAAAACGGCTCAATATCCTTAGGCAGTTTGCAGATTTTTGCGACACTTCTAACATCAAAGCCGCCGATTGTCACCGAGGCCAGCTCGAGGCCGACCGCCTGCAACTGTATATTCTGTGCGATGTGTCCCACCTCGAGCAATGTGTAAGTTCTCGACTTGTTGCCAAACTTGCTTCGCAACTTTCGGACCGAGCCGGCAACAATAATATCACAGCCGGCATTTACGATTGCCGGTTGCTTAGACGCCGCTGCCGAGAGTTTCGCTCGTATATCCCCATTGATGACTTGTTCCAGCAGGTGCTCCTGAGGTTTATAGACGAACAGGCCGTCCTGAGTGGCGAAGTATAGAGTTATTGGATAGGTTGCACCGGCGGACGGGGCGGTTCTCAGTCCTTTTTGTTTTTCCGTTATGCCCTGGCCTGCCCAGGCTAATTGGCCAAGCTGGGTGAAGTCAAGCGGGCGTTTGCTGAACTCGCGAATGCTTCGGCGCCTGCTGAGGACCTCCTCGAAGCTAAGCCGCCCGGCGAGCTGCGGCTGGGGCAACTGAATAATCTTAACCTTCGAGTCCCGAGACCTCTTCAGCCCGGAGCAGAACAGTCCAACCAGTACCATAATGACGACCACGAATATCCTGTGATGTTTCATTTTTGCTGTCCTCCAAATCGAGCCGCGGTAGAATTGTTTTGCCCGCTTAGTCTTGTGCCTGCTCTATGGCTGTTATAACCCCTTTTCTTGCGTGTCTGTAAATCAGGTGCAGATTACGGATGTATATCACCGTATTCAATGAGAACCCCAGCATGAAGATGGGATTTTTAATATGGATCGAATAGCTGAGCAAAATCGCGCTTCCGAGAAGTGATATCCACCAGAACGCCGTGGGGACGTGCGACTTCTTTTTGTACTCGCTTACTATCCACTGCAGGACGAATCTGCAGCCGAATATTACCTGCCCCACCAGGGCCAAGCCGGCCCAAAACGGGTCGCCGACAATCTGTTCGGCGATTGCGCTCTTGAAAAAGCTGATTATCGAATCCAACATAGCTTTTCTCCAAATCTGGTTTACCGACGGTTACATCATAAAGCAAACTCTGGTAAAATCAAAGCACAGGGCGGGCAAATTGACGTTTTGCTGTCCTGGCGGGTTTGCGAAAAGCCGGCTTATTTGCGTGTTGGGACGGTTTGAATGGCACTATCGCTTAGGCAAAAGATAACAGCCGCATTGTTGGTTATTTACTGGATAACCCTGTTTTTTCTTGCGCACAGGCCGATACCGCAGTGGGTTTACGACGCCCACGTGTCCGACAAGAGTATTCATTTTATAGCGTATTTGCTCCTGGTTTTTCTTTTGTGGTTTTCGGTAAGAGCTGATGCGAAGGTCAACTGGCGAAAAGGCATGGTTTGGCGGGTCGTTTTTGTGATGGCTGTCTATAGTGCGGTTGATGAGGTGACGCAGGGCTATGTGGGGCGTCAGTGCGACTTCGCAGATTTTCTTGCCAACATTGCGGGTGTTCTTGCAGGATTGATTTTATTTACTTTTCTGAGCTTCTGGCCCGGTCTGCTTGCGGTGATGTCGGCTACCATCTTCGGTGTGACGAATCTGGCAAAGGCAAACGTATCCGAGCTGATGCCGGTCTCAAACACCGTATTTCACATTGTTGCCTACGCGGGCCTGACAGTCGTGTGGCTCAGAGTGATGAAGCTGCCTGTGCCGCTGGCCTGGCGTAGTGTCAGATGGCTTGCTGTTGCAGTGGGTGTCCCGACAGCGTTCCTGCTTTTTGTCAAGGCCTCTTCGGTTGCCTTGGGCAGGTATTGCCAGTGGGATGATGTGGTGGTTTCTGTTGCGGCCATCGCAGCCGTCGTTGTTGCGGAGCAGTTAAGGGGGCTGATGCGGCGTGCAAATGCTTCGGCAAAACAAACGCGCCGATAGTGTTCAATATCAAGGGGATGGCTTTTTGAAGGGCGTGTAAAGCGGGTCGCCAATCAGGACAAGCTGCCAGGAGTTGAAGGGTTTTGTCCTGTAGTATGCCTCGACGAGACATTCGCCCTCGAACAGCTCGAGGAAGAAATCTTTCGGCTTTGGGAAGGAGTGAAGGTAGGGCTCTGCGACGGCGCCGAGCGTGGCGGTGATTCCGCCGGCGAGCATGGCCGGGCACCACTGCCGGCTGTTCGGGTCGCGCAGGTCAACCGCCTCCAGACTGGCGATATGATACCCAACGGCACCATCGACAAAGTCGAATGCGTCGATGTAGCTTTTCAAGCTGTACCAGCCGCAATAAATAGCCGCCCGGGGACAAGAGTCCGGCCCGAAGAGCTCGGCTGTTCGCTCTTCCTTGACGGCCAGTTGTGTGCGGAATTTTACAAGAACCGCTAAATCTCTTAGCGACTGGTCGAAGTTCCCGAAGGATCGCGGCTCGTTGTCATCCGCAATGCCGCGCGAGTCGATGCAGGCGACGCCCTGCAAGCCCGTCTGCTCGGCGGCTATCGATTTATCAATCAGCGACCTGGCTATTTGAGCGTTTGGCCCGTCGAGGCGACAAACCATAAGTGTTTTTATATCGAGATACCGCACGGTCTTTTTGAGCCGGTTTGGCCGCCAGCGATACAATTCGTATGGCCCGAACAGGACCATCGACAACTCGCTGTCCACGCAGGCATCTGTTTCTTTGCCGTTTATGCGGTCGATGTCGGCCTGTAGTCGCGAGACTACGAGCTTGACCTGCCTTTCCTGCTCTTCATTGGGCTTGCGGATGTCGAGAGTTTTGTTCTGCTGTATCTGCTCAAGGTCGTTCTGCTGCTGCTGGAGCTGCCGGCGGAGTTTTTGCAGACGCTGCTCCTGCCCGGTCAAGGGGTCCCTTGGTCCTACCCTGTAAGGCAGGCCATAAACAGTCAGCAGGCATCTAATCCTGCCCGAGAATTCCGGACGTGAGAGTTTTTTGCGAATCGGCCCTGCAAGCCGCCTGTCGTAGTCGTCCCTGCTGATACTATCACTGAGCGTTGTCCCCAGGGCCAGTGCGAGTACATTTTCTTTCGGGACATTTCGTTTTGAACGGTAATATGCGGCGATATTCATTGAGGACTCTATGTCCTTGTTGGCTATCAGAAGGATTTCCTCCGGCTCCAGTGCAAAGCCCGCTTTGCAGCACAGCAGGAGAATCATACTCAAGATTGTTGTTCTATGTGTCATTTCTCAACGAGCATACGTTATGTCGTAAAATAAGCTGCAACGGGGTATATCGGAAGGAATAAAGAAGATATGAGCCGGTCTGAAAGCCGCCATATTATTCGGGCCCATACGACCTGTAGGGCTGTTCGACGGGATACTCTCGAATCATCTCCTCATAATCGTCGAGCCAGCAGGCGCCGGGATTGCTCTTGAAGACGAGCAGCCGTCCGCTGTCCGCATCTGCGGCTGCACGATGGTACCTGAAATAGATTGCGTCCCGTGCCTTGCCGATTACTTCTATTTTTCCTGTCGAGTGTGACATTACAAAGTGTGCCCGCTTTGCAAGTCCGGAAACGAGCGATTTTGCTTTTTCTATTATCTCGTATCCTTCTTCGATGGGCACTGTGTACGGCTTGTTGCCCAGGGCAGGGCGACACTGAAAGATATAGTAAGGGGCGGCGCCTATGAATGAAAGCTTTGCGAGCAGATCGGCCAGTACCTCGGGATTATCATTGACGCCTCTTATGAGGGGAGTCTGATTGGCCGTTATCGCGCCGGCACGCTGGAGCGTGTGAACCGCCTCGACCGCCAAATCCGTAAGCTCACGAGGATGGACGAAGTGTGTCATCACGTAGATTTTCTTATCGGCCGTGCTGTATTCTTCTATCATTTTTGCCAAGGCAGGGTCCTCGACAATACGACCCGGATTGAATGCCGGCACCTTTGTTCCAATCCGGATTATCCGGATGTGGTCGATCTCTCTGAGCCGGCGAATAATATTTTCCAGTTTCGAGGTCGCAAGTATGAGCGGGTCGCCGCCGGTCAGCAGCGCATTGGTTATCTCGCTGTGCTGTTTTATGTAATCGAGGGCGGCGGGCAGGTCACGCACATACTCCCTTTGCCGGTCTATAAAGACGCGCTTGCGGAAGCAGTATCTGCAGATACCGTCACAGACGTTGCTTACCATGAGTAGAACTGTGGAATTGTACTTGTGCTCGACTCCGGGCATCACCGTGTAAGTCTTCTCGTCCGAAGGGTCGAGCCGGCCCCACTCATCAAGCTCCCGGGCATTGGGTACTATAATCCGTCTTATCGGGTCATTCGGGTCGTCCCAGTTGATAAGTGACAGATAATACTCGTTGACGCGAAACGCAAATACATCGGTCACTTTCGCCAGGGTCTGCCGTTCGGACTCGCTCAGTTGCTCCAACTGTTCTATCTGCGTTATGTATTTAGTCGTTTTGCTTGACATTTTTTCGTCCTAAAGGGCTTCGTGCCGAACCTGCAGTCTCGCCCATTAACTATCCGCTGCTCCTGCGGTTATTATAGCAGCGCTGCGGGTATTTGTTAAGGGTGGTCTGTAAAAAGCGAGTGAGTGCGATTTTCTTTTGGCTGGACTTGCTTCTCGATGGCCGCTAAAATCCTCTACAATAAGGAGTTGAACTGGTTCTCAGTTATAGTTATGGGCGATGATTCAATATGTTCAATGAGTTTCTCGGCCCCGAAAGACCACTCAGTTGGGCATTAAAGTTTTGGCCCGTTCCGGTCATATCTTTCGCCTGTGCCCTGATTGCGACGTGGTTATGCAGAAAAGTTGCCCTCAAGTTCGGCATTGTTGATAAGCCCGATGATACCGTAAAGACACATAAGGAGCCTGTCGCATATCTTGGGGGTATCGGTATTCTGGCAGGTCTTACCTTTGGAATCCTTGCCGGCTTGTATATCCTCAGGGATCAGCAAATCCCCGCTGAGACGATGAAACGGCTCTTCGGGATCCTGGCCGGCGCGGCAATTGCATGTCTTGTCGGGCTGCTCGATGACATCTTCGACATCAGCCCCGGCAAGAAAGTTCTCGGGCAGACGGCGGCGGCTCTGGTTTTAATTGTGACAGGAACAACGCCGGCTTTGCGTCATCTCACTACCCCCTTCGGCTGGGATATGCCGTACAACATCGAACTGGTACTCGGCGCAGCGGTTGTTATCTTCTTCGTTCTCGGTGCGTCCAACTCTCTGAACCTGCTCGACGGTCTCGACGGCCTTTGCGCAGGCGTCACAGCCATAATCACACTCGCCATGCTGCTGCTGGCGATAATTTTAGGGACATGGCAGGCCAATGCCGCGGGCGATCCCGTGCTGATTATCCTGCCGTTTGCGCTGCTCGCTGCCGTGTGTGGTTTTCTGCCGTTCAATTATCACCCTGCGAAGATTTTCATGGGTGACGCTGGCAGCCTGCTGCTGGGATTGAATATAGCCGCTATAATGATACTTTTCTCGCAAGGCGGCCCGCAGTGGTGGCTTGCGTCTGTTTTCATCTTCGCCTTTCCAATCATGGATACTTCCGTTGCTGTGACAAGGCGGCTTATCAACAAAAGGCCCATCTTCGTATCGGACCGCGGTCACATCTACGATCAGCTTATGGACCGAGGAATGTCACTAAGAAAAACGATTCACTACAGCTACGCCTTGACGGCTTTGTATGCCTTTTTCGGCCTTGTAATCAGTCGGCTAAATGCACCTGCTGCAGGGGTTGTCTGTGTTGCAGTAGTGATTGTGTCGGCTTTTGTGGCCTGGAGGAAGGGATACCTGAAGATGCAGGGTCTTCGCGGGATGGCGCCTAAAAGCGATGAGCGGGGCTGAGGTGGTCGGCGGTAATTGTACAAACAACGGCTGTTTATCCAGTTGGGTCGCATGTGTTACCTGACCATGCCGTGCGTGACGGGATTCATCGAGCAGCCGGCCTTGACGAACTTGGTGATATAGTCGGCGATCTCGAAACTGAGAGTAAACGGGTCGGTTAAGACGAAATCATCATGATAACACTTGCGCCCGGGCAGGAACACCCGCGCCGCCTCGGAAAATCTGCGATGCTTAAGCAGTTCCAGAAGCGCCATGGAATCTCCCACAATCCATCTGCACTTTACCGGCCTGTGATCAACATCTGCCTGTTCCGTTATGGGTTCGCCGAGTGCCGTCAAATACCACATATAAGGAAAATCCACACCCGCGAATAGCGACATCGCCAGCGCCCCCCAAAGGCGAGGATTTATCTCTATCAGCCGAAATACACCGTCTTCATCTGCAACAAAATCCAGGTGCACTACTCCATGCCAGTGTGATTTATCCATCACCCTTATAGCCCGGTCAATCAGGTCCTGATTCGGATAACTCTCTCGAAGCGTACTCGTCCCGAACTTGTCCGGCTCTTTGCACCGCAGGTACCGCTCGCCGAAACTCGCCACACATTTACCGTTTTGGTAAAGCAGGCAAACGCCCGCAGCCTCGCCGGGCAAATACTGCTGGAGTATGGGCCAACGGTCCTTCGCTAAATCGTATGTCTGCACTAACTCCATGAATTTACCGCGAAGCTCCGAACCGTTGCGAGCTATGCGAACACCTTTGGCGCTGTTGGTGATTCTGGTTTTAATTACCACCGGCCATTTGGCTGATTTACCGAATTCGTCAAGCTGTGATTCTGATTCGACCTCCACTGCCCAGGGTGTGGGGCAGCCCGCCTTACGGGCCACATCCAACACCGTGAGTTTGTCTTCAACCGTTCTGTAGGTCTGCCAGTCGGGCAACGCTACGCGAACATTGTCGGGCAGCTCATTTTTTCGACGACAGAATATGCCGACGTCCTCGTGGCTGGGCAGCAGAACAATCGGCCCGGTTTTTTTAAGGGCCTGGCATGTTGCCTCAAAATAAGCATCGGGCTCAATAAAAAAGTCCGGAACACGTGTAAAAGATAGGCAGTACCGAGACCAGCGACTCATCGCCAGCCCCGAGGCATCACTTGCATGAACATCGATGCCCCTTCTGCCGAGAGAAAGCACCGCCGCATAAGCCGTCCGACACCACGCATACGTGATGAACACAGAATTTGCTACTTTGCTGTCGGCTCTGTCACCACGCCCGCCTGTTTGTGCTATCGGCCGACCGGCAACTGCTTCGGGCGAAGACAGACTTTCCCGGCGACGCTCTTCAAGAGCAAGCTGCGGCGACATGTCATAATCGGTTCGCCCGACATAGATATTGCTTAGGACTCCATGATTGTCTATCTGGCCTGCTAAGCTGAAGCCGCACTTTCGGTAAAGGCGATTAGCCACGGTGTTGTCGGCGGCGACAAGAACCTTTACATGCTCTATATCTGCCTGGCGGCACTGCGCCAAACCCTGCCGGACAAGCATCTCGGCAAGACCTCTTCCCCTTTGCGGCTCGGCAACCACAATGGAAAGAAGTTCAGCCCGCGGCAGGTCCAGTCTGGCAATTCTGCTCGGGTAGAACAACGTCTCGAAGCTGCTTTTCACTCTCGCCGGCGAGCAGAGCTTACCAACAAGAATCAGTGCGAGACGCAAACCGCTTTTAAACAGAACAGAACGGTAAAGCCCCAGAATATTTGTGGTGAAAGCCACGAACGCGACCACTCGGTCGCCCCGGCGGGCCACAAGCCCAAAGCCATATTCGCTTTTTGCGATAGACTCATATAGTGCGGAGACAAAGTCAATCCCCAAAGAGCTGATAAAGCCCGTGCTGATCCCCGCAATGTGCAATTTGGCGACTTGCCGTGCGTGTTCCAGCCGCAATTTTACAATTTCCACATTTTCCATTTTCCCACAGAACTAATTCTTTGTCCCTACTACGAAACACACGTTTGTCGTTGCGATTCCGCCAATATTCAGCATGGCAACTTTTTTGGCGCCGGCTACTTGATAAGTTCCCGCCGTACCGGTGACCTGCTTGTATGCATCCAGTAGCTGTCGCGCTCCTGTGGCGCCGACCGGATGCCCGCAGCCAATCAATCCGCCCGAAGGATTGATGGGCAGCTTGCCCCCCATCCCTATAACACCCTCTTCTATCGCCTTCCACGAATCGCCCGGTTTTGTAAGCCCGAAATGGTCAACGGCCATGTATTCCGAAATCGTGAAACAGTCGTGCGTTTCGATAACGTCCAGGTCCCAGCAGTCTTTAATGCCGGCACGCTTGTATGCATCTGTTATCGCCTTTCGAGTCACAGGAAGCACATAGTCGTCCCCTGCTGAATCGGCCACCTTCCTCGCAAACTCGATATGAGCCGTGGTGTGTCCCCAGCCGAGCATTCGCGGGATGTCCCGGATATCAAGTCCCCTGTGGTCGGCATACTTCGCGGCGTACCGCTCCGATGCTAAGTACAGACAAATCGCACCGTCGGTTATCTGAGAACAATCCGTGACTTTGATTCTGCCGGATAGCGTCGTGTTGTATTTGCCGCAGGTGTTGGCGTGCTCGAGGTTCATAAACCAGTTCCTGGTCTGGGCGTTTGGATTGTTCTTTGCATTGGCGTAATTGATTTCGGCGATGCGGGCCAGGTAGTTGTTATCCAGCCCGTACCGCTTGTCGTACTCATCACCGAGCTTGCCGAACAGCTTTGGAAATGGAAACTCAATGCCTGTGCACTCCTGCTCATACCACGCTGCTGTCCCTAAGTAATCGCCTCCCCTGGCTGCATCAACCGTTTTCATCTGCTCAACGCCGATCAAACACACCAGGTCATATATGCCTGCCTGTATGTAAGCCATCGCTGACAGCGCAGCGACAGCACTGGATGCACAGGCATTCTCAAATCTGATTGTCGGCACGCCGACAAAACGCGGGTCAAAATCCACAAAAAACGCGCTGAGATGACCCTGCATACAGTAAAGCTCACCGGCGAAGTTGCCTACAAAAGCCGCGTCAATATCGCCCGGTTCAATTTTCGTGATTTCGACACTTCCCTGATAGGCCTCGCGCATCATTGCGGCGATGTGCTTGTTTTCGCGAGCCCAGTTGCGTGCAAAGTCCGTCTGGTAGCCGCCCAATATATAAACCTTTTTATCTTCCACTTCCGGCTTTCCTGTCTGTTTATTTTGCAACGAAATACTTGCCGGCTTCGAGAATCTCCATAGCCGATTTGCGCTCTGCCTGGAGCGTGTCCGGCACGGTCAGCCCCTTTTTGGCGAGCAACTGCGAGACATTCTCCCTGCCGCCCAGCATCTCCAGAATCACACTGGGGCTCGCCCAGTTAAATCCGAAAGACATAACTCTGTCAATCCCGTCTATTCCGAACCTGCTTTCGGTGACCTGGCCAATCAGTAAATAGGCGTAAGCGACGTATGCACAGAGTATATCAGTGACGATGTCGGCCTCTTTGCCGTCGGCTGCCCTGATTGTATCGAATGCTTCTTTGTACATTCCCATGCGAATGAAGTGTTTCGCTTTTTCGACGAAAGCGATATGGGGTTCTATGGCCGGCGTGTAGTCACACGTTGCAGGGTCAACAAAGACAAACCTCCCACTCTCGAGCTTCTTGTAGAACCCTGCACGGGTTTTGTTACCCAGAAGGTTATTGTCAATCATTTTGTTTATATAGTCCGGCAGAACGAGCCAGTCGTGCATTCGGTCGTTTGTGTGTTCGCACAGGTTCTGAATGATTGCCTTGTGAATGTCCAGTCCGACCAAATCAAGAGTGGCCAGCGGCGGCAGCAACCGGCCCGTATAAGGCCCGACCAGATAATCCATCATCTCCACACCGTACTCCTCAGCCAGGGCTGTTATGCGAGCGAGAAGCAGAAATGCAATCCGGTTGCCGGCGAATCCCGCGACATTCCTGACCGGTATCACCTCTCGAGCAAGTGTGTTCCTCAGAAAGTCTCTCATAAAGCCGACAACATCCGGGTCTGTGTCGCTCTGACCGGTCACCTCACACGCCAACATTCTGCCCGGCGGATTGTAAAAATGGGTCGATAAAAAATTGCGCCTGAAGTTCTCGCTCCTGCCCTCGGCCAGCTTATCCAGCGGCAAGCTCGATGTCGTCGAGCTAACGATAGCTCCGGCCTTCATATGCGACTCGATCTTATCATACACTTGCCGCTTGATGGCCACATCCTCAGCCACCGCTTCCACAATCCAGTCGGCTTCCTTAAGAGCACCTTCCAGAAGATGCTCGTAATCCCCACACACGATATTACGAGCTATGACCTCAGACCGGGCCTGAGCTATCGCTCGCTCCAGGCCCCGCTCAGCTCTCTCGGCAGTCCGGCTCAGAAAATATACCCTGATTCCGTTTTGTGCTATCAAACCACCGCTCAGACTGCCCACCGTCCCGCTGCCTCCCAGCACCGCTGCACATTTGATTTGCTCTATCATAATTATTCGCTTTCGGCCTTGCTCACTTGCTTGGCTTGCTCAGTTCGGGATTCGCCCGATAGAACTCATCTCGCAGCAATCCTATCCGAACCACATCGATTCTTTTTCCTCGGATGAGCTTTTCTTCTCTCAATGTACCCTCAACCTCGAAGCCCAGCTTCTGTATAATTTTAATAATCGCGGTGTTCTCCGCCCTGATGTCAGCCCATATCTTATGAAGTCCGAGATTCTTAAAGGCCCAGTCAATCAGCAGAAGGTGCGACTCAGTCCCTATCCCCTTGCCCCAAAACTCTTTCTCACCGATTACTCCGTAACACTCAGCGGTCTCGTGCATTTTGCTTATATGCAGGAGTCCAATCAGACCCACGGCTCGGCTGTCCCTGGTCTCAATCACAAAGTCCCGCCGACTCTTATCGTCTTTGGCCGTCTCAAACCATTTCAGTGACTTATCAAGCTCAAACTTCTCTTCGAGTAGCAGTGTCTTGTTTACCTCGGGGTCGTTGTACCACCTCACCTTGTTCGCCAAATCGCCCTTTTCCATCGTCCGTAAGTCAATCTGACTGCCTGAAATCCGCATGTATAACCTCCGCTTAATCCAGCGCCTTACTAAAAATCGAAACTATAGCAGCCGAACATGTCATCAAACGTCTGCCTTCTTCTGATACCACACCAGCGGCCGCCTTTGTTCACCACAATCGCCGGCGACAGGTATATGAAGTCGGGGCTCAGCACGACGGTATATGCACCGACGCTGTCAATCTTTATATAATCGCCGCGGTGGGGCATAACATCGACAATATCGGTAAGGAGGTAATCCTTTTCCATACAGGTAGAACCGACCACGCTGAATCTCTGCCGGCTGTCGGTCGATTGAGCGCTTATGATGCGATGCGGCTGATTTACCCTGTGGAATGTAGGCTTCACATGAAAGGCACTGCCGTCAACGGTGACAAACAGCTTGCCCCTGATAGTCTTGGTGCTGACCACCTTCGTCACAAAACTAAGCGCATTGGCCACCATTGCCACGCCCGGCTCAAGCACCAGCCGAGGCTGATGCTTCCTTGCCCAGTCACTGGCGTTCATAACCCCGCAGACCGCGCCGGCGTAGTCGTCAAAGGTCGGCACCTCCGTCCACCGCATCTCAGGCGGAATGTACCCGTATATCCCTCCGCCGACGTTTATATATTCCACCGTTTGCGCAAAATATCGTTCTGCTGCATCACAAAGCATTCGTGCTATCACTTCATAGCACTTCACGCTCCTGCCCGGCGTTGTGCTGTGACCGTGCAGACTGTTAACCACAATGTTTTCACTCGCGGTAAGTCTCGAAGCAGCTTGCTCTATGTCCTCCAGGTCAAAACCGAAACGCCCGACCTTGAACTGATCCTGAATTTGTGACAAGCTTGCCTCGTCCGACAAGTCAATGTTAATCCGCAACCCCACACGCACCTGCTCGTCCGGATGCTCCCTGGCATACTTGGTGACGTAATCAACCTCGTACATGGCGTCGAGGTTGACAATGCTCTTGTTGGCAAGTGCAAGCTCGATGTCCTCGTAGCATTTCACAGGGCCGTTAAAAATTATCTTCGCCGGGTCCTGCCCGACCTTCAGTGCAAGGTCGTACTCAAGCCGAGATACCACCTCGGCCCAGCCGCCTTTTTCCCGTATTATCCCGCACAGGTACGGAATGTAGTTTGTCTTGTACGAATACGCGAGTATGAACCTCTCGTACCTGCCCGAGAAGGCCTTGACGATGTCGTCGTAGTTCTTCCGAAATGCTTCCTCATCAAAGATATAGCACGGCGAACCATGCTCAGCTTCTATCTGTCTTATCTGTTCAAATGTGAGCTGCATCTTTTTAGTTTGATTTGCCGCCATTTCCTTTTGTCCCCATGAACTCATCCATCGTTGCCCTGCCTTGCTGCGCGATACCCCGTCTTGTGAAAACGGTCCCTATAGTCTTGAAAATTATCTTCACATCAAGCCGGAAACTGCGGTTGTCAACATACCACACGTCAAGCTTGAACCTCTCCTCCCATGATACAGCGTTTCGTCCGTTAACCTGCGCCCAGCCGGTTATCCCCGGCTTGACCTCGTGACGCCTTGCCTGCTCTGGGGTGTACCTGTCAAGGTACTTCATCATCAAGGGCCTCGGCCCGACCATGCTTATATCGCCCTTTAGCACGTTGAACAGTTCCGGCAGCTCATCCAGACTTGTGCTGCGCAGAAACCGCCCAAAGACCGGCAGCCGTTCATCATCAGGAAGAACGTTTCCGTCCGCGTCGAAAGCGTCCACCATTGTACGAAACTTATAGATGACGAATCCGTTTCCTCCCAACCCCGGACGCTCCTGCCGGAACAATATCGGCGAGCCGAGCTTCACACGGACCGCTGTCGCAAGAACCAGCAGCACCGGCGCCAGTAAAATCAAACTCACTGCACTAAAAACAATATCGATTAAGCGTTTTAGCACCAACTGAATTCCTTGCTTTTGCAATAACTTGCCCGCTCAACCAGTCGATTGTTTCGGTGAATACACAAGCCAAGCGCCCGACATGACGACCTAATTCTTAGGCATTCGCCAGATTTTGATTGTTCCCCCCTGACGTGAATCGCTGGTAGCCAAAAAACGCGAATCCGGCGAAAATGCCATACTGCTGATAAGCTTGTGGCCGGTCCCTTTGCTGAAGACCTTCCTGCCCGTATTGCAGTTCCACACATGAACAGTGCCGAAAACAACACCCGCTACCAAACGACCATCCTGGCTTCGCGCAACAGTCTGAACGTTTTGATCCCGCAGCGTGCTTTTGTTTTCTTTTCCGGGCATAAGCCGCTCTGCGATATTTCCGGAATCAACTTCGATTTTGTACAGTGTACTGTCACTGCCTCTGGCGTAGATACCTTTATCATCATGCGCGAAAACCACTGCGTAAAACTTCTCTACTTCCGGGATTCGCTTTTCCCATAACACACGCTTTTGCTCGATGCTCAGCAGGACAATCCAGCCTTGATTGCCCTTTTCCCCTGACAGCGCCGCATATTTACCGTCACCGGAAACCGCCACGCGGGTCAGCCGACTATCCGAAGCATCCTCGGTTATCTCGGCAATTGGGCGAACCTGCTTGTCTTCGCTCTCTATCGATACGACCTGATATCTTTGCCGGCCTGCTTCACTATCGCTCTCAGTGAACATAATTGCCGTCATCGTACCACGATGGTTTGTGCCCAGATACGCTCGCTTGTCTTGACCGTCGACCGCTATTTCTTCCCAGCTGTCGCCTTGTCTTATATTTGCTATAACGACCTGCGAAGCATCTCTCCGCTTGACGGATATTATATGATCTCCGTCCAGCAGCCCCGCCTGGTCCGACTCGGCAACACCGGTCACAGCCTCTTTCGACAAATCGTCCCAGTCCCATACATATATTTTATCGTCGCGACAAACAACCATAAGATAATGACCACACGTCGAGATACACGCAACACCGTTGTTTAGCGGAAAGCGAAGCTCTTCCACCAACACCGATTTCAGATTTGAGATGACCATTAGGATGAGGATAGCGCTAAATACCAGAACAAAGAATACGACGGGTGACTTCTTTTTGGGGGATGTTTTACTCATGGCTCTTTCTTGTAGTATTAATGGAATAGTTCCTGGTTTCCTCTTTCAAGGATCGATCTGCGTCGCAGAGCAATTCTCTGTAGGTATCAATGACGATTTTACAAACGTTTGCCTCATCAAATTCCCGCCGGGCCTTTTCGTAACCGGCCTTTCCCATTCTCAACCGTAAGTCACTGTTTTGCACAAGTTTTACTATCGCCTCAGCCAGTTCGTCAACCGCGCGCGGCGAGACCAGATAGCCGTTGACTCCATCGTCAACAACCTGGCGACAACCACGAATGTTTGTGGCTACTATGGGAACAGCCATGGCGGCAGCCTCAATGGCCGAACGTGGAAATCCCTCACGCCAGGAAGGCAACGTGTATATATCAATACAGGCAAGCAGCTCAGATATGTCTTCTCTCGGCCCCAGCCACCGTGTCCGTTCAGCAATACTGTATTGACTGAAAATATCTGCGCAGATACGATCGGGTTTCTCTGGCTCCTCAGGACCTATTGCAAGTAACCAAACGTCCTTGTGTGTGTGCAATATCTTCTTCATTGCTTCAGCGAGTTCTAAGTAACCTTTTTCTCGCACCAACCGGCCTACAATTCCCACGACAATCGCATTTTTAGGAACACCAATCTCACAGCGCTTTGCCGTGCGAAACGTGCCGTTGAATCTTTTCGAATCGAATTTAGATAAGTCCACACCGTTGCCAAGAAGTTCTATATTATCACACTTGCAGATATTTAATCTCACTGCAGTCTCTATGTCTTCGGGATTCTGGCATAATATCATAGTTGAACATCTCGCCGCAATCCACTCCATCATTATGTAGAATCGACGGGTCCAGGGTTTCATGTGTTCGTGAAAATAAAACCCGTGGATGGTATTGATAATCACCGGTACCCCTGCAAGCTTCGCTGCCAACTGCCCAAGAAGACTACACTTAGGAGTATGCGTGTGAACGATCTGAATCTTATTACGTCGGAAATATCGGAACATCTTCCATAATGCTATAATATCACTAAATGGACTGATTGATCGCCTGATTGTAACAGGATAGACTCTTACCCCCCTCTCCGTCAGCCAGCCTCCGTTTGGACCGTCACTGCAGACGGAATGTACCTCATAACCAACTCTCTGCATGCTCTCAATCTGAGCCCACAGCAGATACCTTATAGTCATATCTACCGCACTGACTACCGCGACCTTATATCTCACTGTTAATTTGCCCTTGGTCTTTCAGACCGATAAGTAATCGTGACTTTCCCGCCTTACCCTTGATTGTCCGAGAGACTTTCCGCACTTCAATGTTTACCTTCTCTCCAAGACGAGCCTTAAACTGCTGAATAACCGTCAACTTTTCCTCCTCACTCAGCGGTGTACCAAGAGGAACATATCGAAACAGAAATCTATCTTTTCCAATTTGCTCCAATTGTGACTCTCGCATCCGAGATGGCAGTTTGTAGAACGCCGTACTTAAACCAGCACTACCAATTCGTCCGCGTTCGGTGGTATAAAAACAATCAGATTCTCGCCCACCAATACACTTTATTCTCGGCATCATCCGTCCACAGGAACACGCTGAATCCTCTGCAATCGTTGCAGTATCTCCAATACGATAACGTATCAACGGCATCGTTTTTTGAAAGAAACTCGTTACTACTATTTCAGCCTCTTCTCCGGGGCCCGCTATGCCCCCATCGGCTCGTAAAAACTCGATAATCCCCGACTCGGGATTAATGTGCATTCCTCCTGACTCGCACTGCGTAATGAAAGGGGAACCCTCGGAACTCGAATAGAAATTGAAGACACGACAGCCAAACGCACGTTCGATCTCTGCACGCTGGAAATCCATCAATGTCTCCGCCGTCGTAATTATCGCCCATGGACACCACTGCCGGCTGTTCCCCTCTGAGTTGACCCACTTTGCGATCGAATAGAGCGCCGATGGATAGCCGTCTAAGTATGCTAAACCAAGTTCCTTAAACGCTGTACAGTATGCAGCAAGAGTTTCCTCGCTGATGTGATAGGTAGAAAACAACCATTGATTCTCTGCACGATTGTGCCGCCAATACGGAGCGGCATTGTGATTGCCCATCAAAAGCCTTCCACTAAACCTTCCTGATCTCTCTTTTCCCGTAATACCCGCCCAACGGTACTGACGCTCACGAAAAGCTAGGTCATGTTGTATCGACATTGAGTCATACGGCCACACTAATGCACTGCCTGATGTCCCGCTCGTGTGTCCTTCATCATAACCATACTTAAGCCGCGACGGATTAATGAAGGACTTTGTTTCCTCCCTTAGTTGCTCCTTCTCCACAAACGGAATATCTTTCAAGTCAGCCAGAGTAACGTCTTCGATACTGCCTTTAAGATGTCCAAGCGTTTCTGCATAGTAAGGGACATTCTCGGCAGCCTCCAGGATCAGCAGTCGAAGCTCTCGTGTCTGTAAATCCTCAAAGGCCTTCGCGGACAGCCACTGGCTTCTCATCAACTCATCAACATGCCTGTGGTAATCCTTGCCATACCTCTTGTGTGCGTAACACCTCCCTTGAAAACTCACCGCCAGATTCTGTAGCGAAACAGGCAAAGATGCATATATTCTCTCAAGTTTAGATGACATATAGACTCGATTCTTTTGGTCTTATCTAAGCTTAAATATCATGCTTCTGAACCGCGCAGCGGAACTTTGGTCTTGCGGACTGTATCTAATGCTTTGGTTAATTTCGCATCTTCTTCAGGGCTAAGAGGAACGTATGTCTTACGCCCACGAATTACTGTATCGTGAAGTCTTAGGATGCTCGCTGCTCCCAGCAAACCGATATCTACATATTTGCCAATAACACACCATAAAGCCTTGGCTGTTCCGATCTCCCTACGTCCATACTTCCACACCACTCTGGCTGCTGTCTTCTTGGACCTGGCGTATTTGCTGAATACGAACGATCTGAATTCATTGCATAAATACAGAACTTCAGGAATGTTGGCAAAAGTGCTTTCACGTGAGGAGCGAAGCCATAGTTCATAATCCTCACATCGAATGCTACTTTCGTCGTAGGGCCAACAGCGAAACCATTCGGCTTTTGCTATGACAGTAGCGTGAGCAATTGAGATGCTGCTGAATTTATTCCTTACAATCTCATCGTGACTCTCTTGCACAACTACCTTGCTTGCTGGTTTGTCCTCATGGTCGAGTATGCACATATAGGTACCAACCACATCAACCTCTGGATGAGACCTCAGGAAAGCCAGTTGCCTCGAAAATCTCTCCGGGTGAGACAGGTCATCTGCATCCATCCGAGCGATGTACTTGCCTCTGGCAGATCTCACAATCTGATTCAAACGCGACGGAAGCTTAAGATTTTCACCATCGGGCTTTAGCATCTGAACTCTTGGGTCATCTATTGAACTAGCTATGTCCAGACTGTTATCAGTCGAGCCATCATCCACCAGAATTAGCTCCCAATCAGCAAACGTCTGGGCGAAAACCGAACGCACTGCGTCCAGCAGTGATTCCTGAGCATTATAAATCGGGATACCAACAGTTAATAACGGGGTACTCATCTTATGGGTTGCCCCCCCCTGCAATATCGAATTGTACGAGCCCTTGGTTAATAGTAAGCGTCCACTGAACCATATTCATCATAATCAAGGTCTTCCAATTCATCCGCGGATATCCCTACCTGCTTGTTTATGGTTAAGCCGAAAATGATCAGAACAGGGATTATTATACCCATGTACAACGGAATAGCCGCATTTGATGCAAACATCAGATTGTAGAGCATCGGAATCCAAACTATGCAATACACCGACGATCTCTCATAGATATACTTGTCAAGAAGACGCAGCAAAAGCCCCAAAGGGATAAATAACAAAAGCCCAAGGTATCCAAAATTCATCAGGAACTCTTCGTAATACCCAACTCCAAATCCCCAAGGAAGCCTGTCTATTATACTTCGTCCGAAAACCGCACAAGTAAAATAGATAGAAGTAGGCCAGTCTTTCCAGGGCAAGAAACGTCGTGGAATATACCACGTCGCCAGCCACTTAAATGAATTACCGCGTATCGGCACGATGGTGTTGTAGGTCATGTGACTCTGGTCAATAGCGAAATGTAGAGTGTGGTCACGTGCAAGGTCTCCTCGGACAAACGAGATAAAATCTGTCTCATAAGATTTCCCAAAAGATACGTAAATGAAAAAGAAAGCCAATGCGATCGGGATGCCAAAAAGTAGGAACTTCTTGGCCCCTTTTTCGACTAATTGAAATAGCCCCGCCGTTAGTATGCTCGCCAGTATTATGCTTCGCTTGCCATGTAAGTATGCATTAATGCAGACTAAAAAAGTGGCAAGAACCACAGGACTAGTCCACAAACGCCCATTTGCGAAGTAACTGTAGGCACGGATCAGAAGATAACCCACTAAGGAAAGCAACACAAACCGAGTTAAAAGATTGTGCAGAAATCTTGCATAGGGGTCATACACGCCCCTAATATCTAATGTTCCGGGCATCAGATAAGCAGTTTTGTTCGGAACCAAGAAAATGACTATTATAATTGGAAGTAAAACAATTACCCACGCCAGCCAAGTGAACATCTGGAATCTCTCCCAGTTGATATCTGGCATTGTCCAGATAAACGACTGCGCTCTAACGGCGGGCCCCCTTATTGACGTAAGTTTGAGCAGAGCCACGCCTGTTAGTATCACTATTCCATATTTAAACTGATTATTCGGGTCTGCCATCGCCGCAGGTATGTAGCCAAGGCTATGAAATGAATTAGGCAAAAGATATTTGTATACCAGCGGAAGCCCATAGACGATAAAGATCGCAAGGCAAAGGAGACCGCTCGAGCTTGGTCTACCTGTTCTAAAAATTAGGATTGCTTGGCGCAGTGCGATAACCAAAAGTATTGAAAAAACAAACATATCATATAATATCATCTAACGATCCTCCCTCACTTCTGAATCCCGGTAGCAAGATAGCATCCTATTAGCATATCCCTCAAAAGAAAACCTTTCGGGGAAAGACGTTATCCTGCCCTCCCTGCTTGAACTATTCACCAAGGCGTCCAAAGTTTCTTTGGCAAAACTTGACACGTCGCCTGGCGTAACAACTTGAACCAATTCAGAAACAGTCGAAATTTCCCGCACAGGTCCGATATCGCTTGCCACTACAGGCAGTCCTGCCGCAATTGCCTCCAGAACAGATCCCGGCAATCCCTCCCAACGCGAGGGAAAAAGAAAGCAATCACTCGCTAACAGAAGACGAGGGACATCTCCCCTACGTCCCACAAAGCGAACTTTATCCGAAAGCTTCATTGAGGCCACCAACTTTTGAATGTGGCTCTTCAAAGCGCCATCTCCCACAAGAATAAAATGGCAATTAGCCTCTTTCTCAACTACTTGTGCAGCAACACGAATCAGCGTTTCATGATCCTTGGCTGGCCCGAAGTTACCCACATGAATCACCACCTTGGCTGACCCCGGAATGTTGAACTCAGAAAGTGTTTCCGAACGGTCATAATGCTTCTCAAATGGCCTTGTGTCAATCCCGTTGTATACAACCTCAGTGCGACGATCTGTCCGCCATTGTGGCCCCATGAAAGACTCCATTGCAGACTCCGAGACCGCCAATATATGAGTGGAATACTCCCTAATCCAACGGCTCATTAATCTACGGTATAAGAACCTATATATCCCACCCTGTGTGACATCTCTCGTTGTACGCAGATGCATTATACGCCGCGGCACTCCCGCTTTTGACGCCAATCGCAGCGGTAAACCAGAAAACTGGTGGTTGTGGCAATGGACGACATCATACTTACCGTCCAGAAGTATCTTCCGAAAATCCCTGCAGAAGGCCGCTATATTCCATGTCAGAGGGCATTTGACTATTCCAAAACCCATTTCTAATATTTGTTGATTGTAGCCCCCCTCTTCTTCACCGAAAACACAGAAATCGAAATAGAACTCAGACTTATCCACGCACCTGGCCAATCCCATAAGCCGCGTTTCAGCTCCGCCATAGCCCATTCTACCCACAACCTGTAACACGCGAATCATCTAAGCAAAATACCTTCAAATTAAATATATACCCTTGTATTTTAAGGTTGTTTTAGATCAGGCAACCCCAGAATATCGACCAACTGAAAGTACTGCGGCCAGTAATGCCCTTCGTGCCAACACAGGGAAGAATCCCAGTATCCAGAGCAGTTGTGTACTGCCCAGTCAGCATATGTATAGCTTATCTCGCAAAATGCAGCTTCTCTGTTTTTGTCGTAAAGAAAATCATATGCCATACTTTGGAAGCCCAATGTTTTAGATACCTCGAATGCTTTCTCGACAAACTTCATGTCTATCTTGTTCGCATCATAGTCAATTCTACCACTACCCGAAGATCTGAAATCATTGACTCTATTGAGCCTGCGAAAAGCAAATGCTCTGTCACCAATAGTTGTTACCCGGGTGTCATAGTGATTATTCGGCAGAAACTTCTGAAAAAGAACGTAGCCTTTATGAAGCTCCCAGCCCGGCAAAACACTGCTGGGATTCAGAGCTCTTGCAACGATACCACCCCACCGCCATACGGCTTTTTGCAGACTGAAATCTTTCCAGCGAGTTGTCCCCCATGGGATAGAACCCGACCTGATGCCGCGCCTGAACATCCTCCTGATTAGCCTCTTGCCAAGAGATTTATTGTCAACCAATACAACATTCGATGAGCCTGCCCCTCCCCTCAACTTGAAAACAACAGGCAGTTCTGCGTCTTCCAGCCAGTTCAACGCCTTGTTCTTATCCCAGAAAATCCAACATGGAATCATAGGAAAACCGTAGTGGCGCAGAAGATAGTATTCTCCTATCTTGTCATCGTAACACCAACAGGTTCTCATATCAGGAAGACAAGGTATGCCAAGTTCCTTATCGACAATAGGTATAATCGTCATCGCCTTGGCTCGCTCATTGTATGCGTGTCCCCACCAGTATATAAACAGATCCAACTTTGAAACATTGGCCCAGAAATCCGGGTCGCTGGCCTCCAACCTTATATGCTCAATCCCATTGAAGTCCAGAATCGTTTCATAACGAAGCGCATGGGGTGTATACCCTCTGCGGCTATTCTCATGCATGCCAACTATCATAGCTCAACTCCACAGGATACATACCAATTCATCTGCAATACTGCCACCGTCCACTACGTACACGCTTCAGTCTTCTCATCGCCAGTATAGTATATCTTGCGTATCACCCTTGCAGGCGAGCCACCCACAACCGTAAAAGCCGGCACGCTCCTGGTAACCACACTGCCAGCGCCGACGATAGCTGCCTTGCCTATATGGACACCTTTCGTTATTATACAGTTCATACCCACCCATACATTATCTCCGATCACAACCTCCTCGGGTTCGTCTTGAGTGCAATGCCTTCTAAGACAGTCCGAGTCGGCGATGCTGTGTCCGTGCGAATCCATAATAGACGTATTGGCGGCTATCAAACAGTACTTGCCAATCTCCACACGTTTCCAGGCAGTGATAGAACATCCGTTAAGCCTTGAACCCTCACCAATAATTATCTCTGAACTGGGGCGATTTGCTGTAAGACGAACTGGGCCATACATTGCCCCATGGTAATCTCGAGCAATTGACCGCAGAATAACGTTTGCCCCCAGCTTCAACTTTCCGCCACGCAAAACGATCTCTGGGCGTCCTTGTACTATCACCCGGCTATCGAGTAATACCCCATCGATACGGCCGACTCTCCAGGCCTACCATTTATACTTCATGAGCATATAAGAGTTGGCGATAATTTTAATCGGGAATCTCATAGAAAATACGTGCTCTCAACAGCCTAACCGCTTCTCCTTTGCGATGTAGCCCAACTACCTTTGCCGATGCCCAAAACGTTCAATACCTGCCTTCGCTCATCCACTGCCAAAACAAACCACCAGGCCATCAGAAAAAACACTCCGATGCAAATCAAGAACTGCAGAGCAATCGTGACTAAATTCGTCGGATACATCCTGTAAACAAGGAATATGGCGGCCACCAACGTGGGAATTAAACACAAAACCACTGCCCCATATGACTGAATCAGATAACTCTTCCACTTCAAACCAAGTTGGTGACAGGCGTATATTGGTTGGAATATCATGCTCAGAAAGGCTATGGGTATGGCAGCGCCTAAAACTACACCGTGAAGCCCCATATGAAAATACTGGCCGAATAGCCAAGATAGAAAAACTATCATGCCGATGGTCATTGTTTGAGCCAAAGATAGCCACTTAACCGACCCCGCACCCATCAATATCGAGAACGGCACTCTCTGGGTCGTTCTTATCAAATAGGGCACCATCAAAGTTGCAAGCAGTAACCATGTCCATCCAAACCCCTCTTTGAACCACTCAAACAATGGATGTCCAAAAACAACAGCCAAAGCACCAACTGGAAAACAGATCAGCGCACAAAGCCTTGTCCCTTTCTGCATCATGGTACGCAACATCTGATCATTCTCCTGGGCGCGATACTTGCCTGCCACCGGAATAAGTGTGAATGCAAAACCGCCGCTAAGCCTCTGAAGCTGTCCCAAAACCAATATCGGAAGCGATAGAAATGCAACAGCTTCCGAGCCATAGAATTTGCCTGCCAGAAGAGTCGGTATTTGTGCCATCAGCATCGTCGTTATTCCCACGACCGTCACGAAAACACTGAATCCAAATACCTCGCTAACAACTTCTTTGCTGATATTGCTAAACCTTAATTTCATCTTGGGATACTGCCTTTTCGAAAACAACCACTGAAGCGATGTTTCGAACACAGCCGACGCCAGATAACACAGGCCAATAATTTCCAGATTCCCCGATTTCCTCCCCCATAGAAACACCGCTATCGCTATTGCCCGAAGTACCGCAGCAACACACTGAAGAACATTCACAATATCATACCTTTGAAACCCGAACAATACCCCTCGAGGCGCATATCCAAGAAAGCGAACCGTTAGTGTTCCCCCGATGCAAAACATCAAGATTAAACCACTTCCGTACATATCCGGTGTGCCTCCCTCAACTAGACTCGGCAACGCAAACGCAAGACTGCAGACAATCGCTCCCCCAAGAAGTCCCAAGCCAATAAAAAACAGAAAAATAGCCGAAATCACCTCATTAAGCTCTTCTGCCTTCCCTTTTGCCGAAAGTTGTGACACAAACCTGTTAAGTGTTGCACCGAGACCAAGGTCAAGAATCACAAGCAATTCTTGAATCGATATCACATAACGGAACATGCCATAGCTGGAGGTACCCAGTTTACTCAGAAGGAACTTAGTCAGAAATATCAGTATCGCAGCATTGGCAAACATCCCTAACCAGCTTGAGACCGTATTGATTGCTATACGTTTCGATTGCCTCATACAACTTCCCGCTACTGTTCCAGTTTTCCTGAATAATACTTCTGTTTCAACCCATCGAGACGCCTCTCATAGTACTCGAACTGGCTTCCAAACTCGCGATTGAAGGCATAGCCGTTCCACCATTCACGGCAGTTCATTTCCAGTAAGATATCGATAACATCTTTTTCGGTCATACCCATCGGCCTTTTCGGATAGCGATCCCAGAAGCCAACTGTATTGGAGATTCCATACTTTCTCACCTGATACCGCAGGTACGGGTCATTAGCCGACTTAATCTTAACGCTCTCGCCATATAGAGTCGCATCACAATAAGAATCGATGTTAGGAATGGTAGCTACCGGAGTGCCAAGGCTCGTCCCATGATATACTATCACCCCGTCTTCACCAAAGAGCTGCCTTAACCGTCTGATCATCTCCCAGTTCAAGAGTTTGTTATCGAGCTTTCTGCCTGCGGCGTCAACTGACAAACCGTCAATATAGACTCCATCTGTCCCGTATTGTTCGTGCACAGCCTTCACTTGGTTGTAAAAAGCCTCGGGGTCGTTGTGTCTTGATAGAAAGTAAAACAAAGAGCAATGAAGAACCACCTTCATACCATACTCGTGAGCAGTGTATATTAACCTTTTCAGCTCGCTTGGATTGCCGACGATATAAGGCCCATAAGGCCCTGCCGACTCCCACAGACCGTTGTGTTGGATCGCCAGTATATCCAGTTTTGTTGACCACCGCCTGATTGTGCTGGCCGGGGGCATTTGACCGAAAGGATAGACATTGGGATTCCCTTGTCCGGTCGTGACAACAAAATGCAACCCGAAAGATTTTGACCAATCAAATCTTTTTCCCGGGAATACCGCTAACATTACACGCTCATCTCTGTTCAATACATATTCAGCAATCCAGTCCTTCCTATCAAGTTCGACCCGTCTGATTTCGTAGCCAGCATCATGCCGCTGAGGGTATATTTCCATTCCGCCAAACTCGTCTATCAGCAGCAACTCTCCACTGTTTTTATAACGACCCCTGTAATCTGGTCTAAAGTTCCCCTTGCATTGGACAGTCATCCTGGTTGTTGGAGCTATTATACAAGTCGAGTCGCCATAGATCCCCATCTTCATATATTCCGACCAGAACAGAATATGATCCTCATTGGATTCTACATTTATGAAATTGGGTTCATTCTCGAAATCAATCTCCGCAAGCAATCTGCGCTTTTTAGCATCCAGACCCTGATACAGTTTAAGGGCGCCGTTTACATACTCAAACCGCGCACCAGTGGTTTCAATCAAAAACGATCCATTTGCAAAATAGGCGTTTTCGATGCGCATCCCCATCAGCGTCGAGTTGCCTTGTATGAAAACATCATTAATATCATAGGCCCCCTCACAGAGATGAGAAATGCCAATTAAAAAACCGACTAAGAAGAGGATTTGTAAGCTACTGAGTTTCATATGAATGTCGTTCGATTTCACTCGTATCTGATATTTGCATAGAAGATAGAAAAGGCAAGTTCGTTCCTTGTCTTCTACATATCCTTGAACATGCTGCCAAGCGTTTCCTCTAGGCTTCTATTGGACTCCCACTCAATAGCTGCTTTGATTTTCGAAATACTTGGCAGCCGGCGTAGCATGTCGTCGATGGCTTTGCCGTAAGCCTGTTCGTAAGGGACAAACCTCTTCTCGCTTTTGCTTTTGGTTAGTTCGATCACCCTGTCCGCAAGCTGTTCAATTGTCACCTCCTCGGTTGAGCCGACATTGAAGACGCCTCCCGATGTAGCGTTGCTGTCCATAAGACCAATCAGCGCTTCAACAACGTCACCTACATAGCAGAAGCACCGGCTTTGCTTGCCCGTGCCGTAAATCGTTATCGGCTCATTCCTTAGCGCCTGCTGGATAAACCTCGGCACCACCATACCATACTGTCCCGTCTGCCTCGGTCCTATCGTATTAAACAACCGCGCTATCACAACGTCCAGGCCGTATTGGTCGTGATACGCCAGTGCCAAAAACTCATCTATCGCCTTACTGCACGCATAAGACCATCGCGAAAAACGTGTACTGCCGAGAACCGTATCGTCATCCTCCTTAAACGGAACCTTCTCGCTCTTGCCGTAAACTTCGCTCGTCGAGGCAATCAGCACCTTCCTGCCGAACTTGTTCGCCGTCTCCAGAACCACCTCCGTGCCGTGTATGTTCGTCTCTATCGTATGCACGGGCCTGTCAACAATAAGCTGAACACCAACCGCCGCCGCCAAGTGATAAACAACCTCGCAACGCTGAATCAATATGTGCATCGTCTCACTGTTGCGCACGCTATCCCGCACAAACTCGACTTTTCCCGCCTTAACCAACTCGGCAATATTCTCGAATCTGCCCGTACTCAGGTCATCGACGACAACCACATCATGGCTGTCGCACGCCAGCCGCTCCGCTAAATGTGACCCGATAAACCCCGCTCCACCTGTAATTAATGCCTTCATATTTCTCCTGAGTCAGCCTATTCGCTAACCAGCACCCAAATTATCAACCCCGGCGCGCCGGGACTAATCAATAATCAATTTTTGACAGACTCCGTCCCCGTCGGCTGCGCAGAAAAGCTAACATAGCCTCCCTGCCGGTTCCTGCTCAAATGGGACTGCTTTGTTCAACGGTCAGAATATATGGACTTGACCATCAGTTCTCTACAGCATAAGTATCGACAAACAAAGAACATAGCTTTAAGAATACGGGCCTGTAAAAACCCGTGCGCGCGATGCTCTCTATACGCAAAAAAGTCCCATAAGTTCACCTGACACCACCACCGCCGGCCCCATCCCAAACCGCAGTCTGTGAACGCAAAACACACAATAAACAAAGGCAGCATAACTTGGCTATGCCGCCTCTCAACGGTACCGAAAACGCCATTTTTATCGGCCTTTTACTCGGAACCCTCCGAGCGACCGCAATCGTTCAGATACTATCCTCGAAATCCGCTCCTGTCACACACCTCGAATGCTATGCTCGCCTCTCCCGCACGCAGTCAATCATCGCAATATAGTTCTCCCACGGCACATATTCGGGAACACTGTTCCCCGTCCCCAGCGCATAGCCGCCCCTCTTCTCAGTCCTGCCTAACATAGCTTCGCATCGCTCTCTGATTTGCTCAGGCCGCGACCGGCACATAAAGTCCATATCAATCCCACCCAAAATCGCTATCCTGTCCCCCCACCGCTCATAAGCTTCTTCAACAGGCAAAATCGCATCCTCGAACGAGTGCTTCGCATCGTACCCGATATCGTCAATGACATCGTCCATCACCTCATCTAAATTGCCGCACGAATGAAGTATCGACGGCTTGCCAGCCGTGTGAATCACCTCAACTATCCTCTTGTGCCACGGTATCACGTATTGCCGCATCTGAGCAGGCGACAGCATTGTCCCCGTCTTGAATCCCCAGTCGTCGTTCGATATCACAGCGCCGACGCTTTCGTATGGTGCGCAAATTTCGTAGTACCGCACCAACCGCCCTCCCACCGCATCGAATATATCCTTCGCTAACTCCGCGTCATCAACCAACATCATACAAAGCGACTCGAACCCGACCAGCGCAATCACATTCTCCAACACGCCGCAAGGCCCATACACTATCAGCTTCATTCCGTCCACCAGCACATTCTTTGCCTTCTCCAGACGCGAGTAATCGTATGCATCCGGCTCAGGCCAGTCGTACGACTCAAAACTCTTGCGGTCACGGATAGCGCTCCCGGCATTCAACGAAATCGTCTTCTTCTTTTCAACTTCCTCCACCTCAAAACTCATCTCTGAACCAAGAACCGTCAGGTAGTCATACCCCGCCTTCGCAAACGCCTCCATCACCACGCCATCTACCGACCCCCATCTCCAGTCCCTGCCCTCCTCGCCAAGCTCCTTGCCCGTAAGCTTTTCATAGAACGGCTGATTCAAAAAAAACTCGAACAGCGTCGGCCGCTCCGGCCTCTCTCTTCCCAGCACCTGCAAAAGGTTTTCAAACCTCGGCTCGCTCATTTTACCTCTCTCAAACCGTGGCTGCTCTGATTCGAATTCTTTCGACCGTCTTAATTTGCCTACCGAGTCAGATTCAGTACCACAAGGCCGCGATAGCGTCCGTCGTCAACAAGGAGCAGGACATTGCCTGTTTCAGCGGCTTTCGCTATAGCATCGTTGAATTCTTCTACCGTTTCGACCGTTTTACGGTCAACTTCCATAATGAGCATACCTGCAGTGATGCCCTTTCTTGCGGCCTGTGAGCCGGGCTCTACCCTTGTTACGACGACACCGGTCTGTCCTTCAAAGCCGAGGCGTTTTGCAAGCTCTTCAGTGAGATTTCCGACCTCGAAGCCGAGCTTGTCGAGGGTTTCGGAGGTTGTCTTGCCTGCCTTGGCACCGGAGGAGCGTTCGCCGAGCTTGGCGGTGATGGTCTTTTCTTTGCCGTTTCGTATGATTTTAAGCTCGACTTCAGTGTCGGGTTTTTTCATGGCGATTTTATTTCTGAAATCATTTGCCTTATCGACTTTTTCACCGTCGAATTCGGTGATAACGTCATAGCGTTCAAGGCCGGCCTTTTCCGCGGCGGAGTCTTCTATCACTTCTGTTACGACGAGTCCGCTGTTCTGATCGACCTCAAGTGATTTGGCAAGGTCAGGGTTCATTTCCCTCACGTAAACGCCGAGCACGGAGCGAACCAACGGCTCTCCTTTTACGAGCCGGTCATAGACGAACGTTGCCATATTGCTGGGGATGGCCAAGCCGATGCCAATGTTACCGCCGGGGCCGATGATGGCGGTGTTAATTCCGACGACTTTGCCGTCCAGATTGAGCAAAGGCCCGCCGGAATTTCCCGGATTTATTGCTGCATCGGTCTGGATAAAGTCCTGGTACTCCAGCTCATCGATGATGCCGCTTCTTCCTTTTGCGCTGACGATACCAGCGGTGACAGTGTGGCTCAGGCCGAAGGGATTACCGATGGCGATTACCCATTCGCCGACCTCGAGCTTGTCGGAATCGGCCAGCTCGAGGGTATTGAGATTTTCGGCGTCAATTTTTATCACGGCAACTTCCGTGCCGGGGTCTGTGCCGATGAGTTTTGCCTGGAATTCCTGTCCGTCGAGGAGCGTGACGGTGATATTTTCGGCATCTTTGACGACATGGTTGTTGGTGAGGATGTAACCGTCGGCGGAGACTATAAAACCCGAGCCCTGAACGGGTCGGTATGCCTTTCTTTCCTGCTGCCGGGGTCTTTGCTGCCGGAAGCGTCTGCCAAAGAATTGCTCGAAGAAGTCGTCGTCGAAGAAGGGGTCGCCAAAGGGCCAGTCGGGGCTTTGTGAGTACCGCTGTGTAACGACTTGGTTGGCACTGATTCCGACGACCGCAGGGGAGGCCTTTTCGGCGATTGAAGCAAAGGCCTTGCCCATCTGGCGAAGCGTGTCAATGCTTTTGGAATCCTCGGCAAGAGCCGACAACGGGGCCAAAAACAACAGAGCGGCGAAAACGACGGAAATCAGGTTACGTTTTGAAGCAGCGTTTCTTCTACAATGCAAAACAGCTTCCATTGTTGACCTCTCAATTCATCAAAATAATAATAAAATCGTTCGAATTCGGACCTCACAAATGTGGACTTCATCACGGGAACTTTATACGATTCTACTAAAGGGAAGTTCGGCTGGTCAACGCCTTTTCCGACGGCAAAACACAAACACTAAGGAATTCGAGAATTTTTGAAATTGGCGATTGACACACCGGGGTCTGTGGGCACAATGGATAGCCGGCGTAGCCGATTAGGGATTCGTACATTTGCCTTGGAGGGCATGACATGGGAGTGTTAGACTTTCTTAGCAAGGGAGGCGTCAAGTACGAGGTTACCGAACACAAGCCCACATTCAGCGCCCAGCAGATGGCGGCGGTCGAGCACGAGCCGGGCAGGTATGTGGCCAAACCGGTAATTGTCAAGGCCGACAGCGAGTACATAATGTGCGTCCTTGCCGCCAGCGCCAAGATCGACTTAGGCAAGCTGAAAAAGCAATTAGCAACCAAGTCGGTGGAGCTGGCTGAGGAAGAGGAAATCAGCAAGCTGTTCGGTGACTGTGAGCTGGGGGCTGAGCCGCCGTTTGGGAACTTGTACGACCTGCCCACCTACATGGACAAGATGCTGGAAGACGACGACCACATAATGTTCCAGGCGGGCTCGCACGAGAAGGCGGTTCGGATGAGCATGGCGGACTATCGCAGGCTCGTCAAGCCGAAGGTGATTGAATTCAGCTACCAAATGACCTCGTGACAAGACACTTGTCTTTGGATGCACAAGAAAAGTCCCCGCCGATGGCGGGGACTCATTCGCGATTATTCTTTGCGCTATAGCTTTGGGGTCAGGTTCCTATCCTGTTTCCTCATCGATCCAGGCGAGCAGCTCGGCGAGGTCGTCGAGGTTGATGTCACCCATGTGAGCAATTCTAAAGGTCTGCTCTTTCAGCTTGCCGTAGCCGTTTCCGAATACGGTGTTGTGCTTTTCCTGCACGGCTTTTATTGTCTTTGCGACGTTGATGCCTTTGGTGTTCTTGACGGCTGTGAGTGTATTCGAGGCATATTTTTCTTCACAGAACAGGTCGAATTTTTCTTTTGCCCAGGCCCTTACGAAGTCGGCCATTTCTTTGTGCCTTTTCCAGACGTTCTCCATTCCCTCTTTGACAAGCTTGTGGCACTGGTAGTTCAGGGCCATTATATGCGGGATGTTGGGAGTGACGAGGGTCTGGTTTTTCTCGGCGGATTTCGCCCAGGCGAGGAAGTCGAAATAGTATCCCCTGTCAGGGACGGTCTTTGCCTTCTCCAGTGCGCGGTTGCTTACGGCGGCGACGGTCAGTCCGGGCGGTATCGCGAATGCCTTCTGGACGGAGGCAAAGGCAACGTCCCAGCCGAGCTCATCGAAATGCATCGGCAGGCCTATCATGGCGCTGACGGCATCGACAAAAACCAGCACGTCCGGGTATTTTTCCTTCATCATCTTGCTGATATCGCAGACGGGATTTGTCAGACCCGTACTTGTCTCGTTGTAAACGAGTGTAATCGCAGCATAATTGCCGGAGGCGAGTTTTTCATCAATCAATTCCGGTGTCGTGGCAGTTCCCCACTCGACCTTCAGCTCTTCGACTTCCCTGCCGCAGCTCTTTGCAACGGAAGACCATTTGTCACTGAAGGCGCCGCACATTGTGCACAGGACGGTTTCATCGGGCGCGACGCAGTTGCGAATCGCGGCCTCCCAGATTCCCGAGGCCGAGGAGGTTGAGATAAAAACATTCTGCTCGGTGAAGAGCAGCTTTTTCAGCATATCGACGGTTTCGCCGTGAATCTGGGCGTACTCTTTTCCCCTGTGTCCGAGCGTCGGGCGCGCAAGCTGTTGAAGGACGTCATCTTTGACCAGGACAGGTCCGGGGATGAACAGTCTCGGCGGGTTTTTCCAATCTACCATTTCATTAGCTCCTGCGAAAAACGTTACAACTTATTAATTGTCAGACCGGTAAAGACTTTCGGATAAAAGTACGTTGATTTCTGCGGCATTCGTTCGCCCGCATCGGCCACCATTTGTATCTGGCTTATTTTCGGCGGATTCATAAAGAAGGCGGCCTGCTTTTCATTCCGGTCCACCTTCCGAACGGATTCATCGATGATATTGTCGCCGTCTTTTACGTATTCGATGTTGCTGCCGCCGGCGAGCTGCTCATCGCCGATTCCCAGAAGTTTTTCAAGGACCAGCTTGTGCAGGACGGCGACGTCGAGCGATCTCCAGGGCCTGCTCATATTGGATGCGGCCGAATCCATCGCCTCTTTGTTCTTGAGCACGGCTACGTAGAAAATGCCGTTGCCACCGTAAATTCCGAAGGCATTTTTGTCTTTGTGGTGCTCGGCCTTCATTTGTGCAAGCATTTTCTGTTGGGCATCGTGTTTGGTATCTTCAGAATCGAAGGGGCAGGCGGTAACATCGAAATTTTGGCCAAGTGCATCGACAAATTCAGCGAGGTCAAATTTGTCGAGATTGGCAACGAGGCGATGTGTAGCGAGGACAATTAATCCTTCGTGGCAGGTATTGCAGAAGGCGAGCATCTGATATTTTGCCGCAGGGTTGTCCGTCTCCTTCGAGTACATCAGGCCTGTGGTATAACGGTGATGGCCGTCGGCGATGACGCAGCTTTTGTCGCGCATTATTTCGACGATTGTACGGATGTCCTTTTCGTCGACAACGGCAAAAAGACGGTGCCTTACATCCTGCTCGTCGGCAAAATCGATGAGTGGTTCCCGACCGGCGGCTTTAAGTATGATTGCATCGGCGATACCTTCGGCGTCTTCGTAGAGCATGAAGACCAGGCCAAACTTTGCGAGCGTAGCCCTTTTGAGATTGAGCCGGTCAATCGTCGGTCCGGTGAGGATTTGTTCGTGGGGCTTGACGATTTTTCCAAACTCTTCGAGCTTAGCCAGGGCAACGAAGCTGAGACGCTGAAAGTCCACTCCGCTGATTCGAAAATTCTGAACGTAAGCGTAAATAGTGTCGGTAGAATCCTGTTTGAGGACGCCTTTCTCGATCCATGTATTCAGGTATTTGGCCGCCCTTGTGTACTGATTGTCGGTGTCGTTGTCGGAAGCACTCGTCTTGCCTCTTATTATGCGCACGATGTTATATTCGTTCTTTTCGTAGAGCCGCTGCTGCTGTTCGTCGCTTATGACGTCGTAAGGAGGAGCGATACAACTGCCGACGTCACCGACGGTTTCGGGGTTGAGTCTGAATGCTTTGAATGGTTTAACTTCCATATTCACCTGCAATATCCTTTTGTTATCAAGGCCAAACGCCGATTCCTGTCTTTTACCCAGCCGGTACCACAGTCCGAAAAGAAGCGTGATAATACAAAAAGGAGGGAAGGGTTGTCAACCGGATTCATAAAAGGGCAGAGGTTGGGCAGCGAAGGGGCGAGTTCGGCAAGGAAGCAGTTTAGCAAGGGGGTGCGGGCGGATTTGTGCGTGGGGGCCGGGTAGTGGGAGAAAGAGCATAAAACGCGGTAGAATCAGCTTGCGATTTTTACAGCGAACGTGTTAAATCTGAAAATCTAAACAATTTTGAGGAGATGTAAGAGAGACGCAGAGACTGGATTGAGAGGTATTTGTTATGGCAGAGATTTACGATTGCATAATAATCGGAGCCGGCCCGGCCGGTCTGGGGGCGGGGCTGTACACGGCTCGTGACCGTTTGCGAACACTGATTGTCGAGAAGTTTATGCCGGGCGGACAAATCAACAACACCGACAGAATAGAGAACTACCCCGGATTCGAGCGAGTCGGCGGGCCGGAGCTGATTGAAAAGATGCACAACCAGGTCAAGGCATTCGGAGCAGAAGTCAAGACGGGCGGTGAGGTAACGGGGCTTTCCAGGCTGGCCGACGGTCATCTGGCGGTTGATTGCGACGAGGACAGATACGTATCTCGAGCGGTGATATTGGCTCCCGGCAGCGACTACCGCAAGCTGGGCGTACCGGGCGAGGAAGAATTTCGACAGGCAGGTGCGGGGGTGAGCTATTGCGGGACCTGTGACGCACCGTTTTTCAGGGGCAAGGAAGTGGTCAGCATCGGCGGGGGAAATACGGCGATTGAGGAGACACTGCATCTGACGAAGTACGCGAGCAAAGTGACAGTGATACACCGCAGGGATGAGTTTCGGGCAACGAAGGTCCTTCAGGAAGAGCTGCTTGCAAAGGCCAAAGAGCCGAATTCGAACCTGGTTATCAAGTATAGCACGGTTGCAACAGCCATCGAGGGCAAAGGCAAGGTCCAGTCGGTCAAGCTCAAAAACGTCAAGACGGACGAAGAAGAAGATTGTCCTTGTGACGGGGTCTTTATATTTATCGGTATGGTCCCCAACACCGCCTTTCTGAAGGGTTTTGTAGAGCTCACAGAGAATGGGTTTATCAAGTGCGACTGTGCCTATCTGCGGACCAGTGTGCCGGGAGTGTTTGTGGCGGGCGACTGCAGGGTTGGCGCAGCGATGCAATTAGTCACTGCTGTCGGCGACGGAGTAAATGCCGCGATGATGCTCAAGCAGTATTTCAGAGACCCTAACTGGTGGAATGAGCCGGTTGGGGACATTCTCGGCCCGGGCGGATGGTAGATTCGCTCGGCGCAAGGGCGGGTCTGATGATGATTTCAGGCCCCATGCTCAGAGCACCTCATCAATCGCAGCAACGAGGTTTTTCTTGCTTGTCAGGCCGACCCACTTTTTATGCACCTGCCCATCCTTGAACAGAATAATGGTCGGTATCGCGCTTATGCCGAACTCCATAGCGCTGTCGCGGGCCTCGTCGGTATTGAGCTTGCCTATCTTGGCCTTGCCTGCGTATTCCTTGGCGACCTCCTCTGTGATTGGGGCCATCATTAAGCAGGGGGCGCACCAGGGCGCCCAGAAATCCACGAGCACGGGCATATCGGAACTGTGGATAACCTCATCGAAATCGGCGTCTGTTAGCTCAATTACATCACCAGCCATTGTTTGGTCCTTTCCAGTTCTGCGCAAATCAGCAGCTATTCTATGTGTGTATGCGCAGAGTGTCAAACAATAATTTGTTTTTACTGGGTGCCGTTGCCGGCTGGCTCGCTGTTTTCTTTTTGGAGATGCTCAACTGAAGCGGCACTTTTACCGTCAGGCGGTATTTCAGCAATAGGAATAGGGGGCTTTGGTTTCTGCTGTGTCTGCTCCGATTCCTGGGCTTGCGTTTCTGTCTCGGAGGCAAAGATAGCCTTCTGTACGGCCTGCTCTGCGGGTTCATCGGTCATGGCCCGCAGATAAATTGTGCCGGCCGCATCGGGCTGTTCGGCACAGACCAGACCGTCGCGAATCAATTCAAGCAGTGCCAAAAACAGTCCTATGAGGACGAGACGATTGGCCCGGGACTCAAAGATGCGTTCAAAGCTCATCGCACCTTCGGTTTGCAGGCGGTGCAGAATCTCTATTTGATAGAGGTCGATTGGTGTATCGTCGGTTATATGGCTGATATCAAACTTGGCGCCGGTGGCCTCCATGATGGAATCAAAGGCCTCAAGCAGGTCCCAGACGCTCACCTGCTCCATGTCCACCTGTGGCTCAGCGGTCGGTTTTAGCTGCTCGATAACGGTATCAGGCCTGCCGAAACGCTCTTTATGCTCGTCGGCTGCGGAACCCAGAAGGTTTGCGGCGTCCTTGAACTTCTTGTATTCGAGGAGCTGACGAATAAGCTCGGCTCGCGGGTCGCCGAGGTCTTCGGCATCAAGCTCATCCGGTTGCGCTTTTGGCAGCAGCATTGCGGATTTTATGTGCATCAGCGTAGCCGCCATGACGAGGAAATCCCCGGCCAGGTCAATATCGAGTTTCTTCAGCAGCTCTATGTATCGGATATACTGGTCGGTTATTTTGGCAAGGGGTATATCGTAGATGTCCACCTCTTCCTTGCGGACTAAGTACAAAAGTAAATCGAGCGGTCCTGCGAAGATGTCGAGATTTACACGATAATCAGCCAATTACTGCTCCTGCTCGGTTTTTGATTCGAGAATTTCGCGGGCTTCTTCGGCTTTGCATTCGATGACCTGCAATCGAATCGGCCCGACGGCAGGTACGCCGGCAAAAGGATTCAAGGCCCCGCTGCCCGCCAATATCGAGTTTATCCCGAAGTCCGCAAGCAACTGTTTTGCCAAATCGGCCTCGACAGAATCTTCGAACTTGGCAATCGTAACCAATTTATCAGGCATAGTTAAATTCCAAGTCCCATCGCCTTGCGGGCCAGAGTGAGAGTTTCTGCGGCTACGGCCTTCGCTCTCCGGGCCCCGTTGGCCAGCATTTCTCTGACATAGTCCAAATCGTTCTCAAGCTCGGTTCTCTTCCGGCGGAACGGTTTGAAGAATTCGATGATAAGCTCAGCCAGCCGTTTTTTCGCCTCGCCGTAGCCCATACCACCGCTGCGGTACCTCTCTTGCCACTGAGCCAGCTCTTCGGGCGGGGCAACGAGCTTCAAAAGGGCAAAAACGCTGCACTTGTCCGGTTCCTTAGCGTCTTCAACAGGGGTCGAATCCGTGACAATCTTCATCACTTTCTTCTTGATGCCGTCCTCCGGCTCAAACATCTCGATTGTGTTGCCGTAACTCTTGCTCATTTTCCGGCCGTCAATACCGGGCACGACAGCGACGGACTCGATGATGTAGTCTTGGGGGATAGTAAAGACCTCGCCGTAGGCACTGTTGAATCGCATGGCGATATCGCGGGTGACCTCAATATGCTGTTTCTGGTCGGCCCCCACCGGTACGATGTCGCTGTGAAAGGCCAGGATGTCAGCCGCCTGCAGAACAGGATAGGCAAACAGGCCGTGATTGGGACTTGCACCCTGGGCGACCTTGTCCTTGTAACTCGTGCATCTCTGCAGAAGACCCATAGGGGTTATGCAGGAAAGCAGCCAGGTCAGCTCTGTGACCTCGCAAACGTCCGACTGGCGCCAGAAAACGGTCTTTTCGGTGTCGAGTCCAAGGGCGATATAGTCCATAGCAACATCGAGACTGTGTTTGGCCACCTCCTGCGGTGAGGGGTTGCTGGTAAGGGCGTGGTAGTCGGCTATAAAAAAGAAGCAGTCGTTTCCCTGCTGCAGCTCAATGTGCTGGCGCATCGCGCCGAAGTAGTTGCCGATGTGAAGCCGCCCCGACGGCTGTATTCCGGAAAGAACTCTCAAAACCATTCTCCTTACAGAAAAAGACCATAGATACCAGACAAGCTCCGTTTCAGGGTACGGTTGTCGGGGCACAATGTCAAGAGTTTTGCGCTTGCGGGGCGGAAGTGACGAGTCGGACGAGGGTGTTTTGCCGGCAGGCTTTTCAAGGGCACCCGGGGCGACAGGCGGGAGAAAAAACTCCTGCCCCAGCCGGTGCATCAGCTTAACCAAAGGCCCACGCCTCTATACACATAGACTGCCCACGCAGAAAACCCTTGCCGCGGAAGAGTCCTCCATCATGGAGTCTCAATCCATTTTCCACAACAGGCCGTCACGTTCAGCAGACAGCTACAGCCTGCCGATGGACCTGAGGTAGCTCCTCGATTTCTTGAGTCCCATTCTTGACGCTTTTTTCTTCACGGCGTCGGTCTTGCGCCTGAGCTTTTTGGCTATCCCGGAAGTGGGATTGCTCGGGAACAGCTTCTTAAGCAGATTGATGTCTTTTGTTGACCATGCTCCCCTGGGTGTTCTTTTCCTTACAGCTTTCTTCTTCGTCGATCTCTTCTTCGCTGCCTTTTTCTTCTTTGCCGCTTTCTTTCTCTTTGCCATTTTGTGTTTCCTTTCACTAAAAGGTGTTTGGCAAAACCCGTCCGGCATGTAGTGGTGACGACACTACCTCGAAGACAATTTATAGCGGGGTTGTCACAGTGTCAAGACTTTTTGGAAATTTTTTAGCCCGTAAAACAGGCCCAGGCAGTCCCCTTGCGGCCGGCAGAGACCCGAAAAGGTTCGCTATAGTTGAGCTTTACAATACGAACCTTTTAGTTATATTTGATTCCTGGCATGGAAGAGACAAGGGAAAACTCGGTCGGTATCGTTCGGACACGGACGATTCGCGTCGTCGAGCCGGAGCAGCCGCTGGAGCTTGCCTGCGGCAAGGCGCTTGGCCCGATAGACGTGGCGTACGAAACGTATGGGCAGATGGATGATTCGGGTGACAATGTCATCCTTATATGCCATGCTCTGAGCGGTAATGCCCATGTTGCCGGATACAACAGGCCCGAGGACAAGAAACCGGGCTGGTGGGACAATATGGTCGGGCCGGGCAAAGGCATCGACACGAACAAATATTTTGTCATCTGCTCGAATTTTTTGGGCGGCTGCGGCGGAACAACGGGACCGTCGTCGGTCAATCCAAAGACAGGCAAGGCGTACGGCCCGGAGTTTCCTATCATAACTATCAGCGACATGGTCAGGGTCCAGAAGCTGCTGCTTGACAAGCTCGGCATAAAAAAGCTGCTGGCGGTAATTGGCGGTTCCATCGGAGGTATGCAGGTCCTTCAGTGGGCGATTGAATACCCGGAGTTTGCCGGAGTTGTGATTCCGGCCGCTACAACCAGCCATCTTGGCGCTCAGTCCATAGCTTTTGATGCGGTCGGTAGAAACGCCATACTGGCCGATCCGAATTTCGCAGACGGGCAGTACCACGGGGGCAAAGGGCCCGACAAGGGGCTCGGTATTGCGCGAATGATCGGGCATATAACATATCTGTCGGAAGCGGGCATGCGCGAGAAGTTCGGAAGGAAGCTACGAAGTCCGGGCGACTACCGGTACGATTTTGATTCGGAATTTGCCGTGGAGACATACCTGGACTACCAGGGACAGAGCTTCGTCGAAAGGTTTGATGCCAACAGCTATCTTTATATCACCAGGGCGGCCGACTATTTCGACCTGCAGAAGGACTACGGCTCACTGGCCAAGGCCCTTGCGAATACGAAGAGCAGATTCCTGGTTGTCAGTTTTACGAGTGACTGGTTGTTTACACCGGCACAATCAAAGCAAATAGTCGATGCGCTGGCCGCGGCCAGAAAGGACGTCAGCTACTGCAATATCAACTCGCCCTACGGCCACGACGCATTCCTGTTAGAGCCGGAGACGCTCGGCAGCTTTATCTGCTGCTTTTTGAAGGCGACGTGTGACCCCGGCGGAAAAAAACAGCCGTGCTCGTGCTATGCCGGAATCGGGCGTTCGTTCAGCCGGCTCGAGCAGGCGCATCGGGCGCGAGTTGACTACGAGCTGATAGAGTCTCTCATAGAGCTCAACAGCACGGTTCTCGACGTGGGCTGCGGGGACGGCGAGCTGCTTGCAAATCTTATAAGGGACAAGGGTATAAGAGGCGAGGGAATTGAGCTGAAACAGGAGCTTGTGCTTGATTGCGTCTGCCGCGGGCTGCCCATAATCCAGCAGGACATTGAAGAGGGTCTGGCCCACTACGCCGACAAGAGCTTCCGTTACGTCATACTTTCACAGACACTGCAAACCGTGAAAAACCCCGAGAAGGTTTTCGCCGAGCTGTTGCGCGTGGGCAGGAAGGTGATTGTGAGCTTTCCCAACTTTGCACACTGGCGGTGCAGACTTCAGCTCCTGCTGTCCGGCAAGGCGCCGGTGACAAAACAACTGCCCTTTGAGTGGCACAGCTCGCCAAACATTCACTGTTTGTCACTCAGGGATTTTGACGGATTCTGTGATAAACTCGGGGTAAGAATAGAAAAGAGGATACCGTTGGGCAAGACGCGTGCAAACCCCGTGAAATTTGCACCGAACCTTTTCGCCGAACAGGTCGTTTACGTTACAAGCAAGGGCTGAGAACCGGGTTTTGCGGGCCACGTTGCCGGGAGCACAATAATGGAACAGGTAGAGCGTATAGGTGTGTCGGTTGACAAGAATTTGCTCGGTGCGTTTGACGAGCTCATAACGAAACAGGGCTACCAAAACCGTTCTGAGGCAATTCGCGATCTTATACGCAAACAACTTAGCGAGCAGTGCCTTGGTAATCTGAAAGCGAAGGCAGTCGCGGCTGTCCACTTGGTTTACGACCATCATTCGACAAAGCTGATGGAAAAGCTCACCGCGCTGCAGCACTCACATCTGCTCAGGACGATATGCACTATGCATATCCACCTCGATGCTCACGATTGCCTGGAGATAATCGTGCTGAAGGGGACGGTAGGTGAAATCAACAAAATGGCCGAAAAGATGCTTAGCCAAAAGGGAGTCAAGCTCGGCAATGTGAACTTCGTGTGCGCCCCAGGCCCTTAAAGGTTGCTCGGGTAAATCGAGCTCGGGCGCAAACCTAAGGCAGCATAGGAAATGAAGCGACGACCTGGGCCATCCTGTTGACGTTTGAGTTGATCCATTCCATAGTGACAGCTTCTGTAGTGGGTGCAATTTTCGTGCTGCCTGCACCTGCGCTGCTCGAGCTGCTCCTGTCATACCTCTCGATTATTCCCAGACTCTCCGGCTGGAAGCTGCTGGCATTACCGCAGCCCACCGAATCGAATACCCGGGCACCGGGCGTGAAAGAAAGGCCGTCCCCCCGTTGGGGGACGGCCTTTGGTTATGTGGACTATGAAATGTTGGGGGCGATCAGTAGTGGCTGTTGATCCACTGCATCGCACCTCTCCACTTAGGCGCCTCGGATGCCGGTTGGCCCGTATACCTCTTAAGCCCCCAGCAATCGCCGACGAAGCAATACTGGTTGAAAACACCCTCGCAGTACGGCTCGATAGCGTTCAAGGCATCGATGTATAGCTGCTCCTGGAGAGGGTACTCCTGAACGGTAGTGCAGCCGTCCGGATCGCTGTAGTTGTCCGAGCCGCCTTCGTAGCAGATTAACTTAATGCCCGTGCCAACCAGGCTGTTGTGGGCCCAGAGCATCATATCAGCGATGTTACCAACGCTCGTGCCCCAGTAAGGCGCAGCACCCCATGCGTCGCATGTTATACCGTTCGGATTTATAGTCGAGTTGTTCAGGCACGCCAGCTCACCGATAATCTGGTGGTTATAGTCATAACCGCCCCAGTTGTATCCTACCTGGCCGCCGATGACCTTCACCAGCCGTGGGCTGTCAACTCCAAAGACGTTCTCGAAGCGTTCGAACAGCCGTACCGAAGCATAGACCTTGTACTTCCACCACGGCTCGCAATACTCGCCGACATCCAGGTCTCGGATGCCCACCGCGGTCGATTGCTCATCGCAATACGTGGTCTGGTAGAAGCCCCAGTTCCAGCACTCATTGGAGTACTCGACATAGATCTTCAGGTTGCTGTTCAGATTGTTGTACAGCAGATTCGCCAGTTGTGTCTGGTAATCAGCGTTGGCCGCATGCGGAATCGTCACCCAGATATCAGCACCGATTCGGTTGCAGAGGTCTATCTGCCATTCATAAGCCACGCCGTAGCCGTTGCCCGCCGAGGAACCGTCGGAATTCAGCAGGGGAACGGTATTGTCGCCGTAGTAATGGTTGGCCGTCTTGGGAATACGCTGGCTCCAGCTCGTGACAGCCGAGCCGTTGGTGATTACCCAGTCCATAAACCTGAGGCACGTCATCTTCGATTCCTGGAGCTCAGCAACGAATGTTGGGTTCCACGGGTTGCTTGTTGTGGACCAATCGACGCCGCTTGCGAAGTAATGCGACCAGCCGCCTTCGCCCCACTCGATGCGCCAGAAGTTGCAGCCAACGGTCATCCCTGTAGGAGGAGCGCCGCTGGTTGTCGTGAAGCTCCAGACATTGCCGGTTGTTGTGCCTACCGCATTGACCGAATCGATTCGCCAGTAGTAAGTGGTGTTCTCAGCGAGCGTGCCGGGGTCATACGTAGTGCCGCTCTGATTGCCCTGGAACTCGCCCGAATCGGGCGTTGAGTCCTGGCCGAAGTAAACGTCGTGTGACGTAGCGCCAGCCCCGGCCGTCCAGCTTAAATCTGCACCGGTGCTTACACTGCTCGCCCCGTTGGCGGGATTAGGATTCGTTGCCTGTCCCGGCGGTGATGGAGCGGACTCATAGAGCTGGCTCTGGGGGATAATCTCGTATGCCTGGCTGGCAGATGACCAGCGAAGCTCAGCGACTGCGCCGCCGCCATTTTCGTAGAAATCCATCGCGATGTCGTACTTGACGCCGGCTGAGAGCGAGATAGTGCCGCTGTTTTCGGTGGGCCCATGGTCGGTCCAGTTGTCGATAATGAGTTGTCCATTGACCCACAGCCGTACTCCGTCGTCGGAAGTTGTGTAGAACGTGTAGGTCTCGGAGTACATCGGTTCGACCTGACCTGTCCACTGGACGCTGAATGTGTCTACGCCGATGGCAGGGTCGGGTGAGCCGCTGCCCCAGTTGAAGTTGACGGTTGCATCGGTGCGGGTCAGAGCGAATGCTGTGAAGTCCATGTTGTCGTAATAATCGCCCGTAAGTCCTGTTCCATTGCCCGGTCCGGGGCCTGCTGCTTCGGTAGTGAAGCTCCAGACGTTGCCGGTGGTTGTGCCGCCGTCGCCGACCTCGTCGATACGCCAGTAGTAGGTCGTATCATTGGCTAAAGCGCCGGGGTCGTATGTCGTACCGCCCTGGTTGCCCTGGAACTCGCCGGAATCGGGGGTGGAATCCTGGCCGAAATACACGTTGTGGCTGGTCGCATCAGTTCCCGCTGTCCAGCTCAGGTCAACATTAACACTCTGGTCAGATGCTCCGTTGGCAGGACTCGGGTTGGATGCCTGGCCGGGAGGAGTAGGTCCGCCTCCACCGGTCAGCGATGCGGTGGCGAAGGTGCTCGGGTCAGACCATGAGTTGTCTGCTGTTGCAAACCATGCCTTCTTGCCGTCGCGTCCGCCGCCGTCATCATCATCGTTGACGTGGACGTCGGTGCCGATGAGGTTTCCTCCTGCCGGCGTTGCGCCAAGTGTTGACCAGGGAATAGACAGTTCGAAGTTGTAGCCGCCGCTGACGGATACCATATCGAAGACAACTCCCGTGGTATTGGTCGCCGAGTTGGTTCCGAGGTGGACGGTCCCGTCGTTCCATCGGAAGACGTACTGATAGTCGTTGACGCCGTCGTAAGATGTTCCTTTGCTGTTGTCGGCGTCGATGAAGATTTCGACCGAGTCATCGTCCCAGGGGTCTGTCGAATCGTTGTTGAGGGCATCGTCTGTTATTTCGACGAGGTAGTACAAATTGCTATTGTCCCATAGTGCCCGCCAGGCGCCTGAAAGGTCGCTGTCGGACGAAACCGTTCCGTTGATGACGTTTGTGATAGAATCGGTCGATGCCTCTGCCCAGACACTGTCAATGCTGCCGTCTATTGTTGGAGCAGACGAAGCATTGCTTATGCAGTAGTCCTGCGTGCAGGCCGTAGAGGCGGTAGTGAAAGACCACGTGTCTCCGGTGGTAGTTCCGCCGTCGCCGACTTCGTCGATTTGCCAGTAGTAGGTAGTCAGCTCATTCAGCGTACCGGGGTCGTAAGTCGTGCCAGTCTGGTTACCGACAAACGGCGGCGAGGTAACATCGCCAAAGTAAACGTCATGGCTGGTTGCACCACTGCCGGCAGAGAAGCTCACATCCGCATCGACATTGACGCCTGTAGCGCCGTCGGCGGGTGACGGGCTGGATGCCTGGCCGGGAGGCGGTACGGGAGCGGTTGTAAAGCTCCAGACGTTGCCGGTTGTTGTTCCGCCGTCGCCGACCTCATCGATACGCCAGTAGTAAGTGGTATCGTTGGCAAGCGTGCCGGGATCAAAGGTTGTGCCGGTCTGGTTGCCCTGGAACTCACCGGAATCAGGAGTTGAATCCTGGCCGAAATACACATCATGTGAATCGGCTCCCGATCCTGCCGTCCAGCTAATATCGGCATTGACGCTGACGTTGGTCGCGCCGTTGGCAGGCGAAGGATTCGTTGCCTGGCCGGGAGGGGGTGGAGGACCTCCGGTTGTCACCGTGACATTGTCAATCTCAGTGGTCGCCAGGACACCGCCTGAGTGGCTGGTGATGGCCAGGCCTACATAGACATTGCTGCCCATTGAGACGGTTGCCGAGCCGACCTCGTTCCAACTGCTGCCGCTGCTTGATTCGTAGCCGGTAAAGCTATTGCCGCTACGAACCAGACGCACCCAGTAAGGTGCGGTGACGCTGCTGCCTGCGGTGTGAGAGCTTGAGCCGCCGGTTGATGTTCTTCTCTGAAAGGCGGTTCCGTTGCCGACAGTAACGACCATCATGGCGTGGGTCGAGCCGCCTGTGAGGGACTCTCGAATCATCACGCCGGCCTTTGCCCACGCGTTCGTGTTTTCAAGTGATGCGACGCGAGCTTCTATCTCGCCGTCACCGCTGAGGGACTGATAGACATAGTGGAACTGGTCGGAAGTGCCCCAGATGTCGGAGCCGTCACCTTCGATGGTGAAAGTCCCGTTTGAGTAAGAGGCGTTGCCCGCTGCGCTCGGACTTCCCACATCGCCGTTCTGCCACGGGCTCGGTAATCCGCCGCCACCAGAGTCCTCGATGACAAGCTCAGGTGGATTCGAGCCCTCTCGGGCGCTAATGCTCCACCAGTTGTCGCTATCGTTGGTGACGCAGAAGGTGATGATGTCGTCTCCCGCCGCCTCGGTATCTACATAACTGGTTACGTCGAACTCATACCAACCGGGGCCGGTTGCCGAAGCAGAAGCCATCTGCGTGCTTCCCTGTGAGGGCAGTGTCTCGCACTCTGCCCAGTTGTCGCTGCTCGCGTCGTTAACGTAAATCGTCAGCGCCTGCGAACTCTCATAGTACACCCGCAGTGTCGCCGATGTCACGGGAGTTGCTACAGTGGACAGGTCGAACTTCATAAAGATGCGGTTCCACTGGCTGAAGGACAACGAGGGCGTGTCACAGTCGCCGCTTTGCGAGCTCGCATCGGCGGTCGGATTCAGCGTCGTCGCACCGCCGGCAGAACCTGCCAAACCCAGCAGCAGGGCAAGAATTCCCAAATACATAAATTTCTTACACATAACATTCCTCCTGAAAAATCCGTTTTAATTGGAACTTCTGCAAAACAAATAACATCAAGACTACTTTAGAAAAGACTCCTCTTCATTTCTTCTCCGCTTTCTTCTCACCTCCTTTCACCGGCATATCAAATCTTTACAAAACTCATACACGGCCCCTTATGTTTATCACGCACTAAGCGTGTAATTCTCAACGGCGGCGATTGAAGCGCTGAAAATCGAGAAATGATTGCCCGAGCTGTGTCGCCAGGCGGCGATAGTGCTGGCGTACCACCCAACCGGCTTCGCCATCTACCCTTTCCCCTATGGCTCATATTCCACCTCCGTGAGGAATTCACAGATACACTGCGCAACGGCTCTGTTTAGCGCGCTGCGAATGTTCGGCTAAGGTTGACCGGGTAAGAAAACCGGGTGCAACTCCTCTTTCAAATTGCTGTGATCCTTTGTACGGGTATCCTGTGTCTTGTCAAGTGAATTTTATGCTTTTTACCAATTTTTTTTGCAATTAGGCCCCGACCACTCCCCTTGGGATGGCGAGGCCACAATCGCTAAAGTTTATCCTGGCCCGCCGGGGTTGACTGTTTATCCGCCGTAGGCGGACTCCCTTACTTCTCCCTTCTGACTTCTGACCTGCTCCTACTATTAGCTCAGCTTATACTACGCGCTCTCAAAATTCCCTCAAAACCCCCTTTTTTTCGCGTTTTTTTGCCTTTTCACAGCCATTTTTCGCAGATTTTTTCAATTTTTTTCAAACTTTCGCACGTTTCCCCGCAACCGAAAACCCGCCCCGTTTGCCCCTCTCGACCCCGAATTCGCCC
>JAUVYV010000070.1 GCA_030602885.1 Phycisphaerales bacterium
GCTTGAAGCGTAAAGGTTCCAGGCGGTACGCTGTGCAGCAGTAAGAGTTTGAGACCAACGGGCGGTGAGGGCTGCTACCGCGGCACGATACTGATTTTGTAGATCAGTGTTTGGATTGGTCGGCACTGTTCGTGCACGGGCATAGTTACCGGAACGATTTCTCGCAAACGTTGTTCCGGCAATCGAACCCGCCATCTGAACAACACCACCACCGAACTTGACTAATGCCATTTGTCACACTCCTTTCTTGAAAAAAAAATGAGCCAGGCGGTTTGCAAACCTGGCTCATCGGATGAAAATTCGATCTCCGCGTCTCACGGATGTGTATTACTTAAAGTCATATAGTTGGGTTTGTCAAGGACAATCTAAAAGAATTCTGACCCTGGTCGATTCTGGTACGTCTGCAAATAAAATCACGGCCTGGTTGGCGGCCTTGGGGACAGGTTCAGAAAAAAGGCTGGGCCCCGGGTGGAGGCCTACTGATTCGGCGAGGTTCGAGAGCGATATGATTGGGCAATCGGCGGTCATTGTCACCAGGCCGAAGCCTTGGGTCCAGTAAAAGGCCCAACCGTCATCAGGAATGAGAACGAACCAAGACTCGCAGTTATCGTTATCGGTGCCGAGTAGGCCGTCAAGTAAGGGGGCGAAGCTGGCCGAAAGGGTGGTCCCTGGTAGGTTGGTTGTGTATGTGATGACCCAGGGGAAAAGGCCGCCTTGCCAAGTGCAGCGACGGATTCGTGTAAGTTGCCACAGGCCGTTTGGCGGCGATCCGAGGGCGGCAAACCAATCAATCCCGCGGTCGATGCCTTGAAGGTCCGCCCAGATGTGGACTGGTGTTTCACCAGGATCGAAACACGCTCCACAGCCGCCGGGGGCTGGAACTTTGGCCGGTGGTACTATCGGGACTCCCATAATTCCTCACAGATGTAACAGGTTTTCCTCACAGGGCTGTGAGTTCTAACGAAAGTCATAAGCTGGACTTATGAATCTTTTCACAAAGTCACAGACAATACTACCAATAATACTCTAGTCTGCTAGAAGAATATTAATAGCATAGTATACTAGTAATAGCCAGGGAAAAGATTCTCCGCGTCTCACGGATGTCAGCAGTAAACTATACAGTAGACATTCCCGACCAAGAAAATCTGGTTTCCGAGAAACTTTGTCCAGATCTCAAAGCCCGTCGATTGCTTTCTTGAGGTCGGCATGGTTCGGGTGCGTGTAGATCTGAGTGCTGCTCAAACGCCTGTGTCCCAGGAGCTCCTGGACCACACGGATGTTTGTCTGACGCATTAGCCTGGTCGCGAACGTATGACGCAGCATGTGCGGAGTAAGCTTCCTACGAAGGGCGGTCTCGCCAGCAAACGAAACGAGTCGCTGAATTGTGCGGGTAGTGAGTGGCATGGGACTTAAGAATGTTGAGAATGCAAAAGACATCGGACGGTTGGCATGAGTAGGCCAGTAAGTGGCGGATGCCTCGGAGATCGCTTTTGCAAGCCTGGTGGATAACGGTATGATTCGTTCGTGTCCACCTTTTGCAATTTCCGCACGAACAACAAGGGAGTCGACCGGTTTTTCGTTCATCCAGAGATCACGGATTTGCAGTTGTACGAGCTCTCCTACTCGAATTCCGGTATCCAGCATCAGCAGGACAATCAAGTAATTCCGATATCGGGTCCGGTACGTGTCGTAGCTGTAACAGTGATGCTGAGACCAGGATAACAGAGCAGCGACCTGGTGGGCCTCGAGTACGTTGATTGGTTTTTTTGTCATGATTTTGGGTCCTTTCTGGTAAAGCGACATTTCAACCTGCAGGCAATATCATAAAGCGACCAGGTTGTCAAGGGAAAAACGACAATTATTTTGCGACATTTTTCGCCGGCGGATCCCTGGATTTGTCGCCTTTTGATGGAACTGCGACACAGGGGCCTTTTTGGGGGCGCCACCCCCCTCTACAAGGGAGCAACAGGGGAAAATCCAAAAATCGACAGAACAACACCACCGGAGCTACGAAAAGCTGTCACCGTGAGTGTGGGAGGGCTTGTGGGAGAAACAGGGAGCCCGGCCCCCGACGTAAGCAGAGCGGGGGCCGGGCGAGCGGAGCGAGCCGTAAAAATCTTCTGCCTGGCCTCCAGGCAGCTCAAACCCGCCTCGGGCCCGCAGCGGCATAGCAAGCGGCGTGCCAGTGGGGGGGCCGGGGCCCCACTGGCACGACGCTTGCCCGCTGCGGGCGTCCGGCTTGGGGGCTGCTGATGACCGCCTTGCGGCCCGCTTCGGGTGGAATCCGTGAGCAACAAGCGCCTTTCGAATTAAGCGCAGTAGGGAGCTTGTCGACCGGTGCTCACGGATTCCATCTTCAGCAGTCATTCGAGGCAGGGATGCCTCGAACTTGCCAAGCCGGACATAAAGACAGCCCGACCGACAGTAGCTAGCGGGCGTCCTTTTCGAACCTTTTTAGCTGGCCGCCCTGCGGCCAGCTTTTCAGTCCGCCGGGGTTCAAAACCAACGCCGAGGCGGAACTACGCTTAGACAGCTACCCGGCGGACGGGGAGGGTCCGGGAACCCGCCAGAGGGTTCCCGAAGCTGGTACGGGTAAGGAGGAATAGCAGGGCACACCTGCGGAGCCGAATATAAAAGGAGCGTGCGCTGCAGGAGTTAATAAAGGGTGGGCGGGTGGGGGCTGGTGGTGGTGTTCTGTATGCGTTGGAATAAATCCAGAGCGCTCGAATTTCGATTGAGATGTGGTCTTCGAATAAATCCAGGGCGCTCGAACTGCGCATTAGGTATGGGATTAGAATAAAGCCAGGGCGCTCGAACTGCGCATAAGATTTGGGATTCGAATAAAGCCAGAGCGCTCGAACTGCGCATAAGATTTGGGATTCGAATAAAGCCAGGGCGCTCGAACTGCGCATGAGATGTGGCGCTTGATGTTGCCAGGGCCGTGGGCCTGGTTTGAATATGATTAGGAAAAACAACGGGGCTTTTTGTATGTTATAGTGTAGTGGTTGTGTTTTTGTAATGTTATGATCATGATGATTGTGTTTGTGATTAATGATGCGAAGGGGGGAACCTTTTACATATTGTTCTGATTTTAACAGAACGATATTATGTTTTTGGAAGGGGGTTATGTTTTTTAGTCGTTGTTTCCGGGTGTGTGGTTTAGCGTGTGGAAAGTTGAGATCGGCCCACTTGGTTGATGCTGTGCGTGTTAAGGATCGTTAATCGGGGCAAAATTCATTGTTTCGCCGAACAACGCCGTAGGACGGTCCGTGTACTTCACTTGCAGGTTGTTCGTCTGGTGGTGGCTGGTGTGTTTGTGTGGTTCCATGTTGAGGTGGTTGGCCCGTCGGTTGTCCAGGGACCTGTGGTTGATGTGATGGCAAACTTGGCTTCGAGGTGTCTTGGCGATGAGTCTCGACATCGATAAGACGAATTTGGATCCATTTGTGTAAACGACGGTCTTGGCGTAGTAGTTTCGCTTTGAACGAACAGCGTGCCATGTGAATTTGCTGAGCATAGGCAAATCAACACGGTCGACGATAGTAAAGAATCCCTCGCCCAGGTTAATGGTTGTTACTGTTGATTCCGTTGGAGTCGAGTTGTTCTTTGTCATTGTCGTCGCCGAACCAGGTTATGAAAAGTCTGATCAGTTGGATGATGAATCCGAACCATTTGAATGTGTCTTTTCCGAGATCCATTATTGGGGCTCCTCAAGGTCAAAGTGATTTGTGCAGTGGCCGGAGATAACGAGGTCCGGGCGGTCCTCGAGTCTGGCTTTGACGATATCAAAGATCACACGGGCCTGGGACGAATCGTCAACAGGTTTGCGAACGGTGATAACTAATTGCATCTGGTCTGGCATTTTGAGATCTCCTAAGTCTTCATAATAAAAACAAGTGCGTGATATGGTGGAAGGTTGTTGCCGTTGTCGGTTGTACCAAATGCAGGGGCAACGTCGGTTTGGTTGGATACCACGGCACCTCCACCGAGAAAAACACCTGCAGGCAAAGTGTGAAAATGTCCATCGCCGGTAAACGTGTGAGTGTGTTGGGTTGATCCGCCGGTCGCATGGGGAGCAAGGGAACCACCGGCACCGATGGGAAATCGGTCACGAAGATCAGGGGAACCGCTGCCGCCGTCACAAAGTATAAAGCCGGCGGGGATTGAAGCGACTGATCCGTACCATAAAGCGATTGTTCCTGTTGGTAAGGCTGGCATTTTAAGGTCCTGTATACATTACGTACGCTAGAGCGTACCAGGTTGGAAGGTTATTTGTCAAGTCTGTTGTGCCGATTGCAGATACTATGTCGGTGGTAGGATGGAATGCCCCAGGGAAAAGAAGATGGGGGCCGGCTGACATTGTGTGCCAATGACCAGTCCCTGTAAAGTCGTGGACGTGCTGTACAGTTCCACCAGTGGCTCCAGGGATGTAAGTGTTCTGAGCTCCGACGACGAACTTATCGCGGAGATCGGGAGTGTTTTGTGTGCCGTCGCACAAAGTCCATCCATCCGGGATCCCCGAGATAAATCCGCTCCACCATGTTATGAATCCGATCGGAACGCTAAGCAGCGACAAAAGCATCGCCGCGAAAGGGTTCGCTAATACGCCCGTCTGCACGAATGATCCTGGCGTAACACCATTGGCGTTGGAGTTCGGCGATTGCGAATTGGCAACCGGCTACATGAGGACTCGCAGGTGGTGCACCGGCCCCTCCGCCGATCATGCCGCAAAAACGCCAAGGTCCGCCGAAGAAATTACGCTGGGGGTTTTGGGGTGAACCCTGGTAGATCCAAAAGTAGCCAAGGTCTTCATTGGCCCAAGGCAGAGAGTTGTCAAATGTGCAGGTAATTTGTTGCGTGGCTTCCGATGCGGTGATTGCAAAGGTCGGATCTTGTGCTGGTAGTTCAAAGATCACGGGACCGGCGTCGACGATGGCAAGGTTATTGCGGGCAAGCTGGGTGTTACTGCGAATGTAGTGATTGAACCCGGACAGTTGAATGGTTTCGCCGAGACGGTTAACCATGTTGACGCTTGAAGCGTAAAGGTTCCAGGCGGTACGCTGTGCAGCAGTAAGAGTTTGAGACCAACGGGCGGTGAGGGCTGCTACCGCGGCACGATACTGATTTTGTAGATCCGTGTTTGGATTGGTGGGCTTTGTCCTGGCCCTGGCGTAGTTACCGTAACGATTCCTCGCAAAAGTTGTTCCGGCAATCGAACCCGCCATCTGAACAACACCGCCGCCAAACTTGACTAAGGCCA
>JAUVYV010000079.1 GCA_030602885.1 Phycisphaerales bacterium
TCCCGAACGTGTGACGTAAAAGGTGCGGGTGGATGTCACGTCCTAAAGCGAGTTTGCCGGCGGACGTTATGATTCGCTGGACCTGGCGGACTGTGAGTGGACGCGCGTGCCATGTGGCGTAAAAGGCGAAGCGGGGTTTGAGTTCGGGGTCCTCGCTCCACCACCACTCGTGCATTTTCTTGATGGCGTCACTTAGTCGGTTTGAGATTGGGATTGTGCGCTCGTGATGGTTTTTGGCTTGGTTTTGGAGAATGGTCAATGCGCCGACGGCACAGTGGGCAAACCAGAGTTGATCTTGATTGAGCTGCACGAGCTCACCAACCCTGCAGCCGGCATCGAGCATCAGCAGCGCCATCGTGTAGTTACGATGATGGATCCGGGGCGTGTGCCCTGGGCTTCGTGGACTCAGCAGCTGGTCGAGGAGTGCATCGCACTCCTCTGCTGTTAGTGTGGTGAATTGTGATCGGTTCATGAGAGTTCCTTTCTTTGAGATTGAAGTGGGTCGATACGTTTGAGGATTTGGTAGGTCTCGAGGGCGCGGAGACGCCGGCACACGAGGAAGGCTCTTGAGACCTCGGCGATTATTTTGTTGTCTCCGGATTCGAATGCTTCCTGCAGTAGCTGTCTGAATAGTTTTTCGGCGCGGCCGTAGTGACACGTGGTCATTGCTCGGTCGGCCAGGTGGATCAGCTCGTTGATTTTTCTGTAGTTGGTCATTACTCGTGGAGGTCTTTTGCGATATCATCTGCGTGGTCTTTGATCGTCTTCAGGGTTTCGACGGCCTCGGCGAACTTCTGTGCTGCCAGAAATACCAGGGTAAGGTTGACGCATCTTGCGATGGATTCGGCTCGTTCTCGATTGTTCATGGCTTTTGCTCCTTTCTGCAAAAACGACATTTCGGATATCAGTGTATCGGCAAAAGCGACACCCTGTCAACAGCAAAAGCGACATTTCGAAAGCGACATTTTTCCAGGGCAACTGAGAATCGAAGTCGTCTTTTGGTGTAAAAGCGACATCGCCGGCTGTATTTGCCCCCCCTGGGGTACTGCTCGGCGCCAGCAAATCAATCCTGGGCGGTGTGGGCGGTGTAGGATTTGAGCTGGTGGGCTGTTCTGCGGATTCCCTGGGGAAATTTTTCGAAATGTGACCGGTAGGACCTCAGCAGCTTGGGGGGACGGACTACCGAGGCCCCCCGATCGAGTCAAATTAGGAGAAGTAAAAAGCTCAAGAGTAACATTTTCTCCGCTCGATGTTGATATCGGCCGTTGGCCGGCGCTGCTTGAGATGTTTTTTTGGCGGACTACACGACTACCACGGGGCTTCGCATCGGTTACGATGCGAAGCCCCCGCGGGCCGGCAGGCTACCCGCGGGGGCGGGGGGAACGTCCAGCGTTCCCCCCGCCTGAGGGCTGTGCGAAAATGCCGACGAACAATAAACACCCGGCACGTAGTGCCGTCCCTGCACGTGCCCCGGCATTTTCGAGCAAACCGCCGAGCCCCACTTCGCCAATAATTTCCCCGTATCCCTTTCGGCGGTTATGCGTCACAGCCCGACTAAAAATCCCCAAGCCGTCCCGGCATCCCCCCCCCCAGGCTCCCGCCCGCAAACGACCTGCGAGAAACTTGGCACGTCTTTTGCCAACGCGGTCGTTTGCGGGCCCCCAGCGAAGACAAAACCAACCACAAGAAACGCTGAGAAAAAGGCGACGGAAAAAAATAACGTTTGAGCCGCCATCGCCGCCCGATGTTTTTTCGGGCGGCGAAGATTCATTGGCGGCGAATTATTTTTTTTCGTTGCCGGTTTTTTTTTCTCCGCGTTTCGGTGGTTTGGTTTTGTCGTAGCGTCTTGGAGAGCGTCCCGCTTCCCCCCTCCCCTCCGTGCTTGCTCTCTCTCTCACTTGCGGACTCTGTCTCTTTTTTTGAATCTAAAATAGTATCGATTGGAGGGCGCCCCGAGTTGCCGAGTTTACGAGGCAACGAGGCAGCCCGTCCTTCCCTCGGATGCGCTGTGGTATATGTTCTGCGATTGTGCGTTCGATGTTTACGCGGCTACCGCGGCGGCGTTAGCCGACGGGGCCGCAACTACCGATGTACCATTTGCGATTGTTCCTGCGAATGTACGGCGTCGTGAACGGGACCAGGCCGGATTTGGGCCGTATTACTATTTCGCTTTTACTTCCATCGAAATTGGACTGGGCCGTAGTTTGTTTTCGCTTTTACTTCCATCGAAATTGGACTGGGCCGTAGTTTGTTTTCGCTTTTATTTACCCTGGAATTGATTCGGGCCGTATTACTATTTTTTTCCTCTTCGATTTACTTTTGATGTACGTTTGCTGTGTGTTTAATTTTATCGGGTTTTTCCACTGGTTTTTTCCGCGATTTTTCGAGAATGGGCCGGCGACGAGCTCGTCGGAGAAAAATCGCGGGTTGGTTTTACGATTTGATGAACGTTTCGATGTTTTGATTCTTGCCCTGCAGGGGAGTTGACGATTTGACGTAGCCGCGGTCCGCGTAAAACTCAGCTGGGTTTCCAGCTGCCTGGTCCATTTTGGATCGGATGGATGTCGGGTTCGCCAGGCGGAGGAGTTCAGTCCCGATTCCCCGGTGTCTGAATGTGCCGGCAACGAGCAAATGGATCAGTACGCCCTGGTGGGTTTTGACGGACCAGCCGATGATACAGTTTTCGACCAGGGCGATTAGTGTGGTGTACTTGGTGATGAATTTGAGATGTCGGCCGGCCGGCACGAAGTAATCGTGCGCGGACCCGTGGACACCGTCCGCCAGGCCTCTGCCTGCCAGCCAGAAATCCACGAACGAAGTGATTGCCGGCAAATCGGATTCGCGGGCTCTGCGATATTCAACACCGTCCACGTGGATCAGACTTTGACGTTGTTCTCTTTCGCGTTGGCCTTATCTTCGTTGTCACCGAACATGTCGATGATCATTTTGAGCAGTGCGATCAGGAACCGCAGTGCGTCCCATAGGTCTTTACCAAATCTCATGTCACTACCTCATTTAGTTTTTACTTAAACGTGTTTTGCGTGGCTCACATCGAACCAGTTCGAGCCGTTGCATACTAGAGTCCATCCGCCGTACTCACCTGTGAGTGTTTCGTCGCCGCCGGCGTGAAGGAGAATATCCTGGTTGCCGGTTCCCTCGTTATGCTCGAGGGTGGCGTCGTTTGCAGCTGCACAGAGTCGGGCCACGTGGAGATGCTGGCCGTTGATGCCTCCGATGAACCCGCCGATGGTGATGTTATTGGCTGAACAGTCGAGAAACAGGATTCCGATATCTGCGACGTTCAAATTGTCTATTGGACCCACAGCTGCATGTGTGAGGGTGCCAGAGAACGGGGACCCCATTGCCCGGTAGCTGACGATTGGGCCCCATGGTTCCCACTGTTTGTCCCACACGGTTTTTAGATTTGGGTCTGGGCCGTCGTATTCCAGTGTCACTGTATTTGGCAGGGTCACAATGAAGACTCTGGTTAGCAGCATTGTGAACTCGTCTAACCATGCAGAAGTGGATGCTGCGTGTGGGACACCGTCTACGACAAGCTTCCATTTGGCGTTTGCCGGTTTGACGGTTTGGTCCATCGGGAAACGAAAGATTACATAGATTCTTAGCGTGATTGGTGACCAGGTATGCTGGACGATGGCCGTTGCCGCGTATGGCCATGGACGCCAGATGGTCATGTCACTACCTCTAAGTTTCGAAAAGGGTTGGGTCCCCGGTGTATGTCCCTTGGTGGAGATACTGACCAACGATTATGTCGGATTGTCTTGACCAGTGACCGACTCCGAGTACTCCGAGCAGCACGGAGATGATCCATTTGTCCACGTTGTCCCACCACAGGAAAAATCCGGAGTCGGTTCGCCGGTAAGAAGGCTTACCGTTGTGCGGTCCACGTGGCAGGTAGATACCCTGTGAGGGAGGGAACCCACCCGCACCCAATTCATATATTTGGTCAGTTACCACCATCGCCCTGGGCAAAGTTACCAATGTCCAGGGCTACGGATCGGCGATTATTGTTCGCGACGGCAGCTGCCAGATTTCGGATGTTCTGCCGGATTGAGAAATCATCCTTGCCTGGAACCAGACCTTTTGACCCTCTGCGAATGAGAATTCTGCGGGCAGGGTTTGCGTACCCAAACCACCTGCAACTGTGCCAGCTGCCGACATAAACCGCCATGGGCCGTGGAAGGTTTGGCGACTTACGAGTTGCGGCTGTCCCTGGTAGAAGCAAAGCCAATACTTAAGATCGTCCCCAGGTCCCCAACCAGTGTCGTCAAATGTAAAAGTGAAGGTCTGGGCTGCGATGTCTTCCTCGCTGCATAACGTTGTCTCGTCTTTTTGCATGAGCGACAAAGTTGTGGGAGCGGCCTCGATGATAGCTTCACCGAGCATACGCTGTGTGGCGTTGGTTCGGATGAAGTGGTTGAAGCCGGACAGGTGAATGGTTTCTCCCAGCTTGTTCTTCATTGCGACTGCAGCTGCGTAGGTCTCCCAGAGTCCGCGCTCGACTTCTGTGAGGTTAGTGTGCCACCATTCAGCCAATAGGCTGACG
>JAUVYV010000026.1 GCA_030602885.1 Phycisphaerales bacterium
CCGGGCTGGTCGTGCCGAAATAGACATCGTGAGAAGTTGCACCTGAACCTGCCGTCCAGCTCAGGTCGGCATCAACGCTCACACCTGTTGCACCATCGCCGGGATTCGGATTCGTCGCCTGTCCGGGCGGCTGTGGCGCTGCGGTCGTGAAGCTCCACACTACTCCCGTCGTTGTCCCATTCGCGTTCACTTCATCGATTCGCCAGTAGTAGGTGGTAACCTCAGCCATAGTGCCGGGCTCGTACGTGGTCTCAGGCTGGTTGCCGATAAAAGGCGGCTCGGTCACCGTCCCGAAGTACACATCGTGTGAGGTGGCGCCTGAACCGGCTGTCCAGCTCAGGTCGGCATTTATACTAACATCTGTCGCCGCGTCGGCAGGATTGGGATTGCTCGCCTGGCCGGGTGGGCCAGGTACATCGCCCAGGATGTCTCGAATGGCCTGGAACTTGTAGTTGCGGTCGGGATTGGTGACGTCGTCGGTCAGGCCCCAGCAACCGTAGCGGTTGTAGCCGCTGGTCAGCGTGAACTGCATGGCCAGATTGCCCCCGAGGGCTAAGAAACAGTCGTCGTAGTTGTACTTCAGCTCGGTGCCTGCACGTGCGACGCGGTGCATCGTGATCTGGTTGTCTAAGTTCGTTGTCCCGCCGCCTGCGGGTACGTGGAAACCGCCCTCATAGGAGCTGGCTCCGCCAACGAGGCCCCAGTCGGAAGCCTTCTGGACCCACTGCAGGCGCCCAGACTCGTCGCCGCCGGTTTCCGATTTCTGACTTGTGGCATCGTCATGGCAGCGATCAAGAATCTCGTCAACGGTTCCGTAGCTCCCATCAGTTGAGAAGTACGTCTGCCTCGCGATGGCATAGATGTAATCGCTCGGCGGGCCGAAGTTGATGTTGATGTACTCTAACATGGGCTGTACCCACCACTTCACCATCGGCGCATGGCTGCACAACATCACACGGACCCTGTCGTTGATGGCAGAGGCGCCCCAGACGTTCTTGAAAATGTTGCTGAGCTCGACTGTCCTGCGGGCGTGGTTTTCATGTTCCCCGATTCCGAGTGCACTGGCCTGGGCGTTGTTGTAATTGTACTGGTTGAATATGCCGTTCCAGACCTCGTTGCTGCTCTCGACATAGACATTCAGATTGGAGTTGAGGTTGTTCTTGATAAGCGTCGCTAATTGGGTGACGTAGTCGGTGTCCGCCGAGAGTTGAACGGTGATCCAGATGTCCATGTTCACCTGGTTGCCGAGATCAACGACGTACTCCCACGCGGCGCCGTCCAGCTTGCCCAACGGCGCGATCTGGCCTTGCCCGGCGTCGGTCGTCAGCTTACGCTGAGACCAGGACGTCGTCGCAGGATAAGTTGGCTCAGAGTTGTTCGTGTGCCTGAAGTCCATGAACCGAATGGTGCTGAAGCTGGCGCTGGTGAGACAGTTGATGAAATCATCAGTGAAAAGCTGCGTTGTATCGTGCGCATAGCCCGGGCGTGTCGTCCTGAAATTAGTGATGCCGGTACCGGTGCTGCTGCTCGGTGTCCGCTTGGTGTCCAGGAACTCCAGAACAATCAGGCCATGGTGCGGGCCCAGCGTGCTTACGGTGATATCGAACGTCGTGGTATTGCTGGGCTCGTCAAAGACCTGGTTCGAGATAGTGTAATCACCTTCGAGGTTGCTCAGTGTAGCCTGGCCGTTAAAAGAGCACTTGTACAGACCGCTCATATCGACGCGATATGCATCGGGGTCGTCAATCTCGCCCGACCATTCAGCAACCGGCCGCCAGTCCTTGACATACCTGCAATCGCACTCCGGCCAGCCGCTCGCGTCCACTGTACTCGACGTGAGAGCGGCACCACCCGCTTCGTACCACCTGTAGTGCTCGTGCACCTGGTTCACCATGGTCCCGCCACGTTCCGGCAGGCTGATGCCAATACCCATCTGGCCGGGGTAAGTCGCAGCAAAGACCGATGAGGTCAGGCCCAGCAGCAAAACAAGAGAGATTAAACAAATCAATTTTTTACACATAGTACTTTCCCTTTTCTTTCAAAATCGTTGTTAAAGTTTCTGCAAAATACAATTTCAAGGGTACTTCTCAAAAATACTTCTCTTCATTTCTCCACCTAATTTCTCACCTCCTTTGCACCGTTGTGCCAAACTTTTCCGAAGCCCATTTCAGTTCATCGATTTATGTTTATCACGCTCTAAACGTGCAATTGTCAACGGCCGCGATTGAAGCGCTGAAAATCGAGAAATGATTGCCCGAGCTGCGTCGCCAGGCGGCGATAGTGCAGGCGTACCACCCAACCGGCTTCGCCATCTACCCTTTCCTTCATGGCTCATATTCCACCTCCATGAGGAATTCACAGATACCCCGCCCAACGGCTCTCTTGAGCGCGCTGTGAATGTTCGTTAAGGTCGACCGGGTAAGAAAACCGGGTGCAACTCCTCTTTCAAATTGCTGTGATCCTTTGTACGGGTATCCTGTGTCTTGTCAAGTGAATTTTATGCTTTTTACCAATTTTTTTTGCAATTAGGCCCCGACCACTGTCCGCTGGAGTTTATCCCGGCCCGCCGGGGTTGACTGTTTATCCGCCGTAGGCGGACTCCCTTACTTCTCCCTTCTGACTTCTGACCTGCTCCTACTATTAGCTCAGCTTATACTACGCGCTCTCAAAATTCTCTCAAAACCCCCTTTTTTTCGCGATTTTTTGCCTTTTCACAGCCATTTTTCGCAGATTTTTTCAATTTTTTTCAAACTTTCGCACGTTTCGCCAAATGCCAAAACCCGCCCCATTTGCCCCTCTCGACCCCAAATTCGCCCTTCCCGCCCATCCCTCCACCCCCCTCTTTGCCCCCCTCTAACCCCTTTTCCAAAACACTATAAGCTACGCTTATACTACCCCCCGCTACGCCAACGAGCAGAGAATCTCAACTCCCTGTCTCAGCTTCTCATCGCTCGTCGCATAGCTTATCCGAAAATGCGTGTCCTTCTCGCTGAACACGTTACCCGGTATGATCAAAACGTTATTCGCAATCGCCTTTTTCACGAATTCCGTCGCATTGCCCCCCGGCGCCTTCACAAACGCATAAAACGCACCGCTCGGCTTCACTAATTCGAACTTGTCCTTCAGCCCCTCATACACCATATCTCGCTTCCGCCGGTATATCGCAACATATTCACTGACGTCATAATCCAGAGCCGCAATCGCCGCCTTCTGAAAAGGCGTCGGTGCACAGACGAACGTGTACTGCTGAATCTTCGTCATCTCCTCGACAAGCCCCGCCAGCCCCTCGCTCGTCACCGCATAACCTAATCGCCACCCCGTCATCGCACAGCTCTTACTGAACCCCCGCAGCAAAAGCGTCTTCTCATAATACCGCCCAATCGATGGACACCCGCCGTCGTAACAAAACTTGTCATATATCTCGTCGCTCATCACCACTATATCTCTCTCGGCCGCAACCTCCGCAAGTCTCTTTATCGCTTCCTCCGAATAAACCACTCCCGTCGGGTTACACGGCGAATTCACAACAATCAGCTTCGTCCTATCCGTAATAACCGCCTCGATTCTATCAACGTGCAGACCAAAATCAGGATATGTATCCACAAACACGCACCTGCCCCCCAGAAGATTCACCAGATGCTTGTAAATCACAAAATACGGGTCCGGCATTATCACCTCATCACCCGGATTGATAAGCGACATAAACGCCAACAGCAGCCCCCCGCTCACCCCGCTCGTTATCAGAACCGCCGGCTTTGCCCATCCGAACTCGGCCTTTACCCCCCCTGCCACCTTCTGCTTCAGCACCGAGTCCCCTGCCGTCTGCGAATACTTGTTCTGCCCTGCCCTTATCGCCTCAATCGCCTTCTCTTTAAGCTCCTCCGGCACATCGAAGTCCGGCTGGCCTATCGAAAAATTTATCGGGTCCTCCAATTCCGCCGCCAGCGCAAAGACCTTCCGTATCCCGCTCGAATCAATCAACTTCATCCTGTCCGCCAAATACTCTTTCATGGCCTCAATCTCACAATAATTTGCCTATTAATTCATTTCCTCGGATAATCCTAAACCCAAAATCACGAATAGTAAACAGCAAATCATACTCGCCCGTTCCCCTGTTTTCTGCTATCTTATCCGCAGCTGTTGTCACACCTGCTATATGGTTCGAGGATATGGAGACGACTAAATATGAGCAAACGCACATCTGCAGGGCAGTCACCGGCCGGCTTTGCCGACAATGGCAAACGATATTTCCTGAACAGTCCGCTACTTGCCCCAACTGCTGACTCCTTCATCTTCAACCACCGCATGCTCCTGCAGGTCACCTGTCGAGGATACGCCACGGCCCAGTTCATGCAGCCCGAAGTCGCCACATACACCTACCATCCTTTTATCGCAGCCAGGACATTCATACAGCCCGAACCACAGTACTACGCGCATCACCCGGGCCGCTTCTTTTACATTCGAGATGACAACACCGACCGGTTTTTCTCTGCACCGTACGACCCCGTCCGTGCCGAGCTCGACAAATTCTCCTTCGCCCCAGGCCTCAGTGACATCCAATGGCTCGCCAAAAAAAACGGCATCGAAGTCAAGCTCCGCGTCACGATCCCTCGCGACGACATAGTCGAACTCTGGACCGCCACCGTTACAAACAGCTCTCGAAAACAGCGACGCATCTCTCTCTATCCTTACTTTCCAATCGGATACTCATCGTGGATGAACATGGCCGGCACATACGATCAAAACCTCCGCGGTATCATCTGCTACTCCAAAACCCCCTATCAGTTGATGGAGGACTACTTCAAGAACAAGGATTTGAAAGACCTCACGTACCTCTTGGCCGATATTATGCCCACTTCATGGCAGGCCAACCAGAAGAGCTTCGAAGGCCAAGGCGGTCCGACTTCACCCGACGACCTCAAGCGACCTCACCTCAGCAGGTCTGATGCGCGCTTCGAAATCCCCGCCGCGGTCCTGCAGTTCTCACGCACACTGGCACCGGGAAAATCCTTTCAGGTCAATCTCGCTTTCGGCCCGGCAAAAGACATCCCCGAAATCCGGCGTATCAGAACCAGGTACCTTAAGAAAAATGTCGCTGAAAAAGTAATTAAGAAAGTCAATGCCCTCCAAACCTCCAGGGCTGGCTGCATCATGATCGACACACCCGACGAAGTCTTCAACCACTTCATCAATCACTGGTTGCCGAGACAGATCAACTATCAAGCCCGAAGCAACCGCATGACAACCGACCCACAGACCCGCAACTACCTCCAGGATGCTATGGGTATGACCTTCCTTGACCCGGATTTGTCACGCCGGATGTTTCGAACGGCCCTGAGCCGACAGCAGGCCAATGGTGCTATGCCCGAGGGCATCCTCCTGATAGAAGGTACTGAGCTCAAGTACATAAACCGTGTGCCCCACCGCGACCATTGCATCTGGACTGCACTCGCCCTCGCAGTTTACCTCAATGAAACTGCAGATACCACTTTCCTTCACGAAAAACTTCCGTTTGCCGACAGCACCGAATCCGCAAGCGTTTACAAGCACACATGTATGGGTCTCGATTGGCTCCTCAAAGACCGCTCCAGCCGAGGCCTGTCACTCATCGGCCAGGGCGACTGGTGCGACCCAATGAACATGGCCGGGTACAAGGGCAAGGGCGAATCTGCCTGGCTGACCGAAGCCCTGGCCTATGTACTCCGGTGCTGGGCACCGTTCTGCAAATCCGTTGGCGACAAAACGCTTGCCGCTCGCTATCGCAAGAGCGCTGGAGCCATCAACGCTGCCCTTAATAAATATATGTGGGACGGCTCATGGTACGCCAGAGGAACCAGCGACTCAGGCAAGCGGTTCGGTATCAAACGCGACAAAGAGGGAAAGATCTTCCTCAACGCTCAAAGCTGGGCGGTCCTCTGCGCCGCTCCAACCGGCAAGCGACTTGAGAAGTGTATCGCTGCGGTGCAGAAGCATCTGGAAACACCGTTTGGCCCCATGACTCTCGCACCGGCCTACACCGAGATGCGTGAAGACATAGGCCGTGTCACTCAAAAGCATCCCGGCGTAAGCGAGAATGGTTCCGTTTACAGTCATGCCGCCCTCTTTTATGTCTTTGCACTCTATACTGCCCGGCGCACCGACCATGCGTTCAACGTTCTTCGCTCCCTGCTCCCCGGACCAGAGATTGCCTCTGTACGCCGGAGTCGCCAGCTCCCACTGTATCTGCCAACCTACTACCGCGGTGCGACCTTCCCCGCAACAGCCGGACGTTCAAGCCACCTCCCCAACACCGGCACCTTGTCATGGTATTACCGCACTGTCGTAGAAGTGCTTTTTGGCCTTCGCGGATGCGCCGAAGGATTACTCGTGGACCCGCAGTTGCCCAAACGCTTCAAGCGTGCCAACGTCAGACGCTATTTCCGCGGCGCCGTCTTCGACATACGGTTCCGCCGCTCCCCCACCGTTTCAGCACCGAAAGTCGTCCTCGACGGCAGAGAGCTACCCCACAACCTGATCCCGAATCCTAAACATGGTGCGCACCATACCGTCGAAGTTACTCTGCCACGGTAATACCTCTTGTCATCTCTGAAAGCGAGCGTCCACAGTTTTGACTTTTCTTGATAGGCTGTGTCACACACGGACTATCTGTAACTTTCGAACCAGGAGCGATTATGCCGTTCCCCAAAGACTCCGCCGAATGGTACTCCAAAATCATCGCCACAAACGCCCTCGCCCTCGACGACTCCTGAAACCTACACCCCATCCTCAGATAAACGCTACGACAGTACCATATTCCTCAGGCCAACAGAAAACACGCCCAAAAAACCAAAAAGCAAAGGGCTGACCACTATCAGCCAGCCCTGTCCGTCTGCCATGTGACGAATTATTAGATGACTATTCCTCCTTGCTGCTCTCAGTCTCAGTGGTTTCTACCGCCGCCTCGGCAGTTGCAGCTTCCGCTGCTTCCTTGGCCGCCGCTTTGCGACCCGCGTGGCTCTTGCGGTGTGCTACCTTCGGAAGCCCAAATACCGATTCGCCTTCCTGCCAGACCTCCTCATCCTTCAGCTTATCTATCCGCTCCGCACGCGACAATACATTTCGGTGCCGCTCAAGAGCGCCTTTTACCTTCAGTGAACGATCAATACTCATCCAACGTTTCTCCTAAAACTCAATCATCAAATCGCATTCCAAACGCATCCCTGAAAAAGTTCGGCGCAAATGTCTCATATCCCTCGGGCGCCTTATAACCGGCCCCTAACTTTATTATCCTCTGTTTCGCCGAATAGCCATTTGTCCCTGCCCGGTTCGGGTTATCGTATTGGTTCCTGGTTACCAGATAATACCAATTATCCTTCTTTATTATTTCACTTTGAACGCCCATGCCGTCAAAATACTCTTTCACCGGCTGAAGATGCGCAGGCACCTGATACATCTGTATCACTATCCTGTTCTTCCCTGTTGACTCCGCCGCTCCTTCGCCGCTCTTCGCAATCACCCCGACGCCCACGCCCGGCTCAACCACTTCTACCCCCCCTGCCGACGCCGGGCCCCCCGCTGCCACCCCGACTCCTGCCGTCTGCCCCGAACCCATCTTCCGCCCGACCTGAACGCACAAAAGCAGCAGAACAACAAGACCGAGCACAACCGCCACCGCAAGCTGATAAGGCACCGAAAACTCGATCCTGCCCGAATTGAGCTGAAACACCCGGGGCTTGCGAGGCCACTCCAGACGCCGCGATACTGCTCCGCTAACGCCCTGTGCCCCTGCTGGGCTTTCATCCTCGGACCCCTTCGGATGCAACCGCTCTAACGTCTTGCCTTGGCTCGACTTAGACCAACCCTTGCCTATTACCTCGTAAAGCGCCTTCTTTTTAGGATTCCGTGCCATAGACCAAAAAGCTCACTTCTCAAAAAATCCCGCAACCGGCACGCCAACGTTCATCTAACGCCCTGCTCAAGGTCAGCTCGCAAAATGCTCATCCACTTGTACTATATTCAACTCTGAAATTCAATCGCAAAATTATGAATATTTGTGCGCTGCAACCCTGATTCGTCGAATCCCGCTTTTCGCTATGCTCGGCTGTACGCCATCTACAACGTCGCTCACCTGTATTATCTTCTCCGAGTTTTCCCGAATATAACGAACCGCCGCCGACACGTCTTTGTCCAATACTGCAAGTACGTCCGTTGATTGCCTCGTCACAACGTGTGTCGGCCGCACAACCACAGTCTGGCCTGACGACCTCGCCGCCCTACTACTGCATAAGCCAGGCCTCCACCACGCCCGTGATTGACAGCAGTATCGACAGTGTCTGGGACGATCGTCGATAACTCCTGGACCAATCCGAGCACCTTTGGAACTGCTGAGTTGCTGCCATAACCAGAGGTTATTTTTGTGTTGGCCCTTAGTGGGAGGAATTTCCAACGGCCAATAACATCAAGAGAAAGAGCACACGGGCACCTTCGTCCGCGGGCTCGCTCTTTAACGGTCAAAAAAACCGTCGGCATAGCCATTCCAAAACTGAGAACCACAAATCACATATCCTGCCCGCTCTCCCCGCTTGCCTGCCCTCGGGGTGAGCTTACCTGATATGCAAACCGAGGGGCCTCGACGCAAGCTGTGCAGAAACCGCAATCGCGAAACCATAATGCCCACCTGGCCTCGCAGCAGGGAACCCGGAGAATGACGGCCCTCTGTCGCCCCCCCCGGACTCCTCGGATACCCATCCGTAACCCGCACTCACAACCTGTAACCCGCGACCCCCAACCCTTTGCCAAGGTTCCAGTTCTTACGCCTTGTGCTCTTGTGACTTATGACTTTCGCACTTGTCCTCTCCCGTCTTCTGACTACTCTCTACCGCCTTACACATCCCTTTCACACACAAAGGCCAATATCCCAAATTTACCTTGACATTCCGCCTCCCATAGACTATCTAAAAGGTTTCAGGTTGTCAGAGAACGCAAATACCTGTGTAGATTTGGAGTACTTGTGAATGTTACCGGTAAAGAAAACCAGCAAAGCCAGAACGAGAACTCGCCGAAGCCACCATCGGCTTGGGGCGACTAATTATTCCGTCTGCAAAAAGTGCGGCCAGGCAAAACTCCCGCACGCCGCCTGTCAAAGCTGCGGGTATCTCAATCCAAAGATTACACTCGACCTCGGCAAGGAATCCGAATAGGGGTTGGACAAAATGCGAATTGCCATCGACGCCATGGGCGGTGATAACGCCCCTGACGAAATTATTGCGGGCGCCCTCGAATCGATTGAAGCGCTCTCAGAAAACGACGAACTCATACTTGTCGGCCCTCGCCTCGTCATCGAGCCGCGTCTCCCGGAAAAACGGGCACGAGAAGGCATTCTCTCAATCGTCGATGCACCCGACGTCATCGCCATGGACGCCTCGCCTATCGACTCGCTCCGCAAAAAGCCCAAAAGCTCCATCGCCATCCTCGCAAAGCTCGCCAAACTGGGGCGCGCCGATGCCGTCGTCTCCGCCGGGAACACCGGCGCCTGCGTCGCCGCTTTCCAGATGCGAATGAGAAAGCTGCCCGGCGTCAACCGACCCGGCATCGCCGTGGTCTTCCCTACCTTCAAAGGCCCCGTCACCATCTGCGACGTCGGAGCAAACATAGCGTGCAAACCTATAAATCTTTACCAGTACGCTATCATGGCCCGATTGTATTCGCAGCATCTTTTTGGAATAGAGAATCCGCGCGTGGGGCTTATGAGCATCGGCTCCGAGGACGCCAAGGGCAACGAGGTTGTGAAAAAGGCGAGGGACCTGCTGAAAACGAACGAGAACCTGAACTTCATCGGAAATATCGAAGGCAGGGACATCTTCACGGGCGTTTGTGACGTTGCTATCTGTGACGGGTTTGTGGGCAACGTTGTTTTGAAGCTGACCGAAGGTCTGGTGGACGGTCTGTTCAATGCCATCAAGCAGGAGCTGATGCACGAGAAACCTCGGCTGGCGAGAAAGTTCAAGCCCATCATGCAGAGGATATACAAGAAACACGACTACAACACGTACGGCGGAGCACTGCTGCTCGGGATTAACGGCACGGCACTGATATGCCACGGTTCGAGCGAGGCCAGGACCGTCAGGAACGCGATAGTCGCCGCCAGAAAATACCACTGTGAAAAAATAAACGACAAGATTATCGAGTATCTCTCGGGAACCGAGTGCGGCGAGGACTCGCAAACAACCGGCTCGGAGAAAGTTGCGTTAGGAACCACGGATGGACAAGCCAGGTAACTCTCATCTTCACCCCTATCGAGCGGTCATCACGGGGCACGGCTCGTATGCGCCGGCCAAGGTACTGACCAACGAAGAGCTCGCGAAAATGGTCGATACGAGCGATGAGTGGATTACCACGCGAACCGGAATCAAGACCCGGCATATAACTACAGAAGACGAAACGACCGCGATGCTGGCCACCGAGGCGGCAAAATTAGCGCTGGCTGAGGCAAAGCTCAAGCCGGAAGACCTCGAGATTATTATCGTCGCGACGATAACTCCCGAGATGGTCTTTCCCTCGACGGCCTGCTTCGTCCAGAAGAATCTGGGCGCCAAAAAGGCCTGGGTGTTCGATTTGGCCGCTGCCTGCAGCGGGTTCGTGTACGGCATCTCCATCGTCCAGCAGTTCCTCGAGGCCGGCAGATTCAACAATGCCCTGGTCATCGGCGCCGAGACGCTTACGAAGATCACCAACTTCAAAGACCGCACAAGCTGTATCCTCTTCGGCGACGCCGCGGGTGCCGTAGTACTCGAGCGAAAACCGGATGGTTTGAGCGGAGTAATCTACAGCACGATGCACTCGGACGGCGAGTACTGGCGGACGCTGAACTGCCAGGCCTACGGCTCGCGTCACCCCTCGCCAAAGCCCCTCGATAACCCCGATATGGTATTTATGGAAATCAAGGGCAGAGAAGTCTATCAGCAGGCCGTGCGAAGAATCGTCGAGGTACTCGAGGCCTGCCTGGACCACTGTGGCCTTACCACCGACGATATCAAGATGGTCATCTCGCACCAGATGAACGCGAGGATTATAGAGTCCGCAGGAAAACGGCTCAAGCTGCCGCCTGAAAAGGTTTTTATAAACATCAACGAGTACGGCAATACCTCCGCTGCTTCGGTGCCCCTGGCTTTCGACGAATGCGTCCGAAAGGGACTCATCAAAAGAGGCGACCTCGTCGTCTTCGTCGCATTCGGAGCAGGCCTCACCTGGGGAGCAAATGTCATTCGCTTTTAATCACCGCCCTTTACCGCCGAGGTCGAAAGCAAAACCAAACAATGCAAAATCTGCTATAATCTGGCCGAAACCGACACCTGTCAAATCTGCTCCGATACCCGCCGCGACAAATCACAAATCTGCGTCGTCGAACAGCCCAGGAATGTGGTGACGCTCGAGAAAACCGGTGCCTGCAGATGGGTCTATCACGTCCTCGGCGGCCATATCGCCCCGCTTGCCATTGCTCGACACACCCGCCTGCGCGCACATAAGGACCAGAATTGCGTTTTCCTAATCAAGCGGCTTTATCCGTAAGTCCTTAAACCAAACAGGGTTACCATGAAACTGGAACCCGATATGCCCCTCTCTCGGCATATCCTTATAAGCCGTACTGAACTTATTTCCCGAACCGTCCGGATTCTTGTGTGGCTGCGTCCACAAATCGAGGTCCATATCGATAATATCTTCGCCGTTTAGATTAACGTAAATCTTGTTGTCGATACAGGTTATGACATAGTGATTCCACTCACCTGCCGCCTTGACCGCCTTCTTACTTGGGCTCAGGCAGTCATAAATCGCACCGCACTGCCCATGCGGCGTACCGTCCGTACTCGAGTGTATCTGCACCTCAATCGCCGTATTCAGCCAGTTTTTGATACTGCCCGTACGAATAAAAACCCCGCTGTTACCCCCCTGCTCAACACGGTACTCCAGCTCTAACAAGAAGTTACCGTACCTTTCCTTCGTCCAGATATCCAGGTCCCACCCATGCGCATCAGACCTTGGCGACAAAACACCTTCTCCGTCAAAGCTCCAGGTCCCCGCCTTCTGCACCGCATTCGACAAGTCCTTCTCGAACAAGTCTTTATACTCAGCACGGCTCAGCTCCGCCGCGACCTTGTTGAAGAACTCCCCGCACTTCTTTATCTCCGCTATGTTATCCTCCCAGTGATACTCGTATTCGATAGCAAAAACCCCCTTAAACCCCTGCCTGTCAAGCTCTTCCAGCATCGCCCTCGCATCTCCAGCCCCCGTTCCCCATACCACATCGTGGGCCCTCTTGTTACCGAATTCGTTTAAGTCCTTAAAATGCAAGCTCTTAATGCGTCCTTCGAGTTTCTTGAGCGCCTCGATAGGATTGATTCCCGATCGCATCCAGTGCCCCGTATCGGCACACGCACCAATATACTCACTGCGGCCTTTGCAGACCTTCAGCACCGTATCCGGATTCCAATAGTGCGACGGCTCCGGATGGTTATGAATGGCAACATTGATTTTGTACTCCCGGCACAGTTTATCTATCAGGTCAAACGCCTCTTCCGGCGGCTCGGAAACAATCGTCTCAATGCCCATATCCTTAGCAAAATCAAATACCTGCCGACATTTTGCTTCATCGTTCGGCAGGGCGACCACCCCGTAATTGACAAGTTTTATCCCTGCCTCTGCGAGCTTTGCTTTGACATCGGCCCTGAGCCGCGCCGGCATCAGGTGGTGCATTTTCGCACCCGGCTTATCGGGACTGAGGGACTGACCCGGATACGCCTCGATGTGGTGCATTCCTGCGGCTCCGGTCTTTTCAATCGCCTCAAAGAATGTGAATTTATTAAATGACCAAGCCTGCACGGCGAGCTGCCAGCCGTCGTAAGTGTCTTTCGGCACGGACTTTGCAACCGCCGGCTCTAAAGAAATGAACAATGATGTAGCCAGCACAGCCGCGATGATTGTGAGTCTTGTTTTGTACGTCATTTTTCTCTCCTGTTACTGAAAGTCATATCGTTTAGCTCTGATTAGAGCTGCCACGGGCTTCTCATTGCCCGCGATAACATTTGGTTTGCCTCTGAGTCATTAACGAATCTTTCGTTTCCCGGGTCCCAGCGCAGCTTTCTGCCCAGTTTCAGGGCGATATTGCCCAGGTGGCAGATAGTGACCGAACGGTGCGCAACCTCAGGTGGCGCTATAGTATCGCGCCTTGTTTTTACACAGTCAATGAAGTTTCTGTGGTGGTCGTCGCTTTGGTACAGATGGACCTCATCGGCACCAATTCTCGAATTCAACAGCGATTTTGGCTCGGCATCGATATACGAGCGAGCCATAACCCAGCCGTTGGTGCCCTCAAAGCGAATGCCCTGGTCCATTTTTGCAATGTCACGTGTGGCGCATACCAGTTTTACGCCGTTTTCATAAGTGTAGTGCACCTCGAAGCTTGTGGCTGTATCCCACAGACCGTCTCGCGGGAACCGGCCTGTGCCTTCTATTTCAACGGGCCCTGTGTGTTCGGTATCGTTGCCCCACTGGGCAAGGTCGTTATCATGAGCCCCAAGGTCGGTCATAACCCCACCGGCATAGTCGGATATGTACCTGAAGGAGCCGTGGCATCGCCGTTTTGTATAAGGGGCCCACGGAGCAGGCCCAAGCCATAAGTCGTAGTCGAGACCGTCAGGAACGGGCATTGTGGCTTGTGGGGCGATGGCGCGTCCTGTTGGGACACAGGTGCGGATGGTGTGGAGCCGGCCGATTCGGCCGTTGCGGACAAGCTCACAGGCAAAGCGGGCGGCTTGACCCGATCGCAACTGCGTTCCGGCCTGAAACACACGATTGTATTGCTTGATTATGTTACAGAGCGTACGACCCTCGGCTATCGTCTTAGAGAGGGGTTTTTCGCAGTAGATGTCTTTACCGGCTCTGGCTGCCGCGATTGAGATCGGCACATGCCAGTGGTCCGGAGTGGCTATCAATACGGTGTCGATATCGTCTCTTTCAAGCAGGTCGCGAAAATCGTTGTAAGCTGCGCAGCTGCCGTAGTTTGCCTTGACGACAGCAGATTCGTAATGCTCTTCAACTTCGTTCTTGGCGCGTTTGCAGTGGGCGATATCGACGTCGCATACGGCGACGATTTGGACGTCGCCGAACTTTAGGAAACCCCTCATATCACTGAGGCCCATATTGTTTGTACCGATGCAGCCCATAGTTATCCGGGCGCTCGGGGCGGTCGATTTGGCCAGACCGAGTGCGAATGAACGGACTACTAAGGGTACGGATACGGCGGCGACGGCGGTGCGTTTCAGAAAATCACGTCTCGACAGCTTCTCTTTCATAACGACATTATGCTGTTAGCCGGATACGCAGCCAGAGAACAGCCGGTGCATGCGGCAGGTCACTTAAGCTTTCGGATAAATACGTTTCTGAAATAGAGCGGCGAGTTGTGCGCCTGCAGCTCTATTGAGCCTGCCGGGTAGATTTCGATGTCTCGCTGCCAGAAGTTTTCAAGCTCTGTGGTATCCACGACGAGCTGGTCGTTGAGATAGACGATAACCCATTTGCCAATCATAATGATTCTGAAGGTGTTCCACTCACCGGGCGGTTTGTCGGCGGTTTTGATGGGCTTGTCGGGATTGTTCTTGTTGTTATAAAGTCCGCCCGAGCCGACGTGGGATTTTGCGGGGTCCCAAATCTGGACCTGTGGAGTACCGCGCAGGTAAATGCCGCTGTCGGTACCGGGTTCAATTTTCCAATCAACCAGAAGCTCGAAATCTGCATAGTCTTTGACGGTGCATATACTATCGAATCCGCTGCCGTCATAGACCAGGATGCCATCGACGACATTCCAGTGCTGTCGCATCAGTTCATCAGCTTTTGCCTGTGCTTCGGCGAGTTCTTCAGGGGTCATTTTGGCACGAGTCACCGGATTACCTACAAGTCCTTTGAAGCCGGAGAGGTCTTTACCGTTGAACAGTGCGACAAAGCCCTTCGGTGGCCTGTTCAGTACCTGTGGCTGTGCGCAACCTTGAAGCATTGCGATAAAGAACGCAGTTATTGCCAACGCTATTGTTTTTCGACTCATGGTAGTCCGATTGAACCTGCCTTATACTTAGAGGAACCATCCTTCGCGATACGGGCTATGGACGAACTCGTTAGCCGTATCATCGTTGGTAAACTTCATGTTCTCACCATCCCATTCGAGCACTTTGTATGGGTTGCGAATGGCGAGATTTCCCATAACGACGGTCTCTGTGAATGGGCCGGCGTAGTCAAAGTTGGAGCCGGCGGGCGACCCGCCCTTACAGGTAGCGAGCCAGTTCTTTTCGTGACCGTCCATGCCGTCCTTGACGCGTGGAATTGTTCCAGCCGGTCTTTTGTATTCTCTCATTTTTGTTTCGGGGACAATACGGGGGTTTTTCCCGTAACAGCCGCACATAATGATGCCCTTGTCACCCATAAAGAGCGCTCCGCCGTCCTTATCGCCCATCATCCTGCCCGGCTCGAGCTCTTCGGGCCTTGGGGGCATCAGGCCGCCGTCATACCAAGTGACCTTAACCTCGGGCATTTGGATTTTGGGCATTGGGTCACGAGCGGGGAATTTGAAGCGGATGATGCTTGCCCTGGGGTAAGTCTCTCGAACACCAATTTTCTCCCAGCCCTTGCCGGCTAATCTGGTTGAGGAACAGGCCTCAACGGTAACAGGATACTTGAGATTAAGCGCCCAGAAGGCGGGGTCGAGGATATGGCAGGCCATATCGCCGAGGGCGCCGCAGCCGAAATCGACCCAGGCCCGCCAGCCAAACGGATGATAGAGGTCTTTAACATAGGGTCTCTCCGGTGACGGGCCAAGCCATAGGTCCCAATCAAAATATGAAGGGACATCATCAACCCGTTTCGGTCTTTCGATTCCCTGGGGCCAGACGGGTCTGTCTGTCCAGGCGTGAACCTCGCGGACGGGCCCAATGGCGCCATCCCAAATCCACTCGCATATTAGACGGATGTCCTGAGAAGAATGGCCCTGGTTGCCCATCTGCGTTGCGACGCCGGCCTCTCTTGCGGCCTCGGTGAGCTTTCTCGCCTCATAGACGGTATGCGTCATCGGTTTCTGGCAATAGACGTGCTTTCCCATTTTGATTGCCATCATTGCAGCAACGGCGTGTGTGTGGTCGGGCGGGGCGACGATAACCGCATCAATATCTTTTTGCTTTTCGAGCATCTTGCGAAAGTCTCTGTACGTTTTCGCCTTAGGATATTCTTTGTAAACGTCGGCGCCCCGTTTGTCGTCCACGTCACAGAGGGCGACGATATTCTCGCCGGCATCGGCGCATCTTTTGGTGTTCCAGCGACCCATGCCGGCGGCGCCGACGGTGGCGATGTTGAGTTTTTCGCTGGGCGGCGTCTGGCCGGCACCCAGGACATGCCGCGGGACTATGGTAAATGCGGCTGCTGTGGCGGCTGAGCCGAGAAAATCGCGTCGAGAAATTGATGCGTGGTTTGATTGGTCTGGTTTGACACTTTTAGTCATATTGCTTCTCCTAATAATTCGCCGGAGCTGCGAACGGCGTCGGATGGATGTCAGCGTTCGATAAAGATGAATGATTGCTGCAAACCCAAGGCGCAGCCGAAGTCGGACGTCTGCAGTAACCGCCCGGTCACTATCAGTTGCGTTCCATAAATCCTAACATTCTCTTGGCCTGCTGACGGACTGTTTCGCTTTTGGTTGTCTCCAACACTTTTTTGAGCAGCTCTTTTGTCTCTTCCGGGTGATCTTCTGCGGTGCTGCGGGCGATTTTAACGACGGCGGCCTCGGCTTCCTGGCTGAGCTGCGGGTCGTCAAGGTATCCGGCGGCCATCTGCATACCTTCCCAGGAGCCGGTAGTGCCGACTCCGGACAGGACCATTTTCTTTTCGTTGACATTCGGGGCAAGGCCCATAGCAGTCTTATACATTTTAATGGTCTGCTCGGTCGGCCTGTCGCTTTTGATACCGATAAGGCGGATGTAGCCGCGAAGCGCCAAGACCTTGTGAACCTGGTTTTCGGAGGTTTGTGCCACGTCGAGCAGCTCGGCAGCGGGCTCCGGTGTCGGCCATTCGGAGAGAGCTCGTACGGCAGCATCTTTTATCTTGGGATCACTGTCTTTGAGGGCCTTGCGAAGCACCGGCATAGCACTGTCAACGCCGATTTTCCCGAGGACACTGAGCAGTGAGGACCTTGCAGGGACATCCTTGACCGACGGCAGCGCAGCAAGGACAGCGTTTGCCTGTTCTTGTTGGTCGGTGATTTTGCGTGCGACAGCAACGATGGTTTTTTCCATCTCACCGCGTTCAGAGCTGCTGTCGGTTCGGACGAGAATGTCGATGAGTGCGGGCAAATCCTTCGGCTGAACGACGGTTCTAAATGCCTTGATCGACTCGATTCTTACTTTGCTGTCGGAATCGCTGATGGTCTTAAGCAGCACAGGGACGGAGCCGGCGGTATTTCGCCGGTCGAGGCTGCGGATCAGCTCAACCTTAGCCGAGGCATCGGCGCCGGGGATTTTCTGCAGGATGGCCCGGTCGATGTCGGCCCCCCGGAGACGGTAGAGACTCTGCTGTGCAGCCTGCTGCTCGTCGCCGGTGGTTTTTGCAGCGGCACTTACGAGAAGGTCAACCGTGGAGGCGTCGCCGAGCTTTGCCAGGGCGCTTAGGGCGGCGACACGGACGGCGGCATCCGAGCTTTTCGTTTCACCAACTACGGAATCCAGTGCGGCCTTGTCGCCGCAGTCGGCCAACGCACTGAGCAACTGGACCTGGCTGGTGACGGAGAGGTTAGGAAGCAGAGCGGCGACGGCCTTTATCATCTCGCTATCGGCGACATCTCTTAGCAGACCGATTGCGACCGTTTGCATGGGCTGGTCGCTCGCCTTGAGGGCGCCGACGACGGTCTCTGTGGGATTTTCGGCAGTTGTCACCATACCCCTGAGAGCGGCCGCCCTGATGGGCATGACCTTTTCCTGGGTGTAAAGTTTCTGGTAGATTGCAAAGGCCTGGCTTTTTTTGCCGCCGGCGGCGAGACGGTCGGCACATTTCAGGTACGCATCGAGTACCTGGGTCCTGAGTGCACCGCTTGTCTTGCCCATGGCCTTGGCAAGGGTTTCAGTGGCGGCAACGCTGCCTATCCGCCCTAAGGCGGCCGCAGCGGCGCCGGCTATCATCTTGTCCGAATCGTCGATGAGTTTTGCAATCTCAGGCACCGCCTTTGTATCGCCGCGGACCGCCAACGTGTTTATTATGCCTACCTTCGCCTTGCCGGTTGCTCTCACAAGAGCGCTCCTCAGGGCCTCATCCACCGCTGAGCCGGGTATACGTTCAAGGGCATACCTTGCCATATCAGAATACTTCTCATCGGTCAGCATAGGGGCCAGCGCAGGCACCGAGTCCTCGGTGCCGATTAAGCTGAGCTGTTTGCAGGCGAACTGTTTGGCGGCGTATGTGGCATCGGAGCAAACGAAGTCATCGAGCCGCTTTTCAACCTGTTTCAGCATGTCGGGCGAAGTGCCCGCTTCGCGGATCATGTCGGTGATTTTGGTCAGGTTCTCGCGACTCTGGCCGTAATCATAGGTCTTGACTTGAATCAGGAGGTCGTCAAGCTCCTGAATGTCCACGGCAGCGAGTGATATGCCGCCGGCAAAGGTACAGCAGATGATGACGAGTGAGACGGCTGCAATTCTGGTCCAACGCTTCATAATTCTATCCTTTCCCAACACCTGAATATTAACATTCGGTTAAAAGACAATAGCTATTGTAATATGGCTGCAATAATCATTACTGTTTTTTCATCGGGCCGCTCGGTGTTGCGTCGGCAGACAAATCGCCAAGGGCGAACTGGATGCCGTCGAGCATGTGCTGCATTACCGCCAAGTGCTGGAATATCTCATTGTTGTGTCCCATACCACAGTAGAAAACCCTGCCCTTTTCATACTTGCGAATCCAGCTTACGGGTGTGTCCTGGTCCTGCTCTCTGACGCCGGAAGCGCTTCTCGTGTTTTTGTCGGTAAGGTCGAGACGCAGCAGGACGTGACAGTTGTCCCTGAGGTTGAGCTGTTTTACCCTGTAGATTTCATCCTTTACCTTGAAATCCTTGCCCTTGAAGCCGGCGTTGATGGGATGGTTCGGGTCGGCGTTTTTCATCGCCCAGGTACCATCGGAAGTCCAGGGATGTCCGTTGAAGAGCCCACCCATCATTTCTGCAGCTTCCGGCCAGTCGTAAAAGTTGTCGGTGGCGGCGTGGATTCCAATTATGCCTTTGCCTGCTTTGGCAAAATCCAGCAATGCCTTCTTTTGTTCATCATCGAACCTGAGTTTGGTAGTGTTATTGAACAGCACCGCATCGAACTTTTCGAGCTTGTCGGCATCGAACATTGCCATATCGTCACTGGTGACAATCTCGAAAGCACCGGTCTTCTTACCGAGTGTCTCAATCGCCTTGTTCGCAACCGGAATGCACTCGTGGTAAAAGCCCTTACACAGCCAGAAGACAAGGATTCTTCTTGGCTTCTGAGGTGTTGCAGTCGCTTTTGCAGGGGCGGCCTGCTCGATTTTCTGGATTTCTCCGGGGTCAAGCATGCGCAGCTCCTTTGGTGAGCCGACAGCACAAGCACTGTTTGAGACGACAAGAGAACAGAAGATAGCTGCCAACACCACACCCAAAGACAGCGGGCCGGGACTTACCCCGATCTGATTCATAACTGTTCCTTTCGTCTGCGTTGTCACAAGAATTACTATTATAATGCCTGCCGGCACACATCCATACCACATTTTCCGCCCATTTACAAGTGCCACGGGCTTCGCATGGGTCTTTTGAGCAGATTATTTGCCTCGTCATCGCCAACAAAGCTCTCTTTAGCGGGGTCCCACTTGAGCTTGCGTTTCAGGCGAACTGAGGTTTCTGCAATCATACCGAGGTACGAGGCCTTGTGGCCGGCCTCGACGGGAGAAACCGGGTCTTTTCGAGTTCTTACGCAGTTTATGAAATCTTCATGGTGCTCTCTTGATTCATACAGATGGGTGTTTGACGGTTTAAGTTTGACCTCCAGCAGGGACTGCGGCTGTGCCTGGATGCCGTAGCGGTTGACGTGGACCCAGCCCTCGTCGCCTTTGAACAGGCACCCATCATTTTCATCGGTGCGTTCAACCGCGTCCGTGTAGAGCATTTTCAGGCCGCTCATATAACGGAACTCGCCGCGCCAATCGTTGATGTTGTCCGTCAGGCCGTCGTTACGATAGCTGCCCGTGAACTCAAGCTCACAGGGCTGCGTCGCAACATCGGGACAGCCCCAGACGGCAATATCCAGGTGATGCACGCCCCAGTTCACTATGAAACCGGCGCTATAGTCCCAGATGAGATACCAGTCGGGCCAGGCGATTCGACCACCGTTGTAGGGTTTCATGGGAGCAGGGCCAAGGTACATCTCATAGTCGAGACCGAGCGGTATGGGCTGTTCGACGGGAGGTCTTTTGTATGTTCGCTTGTACACAGGCCCGGGTGCACCTACCCTTACGGTGTGTATTTTGCCGAGATAGCCGTTGCGAGCAAGCTCACAGGCGAAGCGGAAGTTGCGCTCGGAGCGCTGCTGCGTGCCGGTCTGGAAGATGCAGTTGTACTTTCGAACGGCATCGCGGATGGCCCGGCACTCGCTGACGGCAACACCCAATGGTTTTTCGCAGTACATATCCTTGCCGGCTTTTGCGGCGGCTACCGCAATTAGAGCATGCCAGTGGTCCTGGGTGGTGATGCACACTGCGTCTATGTCGTCGCGTGCGATGATGTCACGCCAGTCATTGTAGGCCTTGCAGTCCTGGTTCTTATAGATTGCATCGACGATGCTCTTTGCCTTTTCTCTTCTGTCTTTGACGACATCGCAAACGGCAACGACGCGAACATTTGGATTGCCGCAGAATACCTTCATATTGGCAGTTCCCTGGCCGCCGGTGCCGATAGAGGCCGTCACAATGCGCTCGCTGGCAGCAACAGACCCATCCTTCCCCAATGCCGATGAGCAAACAAAGTAAGGAAAGGCAATTGAACCGGCAGCCGTTCCGACCGCTTTTGCCAGAAACGAACGTCTGCCTAAAACCTTATTACGTCTCATTATGGACCTCCTTAATAATGCCTATAAGTGCCATGGGCTGCGCATGGGTCTTGTGAGCAGATTATTTGCCTCCTCGTCACCGACGAATCGTTCTTGAACGGTGTCCCATTTCAGCTTGCGTTTCAGGCGGACAGAGGTTTCGGCAATCATTCCGAGGAATGAGGCATTGTGACCGGCCTCGACCGGCGAGACCGGGTCTTTTCGCGTCTTGACACATCTGAGGAAATCCACCCTGTGGTCGTTTGATTCGTAAAGCCGATTGTCGGAGGATTTAAGCTGCACCTTCAGCAGGGAAGCAGGCTCTGCCCGGATTCCCGGACGATCTACATGTACCCAGCCTTTATCCCCATAGAAAGCGCACCCACACTCCTCAGTACCCTCATCCGCACTCGTGTAAACCATCTTTAATCCGTTTTCGTAACGAAACTCGCCTTTCCAGTCAAAGATATTGTCCGTCAGCCCGTCATTACGATAAGTCCCTGTAAACTCAAGCTCACACCGCTGATTTGCGACATCCGGGCAACCCCAGTTGGCGATATCCAGATGATGCACGCCCCAATTCACAATGAATCCCGCGCAATAGTCCCAGTTCAGATACCAGTCGATGCCGTAAACCCTGCCACCGTTGAAGGGCTTTTTCGGAGCCGGTCCGAGCCACATGTCCCAGTCAAAGCCGGGCGGAATTGGCTCCTCAACCGGTGGATTCAGGTATTCACGCTTGTACACCGGTCCAGGCGCACCGACTTCGACTGTATGGATCTTGCCGAGATATCCACTGCGCGCCAACTGACAGGCAAACCGAAAGTTTCTCTCGGACCTCTGCTGAGTACCGGTCTGAAACACTATCCCGTACTTGCGGACTGCATCGCGTATTGCCTGACTCTCTGCCACGGCGACCCCCAGCGGTTTTTCACAGTACATATCCTTGCCGGCCTGCGCCGCTGCAACTGCGATAAGGGCGTGCCAGTGGTCCTGCGTGGCGATGACAACGGCGTCGATATCGTCGCGAGCGAGCAGCTCGCGGAAGTCGTTGTACATAGCGCAGTCCGTATTGCCGTATTTCTCATCGACTATTCTTTTGGCCTTTTCACGTTCACTCTGCTGAACGTCGCAGACCGCAACCATCTGTGCGACGGGAATACCCAGAAAATCCTTCACCTTCCATGTCCCCTGCCCGCCGACACCGATTGAGCCGATAGTAATACGTTCGCTCGCCGCGACAGCCCCGTCTGCGCCAAGAGCCGACGCCGAAACTATGTAAGGGAATCCAACCGCACCGGCCAGCATTACGCCGGAGCCTTTGAGAAAACTTCGTCTGTCAAAACTTCTTTTCGCATTCATTTTTATATTCCGAGAACCTTTTCCCAGCTTGGTTCATTTCTTAATCAGCCAATCGCGCATCACGCAATACAAGCTCGTCAAAACGGTATGGCGACTCGCCTGCGGCCCAGGCAGTCCCCCGCAGCAATAGAATCCGAAAATACGGGTCATCGAATGTCCAGGTGTAATGCCCCGGCTGACAGCCGAAGATGCGCCCCTTGCCATACTCGTACGTCCACAAGACCGGCTGCGGGGCGATTTTATCTGAGTCCTTGTTTACTTTCTCATCGGAAGTAGCCAATACCCTCACCTTTTGCGTATCGATGCCAGGTACAGGTGGCCAATATGTCTCATCATAGAAATGAATACTCGTGGCAAGGCCAAGGCAAATCGGGTGCTCGGGTTCGGTAATCTTCATGTTCATCGGCCCGTGACGAAACAACTTATAGCCGCCAACCCCAAGCAATTCGGCGGCCTTGACGAAGTGCTTGGAATCGGGCCAGCTCGCCGGGTGCACAGGAACAAGACCGCCGCCTTTTTCTAAGTATTTGCGCATCTGCTCGAATCGCTCCTCGTTCCAGCGCAAATAGCAGAACGCCACTATCACGTCGGCCTCTGCAAACTGCTCTTCACTCAGCCAATGCCACGCAGTTGTCACCGTGACATTAGCCGCGCCTTTGGATACGTCGGCATCGCCGACCGCAGGGCCGAACATGTTCGCCTGTTTCTCGCCCGACTGACCACTGCCTGCCAATAAGAGCTCCCACCGCTTTTGCCAGAGCGGATAGTCGTGCTCGTTTTCGCCGTGGTCCTTGACATCAGCAAGCAAAACAATGTTTAACTGTTTCAGTTCCTTCGCTTCGACTTTGGGCGCCTTTGCAAGAATCGCCTCTATCTCGCCGCGACCGGGCGCCTCCGGCGGCTCTGCAGCAACGGCAGACAGAGCCGTAGTCGAAAACAGTGTGATTGAGAAAACTAATCTAAGTGTCACATTCATCGTCTTGTCCTTTTTCTATAAGTGCCACGGGCTTCGCATAGGCCTATCAAGCATCTGGCTTGCCTCCGGATCGTTAATAAAATCCTCCTTCTTCGGATCCCACTTCAGCTTGCGACCTAACTTGATTGCAATGTTGTCGATTTGGCATATCGTATCTGAACGAACCGCAACCTCGACCGGGCAAATCGTCTTTGAGCCGGTCCGTATCGCATCAAGGAAATTACGCTGATGGTCCTCGCTGCGGGTAAGAATACCGGCCACAGCATCTTCCTCCTGTAACAACGATTTCGGCTCCGCCTTAATCACGCCGCGTTTCACATAAACCCAACCCTCGCTGCCCTTGAACAACACTCCCTGATTGAACTCCCTGCGAACCTGCTCCGGATGCCTCTCACAGTTTGAGTTATCCATATGCACAACCGTAACGCCGTCCGCGAACCTGTTCTCGACCTGCCAGCTCAGCGCGTTATCCGCCAGCCCTTCGGTCGGGAAAACTCCCTTGCCCTCTATCTCTATCGGCCCTGTATCCTCGGTCCCATGTCCCCACTGAGCGATATCGATATGATGAATACCCCAGTTGTCAATAAACCCAAGACAGTAATCCGAGATGTGATACCAACTGCTGTAGTTCTGCGTCCAGTCCTTGTCGGGCCTGCTCACGTAAGGCCTGCACCGCTCAAAACTATGCGGCGCCCATGGAGCCGGGCCAAGCCACATGTCATAATCAAAACCCTTTGGTATCGGCTCGGTCGGTTGATTCGGAACAGTCACCCCACCGGGCACACCCACAAGGATCGTCTCCAGCTTTCCTATCTTGCCGCTGCGAACCAGTTCGCATGCGAACCGAAATTCCCTGTCCGACCGCTGCTGAGTACCGAATTGAAACACAACTCCGGTCCGCTGGATTGTTTCCCTTATCACCTGTCCCGCCCTGAAACTCCATCCGATCGGTTTTTCATGATACATGCCCTTGCCATTCTTAGCCGCCTCGATAGCTATCAACGCATGCCAGTGATCCGGAGTCGCTATAACGACAGCATCAATGTCACTGCGAGCGCAAAGTTCACGAAAATCCCCGTATGCCGAACAGCCCGAACCCTTGTAATACGTATCTACGGTACGCCTGGCCTTTTCTAACTGGCTCCGGCGAACATCACATACCGCCGCCAACTGAACGTCCGGCTCCTGCATAAAATCGCTTAACAAGCCTGAGCCCTGGATCCCAAGACCAATGCTGCCCATCACTATTCGATTGCTTGCTGCGACCGTACCGGCCTTGCCAAGAGCCGACGAAGCAACAATATAGGGAAAATTCACTGCCGCCGCTGCACCCAGCGTACCGGCAAGAAAATCCCTTCTGTTTATCTTACTCGTTCTCATGGAGTAACCTTTCGTTCTCTGAATCTAAACAAGCTTTTTCAGATGTTCCAGACTTCTCGCCGCCTGCTCCGGCGTGCCGCACTCAACACTGAAAACTATATCACGCGGACACTTATCCTTTACAATCCCAACGACCTTCGCCCAGTCAATCACTCCGTCACCGCACGCACAGCCGACCGGCGTACCCGTGACCTTGCCCCTTTCGGCATCGGAATGTTCCACCGAGATGTCTTTTGCGTGAAGATGCACAAGGCGATCCGCCACACGTTCGAGCCAAGGATAGACGTCCTGACCCGCCAGATACGCGTTGCCCGTATCGAAGTTGATGCCGATAGCCGGTGAATCGACAAGATTATAAAGCTTATCAAGCCCGTCCGGCGTCTTCGAATACTGTGCATGGTCTTCAAGCCCTATCTTAACACCGCGACGCTCAGCAACAAAGGCGGCTTCCCGTAGCGTGTATTTGATCAGTACCATGTCCTCTTCTTCAGTAGTCCACTTGGCCTTAACACCCTCGTCCGTATTTACCACACGCACACCGATCTCCGCCGCTACCCGGATCGCTAACTTAAGATATTCGCCGTGCACCTCAGGCCTGCCGAGTGGCCCGTGTGCCTGCAGACCCGATATCTTCAGCCCTGCCTTATCGCACGCCTCTTTGATGCGATACGGGTCATCGAACATCGAGACGGTGTGAAAATACCCGGCCTCGCTCATCAACTCTCTGCCGAAGTGAATCATCGGTTCCACATACTCAAAACCAATCTCAGCAGTCTTCTCAACAGCCCATTCGAACGGCTTATCCGAGCTGCGCGAAAATTCCGTGTTCAAACCAACACTAATCTTACCCATTTCGTAATCTCCTTTTAATGTTTTTGCCGTTATTGTTTTATAACACAGAAAGTCCGTTACAATTATGCCAAGCCGTTACAGCCGCCAGGGGCTTCGCATAGTTCGCGTTAACATTCGATTAGCCTCACCGTCGTTAATGAATTGTTCCCTCACCGCATCCCATCTCAACTTCCTTCCAAGGCGCAGGGCGATATTTCCCTGATGGCAGATTGTATCCGAATGGACCGCCACGTCAACGGGGCAGATTGTCTGCCTTTTTGTCCTGACAGCATCGAGGAAATTACGCATGTGGTCGTTGCTGCGATATAGTTTTATTTCGTCGGGGCCGATGACGGTTTTAGTCAGCGATTGCGGGTGGGTGTGGAGTCCACGTCGGCTGACGAAGACCCAGCCGTCGGTGCCGAGAAAGAGGATACCAAGACCTTCGTGCAGCCAGAACTGAGGGGCCTTTTGCCTGGCTGTTTTGGTGTCCATATGAACGAGTGTAACGCCGTTGGCGTATTTGTGTCTTACCTCAAATTGTATTGCCGTGTCGGTCAGGCCGTCGGCGGGAATGACTCCTGTTCCTTCTATTTCAACCGGTGCCGTATCGTCGGTGCCGTTGCCCCACTGGGCGATATCGACGTGGTGTATTCCCCAGCCGGAGATATGTCCCATTGCGTAGTCACTTATGACGTACCAGGCGCCGGCGCCTTCGGTGCGCGGACCGCAACGTGCGAAGCTGTACGGCGCCCGGGGGGCGGGGCCAAGCCAGAGGTCATAGTTGAAACCTTTCGGTATCGGTTCGGGCTTTGAATTGGGGACATACCAGCTCGGAATCGAGCCGACCATAATCGTCCGGAGCTTGCCTATCCGCTGGTTGCGAACAAGCTCGCAGGCCTGGCGAAACTTCTCGTCGCTGCGCTGCTGGGTGCCGAACTGAAATACCACGCCCGAACGATGTATTTCTTTTCGCAGCGCCTGGTTTTCATCGAAATAGACACTCATTGCCTTTTGCAGATAGACGTGTTTTCCATTGCGTGCCGCTTCAAGGCCGACCAGGACGTGCCAGTGGTCGCAGGTTGCGACGACGACGCCGTCGATGTCGCTTCTGGCGAGCAGGTCGCGAAAATCGGTGTATGCGGCGCAGTCGCTGTTTCCGTATTTTCTGTCAACGATCGCCTTGGCTTTCGTTTGTCGGATGGGCCAGATGTCACACACGGCTGCAAGGTGGACATCGGGATATCCGAGGAGCTGATGGACGTGGCCTGTACCCATACCTCCCACGCCGATAGAGCCGATTACGAGGCGATTGCTGGGCGCTATGGTTCCGGCTTTGCCCAGGGCAGACGACGATACCACGTATGGAAACCCAACAGCGCCTGCTATGACTTTTGTCGCTTTTCTTAACACCGAACGACGACTGATAGTTTCCGCCATAAGTTCAATCCGCCAATTCCAAAGCCGTTTGCTCGAAGAAATCAATGCATTTTGCGATATCGGGCATGGAGTTGTCCCAGTTGTATTCGTATTCGATTGCAATGGTCCCGCGGAAATTTTGACGCTTCAGCTCAGCCAGAACAGCAGGGACATTTGCTTTACCCGTCCCCCAGGGGATATCGTGTGCCCTGAGATTGCCAAGCTCGTTGAGGTCCTTTAAGTGCAACGATATGATTCTTCCCTCGAGAGTTTTCAGCCCCTCAACGGGGTCGATACCGGATCGCATCCAGTGACCTGTATCGGCGCAGGCGCCGATTCGTCTGCTCCGGCCCTGACAGACTTTCAAGACTTCAGCCGGGTCCCAGTATCGGGACTCACCTTTGGCGTGGTTATGTATCGCTAAGTTCATCTCATACTCGCTGCAGAGCTTCTCTAACATATCGAGCCGGTTGGGGTCGGGCTCCGAAACGAATGTCTCGATACCCATCTCTCGTGCGAAATCGAATATCTTTCTGCACTGTTTCTCTTGTTTCGGCCAGGCGCCGATGTAGCAGTTGATGATTCTTATTCCGGCGTCACTGAGCTTGCCTCTGACTTCTCTGCGGAGCTTTGCGGGCATCAGGTAGCTAAACAATATGCGCTTATCATCATTGGTCAGACGCTGGCCTGCTCTGGGACCAAAGATGTAGGCCTCGATGTTTCTAAGACCGAGTTGAGAGGCCTTTTCAATAGATTCGTTAAACGAGAATCTGTTGAACGACCAGAACTGCACTGCGAGGTTGAAGCCGAGCTTTTCCTGTGCGCGGACCGCATCTGTAAGCTTCCCGCTCGGCGTTGTCGAAGCGGGCAAATCGCCCAACGCAAACTGTATCGCCGCAAGAAAATGCTCGAGGAACATCTCGTCCCAGAACACATACGGATTATGCCCTATCGTCGTGTAATAGACTCGGCCTGCACCGTGGCTCTTGACCCAGGCGAGTGGATAGTCGTTGTCGTCGCGAAAGCAGTTGCCGTAAGCGCGTCCCTGCTCCATATCCGTCTTGTCAACGTCGATACTGAACAGCACACGAACATTGTCTCTCGAATAGATTTCGTGGAATCGGAAAAACTCATCTGTGAATTCGAATCCTTTTCCGGCGAAGCCGGCGTTGAGTGGGTGGGTCGGATCGTCGAGTTTGGTCGTCACTGTCTCGTCACTCTCTCTGTGGTTTGCACCGAATGTTCCCAACATCTTAGAGTATTCGGCAAAGTCCATTGTCCAGCCCGGCTGCTTGGCAAAGCCGACACTTGCAGCGTGATTGCCGAGCACCCCCCCACCGCGATAGACAAAGTCCAGCAGATTCTGCCTCAGCTCTTCGCTGTTAAAGCTATCGCCAACCGTATTATTAAAGAAAACCGCATCAAACTCACTCAGCTTATCCGCCTCGAAATACGCTGGATCCTCGGTCACAACCGTCTCATAAGCCCCTAATCTTTCCCCCATCAACTCAACGGCATAATTGGCGTGCGGGACCGAGGGATGCTTGCCATGACCGACACTTTTGTCGAAGACCAGCAGTCGTCTGGGCTTTTTCGGTGTGGCCGGCGCTTTTGCGGGAATTGCATTTTCGATTTTCCGCTGCTCCTCATCACTGACGCCAGCTTGGCGTCTTACCCCTTTTGTTCGGCCAATGTATGCACGGTGATAGCTCACGATTGGAGCAATTATCTTATCAAAAAATTTGATGGACTGGGCAATTTGCTTTGTGTTGTCTTCGAAATCGTAAGCGTACTCGATGTTCCAGAGCGTAGGGTTGATTTCAAGCTCGTAGGCCTTCTTGAAGAACTCATCGAGTTTGGCCACACCGGCCCCCCAGGGGACATCGTGGCCCTGTGGACTGAACTCGTGCACATCGTGAATATGGAAGGTGATGACTCGGTCCTTCATTTTCTCTAAGGTTTCAACCGGGTCGTACCCCGCCCGCACCCAGTAGCCCAGGTCCGGGCAGACACCCATTCGTCTGCTCCTGCCTTTGAGGACCTTGAGGATGTTGTTCGGGTCGTAGTAGAATGGAGATATGTCTTTGGTGTGATTGTGGATGGCGAGGTTGATGTCGTATTTGTCACAGTATTTTTCCAGAAGGTCGAGCACCTCCGGTTCCGGCTCGCCGGTGATCGTTTCCACACCTAATTTCCTGCAGAATTCGAAAAGTTTTTTCACCATCTGCTCGTCATTCGGTATCTTATGAACGTAGTAGCAGACCATCCGAACATCCGAGTCGAGCAGCTTCCTTCGCAACGCAATGACCTCATCATCGCCCATATTAAAGTCAGGCCCACCCTCGATATATCGCAGCCCCAGCGCCGCGGTCTTCTCAATTGCCTCGTCAAACGAGTATTCCTTAAAGCTGTACGCACCAATTCCCAGACGCCAATCGAGGGTCTCCCGAGCGCGAACGGCGCCGGTGAGTTTGGCGCTCGGGGTCGTGGGGGCGGGCAGGTCGCCGAGGGCAAACTGTGTCCCGTCGAGCAAGTGCTTGAGGAACAGCGGATTCCAGAAGGTCTCGGCGTTGTGACCGAAGGCAGTGAAGAAGACACGTCCCCTGCCGTAGTTCTTCACCCAACTGAATGGGAAGTCCTTGTCCTTCTGGCGTTCAGGCAAGAACCTACGACTCGGGCTCATATCCATCTTGGCCGTGTCGATGCTTACGAGCACGCGCAGCTTGTCTCGTGAGTAGCCGTGGCGGAACTGAAAGGCCTGGTCTGTTATCTCGAAGCCCTTTCGCCCAAAGGCGGCGTTGACGGGATGCTCGGGGTCATCGATCTTGATGGCGATTGTCTCGTGCGCCTGCCAGGGGTGGCCTCCGTCTTCGTAGCCGCCGAGCATCTCGCCAAACTCAGGCCAGAAGTGATAATCGGGCCACTGCGCAAATGTCGCCGCTACGGCGTGAATGCCGATGAAGCCGCCGCCGCCATAGACAAAATCAAGCAGACTTTTCTTCAACTGCGGGTCTTCAAAAAGCACGCCCACCGTATTATTGAAGCAGACAGCATCGAACTGCTTTATATTTTCCGGTTTGAACATCTCAATATCGTTGCTGACGACCGTCTCGTAGGCGCCGGTTTTTTCGCCCATAAGCTCGATGGCATAATTGCTGCAGGGTATCGAGGCATGGCCTTTTACGACTTTGCCGTCCCTGACATTGAGGTTGACGACGAGCAGCTTTCTCGGCTTTTGCGGTTTGGCAGACGCTTTTCGGGGTATCGCCTTTTGGATTTTTTCGCGTTCGCCGGCTGTTACCTGGGCAAATACACAGTCGCCGAACATCGCAGCTAACAGAATTGCGAACAGGATGACGTTGATGATTTGCGTTTTTCGGTTCATTTTTGCCGGCTCCTTTCGAGAATAATGATTTTTGTTATAAGTGCCACGGACTTCTCATCGGTCGGCCGAGCATTTCGTTGGCGGTCGGGTCATCGATGATAGTTTCTGTTTTCGGGTCGAACTTTATTCTGCGCCCTAACAGCATCGATATCTGTCCCAAATGTCCGGGTATGGCAGAGTGGTGTGCGACTTCGCAGGGTGTGATGGTGGGCCTGCGGGTTTTTATACAGTCGAGGAAATTGCGATGGTGCTCCGGCGAACGGTATAACTGAATATCGTTCGGGCCGAACGTCTCTTTAAGCAGGCCCGATGGCTCGGCATCGACCCTTTCTCTATTGACCCACACCCAGCCATCCTCACCTATCCACTTCGTCCCCCCTCGCAGCCCCACACTACCGCCAAGCACCATCTCAACACCATTGGCGTACCTGCAGATTACTCGATACTTCGTCGCGGTGTTCCAAAGACCCGTCTTTGGATACTCGCCCTTACCATCAACCTCTACCGGGGCCTCATAATCCATCCCAAGCCCCCAGTGTGCGATGTCCCCATGATGCCCTATCCAATCCATTATCTGACCGCCCCCGTAATCCAGATGCCATCGCCAGTTCTTATGAACTCTCGCAACCGCATACGGTGCATACGGTGCCGGACCGAGCCAGAAGTCGTAATCGAGTTCGGGCGGTGGTGGCTCAATCTTCTCTTGACCTTTAGTACCGGCAAAGTCAGTGTGTCCGCCCGGCAGACCCACCTCTACTCGCTGGATTTTCCCGATCCTCCCGTTGCGGACGAGCATACATGCAAAGCGGAAGTTTGCAACCGATCGCTGCCAGCTTCCGGTCTGCCAGATTCGGTTGTACCGTTTGACCGCCTCGCACATCGCCCGGCCTTCACGAAGCGTATGCGACAGCGGCTTTTCGCTATATATGTCTTTGCCCGCCCTGGCGGCTTCAATTGCAGGTATCCCATGCCAGTGGTCCGGCACACCCAGCGACACTGCATCGATGTCGTTTCGTGCCAGCAGCTCACGGAAATCATGATATGTCGCACAATCCTTGTTGCCGTACTTCTCGTTTACGAGCCGGGCTGCGTTGTTCAAGTGATTTTTGTCGAGGTCACAAACGGCAATAATCCGTGCGTCGCCCTCGTTGAGGAAACTTTGAAGGTTTTCAGTCCCCATCCACCCCGTCCCGATACAACCGAGCGTGATGCGGTTGCTCGGCGCAACAGTTCCTGCAGCACCCGGGGCCGACGGCGAGACGATATAGGGAAAGCCGAATGCGACTGCCAACGTTCCGGCAGTCTTCTTTAGAAAACGGCGTCGGTTAACTTTCTGACCTTTTGTCATAAACTAAGGTTCCTTGAACTATGTCTGTTACAAATGCCGGGGGCTTCGCATTGTCCTTGCAGAAAACTTCTCGGCCTCATGGTCATCTACGAAGTGTTCGCTGGCCGGTTCCCATTTGAGCGGCCTGTTGAGACGATAGGCAATGTTGCCCAGATGGCAGACGGTAACGGAGCGGTGACCGGTCTCGACATCGGCCACCGGTTTTCTGCGTGAGCGGATACATTCGAAGAAATTCGCCTTGTGGTCGCTGCTGTAATACAGGCGCTTCTCGTTCGGACTTATCTTGTGCAGAGCCAGTGGACGCGGCTTTGTACGGAGCCAGTCGCGGTGCATTTCGACTTCGCCGTCCGTGCCGATTACCCTCACGGAATACTCGCTGTAATCTGCCGGCTCTCTGCGAACCATCGTGACTCCGTTTGAATAAACGAAGCTGATTTCGCGCGTCCCGTCGGGCGGATAAATTTCGACCGGGCCGCTGTTGTCCATACCGAGAGCCCACTGGACGATATCGAAATGGTGGGCCCCCCAGTCCGTTACCGATCCGCCGGAGTAATCCCAGTAGCTTCGCCATCTTCGGAATATAGTGTAGTTGTAAGCTCTCAGTGGCGCCTGCCCGAGCCACATCTCCCAGTCGAGCCCCTCACGGACCGGCTCAGCCGGCAGGTCACAGTCACCCGCATGGCCGTGAACTCCAACGACTATATGTTTGACCTGGCCGATATACCCGTTGCGTACAAGCTCACAGCCGTGACGAAAGTAGTAGCCGCTGCGCTGCTGGCTGCCCGTCTGGAAAACGCGACCGTAACGCCTCACTGCATTGACCATAGCCCTGCCTTCGCCAATGGTTAGTGTCATTGGCTTTTCGCAGTAGATGTCCTTGCCTGCTTCAGCGGCCCTGATTGCAGCTATCGCGTGCCAGTGGTCCGGCGTCGCAATAATAACTGCATCGATATCGTCCCTTGCCAACAGCTCTCTGAAGTCACGATAAGCGGCGCAATCACTGTTGCCGTAAGCTTCGTTTACCCTGCCACACGCACGTTCTCTCCGCTCGGTATCAACGTCACAAACCGCAAGGACCTTTGCTTGCTCTCTTGAAAGACAATCACGCAGGTGCCCCCCGCCCATCCCCCCTACGCCGATAGACCCGATTGTAATACGATTGCTGGGGGCGGTGCCGCCCGATTTGCCCAGCGCACTTGAAGGTACGATATACGGAAAGCCAAGGGCCGCTGCCGTCGCGGTAACGTTTTGTAGAAACTTACGTCTATTCATTTGCATCGCAGGCGGCATTGCAGCCGCTCAAAGAATAATAACATTTTACAGATGCCAGGGACTTCGCATAGGCCTGGCCAACATCCGATTCGCTTCATCATCATTCGTAATTTGCTCTCGCCTGGGATCCCAGGCGAGTTTCTTGCCGGTCAGCATAGCAATATTGATAAGGTGACATATAGTGCCCGTTCTCTGGCCTACCTCTGCCGGTGCGAACGGCTGGGTTCGGCTTCTCACGGAGTTAAGGAAATTCTCATGATGGCTCGCAGTTCTGCCGAGAGTGATTTCGTTCGGACCAATCTGCTCTCGCAGCAGCGATTTCGGCTCGGCTTCGAGGCGACCGCCGTGTATGTGGACAAAAATCCAGCCGTCGGCGCCCTCGAACTTGATACCCCTGGGGGTTTTGCTTACACCCAGCAGGCGGACGCCGTTAGCGTACTGACATTCAAATTGAAATTTGTAGAACGTGTCGAAAAGACTGTTCTCAGGCCTTCTGCCGCGACCTGACAGCTCAACCGGGCCGCTGCTGTCGGCATCATTACTCAGTTGGGCAAGGTCAAGAATGTGGGCGCCTCTGTCGGTCATTTCGCCGCCAGAGTAATCAAGAATATAGCGAAAACTGCCGTGACAGCGCTTCCGCGTATAAGCAACCCAGGGGGTATGACCGAGCCACATATCGTAATCGAACCCCTTGGGGACAGGCATAACCGGTTGAGGGGGCAGTATTCCGTGCTCGACGGGCATATTGACTCGAATGGTCTGGAGCTTGCCGATATAACCGTTGCGCACCAATTCGGCGGCAAAACGGACGCTGTCGTTTGAGCGCTCATGGCTGCCTGTTTGAAGGATTCGTCCGTATCGCTTCACGGCTTCACACACCGCCCTGCCCTCGGCGATAGTGTTGGTGAGGGGTTTCTCGCAATAGATGTCCTTGCCGGCCTTGGCCGCAGCAATACTTATCACACCGTGCCAGTGGTCGGGAGTACAGACCGTTACGGCATCGATATCGTCGCGGGCCAACAGCTCGCGGAAATCGTTATAGGTCGCGCAGTCGCGATTGTTGTACCTTTTGTTGACGATATCTCCTGCTCTGGTGCGGTGTTTTGTATCTACATCGCAGACGGCAACAACCTGGACGCTTGATTTTGAAAGTTTCGGCGCATTTGCCACGTACCAGACCTGTTCGACGGCGCCAAGGAAGGCCTTGAGATTATAAGTACCCTGGCCGCCGACCCCGATGCACCCCATGACAATACGGTTGCTTGGTGCAACAGTGCCTGCACTTCCGAGAACCGATGAGCCGACAAGACAGGGAAACGCCAGCCCCCCTGCTGCCGCACGCGCTGCAGTTTTTAAGAAACTACGCCTGTTCATATCACCACGTCCGGCGGCGTTGCCGCCGAAAAAAACACAGTGTATTAAAGATACCAGGGACTTCGCATAGGCCTTGAGAGCATGCTGTTCGCCTCAGCATCATTCGTTATTTCTTCTTTGACCGGATCCCAGACGAGCTTTTTCTCGGTGAGCATCGCGATGTTCAGCAGATGGCAGATGGTGGCAGTTCTGTGACCAATCTCAGCCGAAGCGACAGGTTGTTTCCTCGCCTTTACCGAATCGATGAAGTTCTGGTGATGTCCCGGGCTGCGCCCGAGATGCAGTTCGCCGGGAGCGATAGACTGCTGCAGCAAAGATTCCGGCTGAGCTTTGAGGCGGCCGCCATGTATGTGAATAAAAATCCAGCCGTCACTTCCTTCGAACTTCAACCCTCTCGGGTCTCTGCTTGAGCCAATCAGACGTACGCCGTTTGCATATTTGCACTCGAAGTCGTACTGCATGAAGGCGTCAAAGATGCCCGAAGCAGGCGACTTGCCTCTGCCTTCGAGCTCTATCGGGCCGCTATCGTCGGCATCGTTGCCAAGCTGTGCAAGGTCGATGATGTGGGCGCCGCGGTCGGTCATCTCGCCCCCGCCATACGTCAAGATGAAACGCCACCAAAAGTGACTTCGGTACTTCGTGTATGGCATTTCCGGCGTCGGCCCAAGCCACATATCGTAGTCCAGACTCTTGGGAACCTCCATGACGGGCTGTGCCTCGGTCATAGTCAGAATCTTCCTGTGGTGTGGGTCGGAGTTCGGCATGTTCACTCTGATTGTGTGGAGCTTGCCTATGTAGCCGTTGCGAACAAGTTCGGCGGCAAAACGCACGCTGTCGTTGGAGCGCTCATGACTGCCGGTCTGGAGGATACGTCCTTGTTTCTCGACGGCGTCGCACACCGCCCTGCCTTCGGCAATAGTGTTGACCAGTGGCTTTTCACAGTAGATGTCTTTGCCTGCCTCGGCGGCGGCTACACTGATTAGTCCATGCCAGTGATCGGGGGTGCAAACGGCAACGGCATCGATGTCGTCACGCTCGAGCAGTTGCCGAAAGTCACCGTAGGCCTCACAGCCGCCGTAATCACCTGTCGGAGACTCGCCGGCATAATACTCCTTAACAACCCTTCGTGCAGGATTCAAACCGGCGACTTGCCCTCCGTGGTAAAGGTCGCTGCCTTTCTCAACATCACAGACGGCGACAACCTGCACTCCGGGAATTCTCAGAAAGGCCCGCATATTGCCCGTCCCCTGCGGGCCGACACCAATACAGCCCATCACTATCCGATTGCTTGGGGACACCGTTCCGGTCTTGCCAGGGGCCGACGACGCCACCAGATAAGGAAAACCCACACTGCCCAACACCACGCCGCTTCCGCCCTTGAGAAACGTGCGCCGATTCATTTTATTGCTCATCGTCACCCCTTCTGATTGCTGCCGTAAAATCGACTATCGGTCGAACTGGGCATCGAACGCAACAGCCGACGGCTTGAAATCGACGCCTTTTACGAACTCGCAGGCCTCTCTTGCACCGTGCTCACGGTCCATTCGGCTGTCTTCCCACTCAACCGAGAGCGGACCCTGATATCCGATATCGTTAAGAGCGACTATTATCTCCTCGAAGTTGATGTCGCCGTGGCCGAGCGAACGGAAGTCCCAGTAGCGGCGAGGGTCGGCAAAATCGGTATGCCCGCCGAAAACTCCCACAGTTCCGTCACCGTGACCCCACCAGACGTCCTTCATGTGGGTATGGAAAATGCGGTCGCCGAACGTTCGGATGAATTTGACATAGTCAACGCCCTGATAACCGAGGTGGCTCGGGTCGTAGTTGAAACCGAACGACTCGTGACCGTTGACCGCCTCGACGGCCCGCTGGGCTGAAGCGATGTCAAAAGCGATTTCAGTGGGGTGAACCTCAAGAGCAAACCTGATGCCTTCAGCCCTGAACGCATCGAGAATTGGCGTCCAGCGTTTTGCGAAGTCATCGTAGCCGGCCTGGATTGCATCGGGCGAGGCCGGCGGGAACGAATAAAGCAGATGCCATATCGAGCTTCCGGTGAATCCGTTGACGACATTGACTCCGAGCTTCTTGGCGGCCTTGGCTGTGTCGATGACCTTCTTGGCTGCGCGCTCTCGCACGCCGTCGGGGTCACCGTCTCCCCAGACATCTTCAGGCAGTATCGATTTGTGACGCTCGTCGATATTGTCACAAACCGCCTGACAGACTAAGTGCGTCGAAATCGCATACACCTCCAGCCCAAGCTTCTTGAGCATCTTAATCTTCGCCTTGCAGTAGCTCTCGTCAACAAGCGCCTTATCCACCTCGAAATGGTCACCCCAGCACGCTAATTCGAGCCCGTCATAGCCCCAGCTTGCGGCCTTTTTGGCCAGCTCCTCAAGAGCCAGGTCTGCCCACTGTCCGGTAAAGAGTGTAACAGGTCTTGCCATAGTCAATCCCCTTTTCTTTAAATAGATGGCGTTATTTAAAAAATTCAAACATCAAAATTACATTGCAAAATGCAAAATGTTTTAGAATCTTTGAATTTTGATTTGTAATTTTGCACTTTGATTTTTAATTTTTGATTTTTTTTATTTCTTCATAGCTGTCCATTTCTGTTTGCTCTTGCTGCTTGCAACGACGGTCTCGATAAAGAGCATGCCTCGCACGCCATCCTCAACGTCGGGGAAGTCCATAGCCAGCGGGCTTGGTTTCTTGCCTTCGATGACCGTCTTAACGGCTTCGCAGAAGTTGGCGTAGTTGTTTGCGAATGCCTCGAGAAAGGCCTCGGGATGGCCCGAAGGCAGACGCGTGTTTCGTCCGGCCGCTGCGCTGTATTCAGCCACGTAAGGGTTACCGCGTTTCCAGACCTCTTCGGGACCGGCCGGTGGCTTGAAATAAAGATAATTGGGATGCTCCTGATGCCACTCTACGCTGCCCTTCTCGCCGTGTACCCAGATGGCGAGGTTGTTCTCTTCGCCGATTGATACCTGGCTCGCGTGAAGGATGCCTTTCGCACCGTTGTTGAATTTGATGAGACAGTTGCAGTCATCATCGAGGCGCCGACCGGTGACAAATGTCGTCAGCTCAGCGCAGATGTGCGTTATTTTCAAACCCGTAATGTACTCGGCCAGATTCGCCGCGTGCGTGCCTATGTCACCGACGCAGCCCCCGGCGCCGCTTTGCTTCGGGTCGGTCCGCCAGCTTGCCTGCATCTGGCCTGTTCTCTCCAAAGCCGTCGCCAGCCAGCCCTGCGGATACTGCACGACAACCTTACGAACCTTGCCCAGCTTCTTTTGTTTGACCATATCCTTGGCGAGCTTGACCATCGGATAGCCGGTGTAATTGTGCATCAGCCCGAACACCCTCTTGGTCTTTTTGACTAAAGCAGCGAGCTGCTTGGCTTCTTTGGAAGTGATGGTCATCGGCTTTTCGCACATAACGTGGAAGCCCGCCTTCAAAAAATCCCGCGCTATCGGATAATGCCAGTTGTTAGGCGTCGTCACCGCAACAAAATCAACTCGCTCACCCAAAGGAAGCTTAGACTCAGCCCTAATCATCTCCTTATAGTCGCTATAGACCCTGTTTTTATCAAGGGCAAGCTCTCTGCCCATCTTCTTCGATTTTTTAGGGTCGATATCGAATGCCCCTGCCACTAACTCGATTTCACCGTCAATACGAGACGCCTTGCGGTGCACCTCCCCGATAAAAGCCCCCGGCCCCCCGCCGACCATCCCCATCCTTAGCTTACGCTTGAGTTTCATATCTGCTCCTTTCAAATACCGGCCTGTGAACGAGGTTTTTGCGCCCGAAACAAGAATTAATTAGTGTAAAAGCCGATGCCGGCGATGTCAACCACTAATTTTGCGCGTGCCCATAGATGCCGGTGGGCTCAAGTCGGCTGTTCGACGCGGATGTGGCGGCGGCCGAACCTCAGAAGCTGGGTGTTTCGGAAGCTGTCCAGCAGGACTGCGAAGAAGATAATGGCGCCCTCGATCGCGGGGACTGCACGCCGAAAACGCGGAGTGAGCGGGGCGTAAAGAAGATTCTCCTCAACGGCAGGCAATACGATAGTAATCTGATCGAAGTATTCCCGCAAGCCGCCACCGTTGACGTGCAGGTCCACTTAGGGTAGGCGTTTGAAGGATTTACTCAGATTCGGACTTTGAAAACGGGTTTGAAGAGCAGTGCAAAGACCATAGATGCGATAAAGAAATAGACGACCCACCAATCCGTGCCGCTGGTCCACGACGACCGGTCAGGGTAATCTATGCTGATCGACTGCACCGGCGAATCCGGGCCGAACGGTTCCTCCTTCGGGTGCATGAGTATCTCAGTCCACTTCCACCCCGGCCTTTTCGTGCTCAACTGATTGAATCCCTCCCCCACCACAAACTCCTTTTCCACCTGCGCCTCGCCAATGCGGAACCTCATCGTGTGCTCCCCTTCCTCCAGCGCCTTCATCTGCCACACAACCTCTCTCTTGGCGGCTACACGCACCGGACCCGTCACAATCTCGAAGGCATTTGCTTCTTCGACACCCACTTCAGGCAAAGCTGCATCGGCCTGGCCGCTAAGCTTCATTGTCACCAGCGCCTCCTCCTTACGCAGCAGAGGTCGAGATTGATACCATAGACCAAGCTGGCTCAACAGCAATACCACCGGCACTATCATAAACAACATCGGACGTATCGAATAAAACAGCAGCAAAAAAGCTCCTCTGAAAACTCGCCCCTGAGCTCTCAATGTTACCGAAATGCTGTCCTTGAACAGCTTTAATGCAAGCATGTGCGCCTTTATATCGTCCCTGACTTTACCGATGGCACGCTGGTTGGATGTGTACTTAAAAATGACCAGCAGCACGACACCGGCGACGGCGGAGATGATGGTATTGCTCAGCCAGCCGGGCACGACCGCTATGAAGCCGAAAAGAGCCTTGCCCAGCACATTTACGGGGACGTTTATCCAGGTTACTAATTGAGCCAAAAGTTCCGTCACTCGATATACCCCAACCCGCGAAGCTGGTCGGCAACTTTCTCGTCCGCATCGGACGACTCGTGTTTGCTAAGCTCGGTTTCAATGATATGAGTGATAAACTCTTCGACGCTGCTGTAGCCGGCCGCCTCAGCGGCGCCTTTAGCTCTGTTGAAGAGACTCGAATCGATCTTGATTTTAGCCATAATTGTCCTTCCTGCGGAATCTTTTCAGGTCCTTGCTCATCAGGTTTTGAGAATATTCCTGCCTACCATAGATGACGGGACTCCCAACCCGAATTCGGTCAGAATTGTCGGCGCCAGATCGATCAGAGCCGGGCTGCTCGCGGCGATGGGTTTATTGCTGAACAGGACACCGGGCACCTCTGCCGCATCCGCACAATGGTCCGCACTCCAGGCAGAGTCGTTATCGTAGAGGATTTTACCACCCATACCGCCCAGACACGTATCCCAGGAAGCCCTGTAGTCGCGCCTGTATCCAATGATAAGGTCGGGAGCCAGTGCGGTAGCCGGGCCCGAATAATCCTTATCTGCACGATGGGCTTTGTGAATGACACGCCTGCCATTTTCGTCGGTAACCGCTTCGAGCTTGGCCGCCAGCTCATCTACGTAGAATTCATACTCGGCGCCCGGCTCGACCGTACCGTATATTTCTCTGCCCTTTAGATTGATATACAACCCGTTTATCCCCAGTCCGTACGCCTTTGTTCTGGCCCAGTCAACGTCGGCCAGTACCGATCTTGCATCCGGCGGATAAAGGTAACCGTTTTCGCGAAGCCACGTATTGACGTTGAACTGGCGCTTGAAATTGGCAAAGCCGTGGTCGCTCATAACAAAGATGGTCGCCTTGTCGCCGTACCGGCTCAGAATCATTCCCAGAACCTCATCCATCTTTCCGTAAAGCTGCTGGATATCGCCGAAGTATTTCTTGGCCTCACCCGAAGAACGAACGGGGTGTTTTTCATCCGAGTCCCACCAGAACATATGCGATTGCAAATCGGTGCTGGAGAAGTAGAAAAACAGCAGCCCATCGTCATAGTTCTCGAGCGCATAGTCAAGCAACGCAAGCCTTTCCTGCAAAACATACGTGGCCTGGCTGCGAAACTCCTCATCGGTGAAGACCTTGTTCGAAAGCGCCTTGTGGTCTTCCTGAAACCCCGTTGTGTAGAACAAATCCAGTCGGTTCGAGACTTCCTTTATGAACTCGGGCGGCTCAGTCAGCTTAAGGGCCGAATCCGATGGGTCGCTGTTGACAGGGCTCACATAAAGCCGAAAGTTCTCTCTGACCTGCTGGAGATAGAAGCGACATATCCCGCTGATGTGTTTGTTAGGTCCAGGAATCGCCATCTCGAAGTCCAGCTTTATCCACCTGCTCCACTGGCCCTGCCTGAGAAGGATTCTGTGCTTCTGAATTTCAATAAGGGCCGCGTTTGCATCGGTATCGCGGTGGACGGTGAAATCGACGGCGGTATCCTCGGGTTTTACCAGGAATGTGTTTGGTGGGCCGATGATTTTTCCGTGCGCGGTTTCATTCTCGAAAAACAACATAGAGCGTTTCCCCCCACCCTCGTCCTTTGTGCGAAGCGGCCCGTCTTCGGAGAAGTGCTGATACGTCCCGTACGTCCCCAACATATCAGGTGTCCCCATCCCTGCAAGGCATCGGTGGTAGCCGTATTGGGATTCGCTTGGAGGATAGTTGCTCGGCAGGTCGTAGAACGTCGAGTATATCTTCGCCTCGTCGAGATAATCCCAGAAGGGCGTCCCCTGCCGTTTCAAAACGGTGGCGGGCGGCTTATGATTGAAAGGCCAAAAATCAAGCTGCAGCCTGTAGTCGCCGACCTCCCAGTAGCCGGCGCCCGGCAGCGTCTCGGCCATCGCAAAGAACGGCACACACTGCTTTTCAGGATGACGGTGGATGAAATCAAAGATGCCATGCGAACCGGGACCGGCGCCGTTGATAAAGTTGGCCCAGGCAACGGGGCTTTGAGGCGGAATGCTCGTGCCCAGAACGCTGAAACCGCCCTGCCTGCGAAGCTTCTCGAAGTTGGGCAGTTTGCCCGCATCCATCAGACGCTCCGACAGCCGAGGGTCCATCCCGTCAACACCTACTACGATGACTCTCTTGCCTTTGCCGCGAACCCTGCCGGTGCCTCCATAAACAGGATTCAGAGCCAGTCCCGCCCCGAACGCGACAGCAGCCGCTGCCGAACCTTTGAGAAACTCTCTGCGATCAATTTTATTTCTCTTACCTGCCATCTTTCTTAACGCCGGGAAACTTCATAATCAACGGCACACGAATCAGCTCCTGATGCAGCCCATAGACAAGGTCCCACTGCACCTGCCAGTCCCGCGGACAGCGCGCCGCTTAGCAGGTCCCGGCGACTAATCGTGCCTTTTGCTCTTCGGCTTCCGGCTGCCATAGAGAAACCTTTTACTTATTGCCTGTAGCTTTGCGGCTATCCGGTTCGACCACCGCCAACGCCCTGCCGTCCATCGACTTCGGCGTATCGACACCGAACATCTCAAGCACCGTCGGACCGATATCCATAAGCCGCGGATTCTCTGTTACGACCGGACGGCTGCAGAACAGAACGCCGGGGACAAATGAGTGGTCGATGCAGTGGTCGCCGCTCCAGGCCTTTGTGTTATCGTGAAAAATCTTGTCCGTCACCTGTCCGATGGCCGTCTCCCACGACGCCCGATACCCGCGATTGTAGCCGACCAACAAATCCGGCGAATTGCCCTTATACGGCCCGTTGAAAATCTTCAGGGCGTTATAGACCTGCTTAATAGCCGGCTGATTTCGTTGCGCATCCGTCAGTGCACCCAGCTTGCCGGCGATTTCATCACGCAGTTGCCCAGCTTCGTCGCCCGGCTCAACGATACCCTTTGACTCACGTCCCTTAAGGTTCAGGTATATACCCGACAGTCCTATTGCATACGCCCTCGTCTGCGACCAGTCAACAGCAGAAAGATTCTTCTGCCCGCGCTTCTCCTCTATCACCTTCAGATACCCGTTATCTTCGAGCCAACGGTTCAGGTCAACACCATACCGAAACGCACTGAATCCGTGGTCTGAGATAATCATAAACAGCGTCTTTTTATCATTCAGCTTATCGACAACCTTGCCCACTAACTGGTCCATCCGCATGTAAAGCTGCTCGATCACATTTCCTTCGGGAATTCGACCCTGATTGGCGGGATGCTCGGGGTCGATTTGCCGCCAGAACGTGTGCTGCAATCTATCCGTCCCGTCAAAGACACACACCACAAGCCCCTGCTTTACCTTATCGAGAGCGTCAAAAAACATCGTCTCTCGCTCCGCATCGATCTGGGTACACTGTTCGACAAACTCCTGGTCGGTAATAAACTTCTCATTGAGCGCCCAACTGTCCTCCGCCAGCCCCAACGTCGCAAACGGCCCCTGACGCTTGGCAAGGTATGTTGAAAAAATGGTCGGATAAGAGATGGGCATAGCCGGTTTCTCAGGATCGATATTTACCGGCGTAACATATAAACTGAATTCCGGCTCGGTGCTGATAAGCAGAAACTTGCAGATTCCTTTTACCTTGACACCCGGTGCCGCCTTAAACGCCACCTTAACCCAGTCGCTGTAGATACCCTTCTTAAGATGACGAGTCTCACCGTTGATTCTAATATCGGCGGCTTCTTTGCCCGTGACTTTTACCACAAAGGGACATGCAAGGGCAGAGCCGTCTTTGCGAAACGGACTGGAACAGCCGATCAGTTTCGTCTTTATCGTGTTGTTGGCCATCGTAACAAAAAAACGCTCGCCGCCGGTATGCTCACCGTCTCCTTCGCTCCGTGTCGTGTAGAAAGAGAATATCCCCTGTGTGCCGCGAAGGTCGGGGACACACATGGCAGAGAGCTGAACCCCATAGAGCTTCTCGGGCGGGAATGTGATGGGCACACGAATAATGCTGCTGAATATCCCGTGCTCGCCTAAGGTCTTCCAGAAAGGTTTTCCTTTTCGCAGCAGCCTGATATCGGCCTTGCCGAGGGGTATCTGGAACTTACCGATAGTTATATTTCGCCGGGGCCCTCTTATATCCACCGAACTCAGCTTGGGCATATATGTTCTCGTGTCGCGGGTGAGAAAATCAAAGATATTGTGCTTGCCCGGATTCGAGCCGGTCTGAAACGAAGACCACGCCACCGGCGACATCGAAGGCACCGTCGTAGCCAACCTCTTAAAGCACCCCTTTTCCTTCAACCTGGCAAAATTAGGCAGCTTACCTTCGGCTAAAAACTTCTCCGCTAAGTTCGGGTCTAATCCATCGAGCCCTAAAATCACGCATCTCTTTATCTTGGCCCTGGCGAAGGCGTGGCGGTGCTTTATTGCCCTGATTACGTAGCGTATTGGCCAGGTGAACAGTGCCACCACAGCCGAAAAGATGGCCGCGAACATCGCCAGGAATGAGCCCATTACAGCAAAGCCCGCACCTGGCCCGATGTACGCCTGGGCGGTGCTTGCCCAGGCCAACACCACTACCACCGCCGGCGCCAGGATTCTCAGATTTAGCTTACGTTTCTTGACCGGCATTGTTTTACTCCGCGACTTTTCCCCGGCTCTACCCTCTAACATCGGCAATCTCCCCGGTGTTCATCTGCCATAAAACCGCCTTGAGGACGAAAACGCGCGTCTAACTTGAACAGACGTTTTACCGGTAGATTGAGCACCTGCGATTTGTCAAGCGACAGAGCCGAGCGTATCTGCTCGATGATTTGCTCTATCCTGCCTTCACTCTTGGCGATTATCGTAAACCAGATATTGAATTCGTCACTGCGCTGATAGCTGTGAGTCACCTCAGGGTACTCGCCGATTATCGCCGCCGCCGTCTCGACCTTCTCAGGCGGCACAGACACCGCCGCTAATGTGCTGCTAAAGCCAAACATACCGGAATCGAAACTGGCACCGATTCGACGGACAACTCCCTCATCCATTAACCGGCTGACCCGGTTCCAAAGCTCTTCGACGGCTATATCGAGCTTCTCCGCAAGGACCTGATACGGCCTTTCACTCAGGGGAAAATCATACTGCAGTGCATTCAAAATCTTCTTGTCCAATTCGTCCATCGAGATAATTCCGACAACCTGCATACCGGGCTGCGTCTGTTTTCGCTTGACCACACTGCAAATCGAACCTATATATACTCAAACTGACCGTTTTATGACTGAAAATTAACGCTGCTTTTCATTCGACAAGATGTTCTGTATCACAAGAAATTCAATGAAATCGACCATCCGCCGCAGGCGGATTCCATAATTTTGCATTTTTAGCTTTGATTTTTGCACTCTCAAACTGGCCAATGGTCAGTTTGAGTATAGCATGTAACTGCCTATACTGTAAAGACAAACGTTTTTGACGGGCCGGGCAAATGGCAAAACCAAAGGTATATCTCGTAGGGGCAGGCCCCGGTGACCCTGAGCTTATCACGCTGAAAGGTTACAAGCTGATATCTCAAGCCGATGTAATTCTGCACGACCGTCTCATACCGACCGAGCTGTTGCACTTGGCCAAACCGACAGCCGAAATTATCACCGTCGCAAAAAGTGCCGGCGCGCACGCCCTGCCCCAGGACAAGATAAACGAGCTGCTTATACAAAAGGCCAAAACCGCCAAAGTTGTTGTCCGGCTCAAAGGCGGTGACCCCTATCTTTTCGGCAGAGGCGCCGAAGAGACCCAGGCCCTCGCCGATGCAGGCATAGATTTCGAGGTAGTCCCCGGCATAACAAGCGCACTGGCCGCACCGGCCTATGCCGGTATCCCCCCCACGCACAGGGACTACACAAGCAATGTCGCAATTGTCACCGGACATCGCAGGCAAGGCAAGACCGAGCTTGAAATACCAAAGGCCGGCACAGTCATTTTCCTCATGGGCGTCGCTAATCTCGAAAAGATTATCGATTCGTTGCTGAAAGACGGCTGGAATTCAAATACTCCGATTGCAGCGATAGAAAACGGCACCTGTTACAACCAGCGAGTCCTCACCGGAACACTCGACAACTTCTTACTCATCGCAACCAAAGCTGACCTAAAGCCCCCCGCAGTAATCGTCGTCGGCAAAGTAGTCGAGCTCCACGAAAAGCTCCGCTGGTTTGAAAAAAAGCCGAGGATTCTCGTCGTGGGAACACATCCTGAAAAATACGCACACCTCGGCACCATCGTGCACAGACCAATGATAAAACTCATCCCTCTCGACGACTACAGCGAAGCGGACAAGAAACTAAAGAAACTAAGCTCATTCGACTGGCTCGTCTTCACAAGCACAAATGGCGTAAAATTCTTTTTCCAGCGACTATTCGATATCGGCCTCGACGCACGCGCGCTTGGTAGTGTAAAGGTAGCCGCCATCGGCACTACCACCGCCGAGATGCTCAGGACCTTTGGAATACTCACCGACATCCAGCCGACCGAGGAAACGAGTGTGGGCCTGCTCAGAGAGTTCGAGAAAATCGGCGTTCAGGATAAAAACGTTCTGCTCGTAAGGCCCAAGGATACCCCCCCTGCTCTCGGCGAAGGACTAACCCAGCTCGGCGCAAAATGCGAACAGCTCGCCGTCTATGAAAACATCGAAATCGATCCCGACGATATCGACTTCGACTTCATCGACCAAATCCTATTCACCAGCGCATCAACCGTCCGGGCATTCATCAAATACTTCCACTCGGTCCCCGAACACATAAAGGCCCTCTGCCTCGGCCCATCAACCCTCGAAGAAGCAAAAAAGCACAACATAAAAGCCGAACTGCTCAGGAACCCAAAGGCCTCAAATATTTAGCCCCGCAATTTTATTGCGCGGGTTATAAAAAAACCGCAAGCTCTGCTTGCTTCCACATCCCACCGAATCCTCGGGACCCATGCTACTTTGGCTTGGCTATAGAGGAAGGGATTGCTACTTTGGTCCTGCAGCAGAGGAACGGTTGCCACCTTGGCTCTGCAGCAGAGGGCCAGGAACACTCATTGTCATTCCCGCGAAACTTGTCCCTAAGGGATTTATGTCGCTGGCTTGGGTCCGGCGTGGGGAATCATTTTACTCCCCCTTGCGAGCGCTCCATATGCTTTCAGAAATAGCTGACTGTCCCTCTAAGTTACTTCCCACTTTACCTCTTCTTCTTCTTCTTCGCAGCAGCAGGGCTTCCAGTAGACTTCTTCACAACCGCTATTTTCGTAGACGCAATTACTCGCTTCTCCACGCTCAATGTTAGCTTATATTCCCCATACGCCTCGAATCTGATTCCTTGAATCATCATGGCTATAGCGACTGCATTGACTTTCTTTTTGCTGAGTTTCCTGAAATCTAGGTTGAACTTGATTGCAAAGAGTTGACCTTTGCAATGTGATTTTCTGAGCCTAATTAATCCTGTATAGGTGCGCCCAATATCCTTCGATTCCGGCATAATCTTACCAGCAACCCCAAAAGCCCTAAATATCGCCGGGCATTCGGTTAATTCGATGTTGTCGAAGACGTCGACCACTGTGAGCCTTCCGTTGTGGTTAGCTACGTGGTCAGCAGCAGTTAACATGTTCACCTTCATTTTATGACCTCGAAATTCTTTGAGAAATTAACGATCATTTGAATCAGTTTGTCTATCTCACTAAGGGTCAGTTCAATCTTATCTCCAGCGCCATATGCCTTAGTACTCCTGTCCGACTGCAGTATATCATACGGCTTACCTCCTCTCTTGACTATGTCCTCTTGCTTAACGACACCCCTGTTATGCTGGTACAGGTTTCTTATGTCCACGTGCTTCCGCAGAAACAGTGCCTCGCGGGTGTCCTTTTTGGCACCGAAGATTTTGCACAGTATGTCCAATCGTTGCTCATAGGGCAGATATGAGAATGCTTCGCTTGCTGCCCTTGCAATGCTCTCTCTAACAGCAGTAAGATTCCCAGGTTCAATCTTCACAAGGTCGAGCCTTACTGCCGGAACACCCATCGCTTGCCCTGTCTCTAGACGACGCAGAATGACATTCCGAAAAACCAAATCAAGAAAGATATGCCACTCTTGAATCAGGCCCGCCTGTACTGGAACGGTTAATCCTGAAGTGAGAGAGATATCCCCCTCTGATCCGGTCACCCCTGTTGCCGAAGAGCTTCCTGCAGCCTGCCCGCCCTGTGCTGCCAAAGCATCGGCTGCAGCTGTCCCAACGGTTATGTAAAGGCGTAAGGAACTCAGCCACTGCCGATGAGCCTCACAGTTTCCTATGAGAGCCTGTCGCAACTTTTTCAGACTGCGCGGTTTTGACTTCTTTGCCATACGTGCCCAAATGCTATCTAAGATAGGCCGGGAGAATTAAAGGTGTCCGGTACATTTTTTCGCTGGGGACAACAATTTGACGTTCGAAAATCAGCCATCCAACACACATTTCCATAATCGACTCAACTTTCCATAACCAAATCCTATCTAAGATAGCCCGAGATTGCAACCCTTTTTCACCCGCTAAAATTCCCCCGCTTTACCCCGCCTGCCCTCGAACTCAGTAATCGAGGGTGAGATGGCCGCCTTTACCTATCTCACCGGGGCCAATTATCAATCATCATTCCCTGTCCTGAGCAGAGTCGAAGGAATCTATTATCAATATATTTTCTAACCATCCCTCCACACCAACCCGCGATTTTACCCGCCGTTCGTTTGGCGGAACGCAATACGCGATACGCGATACTCTCCACCCTACCGAGTCACGAGAGACTGGCGACGAACGACGATTTTTCACTTGACATCTAACTTCACATGTTGTATAATACCCACCTAACATATAGAAAGTAAATACAGTATCCTAAACTCGCTCGTCTCGGCGAAGGCCGAAACCGTAGCCGGGGAGGGTTCAACAATGGCCACGCATTTACAAGATGTTATATTTTGTTTCTCAGCCCTTGAACTTTTTCAAAAATTCCGTGTCAATTTATCCCTACCGAAGGGGGATCAGTGTGAATCAGTGTCTAAAAACAAACCGCCTATATTGCCCAACTTAACTTGCTGGCAATTTACAACCTTTTTATGCAAAACAAA
>JAUVYV010000119.1 GCA_030602885.1 Phycisphaerales bacterium
TTGCCGCGGTATACGTGGACCAGCTTGTTAGTGTCGGGGTTTTTGTACCAGTCTTGGATTTCAGCTCCCTTGCTGTAATATGTAAAGTCGGGAATGTACTGGCCGAGAGCAATACTGAGCGCCCATCGGGTATCGTCCCACCATAAGCTCCAGACATGGTCATCTGTCATGTACTCAGGTTTGCCGTTGTAGATACCATCGTACCAGTAGTATGCCCCGGGGTAATCGCTGGGCCAGTCGGGCGGGGCGTGCTCGAGGTGCCACGTGGTCCCCGAGCTGCATACGTAGTTGGGCAGGTCGGTAGGGGAATGCGGAGGCCCCCAGAAGTGGGGCTCATCCGTTTCGGGAAACGTCATTGCGTAGTGTATGTACCAATTATAGCCGGTGATTCGTTTGGTCTCGCCGCGCTTGTCGGTGAATAAATACAGCAGGGCGAAGGCAGCCCAGGCAGCGCCGAAAAAGACCAGGCAGGCGAGATGCCAGAAGGCAGAGAAAACGGAAAATCCTCCGGTAAGAGCAAGCTGTTTGCCGGCCCGGGCGTAGTTGACGTGACGGGGCATTGCCTGGATGTGCTGGCCAAGCCGGCCGGTCTTGAAGTACACTCCACCATACCGTCCCCTGATGGACACGATCGGGTTGCCGAGTTTAGCCTGTGCCATGTGAGCTACAGCTTGACGTTGTTTTGCTTGGCGTTTTCCTTGTCGTCGTTGTCACCGAACATATCGATGATCATTTTGAGCAGTGCGATCAGGAACCGCATTGCATCCCACAGGTCTTTGCCAAATTTCATGTCACTGTCTCCGAAAAGAGGTTAAAGTTTCATAATCCAACAGCCCGCTTTGGTTTGAGGGCGGTTGTCGGCGGAATCCGTTGTGCCGGTGACATTTTTGGAATCGGTGTCTGCGCTAAGACCTGATGCCGGACTAATATCGACACCGCCTACGAGTCTATGCGAATGGCCGTCCCCTGTGAAGTCGTGTGTCTGGGTGTCACTACCGAAAGAGTCACCAGGGTTGTATAAGTCGCCGGCACCGGCGAGGTAGCAATTGCGGAGGTCGGGTGTCCCGAGCGTGCCGTCGCAGAGGTGCCAGCCGGCAGGGATATCTGCGATTGCTCCTGGCCAAAAAACGACAATGCCTTGCATGCGAAACTCCTGTTAATGCTCACCGGCGGCAACTGTGGCGTCTCCGGTGTTAGGGGGTTCTGGTTCATAGAGGCCTTCGATGTTCGGGTCGATTCTAGTCCACATCCCGCCAAACAGGTTCCCGAGTTCGGTGTTGATGATCCAGCGGCCGCCAACGTCCCACCAGATAAAGTATGCACCATCCAACCTGCGGGCGTAGTCACGCCCGTTGTATTCACCTGCCTGGACGAAATTGCATGTTGCATCGGGTGACAAGGTACCGGTGACGTTTACCTTACCACCCTCGCCTAAGGGTGTGTGCCTACCGCCACGGTTGCTTCACCGGTAGCGGTTCCACCGATGGTATAGACGCCATTGATGTCAGGACTATTTAGGGTCCAGTAGGCCTCGCCTTCTACGCCCAATACAGTCGAGATGACCCAGCTATCGACACCATCCCACCAGATGAAGTAAGCACCATCCGCTCTTCGGGCATAGCCCTTGCCGTTTAACCAGCCGACCGTTGTGTAGTTGCAAGTTGCGTCGGGAACCAGCGTGCCGGTAACGGCATGTCTGGAAGCTATGCCCCAACAGCAAAAGGGTCGGCACGGAAGTGTGTGCTGCACCTGCTGTCCTTGCGAATGATCCTTGCCCGGCACCAGACCTTTTGTGTCTCCGTCAGGGTGAAGGGTGCATCGAGTTCGTGCGGCGGAGTCGGGCCTGTCGTATCGACCCCGGCAATCGAGCCGGCGTTCCGCCAGGGACCGTCAAAGAAGTTGCGACTTTCGCTTTTCGGCTGGCCCATCTCGACGGAGATGTAAGCGCCGGTCTCGATGGCCCAGGCAAGCGCGATGTCGAGCGTGAGCGTGAGCTTCTGTGTTGATGCAGAGCCGGCGACGGCGAAAGTGGGATCGGCACCGGGCAGGCCTTCATCGGTCGGAGCTGCGGTGATGAGGGAACCACCTGCAGTAATCAGTGCTGCGTTG
>JAUVYV010000055.1 GCA_030602885.1 Phycisphaerales bacterium
GCAAGACGCTGCGCGCAGGGAACCGGCGGGCCCCAGGGGAGGCGAGCGAAGCCGAGCCGGGGAGCGGAGCGCCCCAGCGCGACGGGGGAATTGACCACGCGAACGAACTACAAGCGGGAGGCGCGACTGCGGCCAGCACAATCGAGCGAACTACATGCGGGAGGCGCGCTTGCGGGTTGACCCCGCGAATGAACTACAGGCGGGACGTGCGACTGCGGACGGCACAACCGAATGAACTACAGGCGGGACGCGCGACTGCGAACTGCCCCGCGAATGAACTACAAGCGGGGCGCGCGACTGCGGGATCTGCGCAGGGCCGTGGAGGCCCAAGCGCGGACCATTACTTAACATGCTCCCTGGAATTATAGAAGGTGACAAGCTTTTGAATACCGACAGTGTCATATTCCACCCATTCCTCAATGATTTTACCGCCTTTGATTAGGGAAATGATGATCATCGAACCCTTAACAACACCACCAGGGAAAAGATGCTTGAACTGATAAGAATCATTGGAACACTCCCAGACAACTCGGCAGGCAACTTTATCCTTGAAAGCAAAGATATCCAGGATGCGGTACTTGAGATCCGGCATACGATTACGGGCAATACGGCAAGAAAGATCATAAGATTGCCAGGGTATAGGATCCTTAAAATCGGGTGCGTGCTGAACGTAAGATGGTGAATGCAGCTCAGCAAAAGAAGACCAGTCACTTTCGTTAAACGCAAAATAAGAAAGCTGGACGATATCGATGTTCTGGTTCAAAAGGGAAATCGGCAACGTTTTAGCGAAAGATGCGACAACAATAACAAAAGTGATAACGATAACTACTAAAGCAATTACAAATTTCATGATACAGACCTTTCAGATAAAGATAATGAACAAATCAAAAACAGACAACACCAAAGAAACAATAAGCAAGGTTGTCCTGAACAAAGTATAACAAACAAATAGCCGGAACACAAGCCAACAAACGCGCAGCAAAACCCTTCGGCTGAGGGGAAACTAACTCATAAAACAAGGGGTAGTTTAATACTAGAACAATGAAGTTATTCGACTACAAGCGATCCTGAGAAGGAAAATATCAGACAAAAACGGGCTAAATGCCAAATAACGAAAAAGGGACCAAAGACAACGAACAGGACGGCAATGGGCCAAAAAAAGAGAACCAGGCTCGCAAAAAGAACCGCATAAACCAAAAATGAACTGATTAATGGGAATGGACTTGCAAAAAACCTGGTGCACAGTATAAAATACTGCATAATTAATAATAAAGTAGTTCAGTAAATTGGACGTTTTTGAAAACCGTAAAGAAAATTTTGAAAGGGGGTTTTAGAAATGGCGTTCATAAGGAGCATCGAGCATATAGCGAACAAGTTCGCGACGGTTACGCCACAGCGCACGGAAGACTATCGGGTCGGCGTGCAAAATCCGAGAAAAGACTGGGCAACATCTACAGCGGCTGCAGAATCCGCGTACGAAACTGGGGTACAACTAGCGATCACAAAGAAGCGTTTCGGAAAAGGAGTCAAGGCCGCCGGCACAGAGACTTGGCAGCGAGCAGCGGTAGAAAAAGGAACACAACGCTGGGGACCAGGTGTGGCGATGGCCAAAGAGAAATACGCTCAAAAGTTCGCGCCATATAGAGACGCAATCGAGAGAGTTACCCTGCCTCCGCGATTCGCTCGACGGGACCCGAGAAACCTGGACAGGGTAAAGGCAGTAGTGAACGCACTAATCGCGGCAAAAGAGCAACGATTAGGAAAATAAGAGAGGAGGTGACATATCATGGAATTTATTCATAGTGTATTAGCACACGATGAGACGATTGCTGTTGGCACAGTTGTCTCTTATGATCTGCCGGTGAATCCTTTGTCTCACACCTTGATAACAATCAAGTACGCGCAGAACAAGGCGGACGACAAGCTGCTCTTTAGTAACGTCCTGGCGATCATTTCGAAGATAGAAGTACTCTACAAAGGCTCTGCGGTTTTCTCGATGTCCGGGCTCGATGCCTATGCATGCGGTCTTTTGGTAAATCGCTTCGAATCGTGGAGTATGAATGAGGACGGTAACGACGACGATGAGCGTGCAATAACGATTCTTGTCCCGCATACAAGGACGCTGTACTCTCCGCGAGAGTGTTACCCGCGAACCACGCGCGGTGAGCTCATACTGCAGATAACATACGCCGCGGCGTTTACAGACATCGACACTACGTTCGCACAGATTGAAACAGTGGAGATTCCTAACGCAACACCTGAAAAGTTCATCAAGATGACTACATTGGCAAGGACACCGACTGCAACGGGGCAACTTGATATCGAGCTTCCGATCGGTAACGAGATCTCTGAGCTCGTGTTGTGGGGCGAAACGATACCGGCGGGGGTTGCAGACACCGCGACTATCGACAAAATGGAGATCTTAGTCGATAACATCAATCACTTTTACTCGGAGGCCAACATAGAGACGGTTCACAATATGGTCGGAAGAATGGTTGCAGCGCCCGGGTATCACGGATATCACGTACACCGGCTCACTGCTGCAGCGTTCGCACAGTGGGACGATACGTCACCGGCGATACCAGCGGACCACGTGATATCAAATCATCTGCATATGCCGTTCGATATCTTCCGAGATGGTCAGTATGCCCTGCAGACTTTGGGCAAGTCAGATGTGATAGTTCGAATAGACGCCGGTGACACCGGTGACATTCGAGTAATCCCTGTCGAAATTGTTACTTCGGGAATGGGGGCAGTCTAATGAACAAATGGATCTTACCTTTGATAGCTTTGATCATGGAGAAGATATCGGAACCACTGCGCGAGTCGCTAACAAAGTTCGCCGAGGAGTTCAGAGAAAAGGCGCGACAAACGCCGAACCAATGGGACGACTTTGCAGCCGATATAATATGCTGGCTTCTGGGAATAGACTGACTTGAACGCGAAGCTGATAAACAAAGTACAGTTGATAAGCCACGGTGTAATGAATCCACAATCAGGATATTCCAGAGTAATAACCTGTATGGCAGCGCCGATGGGGCTCGGTGCAATAGATTACGGCTACACGATAGTAGTCGGACAGAATGTTCGGCTGCTGTCGATAAGATTGTGGTTCTTTCCGACAGACGTGGACATAACCAAACAGGTAGGATTCAAGATCGTCACAGGGACAACGGTGCCACCAACAGCAGCGGCGATATGGGAATGGGACAACGTACTACCGATAACCAAGAACGGAATAGGACCGGACAGGTGGTATAGATACCACGGACTGGACAAATACAAATGGACCATGAACAGACTATACACAGGTCAGGGCAGGAGGTTTGGAATATGGGCTCAGGTAAACTGGGACGGAGTAGAAAATGTACACGCATCGTTCGAGATAATGGAGGGCTAAATAAAAATGGATATCAGAAATTGGCCGTTAGACAAAATCATGCAGTTACCGGACAACTTATTCGGACAGCATTGGCCGGTAGGCATAAGCGTTTTTCACGAAACAGAGCTACTACTTTACGATATTTCGGAGATGGCACTCCCTGAGGTGATGGTGATATGGGAGATGAACTATATTTACTGTCAGGCGACCCTGGGAGCAGGTGAATGTTCTTTAGCATTAGGCGATGTGCTGCCGACGACGGACGCCCAGTTCGACGCGCTCGAACCGTTGTTTAGAGATCTAGGGCAGCTTGTATTTCCGAGACGACACCTGGTAGCGCAAGCCGTCGGAGGGACGCGCCGAATGAATATGCGAAAGGCCGTTCATACCGCTGGACGCAGATTAGTAGGACGATTCGAATTCGCGGGGCCGCTTACGCAGTGGGGTCAGGCTTACCTGGTAATATCATCAATACCAAAGGAGGTGCCGGATTGTCTTCTCTCGGGCCAGGGCAGAGGCCAATAATAATGCCATCTTATCCGCACTTGCTTGCGGACGATACGGACGTTTGGACGAAGTATCTAAAGTCCCCGATCACGGATATAAAAAAGGTATGGTATGATCTTCACGTCGGAGATCCGGTGTTCTGGAGATCAGGTGCGACTGAGATGGACAAAAGAATCGCCGCCGGACTAACAAAAAAGAGAATAGATGTAGTGGCTTCGGTTGGGGGGGGCTACTGGGTCATAGAGTTAAAACGGGTCGGAAACATGGTAGCTTTGGGACAGGCCCTGGCTTATGCAAGACTATTCAGGGAAGAGTTTAATATTTATGCGGAGGTCTGGCCGGTGGTAATTTGCGATGACCTGGACCTGGACTTAATCGAGGATTATGACATAAACAAAGTCGCATTAATCGAAGTATGAGCCATTAAACCGAACAGGGTATATGATTAATACTATAGTATTAACTAATGGTTAGTAGTAGTATGCCCTGTGAAATTGTTAGGTTTTCCGTAACATAGGTAATTTAGAACCCATAACACTCTTCCTGAACCGCACTGCAGATGACAGCAGTGCGGTTTTTACATTGACAACAATCTTGACAAAATCGGTTAGCAAACCTGTGAGATTCGGTGGATAAATTGTTAGGTTCGGCGGAAACGGGACCGGGAGACCAAAGAAAACAGCAAACCTAACAGGTTTGCGCACAGGTTATCCACAGGATTACTAAGACCCTATATTGCTATTTATTGACATAATCTTGCTTTTTGCATTTTTGGTTTGACAATTGCATGAGCGGGGGCTATACACCACAAGATGAACAATACCCGCAATACAAAAATGGTAATGCCAAAAAGGATATTCAAGCAGCACAACTCACTTGTAGTCACGCTGCCGATGTTAATTAGAAGGAAACTAGATGTAAAAAGAGGAGATTACCTACTATTCGAATGGTCGGAACAATCAAAGAAAGTAAAGATAGACAAGTTCCGGGGGAATGCAAAAAATGACTGAGACGAGACTGCTTATAAAATTAAACAGGATAAAATTCGGAGAGAACCTGGGAAGACTGGACTTCGACGACGATGATATCGATGACCTGGCGGTAAGCATCGGAAGAATAGGACTGATAAACCCGATCATTGTAAGGAAGAAAGGCGATATGTTCGTGATAATCGCCGGACATCGAAGATTCACGGCTGCAAAGAAATGCGGACTGGAAAAAATACCATGCTACGTACACGAAGGCAAAGAGACCGACGCAACAGAGATCACGATCGCAGAAAATCTGTTCAGAACAGATCTTACGCCGATCGAGACGGCATGTATGGTAAATGATATCATAAACAACAACATAATGGATCTGGACCAGGTGGCAGCAGCAATGCACAGAAGTAGACGCTGGGTACAATCACAGATTGATCTATTGGCCTGGCCGAGCGACGTTTTGGAAATAGTACACCAAGGCAAATTAAGCGTTTCGGCAGCGTCAAACCTGGCTTTGGTAGAGGATGAGACCTATAGAAATTTTCTAACTCGTAACGCGGTGGATTCGGGGGCTACAGCCAGAACAACTGCAGCCTGGCTGCAGGCCTGGCGGGCGATGGCCCCACCGGAGGAGGCGCTCTCCGCTGAGCCTCTTCCGGGCGGATCCGCCGTTCTGCCGGCAGCGCCGCAAGCGCCGTGCCTGTGTTGTGGTGACATAAAAAGGACGGACGCGCTAGCGACCGTCCTGATGTGTCCCCGGTGCATTGGGGCTATCCGTAACGCAGAGAGCCGTTGACCGTTTAGGAGGGATGAACTCTGCCGGATATAACTATAAATCAATCCCTTTAATTGCCACCTGAAGATCTTCCTGAGTCGGATGCATATAAATCTGTGTGCTCGATAGTCGGCGATGTCCGAGTAACATCTGAACGATACGGGTATTGGTAGTTCGCATCAAGCGAGTAGCGAAGGTATGACGAAGCATATGAGGGTGAACAGGGCGGTTCAAAGCGAGCAGTGCAGCGGAACGAATAACACGTTCTACCTGGCGGGTAGTCAATGGCGTGAGAGGATCTTTTTGATAGAAGGCGTACAGCTCAGGCGGAGGCGAAGCAGTACCCCACCAGCTATCGATCATACGACGAATCGAAGCAGTCGCACCGGAAGTAAGAGGAACAACACGCTCGAAGCGACTCTTGGAAATACCGGCGGAGACCAGAACGGACGTACTGACAGAATCTGCAAAAGCAAGATCAAGCTGCCGCAACTGAACAAGTTCACCGACTCGCAGACCGGCATCGAGCATGAGGACAGCCATACAGTGATTGCGAATAGATCTTTTCTTCTGACCAGGTGTGCGACACTGAATAAACAGAGCGGTAAGGATCAGGTGACATTCAGTGACCGAAAGGGTTTTTGGCTGGATGGACACTTTTGATACTCCGAATAAAATTCAATAATTGGTTTTAACAATTCGAGCCATTCCTCAGAAGAAAAACCGGACTTGATGCGCTCGAGATCATAACAACAAAAAACCTTATGGCGATAAAAAGCATGGCCGGATGGCATGACACAAAGATCACCTTCGAAGTGACAAACGTGAACAGATGTCCAGCCTTCGCGGACGGCGCCTTGGAAACCGTCCGCGATGGTCCCAGTAAGCGAAAACAAGTCTAACACTCGGAGTCCGCCTCCTGTTCTGGCTGGGAAGGACAGATCATAGCTTTCAGTTTGGGCAAGAAATGCAAAAGAGCTGTCCGGGACTCAACCTCCTCCAAATGGTCGTTAAAAAAAGCCCCTAACATCTTCCATTCGAGAGGCTCCTTTAGAAGCAGACAATTAACGATAGAAATGATTAGCAATCTCGCTGACGGGACATTGCCGTTGCGCAAGTCCAGTTCGAGATCTCCGAGAAGCGTAACAATGTTGGCGGTTTCTTCTTCTGACATCATTTTACTGCCCTTTCAAAAAGAGTTAAATATGAGGTCGCCCCAATGGCGACATTATGGAAATTGAGAATACGGGTAACGCGACAACCTGTCAAGCATTAAATCGACATTTATTTTACGACAATTTTTTAAATCGATTTAAATGATCGGTCCGATTTAGGTCACACTTGAACACAATTCCGACATTTTCGAAAATATGGCGAAAAATGTCTAAATAGTTAGGGGTGGCGGATCGTCCGGGACCAGGGGCAAACGCGACCAGGCTCCGTTCCTGCAAAAAGGGGGTACTGGGGGGCCAGATGACCGAAGTAACGGCGCCACAGCTAATCCTGAGGCCCTGGCAAGATGAGGGGCAAGGGGCGCAACCTGGCGAAAAACGCTAAATCTGAGGACCAGCCAGGGCGCGCTCCTGGAGCGCATGATCTCCAGCCGGACGGACCCAAATCGGAATCAAGGCAGGGGTCCGGGAAAAAAACCAGGCCATTGACATGGCCTGGATTCTGCGATCGCAGAATGACGATCGCAAAGCCTTTTACAAGCGGAGCTTGAGACTATGAGGACTACGGAAACAAAAGCGAGCGAAGCGAGCGCAACAGGGGCGGGCGGGGGAGGCCCGACAGGGCCGGAGGAGCCCCCGTCCTCCACGGACGTGGAGGACAGCTGAGCGGTTGAGCGAAGCAGGTGGGAATTGGCCGAAGTTAGCGACCCCTTGTTAAAAACGCCAGCCTTGCTGGCAACCTTGCCCGGGCCCAGAGCGTTTTCGGTCAATTCGTCGCGAAGCGACACAGGCTGGGGGGCCCAGCCGCTTGGGGAAAGAGTCTGAGAAAACCCACTTTAGGGGGTTGTCTCATAACGACATGCGGAGTGCCCGCTTGCGGGCCGGAGCAGGGCGACTGCGGACGCACAGAGGAAAAAGAATGAACAACAACAGCAGAAGGAATCACAAGAGAAGCCGGGCGGAGCCCCGGCTTTCTCGGTTAGCCCGCCGGACTGTCGACAGCTTAACCTTGCGGCAAGACGCTGCGCGCAGGGAACCGGCGGGCCCCAGGGGAGGCGAGCGAAGCCGAGCCGGGGAGCGGAGCGCCCCAGCGCGACGGGGGAATTGACCACGCGAACGAACTACAAGCGGGAGGCGCGACTGCGGCCAGCACAA
>JAUVYV010000084.1 GCA_030602885.1 Phycisphaerales bacterium
CAAGTGGCATGTACATCGTTATGGCAATACGTACTATGCTGCACGTGTGGTTCGCTCGAAAAATTCGACCTATCACGTTTACATGCACCGCCAGATTATGCACTGCCCACGTGGTAAGGGTGTGCACCACCTGAACGGCAACGGCTTCGACAACCGCAAAGCGAATCTGTTGGTATGCACGAAACAAGATCATAATTTTTTCCACTAAGCAGCGCTGCTAAGGCAAAAAAAATGGTCCAGATAATACCTGGTGACGGCATCGAAGAAATCAAAGGCGGGTTTGGCGGGGTGTATTTCGGCAAGGACGCATCCGGCCAGCACATGCGAGCAAAACCCCGCACAACAAAAAGAACGCCGACCAGGGCACAGGTTCTGCAGCGCTTTTGGTACAGCTCAAAAAAATGGGCTGAACGCTGGGCCTATCCGGACGAGGGCTTCCCTGATGAGGAAATCCCATCCGGTATTTACGTTGTTTACAGTCTCGAGACATTATGGGGACACAAGCAGCCGTCATTCTCAAAACCCGAACTAAAGCCGGTCGAGTACGCCGGCTTTTACCCGGACGCAATCAGAGACTGGATCAATCTTGTCTGGCAGCCAGGCTGGGCGGAGTGGGGTTTGACTAAAACACTGATGTTTCTCATGACCTGCAAATGGTTCTACATCCTAAAATGGTCCAAAGGACTACCCGCAACCGTTGCTTTGGTCGGTGCTAAAGCAAATATGCTCGCTTGGATCTCGAGCTCCGCCGCCGCCGTTGCCGTCCCCGCACTTACACTCTGGGGCGGTATCATAATGCTCGGACTCGTTTTCAGCTTCTTGTCGTGGCTTAGAGGCTGTGGCGGGTTCACCTACTTCACGCCTGGCCGAATCATAATTCGCCGGGGACACCGAATCTGGTGGGGCGGCCTCGTAGGGCGAATGTCTCACAAGATGTACGATTTCGGTGTATGCGGCCAAAGCCCCTTCGAAGGCACTGTCCATACAGTCACCCCCGCCCCTCACCCTTACAAAATCCACTGGTTTGACATCGGTCAGCTCTGGCAAACAGCCGACGAGGGTATAATCTACAGCAACATCTTCAGTTGGGTGACTCTGCGCTGTCGCTTTCGCGGCATGGCGTACCAGATCGCCCCGAAACTGATCCGCATGCAAGTAAAAGAATCACAGCATGCTTTTTGGGACAAACCTGTCGGCTGGAACATCACCCTGGAAGAGGCCTGCGCATACGTCGGTCAGATCCATGACTATTTTCGTTGCTCAGGTGACCCGGGTCCGCCATTATAACGAGGAAAAAACCAGGGGACACAGACAACAGCGTACAAAAAAAAAACCAACCAACAAACACGAGGACCATATATGAACAGGATAAAAACTACACAGAGACGAGTAAAACAACGAACAACGTTGCAAAAAAAAAGACGTGATGCCTATGTAAAATGTACCCAAGCATGGAAAGACTGCGCAAAAGAGAACAAAACCGAACTATGGACAATCTACGCAAAAAACCATCGAATAACAACCAACAGGAAAGGGACGGTGACACTGACTGGCTGGAACTGGTTTGTAAAAATCAACATCTATCGAATATACAACAACCTGGAACCGATACTGACACCACCAAACGACTGAAAACAAAGACCATCTGGGCACATTCAATCATTAAACAGTATTTGAAGATACATTATCAGGAATAGTATAAAATCAAGGGATGAAAATACCAACAGGAACAAACGTCAAAAGAAAAAAACAAACCAAAATTCATCAAAAAAAACAAGCAAAAAAAGAACAAAAAACTCAAAAAAACCACACTACAATTTCAAACGTAGAAAAAAACAAAAACCGTCAATCTTACCTCGTTTTTTCACCTCGAGGGGGTGACTGTGCCGCCGTCCCAGGGCGTAAGGCGACCAACTATTGCCGCGTCCTGGTGCGATTCGCAAGAAAAATTGGCGACCAACTATTCGGGCCCTGGTAGCAGCACAAGCAAAGTTAAGATTCGTACGAACTAAGGCGAAGCCGTAATCCAGTGGAGCGTCCTTTTGCTATTCGTCACCATTCAGGGGACGGCCTGAGCCGGCCGTATTGGTTCAACGGCACGAAGGAAAGCCGCCGATGGCTGCTGCCGGCGGCCTTGCTTTCCGCCGTGTACTTAGTTACTGGTGACATCACCAGTAACTAATCGCCGCAAGGTTCGCCGAAGTTTTTCCCCCCGCAAACACCCCCCTATCCTTGGCACTCCAAAATAAGGAGGAGGTTGTTGATTTTGCAGGGGGAAAACCATCTCTAATAACCTTGCTAAAATTCGATTCACCACCGCGAACACTTTTGCCGCACTCCGCTTTGCTGCGCGCGCAAAAGCCGGTCCCCCTCTCGAATTTTGCGTACACGGCAGGAACTTACGTCACTCGCTAGCCCGACAAGGTCGGCGTGTGACGTAAGGCGCCTATGTAATGGCGGGGACGGCTCGCTGCACTTCGCACGTCCCCGCCGGGGCCCGCAGGTAGCCTGCCGGCCTGCGGCTCAGCGAATCGGCGGCTGGGGGTTTTTCACGTTTCTTTACGCAAACCGCCTCACTGGCGCATTATCGGCGTAATTGTCTCGTTGCTCTCTCGTACTGGCGCCTAATGTTCCTTTTACCACAAAAGCGAACTTGATATCATGAGCCGGCTCAGTTCGATTTAAAAATACGTTCCAAAATAAAAGTTCCTTTTGCTATTGACAGAATGTGCTTTTTACCAATACTCTCAGAGTAAAGAATGTTCTTTTGCAGAAAGGAGGCGCTTATGCCCATCAAGGTAATAATTTTGCTGGCCTACGGCCTAGGCCTGTTCATGGGATTTTTGATCGGCTATTTTTGGTACTGGATTCGAAAGGAGTAAATCATGAAAACGACAAGTCCAAGAACACTGACGCCTGAGGAGTGCCTGGCTCTCCTCGAGGAGCTCGTCAAGCACAAGGACACCGATCCTTCCCGCAGGGTCGCACATCGCAACCGTCTCATCGCGCTGCTGATGCTCGATGCGGGTCTGCGAATCGGCGAGGTCCTCCAGCTTCAGATCTCCGACCTGGTCATTCGAAATCAGCCTGTCCATTCACTTCTGGTCCGCCGTCAGATTGCAAAGCGTAAAGCAGAGCGATTGATCAAACTCACAGACCATCTGCACTCAGCCATCGAGGCAATTTACTTCTTCGTCTGGCTGCCGGACGATCGCGAGCATACGTCACTGTGTTTCTACTCTTCGAAGCGCAAGGAAAAGCTCAGCCCTCAGCAAGTCAGGCGTATTCTCGCTGAGGCAGGTCTGAAAGCGTGTCACCGTCACGTTCACCCCCACATGTTACGCCACACTTTTGCAACCAGGCTTATGCGAGTGACATCTTTACGGATAGTTCAAGAGATGCTTGGTCACAAACGGATCAGTTCAACTCAGATCTACACTCACCCGAGCCAGGTGGACCAGGACAAAGCGATTGACGGCCTGGCCGGCAGCACATAGGATAACTTGCGAAAGGAGATATATATATGTCCCCACATCGTACTTGCATCACTTGCGCACACTTTAAGAAGTTGAGTAACGAGGAAGGCTTGTGCCTTAAACACAAGCCGGCCGAGACTATCCCGTTACGTCAGGGTGATGTGGTTGTAGGTGCGGGGACTCTCAGTGAAACAACATTGCATCGCAACGCTCCGACAGATTGCTGCCAATTCTGGCTTCGGAGCCATTGGCCCCCGGACCTCAAAAAACAAGGTGACGTCCCAAGCTAAAGAGATGGAGGAGACGTCACCCACACAGAAACGAAATCCTAAAAAGAAGGTGACATCCCCCGGAGGGACTTCCAAAGGGATGTCACCAACGTTCAACGAACACCTGCCGATTCTAACATCACCAGGCCACGTTGTCAAACCCAGGCGCAAAAGAAAAAGGCGATGGCCGGGAGGAGGAGATGTAATAACCGACCATCGTCCAAGTTTAAGCACAACTTGATTATCAACATTCGTACCAAAAAGTCAATGAAAAAAAGAGGGCGGCTTACTGAGGGGGTATCAGCGCCGCCCAGGGCATCACTGCCTTTGGGAGAACTAAAATGGAAACACCCCCCTCATCGACCATTCGAGCAACCGACGTTAAATAAAAATTCCCTGTTGCAAGTTTTCACAGTAAGCCGATGATTACAGCAGAAAAAACAAGGCCGACTCTTCAGAAGCCGGCCCGAAAGCTTTGGACACTACAAGGATGCACTATACATCGGCATTCCTGTAGGTCAAGCTCAAATAAAAAACTCTTTCAGGTAAAAGGAGTTACAGATGAGCAAGAACTACAA
>JAUVYV010000105.1 GCA_030602885.1 Phycisphaerales bacterium
CGGTTAGCCTGATGTCCCCTCCAGTTGTTTGCTGACAATCTGCGCAGCGTGATTAAGAGAATGAGCTAAGCCAGCAGATTGGCATGTCTGCAAATAAATCGTGCGCAACTTTTTTCTGTTTTTTCCGTCAGACCTTGATGAGTACAACCCCCGCGGCCTCGAAATCATCAACCAAATCAGCATCAACCTCAGAACAGATCACAACCGGCCAGACCTCACCATCAGGCTCATAATCACGGATGAAAAGGCTCGAGTAGGAAATCGCCTGGCCAAACGCCAGCATCGAGCCAAACGGCTTGATCTCAACGACCCAATAACCTCCGCCAACGTGACAAACAACATCGATACGTTTGCGCGTGACACCTGCAGCGATCCGTCTGTCAATATCATCAGCACCCACAGGCAAAGGCACAGCTTATCCAACGTGCACATCATACCACACCTTTTTAATCGGAGCTACCGGGTCCGCCAGGTACGCAGACCAAATCTCAGTGTCCTCCATCAACAGGTGCGGATAGTGCGTCATAACTATAGGCTTCTGCCCGGGCCCGAGATCAACCAATCCGGCACCTCCGTAGGAACGCTGCTAAAAATCAATGACAAAGCATGAACCGCATCATCACTGGTCCAATTATAGAAGTAATAAGTAACTCTTCTGCCCTGGGCCTGATAGGGATATCGTAGGCGTCTAAGTGACAGTTCGCCATACCACCCTTTTATTTGGTTCAAGATGTTATCGCAACCGGGCATCATATTTTCGCACGCTGCAAACTCCGCTGCATTCGCTGGCACGTTATCATTAAGCGCAATACCAGAAAAGTATACGGGGTTGCCGATAAATGCTACGTTTGGTTTAATGTCTTGGTCGATTTCCCAAAGGACACACCGATCCGGCAGGGCAAACTCGCTCAAATAGATATCAGACGAGGCTGTCAGTGTTGTATGCGAAAATATAATCGGCCAACGCCGACCGAAGCACCAATCCGGCAGCTGCATGATTCGGTCGATAGGCCAATTTCGAATATCCATGATTTTTTAACCCTCACTAATCGTAAAAGCTGCGAACAAATCCCACACCAAATTATAACCGTTCGTCACAGCAACACCGAAACGCCTGGTTTCCCCGGTGAACAGCTTATTGAAACTAAAACTCCAATGATGGTCTTCGCCGAGCCAGTATATCGCTTTCTTTCCCACAGCACTCAGGTCGATAATTTGGTCCCAGCGTTTGATCAATTCACTTGCTGTCGGGTCCTTGCCACTTCCAGTTCGCGGCGAGATAAAGCCACCAACCCAGTCGGCGGCAGCTCTGTGATAAGCCCACAAATCCATACCCAACAGCCATACATCGCGGCCGACAGCGCCTGTCAAGTCCATTGACGAAACACCTACGCCAGCAGTCACTATCACGTGACAGCAGATTACCCGTGACTCGCGAGCTCTCGGCATAATAAGCCCGCCGGCAGCACGTCTTAATCCAGTGACAACCTCAGCCATCGACTCACGGAATCCCTAAGAGCCAGCAGATGATATCAGCTGCAAAGTCGTCCCACGGATTCGGCGTCTCTCGAGCCTTTTCTCTAAATTCCTTAGCGAACTTTATGAGCTCCGCTTTCAGAGGACCCGAGAGCGCAGCCAGAACCAACGCTATCAAACGTAACAACCAGGTGTTCATAACCATACCTCTTTCTCAGATACCTCGCGCAGCCGGGACGATCTCGCAGGGAATCACTCGAAGCGCGGCCTCGCCGCCAACGTCAACGCCGATTCGCAGTACCACATCGGATTTACCTGCAGTCTGCAGCGCATAGCGACCATCTCTGAAGATATCGAACGGCACGTGGACATACTGCTTGAGCAAGTGATTACCCGCGATAACAGAGTCAATGATTGCATCCGCAGCACCCGCAATCGGGGCCCAATGCTTATGCTATCCCCAGTAGCCAGGCGCAGCACGCATTCGACCGGCCATGTTGTGGACCGTCTCGAAGTTCGTATGCGAGTAGAAGCGCCGGTGATTGTCCACCAGAATCTGCAGGAAGCCCAAAGTCGCAGCATCCGCAGCACCGACAGGAATCGTTGTACCAAACAGAACGAGCTCCGATATCGGATTCCCAATAGGCAGCTCTACATCATGCTCACCTGCAACGGCCGGCGTCAGTGACAACGTTGTCATGCGCAGATACTGCTCGGGCGCGGCGTCAGGTAATTCGACAGTTTCAATCTGTGCCTGAACATCCGTCATCCCTGTAAACGCTGCCTCATAAGTTATCTGCAGTATCAGCTCGCCTCGAGTCGAGCGCGGAAAACACTCTCTCTCGCTGTACAGGAACCTCGTCATGGGTACAAGAAACGTAAACGAGCCCTCCTCAACAGCAACGCCGCTGTAGTTGAGGCCCCACGACTCGAAGCCGGCTACGAGAAGGCCGGCAGCCACCGCATCGGGTCCCGACATCGAAAAAATCGCCGAACCCTTGTAGAGCACCTCGATCCTGTCCATCAAGTTCAGAACACGCGAAAATGCAGGTACATTGGCTTCGGCTGCAGTTGTGCGTATGAACTTCAACGTAATCAGGATGTGGCTGAGAGGATTGACCGGCAAATCGTAAGGTTCAACTGTGCCGGCAGCCGCAGTCTCATCTTGTGCTAGTACACTATGGATGAACTCCACTTGTCACCACCTCCTCTCTTACCGGCCAAGCCGGGCTTCTTTGGCGGCTGTCAGGGCATTTACGATCGCCTTGACGCGCTCAAGGTTACGAGGATCCCTGCGTGCATATCGCGGCGGCAGTGTCACGCGCTCGATTGCATCGCGGTACGGAGCAAAACCACGGGCATAGTCGTCCCGGGCCAAAGTTACACCAGGTCCCCAACGTGATGTCCCTTTTGTTGAAGCCCCTCGCTGCCACTT
>JAUVYV010000109.1 GCA_030602885.1 Phycisphaerales bacterium
CATGCACTGCGAGCTCAGCAGCGTGCGCCCGGGCGTGGGCTTTGATGATTAGTTCGTGTAGTTCCATGGCATTTGCTCCTTTCTGTGGGTTGGTGGGTAGGTGGTGACATTCGAACGGTCTGATAATCAGGTGGTTACCGATTTCCCCCTGGGGTCGAGTGAAACATAACATATCTTTTAACTCCTAAATTGCAGGGCGTTTACGGTAAGTCTGGCAGCTCACCGAAGCTGTCCATCGCAATCGGCCAGGCGTAGTAAGCCAAAAAGCAGAGCCAAATCCCGATGGTCAGCACGACGATAACCAGGACCCACCAGGCCAACGGTTTCAGTATGTTTTTGTAAACGGACATTCTTGATATCCAGAGTATCGGCAAACGGACATCCCGTCAACAGAAAAAAGGACATTTCTTTACGGACATTTTTTCAGGGCTGCTGTGATTCGAAGTCCGTTTCTGCGTGGAAACGGACATCGGCCGGCTGAAAGTAGGGTGCTGGGGGGCGGGCCAGCGCTGCAAAATCGATCCTGGGGCGGGTGGTGGCGCCGAATCGCTATGTGGTGGTGGGGTTGGCTGGATTTGACCGGGAGGACCTCAGCAGCCTGGTGGGGAAAACCACCGAGGCCCCCCGATCGAGTCAAATTAGGAGGAGTATAAAGCTCAAGAGTAACATTTTCTCCGCTCGATGTCAATATCGGCATGGTTTGGATCGTGCTTTAGAAAAACATACGCGGGACTACGAGAGTGCTGCCCGAATGGTCGGGCAGTGCGAGCGGAGTCCGCCGCCGGTCGACAGACTACCGGCGGTGTGGCCGGACCGGTAGCCGCAATAGCGTTGGCACTCGGCCTGCAAGGCCGTCCCTGCAATTGCCCGCGGCGTACCGGAGCACGAGTCGGCTGTCAGGGGGTACGGGTTCCCTGCCGACTCGATGCGTTCCGGCCTGATTAGAAAACTCCCTGCACAACATCAACGTGTCGAACGAAGTGAGCCGTCGATGTTGTGCGTTCCTCTTTTGTTTTTAACCCTAAGAAAATCCCCTGGATTTTCACGTGATTTTCGTCTACCCAGAAAAACTTTTGCTTCAAAAGTTTTTAGAAAATCACTTACCAGTAGAAATGTAACCCTGATACATTTCAGAAATTCGTAACCTGTACGAATTTCAGTACGGATTTCTTGCTTTTCCAAAAAAATAAGGGAATGTCCCCACCGTCTCTCGGTTTTTGCGGTGCCGTGTGTTTTCCCACCGTGATTTGTTTGACGGATTGTGGGTGATGTGCTGAGGAAAAGTGAGCCAAATAAATCACGGTCGAAAAAACCGAGTGGGGACATGAGCGCTGGGCGACTGCGCAAGGGCACCGGCGGCCGACGAGGGAACCGAGGAGGGGGCCCAAAGGAAAAAAAAGAAAAAACGACAACAACACATGCTGCTGCTGCGAAAGGGTGGGTGGGTGGGGTTTTGTTTTTTCTCCAGCTATGATGTGCGTTGTTTCGCGATTGTGCTTACGAATGTTACGCCGCTATCGCGGACGCGAATGCGGACGCGACGGCTACTACCGATGTTCAACTCGCGAATGTGCTTACGAACAAACGTGCATTGGGCTGTAGTTTTTTTTCGCCCCCAAAAATAGTTTGCTGCTCTTTTGCTGTAGTTTTTTTTCGCCCCCAATGATAATTTGCTGCAAGTTTGCTGCAAGTATGCTGCTGTGTGGTTTGATGTGGATTTTTCGGTTGTGGATTTCGCGTTGTATTTTATCGGGTTTTTCACCTGGACATTTGCTGGAATTAACAGTCCTGGCAGCCAGGATAAAGATTTGAGATGGCGGAGATTGCAGACATGATCTCGATGAAGTTCGGGACCCGGCCAGAAGCCAGGCCCCGAAACAGTTCATCGAGTGGCTCAGTCAGCGTGGAGGAGTTTGTCGGCAGTTGCGATGACATCAGCGAGGGCCTCGTGGACATCGTCGGGCTTCTCAGCTTCGAGAGACGCAACGGCAGCTTCGGCACGGTCGATGATGTATTGCAGTAGTTTTCTTTTTTCCATTTTGAGCTCCTTTCGTTTGACATTGTACCATTCCTTCAAAAAAAAACCTGTCCCCCTCCGGAAGAGGTCAGGGGGACAGGGCCGTTTGGTGTTGTTGGGGATTCAGGCGGTGCCGGCATTGCAAGTCGCAGACGGGACGTGGTGTTCGGCGGGTCAAGACTTGCCTGGTATCGCTAAAAACAAGGTGGGGACATTGCGACTTGAGTATGATAGGACTCACAAACTTTTTAGACGGCTTAGACGGAGGATCTACTTTTTCTTACGCGCTGCTGCGTACTTTTCAGGGTCGATTCCCCAGCCGTGCTTTTTCGGCTTTTGTGTCGGCTTAGAGCTTGATGTTGTTTTTTTCGGCGTTTGCTTTGTCATCGTCATCTCCAAACATTTCGATGAGAAGCTTGAGTAATTGGATCAAGAATCTCAACGCGTTCCAAAGGTCTTTTCCAAATAACATTACGGTCTCCTTAAAGTTTCATGATCCAGTTGATGGCTTTGGTTTGTGGGCGGTTGTCTGACGAACCTGTGGTTCCAACAGCCGGTGCATCCTCGATAAACTTCTGAATGTCAACACCGGAAGCTAAAAGGTTAGGGCCAGAAAATGAGTGGGCATGGCCATCGCCGGTGAACGTGTGAACCTGGGCGTCATTACCGAAAGAGTCACCTGGGTTGTAGATATCACCGGCACAGGCAAGATAACAGTTGCGATAGTCGGGTGTACCCATAGTGCCGTCGCAAAGGTGCCATCCGGAGGGGATGGATTCGATGCTCCAGGGCCATCCCATTATCATACCCGGCATCATG
>JAUVYV010000023.1 GCA_030602885.1 Phycisphaerales bacterium
AAACGGCCAGTGGCGGGGTCGAACTGGGCCCTGGATCGGAGTCCGGGGTCCCGCCGGAGGCGGGTAAACTGCGCCCGCCAAGGGAAAGGCGGGCAAGCTTCGAGTTCGAATTGGGTCCCCGGTTTGAGGTCTGGGTAGAACCCCCGGCATAAAGCCGAGGGCTTTCGGCGGAAAATTGGGTTTGAATTGGGTTTGAATTGGGTTCGTTTGGGTTCGTTTTTTTGCCGCATTTTCCAAGAAATTTTCTGTAAGTCCTTTTTGCGCATAGAGTTAAATGTTGTCTAATTATTTTGACATTGGGTTCGTTTTGCATAAAAAGGTTGTAAATTGCCAGCAAGTTAAGTTGGGCAATATAGGCGGTTTGTTTTTAGACACTGATTGACACTGATTTTTGAAAAAGTTCAAGGGCTGAGAAACAAAATATAACATCTTGTAAATGGGCGGTCATTTTCAAACCCTCCGAATTTTAGTTTTTTATCAAGCTTTCATATGTTAACTGGGTATTATACAACATGGGAAGTTAGATGTCAAGTGAAATCTGATCGTCTCTCGTAACTCGGTAGGGTGGAGAGTATCTCGTATCGCGTATTGCGTATCGCGTAGTTCGTTTTGTGGACGCGGATTTCGCCGGCCCGCCAAAGGCGGGTAAAAAGCGGACAAGTACACGGATTAAAGGAAAAAAGCTGAAAAACCCGTGTCAATCCTTAGATTGTTCCTTCCGACTCTGCAACCTCGCGTCCGACACAGAAAATGCTCCTGACCCCTTTTCTCCGACGACTCTGCAACCTCGCGTCCGACACAGAAAATGCTCCTGACCCCTTTTCTCCGACACAGAAAATGCTCCTGACCCCTTTTCTCCCCCGACACAGAAAATGCTCCTGACCCCTTTTCTCCCCTGACCCCTTTTCTCCCCCCTGACCCCTTTTCTCCCCCCCCTTTTCTCCCCTTTTCTCCCTTTTCTGACTCAAGGATTCGACTGACGCCTGACTCCAGCCGCCCTACGGGCTCCTTCCGTCAGGCGTCAGCATCATAACTTATACCCTAATAGGTGTCTCACCATTACACGGGGCCAGTATACCCCCAACCTTTACCCGCCGCTCTGTCTGGCGGGTTTATCCGCCTCCGGCGGACCTGTTTCCACCATTTTTAACCAAAACCCAACCCAGCCACTCCAATTCCTGTCTCCGCTTAACCTCTGTCCTGTCAAGCAGTTAGCCCAGCCGCCAAAAAATCCTCGGTACATTCCATTTGCAATTCCCCCACCAGATAACGATAATGCCCCCTCCAGACCTGTCAGAACTTAGGAAATCATAAGCGAATGCAAGCCACTGTAAACAAACAAGTTACACCCGACCCGCCGTCGAGGTGTCAAGTCCTTGTAACACTTTTTTTGGCCTCGCGGCCCAAATTCCTCACGGCCAGTGCCGCCCCCGTCCTCGTCGGCACCGCCCTCGGCTACGCAGCCGCCGGCTCTCTGCAACTGCATCTCTTCATCTTAGCAGCACTTGCGATCATGGCTCTGCACGCCGGCGCCAACATCGCAAACGACTATTTCGACCACCTCTCCAGAAATGACTGGCTAAACACCAACGTAACCCCATTCTCCGGTGGCCGACGCTTCATCCAACAGGGCGTAATGTCACCAGGAGCAACGCTGTTGGCATCCCTGTTTTTCCTAACCCTTGGCTGTGCAGTAGGTTGTGTCATCCTGCTTTTGACCGGCAGCGTGTTCATTTTGCTCCTTGGCCTGGTCGGTCTTGTCGGCGGATTCTTCTATACCGCGCCACCGGTCAAGCTCGGCTACCGCGGCGTCGGCGAAATCATCATCGGTATCCTGTTCGGCCTTTTGCCCGTCTATGGCTCTTACTACCTCCAGGCGCAAGTCATTGATATTACACCACTTATACCGGGCTTGATCGTTGCGATACTGATCCTGCTTGTTATCCTGATAAACGAATTCCCCGACAGAGAAGCCGACGCCGCGGTCGATAAAAAAACGCTGGTTGTCGTTTTCGGAATCCCTTGCTGCACATGGATTTACAGAATCGCCCTTATCGCAACCTATTTTCTGGCAGCGGCATACACGCTTATTCACAAGCCATTTCTTTGGGCCGGTGTAATTTATCTGCTTACCCTCCCCGTTGCGATTGTAGCCGTTAAGTTCGCAAATAGCAGTGACTTAGCGAAGCCGAGCAAAACTCAGCACCGCGCAAGCGCCGTCACAATCCTGCTGCACCTGCTCGGCTCAGTGGCCATGGCAGCCGGCTTTGTGATCTCAGCTTTGAGCGGGTGATAGGGTTAATTGCTTGACAGGACAGAGGTTAAGCGGAGACAGGAATTGGAGCGGCTGGGTTGAGCGGGTCAGGTTGCGTATTCGATTGGGATGTGGTGCTTTTTTTGTTCGTTGATTTTCTCTCTGGCGGCTCTATTGTCGATGGAAGTTAAGACCAGGACAGCAAGCATGAGGAGAAGCACACCGCAGGTGAAGAGGAATGCGGCGAGGGATGCGTTCAATGCGGCGGAGGCAGATTGTTTCAGGCCGAGCGGGTCGGCGGTGGAGAGCTGTTGGAAGAATTCGGGCGGGAGGATTCTTTTGATGAGAACGGATGCGCGGATTGGCAGCCATGATTTTGTTTTTTGCCAGAGGTGTACCTGGTAGATGAGGACGCCGGCACCTGCGCCGAGGAATGCCCACGGGATGAGGAGCAACAGTTTGCAGGGCAGGGAGCGGATTTTGTTGGTGATTGAGCCGGATTTGGTTTGGTTTTTGTCCAGCATAGCTTTACATCTGTTAATCCGGTTGATGCGGCTTTGTGAGAATCTCGTTTGGGCTCCGATAAATTAGAGCAGTTTCGGGCAGCATCGGCGAGATTTGCGCTGCGCGGTCGGTAAATGTCAGAGGGTGTTAAATATCGCTTCTCCAATAGTAAAGGATACGATACAAACCGTCCGGATGGAAATCTTGGAGGCGTGTTTTGGGACTCGGGGGTTGTGTGGCAGAACTGCGGGATTGTTGAGCGGACAGGGAGGAGGCAGGGATGCCGAGGGTGTATGGGACCCATTAAAGGAATCCCTTATGGCATGTCCGATTGAGCTGGTTTTTGGGCTTGCCGACTACTTGTCCTCTTCGTTGCCAATAACGTAGCCGGCGCCTCCGCCAATGGCTGCTCCAACCACAGCCCCTCCAAAGCCCCCGGTTACAGCCCCAATAACTGCGCCGCCGGTAGCTCCGACAGCACCATAGGTCTGAGCGTTATTTGCACAGCCCGTAACAAGCGTCAGATTGAGACTCAGGGCAGCAAGTATCAGGACTATCATTAAGCGTTTGGCCATTTAGGTTCTCCCATTTCAATAATGCTCCAATCGGCTTTTCTGTCCAACAATTATGCTATCGTCCACCTTCCTGCCTAATCTTTAGGTCTCGTGGCGATTAAAGGCCGGCAAGAGCTTATTTGCGAACAGCGGAGCATGCTACGTAATCTTACACGGCAGAGGTTTGAGGATATCATCTGAATGACAGGAAGTCAGGCATTGAAAGTGACGGCCTGGCAGTGGGTGTCTGTGCCAAAAGAGGAAAGCCAACGGTCGGAATCGAACCGACAACCCCTGGTTTACAAAACCAGAGCTCTACCGTTGAGCTACGTTGGCGACAGGAGCGATGATAATAAATAATCGGCGATTGGTCAATGTTTCCCGGGGCGGTTTTGGCCAATTGGGAGGGTGTTTTTTGGTCGGGGGCGGTTTGGTTTTGAGAGCGGGAGGTTATCGGCAGGGGCAAGATTTGGGATATCAGGTTTTGATGAGTTTTTCGGGTTTGTAGGAGTTTTGGCCGATAGCGGTGAGGAATTTTCGGGTGATGATTTTTTCGAGCTCCGCCATTTCGGTTTTAGTCTTTTTCTTGAGAGGGATTTGTCCGCCGGCGTAAGCTGGGTGTCCACCACCGGTACCTCTTCTTGCGACGATTTTGTGCATGACCTGGTCCGCTCGCTTGCTCTGGTCGGATGTTCTCAGTGAGATAAGGAGTTTGTCCTGGGCGAATCCAGTGCACATAGTCCAGGTGACCTCTTCGGTTCTGAGCAGGAGGTCAGCGACTTCTGAGATCATATCGGGGTTATCGACCTGACCGAGTGATGTGATAACGGCGTGTCCGCAGAGGCGTGCGTTTTTGAGGGCGTCGGCGAGCATTTGATAGTATGCGCGCGGGACCTCTCCTCGCTGGATTTCACTTAGCATTCTCTTGTTTGCGAGTGGGTATAGCAGTTCGATAGCTTTTACGTCGGCGGCGGCAGCGTCTCGTCCGAGGTCCTGTGTATCTGAGCGGATTGCATAGAGCAGTGCGGTAGCTAATGGGGCATCGGGGATTATTCGTGCGTTTTTGAGGTACTCGGCGAGGATGGTGGAGGTTGCGCCGTATCCGCCTCGAACGTCGGTGAAGGGGAGCTGTTTGGTTTGTTTTCTGCAGGGGTGATGGTCGATGACGATGTCGGGCCAGAGGTCAGGGGAGAGGGAGTTGTTCCCGGTGCCCGGCTGGGTATCGACCATGGCTATGAGGTCGAAGTTGTAGAATTCGATTTTGTCGCAGTTGTGCAGATTCAGGGCGAGGTATTTGACGAGAGCTCTGTTTTCTGCACGTCCTACGGTTCCGCCGTGTGTTATGTAGCACTGTATGTCGGCGAAGGTGTTTGCGATTTTTCTCAGAGCGACGGCGGCGGCGATGGAGTCGGGGTCGGGGTTGTCCTGCATTAGTATGACCATGCTCCTGTTGTCTTTCAGGAGCTCAGTGAGCTGCTGGAGCTTTGTCCTGGTTTTGTCGAGTTTGTTCGCCATAGTTTTTTCACTGTTGAGTGTCGTAGTATAGTTTACCGGTTTGAAGGAGTCCTGAAAACACAATTGGTTTTGTTTATCGGTTTATTTTGGACGGTGTCTCAGGGCTATTTTGGTTGATTTGGGGGGTGGGGTGGCTGAGAATATGGTGGTAAGGTGTGGTTTTTGTGAGCGGCTATGAAGAATATGGGCAGAAATCTGAGCAGGTACAGTGAGAAGGTTCGTCGGCTGTGGGAGGGGATGAATCCCTGTGAGCTGTGCCCACGGATGTGCAAGGTGAATCGGCGGGCAGGTGAGATTGGTTTTTGCGGGACAGGTGATATGGCGATAGTGAGCTCGGTGGGGCCTCATTTCGGTGAGGAGAGTGTGTTGGTGGGTAAGGGTGGTTCGGGGACGATATTTTTGGCGGGGTGCAATTTAGGTTGTGTGTTCTGTCAGAATTACGATATCAGTCATTTTCGCCACGGGCAGGCGCGGACGATGGAGCAGATAGTTGAGTTTATGTTCGATTTGAATGGTCATGGGTGCGGCAATATAAATTTTGTGACGCCGACGCATGTTGTACCAGCGGTGGCGGGGGCAATTGAACTGGCGAGGCAGAGGGGGCTGGAGCTGCCGATAGTGTATAATTGCGGGGGGTACGAGCTGGTTGAGACGCTTAGGTTGCTGGAGGGGTACGTTGATATCTACATGCCTGATATGAAGTTTTCGGATTCAGCGGTTGCGAAGGAGCTTGCAGATGCGGCGGATTATCCGGAGGTTGCTTTTGCTGCGGTGAAGGAGATGCACCGGCAGGTTGGGGATTTGAAGGTCGGTGCGAACGGTGTTGCAAGTCGCGGGCTTTTGGTAAGGCACCTGGTGCTGCCGAACAAACAGGCGGGCAGTTTCAAGATTATGGATTTTCTGGCGGAGGAAATCAGTCCCTCTACGACGATCAACGTAATGGAGCAGTATCGGCCCTGCTTTAAGGCGTCGAGTCATCCTAAGATAAACCGGCGGTGTACTGCTGAGGAGATTGCAAAGGTGCGGGAGTACGCAGTGAGCAAGGGTCTGAACGTACTGAATTGAGAGGGGGTGGTCAGGAAACGAGCAGTTTTTTCAGTGTTGCAGCGTTTTTTATTGCGTGGGCGGAGATGTCGTTGTTGAAGTATGCGTAGGCGGCGGTGACTTGGGGGAGTTGTGATTTAATCCATTTGGCCCAGTCGGCGAGGATTTTACCGGAGTAGTTTCCGCTGTATTTGCCTGTGGTGCCGTGGAAGCGGATGTAGATAGTTTCGGCGGTTATGGTTCGTGGGGTGGCAAGGTGGTCGAGGTCGTGGATGCAGAAGGCGGCGTTTGATTTATCGAGCAATTCGAAGGTGTCGTCTGTGTACCAGGTTTTGTGTCGGAATTCGAAGACAGCGAGGCGCTTTTTGGGAAGGAGTTTTATGAAGGCGGCGAGCAGGTCGAGATCCTTGTGCAGTGAAGGCGGGAGCTGGTAGAGGATTGGGCCGAGGTGGTCTTTGAGGAGGTTTACTCTTTCGAAGAAGCGAGCGACTTCATCTTTGGTGTCTTTCAATCTTTTTATGTGGGTGATGTAGCGGTTTGCCTTTACCGTGTAGAGGAAGTTGTTGGGGGCCTGGGCGTGCCAGTTCTTGAGGGTTTGGGCTTTGGGGAGGTGATAGAAGGTATTGTTGATTTCGACGGTGTCGAAGTGGTCGGCGTAGTATGGGAACCATTTTGATTTTGGGAGGTGTTCGGGATAGAAGCGTTTTTTCCAGTGGTCGTAATACCAGCCGGAGGTTCCTATTCGGATGTCGCATTTGGCTTTAGCCATTGCGAGTCCTGCCGAATGTTACAGGTCATAGATTTCGGCCATGCGGTGATTCGGCTTAAAGTGGTAGAGGCACTCGTTCAGGGGTGTTCCGAGGACGTTTATCTTGTCGAGGTCGCCCTGGCCTATGCCTGCTTCATTCATAGTGCGAAGGTACATGATGCGGGTGGGGTCGAAGCCCATTACCTTCGTTGCGAGGGTATCGGCGGCGAGGGGGTCGGTGCTGGCGAGGGCAACTTTTGCATCGAAGGGTGTACCTCTTGTGGGGCCTTCGCCTTCCATCGCCTCGAAGCCGTCGATGACGGCGAGGTCGGGGTAGATTTCCTGAGCGAGGTGGAACATATTGTAGTGCAGGACGGTGTTGACTGCACGGCCGGTAGTATGGGTGAGAACTTTGTCGTTGCCGTTGTGGTCGCTGACGGGTGAGCCGAGGATAACGTTTTTGATTGAGAGGGTAGTGACGACTCGGTCGTGAGTTTTCATTTGGGCGGCGGAGATGATGTAGAGGTCGGGGTCGAGAAAGGTCGAGATGATACGAATGGGAATGGCCTTGTTGCCTTCGCCGAAGACGTAGCGATACTGCCAGGGCTGGGCGTTGAAATCGACGAGGCGGACGTTGTATTCTTCGGCGAGAGCGGTGTAGCCATAAGTCTGGAAGCCCTCCATTGTACTGCCGAAGGCGGTTGATTCGCCGATGATGATTTGCTTTTTGTAGTGGGGGGTTAAAACATCGAGTATTGCGCGGACGGCGTCGGGGTGGGTGGCGCAGAGGGGGTTCCAGCTTGTGACCATGTTGGGTTTGATGAGGATTTTCCTGTTTCCGATTGAGGCAAGGACGTCGTCTTCAATCATCTTGAGGGACTGATAGACGATTTCGCGTCGGTTGTTTCCCTTGACGAGGGTAACTCTGGCGGGTTCGGTGAGTTTTTTAAAAAGCGGTTTTTTGCCGGCGGTAGTGGAGCGTGGTGTTTGCGAGTTTGCGTTTGTCCGGTTAGAGCAGCCGGGGAGGGTGAGGGTATTTGCGCCGAGTGCGGCAGCGGTGAGGCCTGAGCCGAGTCGGCTGAGGAAACGGCGGCGATTCAAAAGATTATTATGTGGTGACATATCTGGTTTCCTTTTTCTATAGGCCTTTGGTTCGCATATCGAGCGAGTAGAGTGAGGTTCGAGCGGTGATGAAGAGCGTTTTGTTATCGGGGCCACCGAAGCAGACGTTAGAAGGTCGTTCCGGGATTTTGATGGTCTCAATTTTTTGGCCTTTAGCGTTATAGACCTTTACGGCGTCGGTGGTGAGATAGATGTTGCCTTCGTTATCGATTGTCATACCGTCCGAGCCCTCGTTGGCGAAGAGCTTCTTGTCGGAGAGGGTGCCGTCGGGATTTACTTTGCAAGCCCAGGTTTTGCTGTCACCGTGGTCGGCGATGTAGAGCAGTTTACCGTCGGCGGTGCCGATTAGGCCATTGGGTCGGACCATATCGTCGACGACACGAATGAGTTCACCGCCGCCGGGCGGGAGGTAGTAAACGTGCTCGCCGTCCTGTTCCATATTGTCTCTGCTGCGGCCATAACGGGGGTCGGTGAGGTAGATTCCGCCATTTGGTGCTCGCCAGAGGTCGTTTAGGGAGTTTAGTTTTTTATCTTTGTAGTTGTCGGCAAGGATGGTCACATTACCCTTAGGGTCGATGGAGACCAGCTGTCTGCCGCCGCCTTCGCAGGCGAGGAGGTTGCCGTCGGGGTCGAAGTACAGGCCGTTTGCTCCGCGGGAGTTTTCGCGGAAGGTCGAGAGTTTTCCGTCTGTGGAGAAGACGTGGATGCGGTTGTTTGGGATATCGGTGAAATAGACGTTTCCTTTTGCATCGGCGGCGGGGCCTTCGGTGAATACGAAACCGCCGGAGAGTTTTTCGACTTTTGCGCCGGGTGCGACGACGGATTTGGCGGTTGGTTTTGTCCAGGTGACGCCTTTGTTTTTGCTTTTGACGGCGTAGAGTGAATCGGAGGCGGTGATGAAGAGTGTATCGAATTCAGGTCCGCCGAAGGTGATGTTCGCAGTCCAGCCCTCGTTGACGTCGATGTGGTCTATCTGCTCGCCGGCGGGATTGAAAACGGGGACACCTTTTCCGGTGAGATAGACGTTTCCTTTGTCGTCGATGGTCATGCCATCGGAGCCGGTTTCGCAGAAGAGCTTCTTATTTGAGAGCGTACCGTTGTCGTTGATGTTATAGACGTAAGTTTTCCATGCCTTGATGTCTGCGACGTAGAGCAATTTGCCGTCGTGTGTGCCTATGATGCCGTTTGGCTGTTCGAGGTCCTCGGTGACACGGATTAGTGTTTTTCGGTCTGGTTTCAGGTAGTAAACGTGCTGGCCATCCTGTTCGGAGGGTCCTCTGTTCCAGTAGTCTCTTTTGTAAAATGGGTCGGTGAAGTAGATGCCGCCCTTTAGGTCCCGCCAGAGGTCGTTTGGCGCGTTTAGGAGCTTAGCTTTGTAGCTATCGATTAGGACGGTCATTTTGCCGTTCATATCGAATGAGACGAGCCGGTTGTAAAGGTCTGCACAGGCGAGGAGGTCGCCATTGGCGTCGAAGTAGAGGCCGTTGGAGCGTTCGCCGCCTTCGAGGAAGACGGAGAGTTTGCCGTCGGTTGAGAAGATATAGATTTTGTCATTGGGCTGGTCGGTGAAATAGACGTTGCCTTTTTTGTCTGCGGCGGGGCCTTCGGTGAATGAGAAGGCCTCGGCAAGGAGCTTTAGCTCTGCACCGGGGGCAATGACGGAGGATTTGGCAGGGGTGGAGTCCTGAGCGGTAATAGTGTAATCGAGGGCAAACAAAACTGCTAAACTGCCCAACAATATAGCTGTTTTTCTCATAATTCGGCCCTTTCGGAAAAAGAGTTTTGGTTCGTAACGTATAATGACACAATAGTGACTGGAACGGTGGCAGTAAAGCGTAAAAGGGCGGCTGGGGCGATTTGCCGGTGGTGCGGGATGAGTCTTGTTTTTCGCAGGAGGGGATGTGGCAGGGAGGCAGGTAGTTGTAAGTGCCGTAGAAGTAAGGCTTTGACAATATGGGGCAGCAAATGATAGACTGAAAGTCCGGGCGTGTAAGGATAGCATGTCAGGCGGCAGGGATTAGGGTGGTGGTAAAGTTTGCGGAAGAGTTGTGAAGGGTTTTAGTGGAGTGAAGAGCTATGAATCTTGACCCGAAAAAGATGGCGGACTGGCAGATAGCAGAGGCGGCAGAGGAGAACATCAAGCCGATATTTCAGTTGGCAGACGAGATGGGTTTGGAGAAGGGCGAGCTGCTGCCGGTAGGTCACACGCTTGGGAAGGTTGATTTTATGAAGGTCCTGGGTCGGCTGGAGAATAGTCCGGCGGCGAAGTACGTTGACATTACTGCGATAACACCGACGCCGTTCGGCGAGGGCAAGACGACGACGACGATAGGTCTTGTGCAGGGATTGGCGAAGCGCGGCAAGCGGCCCATTGGGGCAATACGTCAGCCGAGCGCGGGGCCTACTTTCAATATAAAGGGAGGCGCCGCGGGTGGAGGACTTGCGCAGTGTGTTCCACTAATTCCGTTTTCGATACGGCTTACGGGTGACATTGATTCGGTGACTAACGCGCACAATCTCGCGATGGTTGCGTTGACGGCGCGTATGCAGCACGAGCGGAATTACGACGACGAGAAATTGGCGGCGCGGAATCTGAAGCGTCTGGACATCGACCCTGATTCGGTTCAGATCGGCTGGGCGATGGACTTTTGTGCTCAGTCACTGAGGAATGTGCGGATAGGGATGGGGGGCAAGATGGACGGCTACGAGATGGATTCGGGATTCCAGATGACGGTATCGAGCGAGGTTATGGCGGTACTTTCTGTGGCGAGGAGTTTGAAGGATTTTCGCGAGCGGATAGCAAGGATGGTGGTGGCGAGGGACAGGAAGGGCAAGGACGTAACGACGGCGGACCTTGAGGTTGACGGGGCGATGACGGCGTGGATGGCCGATGCGCTGAAGCCGAATTTGTTACAGACGATAGAGGGCCAGCCGGTGTTTGTTCATGCGGGGCCTTTCGCGAATATTGCGATTGGTCAAAGCTCTGTGATCGCGGATTTGGTTGGGACGAAGTTAGGTGACTATCATGTCACCGAGAGCGGGTTCGGTACTGATATCGGATATGAGAAGTTCTGGAACCTGAAGTGCCGTCTGAGCGGATTGAAGCCGGCAGCGGTTGTGATAGTGGCGACGGCGAGGGCATTGAAGATGCACGGTGGGGGGCCTCCTGTGAAGCCGGGTGCGCGGCTTGACGAGGCGTATATGAAGGAGAATCTCGGTCTTCTCGAGAAGGGCTGTGAGAATCTTGTGGCGCATATCAACATAGTGAAGAAGAGCGGGATAAAGCCGATAGTGTGTATCAACAGTTTCCATACGGATAGTCCTGCGGAACATGAGATTATCAAGATAATAGCCGAGCATCACGGTGCGACGTGCGTGGTATCGGAGCACTGGCTCAAGGGCGGTGAGGGTGCGCTGGAGCTGGCGGACGCTGTGATTGAGGCATGCGAGCAGAAGAATGATTTCAGGTTTCTGTATGACGGTGACATGTCTCTTCGGCAGCAGATAGAGCGGGTTGCGAAAGAGGTTTACGGAGCGAACGGGGTTTCATATACGGAGAAGGCGCTGGAGAAGATAAAGAAGCTGGAGGCCGATCCGGTGACGAGCAGATTTGGCCTTTGTATGGCGAAGACTCATTTGAGCTTGTCTTACGACCCGGGATTCAAGGGCAGGCCAATCGGTTGGCAGCTTCCAATCCGTGATATTTTAGTGTATAAGGGGGCGGAGTTTGTGGTGCCGCTGGCGGGTGAGGTAAAGCTGATGCCGGGTACGGGGTCGAATCCGGCGTTTCGGTATATCGACGTGGACGTTGAGACGGGTAGGGTACAGGGACTATATTAAGAAAATTCTAAATCCGAAGCACGAAATACGAAACAAATTCGAAGCACCGAAATTCAAATGACCAAAATGAGATTGCCACGTCCCTTGGGGACTCGCAATGACAATATTCGGTGGGGCAAGCCCCACCCTACACAAGGAGCAAACGACAGATGACGGCGAAGATAATAGACGGCAAGCAGATAGCGGCGGATATGCGTGCGGAGCTGAAGGCGGAGGTGGCGAAGTTAAAGGACAAGGGTATCGTACCGGGGCTTGCTGTGATATTAGTTGGCGAGGACCCGGCATCGCAGTCTTATGTCACGGCGAAGGAGAAGGCCTGCGCCGAGGCGGGGATATATTCCGATGATAACAGGTTGCCGGAGGACACGACGCAAGAGAAGTTGATGGCGCTTGTGGAGCGGATGAACAAGGATGCAAGGATAAACGGTATTTTAGTTCAGCTTCCGCTGCCGGGGCATTTGAATGAATGGGAGGTTCTGTTTGCGATAGACCCTGCGAAGGATGTCGATGGGTTTCATCCGGTCAATGTCGGCAAGATGGTCGTTGGTGAGAAGGGGTTTCTGCCGTGCACGCCGCACGGAGTTATTCAGCTTTTGATTCGCAGCGGGGTGAAATTAGAGGGGGCGGAGGTTGTTATCGTGGGGCGAAGCAATATAGTGGGCAAGCCGTTGGCAAATATGCTGATTCAAAAAAATAAGAAGGGCAATGCGACGGTGACGGTGTGTCATACGCGGACGAAGGATTTAGCGAGTCATACGCGGCGGGCGGATATTGTTATTGCAGCGGCGGGCAGGCCTAACACGGTGACAGCGGACATGATTAAAGATGGAGCGGTGGTTATCGACGTTGGCGTCAATCGCGTTGAGGATGCTACGAAGAAAAAGGGATATCGGCTCGTGGGGGACGTGGATTTCGAGGCGGTTAAGGAAAAAGCGAGTTTTATTACGCCGGTTCCCGGAGGCGTCGGCCCGATGACCATCACCATGCTGCTGTACAACACCGTCGAATCAGCCAAACGCGCCGCAGGCATTGCTTAAGCTTATTCCTGAACAAGCAGGCAGATTTTCCGTATAGAGCGGTGTCTTGCTGTGGTTTCTTCGTCTCGGACGAGAACTACTGCCGCGACAATCATTTCTTCGGCAACAAGGTCGATTGCGCAGGAGCTGTACCGGCCCGGTAAATCGCCTCGTAACTGTTGACAGGGTGGGAGTGTATTTGGTACAATACTATCGGTTTTGCTGTCTGCCACACCCTTAATGGTTGGTTCGGGAATGCTGTTGTGAGACGTGTACGACCGAGTTTGCTTGCATTTGCCATGCTCATCCCCTTTGTGTGTTCTGCGCAGATGGTCCCGTTTGTCATTCCGGCTCAGCAGGACCCTAATTCGCTCATCGCCATTCAAAACGAACCTATTGATACTACCGGCGAGTGGATTACAGTTGCCGGCGACCGGTTCGTGCTAAGCGGCGAGCGAGTCAAGATATGGGGGGTGAATCTATCGTTCGGGGGGAATCTGCCGAGTTCTGCCGACGCGCCGACGGTGGCTGAGCGTCTGGCGGCGGCTGGTATCAACTCAGTCCGGTGTCATCACCTTGATACTTCCAAGTATCCGAGTGGTATATGGCACCCGACTACGGGACAGACGATATATCCCGAAGCGCTGGATCGGCTCGATTACTTTGTGAACGAGCTGGCTCAGAGGGGCATCTATGTCAATCTGAATCTGCACGTGGGTCGCGCGCACAGCCAATACATCGGCCTGCCGGACCCCGGGACCAGCTATGACAAAATAGTCGGACTGTTCGTGCCGCAGCTCATACAAGCACAGAAGGATTACGCCCGGGATATGCTTGACCGGGTGAACCCCTATCGCGGAATGCGGGTAGCGGACGACCCGGCGGTGGGGTTTGTGGAGATAACAAACGAAGACAGCTTCTTCATGTGGAACGGGGAGGAGAGTCTTCGAAATCTACCAAGCTATTACGCGGATATTTTGCAGGGGCAGTACAACGATTGGTTAGCTGATGAGTATGGTGACACGAATAGCCTGCGTGCGGTGTGGGATGCGAATGTGGAGCCATTAGGGCCGAATGTTGTTACGGGCTTTGTGGAACATTTCAATAATCCGGGGGCGAATGCGTGGGTATTGGAGGAACATGAGGGATGCGATGCTACGTTCGAGTTGGGGACGTACGACGGCAATACGGCGGCGAAGTTCACGATCCATGTCACCGACAGCACGGGCTGGCACCTGCAGGTCAAGCACCCGCAACTCGAACTCGTGGAGGGGCAGTACTATACGCTGAGTTTTGACGCTGCCGCTGAGGGACCACGTACTGTCTGGTGCAGTGTAATGCAGGACCACAGTCCCTGGGCGAATCTGGGATTCAATCGGACGGTGGAATTAACGACCGAGTGGCAGACGTTCACATTCGGGTTTACAGCTTCTGCGGATGATAATGACGGCCGAGTGAACATCAGCTTTGGGGGTGGGGACACTACGACGTGGTACCTTAACGACGTGCAGCTACGAACCGGTGGACAGGTCGGACTGGCAGAAGGAGAGAGCCTCGAAGCAGGTACCGTCCAACTGTTTGTCGATGCAGAAGTGAAGAAACGGGCCATCGACCGAATGCGGTTTCTGGCTGAGACGGAGAAGGCATATTTCGACGGGATGTATAGCTATATCAAAGACAATCTCGGTTATGACGGGCTTGTGACGGGGACGATTGTTTTCGGCCCCCTGGGCTTGTATGCGCAAAGCGATATGGATTTCATAGACGGTCACGCGTACTGGCAGCATCCAGTGTTTCCGAACGTGCCGTGGGATCCGGATGACTGGTATATTCAGCAGAAACCGATGACCGATTATATCGACCAGGCCACTGTCTTCGCATTGGCGGCCGAGCGGCTCGGCAAGGGTTCGACGTATTCAGGCAAGCCGTTTACGGTCAGCGAGTACAACCATCCCGCGCCGCTGGATTCACAGGTATCGTGCGTGCCGATGCTCGCATCGTTCGCGGCTGCTCAGGACTGGGACGGCTTATGGCTTTACACGTACACGCACTCCGAAAACTCGTGGTACAACAACTACTTCCCGGCCTACTTCGACATCATGCACAACGCTGCCAAGTGGGGGTTCATAACAGCAGGTGCGAATATCTTCCGATACGGCGGCCTCGGGCCGGTCGGCGATACGTATTCCTACGTGGGGCTGGCGAACCCCAATGACCCGCTGGGCGAGCTGGCGGATCTGCACCTTAAACACGGAAGCGGTATGTTTGGAGTGCTTGCAGAGAAGGCAGGTATTGCGCGCCAGGATTTGCTGAACAGTCGGATTGTTCATACTCTGTACGAGACGGGCGTTATTGATGAGTCGAACGAACCGAACACGACGGTGGTTTCTTGGCAGGTGGATATCGACGGCAAGGGGATATATACGGCGGTCGGCCCTTCGGCAGGTGTATATGTGGGGCACAAGGGCAAGTTCGCCGCTGCGACGGGCAACACCGTCGAGGTCAACGAGCCGAATTATGCGGCGCTTACGATAACGTCTCTGTACAGCGGGGACGCGGTTTCTCCGCCGGAGTCGAAGCACAGGTTCTTGATTACGGCGTGCGGGCGGTGCGAGAATACGGGTATGGTATTTTCGCCGGACCGAACGACGGTGGGGACGAACTGGGGGACGGCGCCGGTGCGAATTGAGCCGGTAGCTGCGACGATACGGTTCGGGTACAAGGGATTGACGTGCTATGCTTTGTCGCCTGATGGTACGATCAAGACAACGGTGCCGGTGCATGTCGAAAACGGCCAGACGGTGGTTGAGATATCGCCGGTGTATGAGACGATGTGGTATCTGCTGAGGGTATCAGGAGATGTCAACGGGGACGAGCAGACAGACTTCAGGGACTTCTGTAAACTGGCCCAGCACTGGTTGCAGGATGAGGAGTCGGTCGATATAGCTCCGGTTCCTTTCGGCGACGGAGTAGTGGCCCTCGAAGACGCTGCAATTTGGGCAGACAACTGGCTTCTTGGCGTTGGGCCTTAGCGGGAGCCTGCCTTTACACAATTACTCAGTGATTTTCAGCTTCTCCTTTTCCGGTAGTGGTGGGAATGGTGCGTGTGGCTCTCTCTGGTACCAGAATGCGACGGAGGAGAGGTCGTCTTTTAGTGGGAGGTATCTTCCGCCGTCCTGCCAGCCGAGCGCCTGCATGGTAACGCGCAGGTCCTGCTCGAAGCGGATGGGGTCTGTTATGTGCCATCGGTAGAGCGAGAATCGCGGCGCCGGCTGGGTGTCGGAGGTGACTTTCTCGCCGATGATTTGGCCGTCTCTAATGATTTTGCTTTTGACGGTTGGTCTGCGGTTGGTGTAGAGCATTTGGGGCATACCGACATAGGGAGTGGAGAACGTTTTATAGCCGCCGCCTTCGGGATTGTCGAAGCCGTACGAGCCGCAGAAGTAGTCTTCGGTGCCTGTGCCGCAGATGGTCGGAAAGTCGGTGTCACCATCGAGGTAGAATTTGATTTCTCCTTCGCCCCACCAGCCGGGGCTCTTTGAGACCCAGGTCATATAGGTTCCGACGTAGTGGCCTTTGCCTTTGACGCCGTCGAGGATTGTGTAATCTTGTTTGTCCGGAAGGGGATTTACCCTTCTGAACTGTGCGTGGAGGTAGGCGGCTGTTTCGGGGACATCGGTGAGGGTGTAGTCTATCTGGTAGTAGAGGGTCATGCGCTTGTCGTTGATGTTTGTCATGGTGATTTTGCAGCTCTTGCGGAAGGGCATAACCCAGTAGCAGTTGAAGCCGCTTTTTGGGTTTACACATACGGCGAGGGAATTGACCTGTGCGTATTCGCCGAGTCCGCAGGCGAAGAAGTCGCCGACGGGACATTCGATGGAGGGGTTGTCTTCGCCGTCGTAGTAGAAGCGGAAGATGGTGAGGCGATTGTTGCCGGTTGGTGTCATCCAGATGTGCTGGATGGCGCCGGGGCCGGTGATATTTGCCATTGTGAAGGTCTGTCCCGGTTCGATGTGGACGTATGGGTTTACCTTCCAGCCCTGGCCGAGCTCTCGGGCGGCGTAGGAGGCGGAACCCTCTTCGAGTGTTGCCATGCCTCCTTTGCCTTTCTGGCCGGTGAAGTTTTCGGGGCTGATGGAGCGTGTCTTTGCGTTTGAGAGCAAGGGCAGGGTTCCCATATTCATATTGAGGCCATCGAATTTGACTTCTTCTGCGACTGAGGCGTTTGCAAAGGCCAGGGTGACAATGATTGAACAAGTGAGCATTCTGAGTTTCATGACATATCCTTTCATTTTTCCAAGGCAACCATTAGTGTGACTTGGCGTAATCGACAAGAACGCGGACGTTTTCGAGTGGTGTGTCGCGTGTGACTTCGCAGCCGGCACCGACGATGAATTTGTCGCCGGCGGCTTTATAACATTTCTCTATCGCTTCGTAAACATCTTCCGTGGAACCGTCCTGGAGAACGGAGACGGGGTTCATATTGCCGCAGATGACCTGGTCGGGGCCCATTTTTTCTCTTCCCAGAGCGACGGGGCAGGGGAAATCGAGGTCGACCATTTCGCAGTTGAGCCGGCCCATTCCATCGAGGATTGCGCGGGTATCGCCGCAGATGTGAAGTCGAACGGCGGCACCCATTTCGTGGATGCCGTCGATGAGGCGTTTTTCGTAGGGCCAGATGAATTCTTCGTAGATTTTAGGCCCGACGAGAGAGGCAGCGGCATCACCGACGCCCATCAGGCAGACACCTGCTTCGATCTGGGCCTTTGCGAATTTGAGCTCCATCTCGATAACGAACTCGAAGAGGTCGTGGATGAAAGCGGGGTCTTCGAAGAAATCGATCATAATCGTATTTATTCCGCGCAGGTCCGCGCCTTCTGCGCAGGGGCCTTCGACCCAGCCCTCGATGATTTTGTCGCTGCCGACTTTTTGTTTGAAGAGTTCGGCGGCTTTGACGCGGTCGTGCATTCGGTTGCCGGCGAGCGGGTCGGGGACTTTGAGCGAGGCGAGTCTGGTTTTATCGGCGAGCAGAGCGTTTCTTTCGTCGATGTCGGGTGGAGTGTTTTCGTTGAAGCATATTGCAGCGCCGCAGTCGGCGGCTTCACGTGCAGGGTCTGAGATGCAGCCGAGCTGGTCGAAATCAAACTCATCGGCGACTTTTAGCTGTCCGGCCACCAGCACACGGTAATCCGTTGCGTAGTCATAGTATTTTCCGCCGATCATATCTGCGGCAAGCTGCATTGTAATCGGCATCAGCGGCAGGTGGTCAACCTCGGCGCCGTCGAACATGGCAAGGACTCTCTGTCGGCTGTTCATAGTTTTTGCTCCATGTCATTTAACACGAGTACAGTGCTATTATATGCGCAGATGGAGAAGTTCAAGCAGAAAAAACCAGGCCCCGTTGGAGCTACTTTAGATCCGCTATGTACAACGTCCCAACATGCTGCTCGGCAAGCCATCTTTTGATCGCATCAGCGTCCCGCAGCTTCTTAACAATCTGTTCCGGCGTGCGATTTTCCCTTTCCATGAGAGCATCCTTTCATAAAAAACCTACTCCTCTACCTTTGGCATAAATACCTGCGGCACAAGTTATCGGATACTCTCTAATTGGCAATGGTATAGTTTTAGGGGGTCAGGCCATCTTACCAATATCATGAGTGAGAACCTTAAATTTAGTATTTGACACGAAACAGCCGACGAGGATATACTAAATTTTAACGAATTAGTACGAAATTAGTATTTCCATAAGCCCTTTTAATTCAGGAGGCAATTACCTCAAGCCAACTCGCGGGCGCCGAACAGCCATTCCCATGAAAACGAAAAAACTCCATAAATGGAACCTGTCGTACTCACAGGCCAGAACCCTGCAAACGCAGCTCGCATCAAGAGTCCGCTATACACCAATAAAAAAACGGCCAACACTTGTCACCGGCCTGGACTGCGCCTTCACGAAAGACGGCAGGCGCATCATCGCCGCAGCAGTTGTCCTCAGTCTTCCCGGTTTCGATATTGTCGAAACGAAAACCGCGGTAAGAAAGCTCACCTTCCCATACATCCCGGGCCTGCTCTCATTTCGTGAAGCGCCCGCCTGTATCGCCGCAGTCGAGAAACTGCAAAATACTCCGGACGCTTTTCTAATCGACGGCCAGGGCGTCGCCCATCCCCGCCGACTCGGCATCGCAGCCCACTTAGGGCTGTTTTTCGACAGACCAACCATCGGCTGTGCCAAAAGCCGGCTCATCGGAACCTTCGATGAACCTCCTGAAGAAAAAGGCGGTCGCAGTCCCCTCAAAGACGACAACGAGACAATCGGCGCCGTCCTGCGAACACGCACCAATGTCAAACCCCTCTTTATCTCCGTCGGCAACAGATGCACGCTAAAAGATGCAATCAAAATTGTGCTCGCCTGCACAACAAAATACCGCCTGCCCGAACCGACCCGCCTCGCACACCAGCTCGTCAGCAAGGCCCGGCTGAACACATAACCGATACGCCTACCTTGTAAGCTTCAATATCAGCTCCCGCCGACCGGAATATCTTTCCAGCAATGCTTCTCTGCTGCCGAGCTCGAAATCATCAAACTCAAAACCCGGCACAACCGTACAGCCCAACAGTGCAAACTTCCCGCCGGATTTAACGAGACTGCCCTGCCAGCTCCCGGCCGGAACCAATACCTGAACCCGCTCACCGCTCACTATGTCGCCGCCCAGGGTGACGACTTCGTTGCTGCCGTCCGGATGCAACTGCAGCATCGTGACAGGATCACCCAGATAAAAATGAAATATCTCGTCGCTTTTTAGTCTGTGCAGGGCGGAAAATGTCTCGGCAGTCAGAAGATACAATATGGCCGAGCCGAAGCGCCTCTGTCCGGTATAACCCGCCGGCAGCGCAGATTCGGCTATCTTTCCCTCCGCGCGATAAGTCTCTACGTAGAACCCGCCCTCCTCTTCCAGCTCCTTCAGCCCAAAAAACTCGATAATCTCCTCTGGCGTCATATCGGCATCACAGCAGCACAATAGTGCACCAGTCAGTCTTCGGCGCCCGAAATCACCTTCGCCGACTTTATCACAACCGGCTCAACAGGAACATTTTGAAAATGGCCTTTGGTCGTCGTCTTCACACCGGCTATTGCATCAACAACATCCATCCCCTCAGCGACCCTGCCAAACACCGCGTATCCCGGATTGCGGCCCTCAACATAGTTGAGAGAATCGTTGTCAACGTGATTGACAAAAAACTGGCTCGTGGCGCTGTTGGGGTTATTTGTCCGCGCCATTGCAATTGTGCCGCGATTGTTCTTCAGGCCGTTACTCGCCTCGTTGACAATCGGCTCGTGCGCCTTCTTCTGGCGCATATCAGCCGTAAAGCCGCCTCCCTGTATCATAAAGCTCGGTATCACCCGATGAAATACCGTCTCGTTGTAAAAACCTTCCTTCACATAGCGAAGAAAATTCGCCACGCTAACCGGCGCCCCGGCCTCATCGAGCTCGATAACAATATTGCCCTTACCTGTCTCAAGTCTGACCATCTTTTTCTCCACAACTTTGTTGTTCTCCTGCTCCCTGCCGCACCCGCACTGCAGGGCCGCCGCCACTGACGCAACCACCAGGAACAACCACAACTCCAATTTGTATTTCATAGAGAATACCCCAAAAAATCACAATAAAAAAATGCCGACACCATTTGCCTCGGCCCTAATCCCACTTATGCTCTCTGACAGACGCCAGTATCGCCTCGGCACATTCCATCGCCGCCAGACCCTCTTCGGCGCTCACCGCAGGCCGAAGTGATTTGTCCGCCACCGCCTGCAAAAACGCCTCCTGCTCAAGACGAAGCGGCTCGGTGTCGTCAACGTCAAGCTTCTCAATATGCAACAGGTCCTGCCACTTCGTCTTCAAAAGCGCAAACTTGCCGCCCCTCTTCAGCTCCCTGATTTTCTCTATCATGTCAACGTTCGGGTCCGCCTTTATCACCGTCCCCGTCTTCTTGAGATAGTCAACGCTCAGGTACGCCTGCCTGCTGAACACCCGCACCTTGCGCTCGGTCTTCACCGCAAGCCGCGATGCCGTCACATTCGCTATACAGCCGTTCTCAAATACAATCCTCGCGTTGCATATATCCTCATTCTCGTCAATCACCCCGACCCCCACCGCATCCACCTTCACAACCCTGCTCGCCGCCAGCGACAGAATAATATCAATATCGTGAATCATAATATCGAGCACAACACTTATTTCTGTGGAGCGAAAAGGATAGGGACTAATACGAGTGGCCTCGATAAACTTCGGCTCAATCTCCAAACGCTTCATCGCCTGAACAACAGGATTGCACCGCTCCGAATGCCCAACAGCAACAAGACAGCCCGTCTTCTTCGCAAGCTCGACTATCTCGGCGCCCTGCCCCACGTCGGCGGCAAGGGGCTTTTCTATCAATACCGGCACACCCTCCTCGATAAACTGCTTCGCCAGCTCAAAATGGGCCGACGTCGGCGCCGATATCGTCACCGCATCGACCTTGCCTAACAGCTCACTGCTGTCGGTAAACCAGTGACACCCGTACTTCTTCGCCAGACGCTTCGCCCGACTCTCGTCGGTATCGACCACCCCGACAAGCCTGCTCTGCCCAAGCTTCGAGTAAACCTTCGCGTGAATCTCACCCATCTTGCCCGCGCCGACTACCGCAGTGAGTATCTTTTCCATAACGGCTTTCCGTATAAAAAAGCCCCGTCCATCCGACGGGCTTTCGTCAGTCCCTGAACCTCTCAAGATACCTGCCGAACCGATGCTCGCTGCTTCTGATTATCGCATCCAATACGGCCCTGACGTTCTCGTCGTGCCCGTCCTCGCCGGCCATTTCCTTCGCCGTCTCCAGCAGCGGCCTGTCACCCCGATACAACCTCTTGTACGCCGCGACTACCGCCTGCTGCTGCTCCTCACTTAGCCCGGCACGGGCCAACCCACGCTTGTTCACGCCACGAACCTTTGGCGGATAATGACCGCTCACTATCATAAAAGGCGGCACATCGTGATTAATCCCTGCAAGACCCGCCGCGTAACACCACGCCCCTATCGTCACGAACTGATGCAGCAGAACTACCCCGCTCAGCCACACCCCCTTCTCTATCTTACAGTGACCGCTTATCTGCGAGAAATTACTCAGAACTATATTATCTTCAAGCACGCAATCATGACCAATATGCACCCCTATCATAAGCAGATTCTCATTCCCTATCCTTGTCACTTCGCCCCTGTGCACGCTCGGATGGATTGTCACCTGCTCTCGAATCGTATTGTTGTCCCCTATCAAAATGCCGCCGATCTCATCGTCCGGGCCCAGAGCAAGCAGTTGCGGCATACCCCCGACTACGCTGTTCGGATAAAAACGGTTGCCTTTGCCTATCTTCACATCACCCTCGATTACGACATTCGGCTCAAGTACCGTCCCCTCACCAACCGAAACACCTCGGCCAACATAGCAATTGGGCCCGACAACTACATCTCCGGCCAGCTCAACGCCCCTGCCTACCACCGCGCTTGTGTGTATCTCAGCCATCTTCAATTCCCGAATTCAACTGCGCTGCTCGCAACTGCAACCCTAAATCTTCTCATTATCAACAAGCATAAACTTTATCTCACACTCGGCAACCACCGACTCGCCAACCATCGCCTTACATCGGCACTGGGCCGTGCGTTTCCTCGACCGCACCGCCTCGGCGGTAAGGATAAGCTGATCGCCCGGCACCACCGCCTTGCGAAGCTTCACATCGTCCATGCTCAGAAGAACCGCTAATTTGCCCGTGTGCTCCAGCGTCTGAGCAAACAGCAAACCCGAGAGCTGCGCCATCGCCTCGACTATCAGCACACCGGGCATTATCGGTGTACCCGGAAAATGCCCCTGGAAAAACTGCTCGTTGAACGTTACGTTCTTTATCCCTTTTATGAACCTGTCGCCTTCAATCTCAATCACCTTGTCCACAAGCAAAAACGGGTACCGGTGAGGCAGAATCTTCGCAATCTGCCGAATATCCAAAAGAGCGTCTGTGCCGTACCTCGCCATCCGCTCCTGACGCTCTGCCTCCTCGTAAAGCTTCCTTACAAGCTGCTGATTCAAAGAATGCCCGCTCTTGTAAGATACTATCCTGCCCCTCACTGCCCTGCCCACAAGCGCAATATCTCCTATCAAATCGACTATCTTGTGCCTTACACACTCGTCGGGAAACCTAAAGCTGTTCTTGATGGGCCCGTCCGAATCTATCACTAAAATATCACGTGGACTAAGATGTGCACCCATACCGCGCGCCTGAAACTGCCGTGCCTCCGGCTCAAGCAGAAAAGTCCGCGCCCGTGCCAGATTCCTTTCAAACCCCTCCGGCGTCAACCGGCAGCTATATATCTGTCTGCCTATACCCGTGTGCCCGCCGTAATCAAGATCGAACGTGATATTGAGCCGGTCATCCGCGTAGGCAAGTGCGTATATGCACGCATCACCTGCACTGACCGTTATCGGCTCGCTTATCACAAACTCTTTTCGAGCCGCCTGCTGCTCGACCAGACCGGCACCCTTGAGCACCCTGAAATACTCGCTGCTGCTGCAGTCCGGACTCGGAAGCTCCGGCCCTTCGACCTCCACTATTATGTTGTCAATCTCTAAAGCACTTATCGCCGCCAGACAATGCTCAACCGTCTCTATGCTCACCGCCCCCTTCTTTATCGTCGTCCGTCTGCTCCGCTCGGCGATGTTCGGCGCTATCGCCTTTATCCGAACCTGCTCCGGAACATCCGTCCGTACAAATACCACCCCCGAATCGGCAGGGCCCGGCTTAAATACTACCTTCGCCTCCTTGCTCCCGAACAAACCCTTACCGCTTATCCTGCACTCACTTTGTATCGTCTTCTGCAGCTTCAAGCTTATCAACCCTCTTGATAAGACGCTTTAACTGTTCAGCTAACTTCGGCAAACGATAAACCATCGTAATAGCACGAAATGCCTCTCGTATCTCCTTCGCCGGCGTCCCGAACATCCGCTTGCCCGCCTCAACATCCTTCATCACAGCGGACCCTCCTGCCACCATTACCCCGTCACCTATCTCGATATTGTCTATCAGCCCTGCCTGACCGCCAATTACCACGCCGTCGCCAATCTTACAACTGCCGCTTATACCAATCTGACCCGCCAGCAGACAGCACTTACCGATAATCACGTTATGGGCAATATGAACAAGATTGTCTATCTTCGTCCCCGCCCCGATTCGCGTCTGGCCGAACTTCGCTCTGTCAATACAGCAATTCGCACCCATCTCCACAAAATCCTCTATCACCACCGTACCGTTATGAGGTATCAGTTTATGGGCCCCGTCTATGAAAGAGTACCCGAAGCCCGTCGAGCCAATCGTGCAGTTCGCCTGAATTATAACATTATCACCAATCGTGCAATTGTGATACACAACAACGTTGCAGTCAAGACGACTGTTATGCCCGATTCTCGAATTCTCACCTATCTTGCACCCGCTGCCTATAACCGTCCTGTCTCCAATCACCGCTCCGTCATCAATCACCACATTGGCGCCAACAGATACTCCTTTTCCAATCTCAACACGCTCTGCGACCTTCGCACTCGCATCTATTCCCTCAACCGGCCCCAACAGTGGCGGCGCAAAAATCTGCAAAACCTCTATCAACGCCGCATTAACCTCTTTCACTACAAGCTGCGGCTTATCTAAACCTTCAACCCGCTGCCCGACTATCAGCGCAGCCGCTCCGCATTTCTTCGCCTCAGACAAATGCCTCTTGTCGGAAACGAACGTAACATTATCGCCGTCGGCGGCGGCAATAGGACCGATGCCTGTTATTCTAATGCTGCCCTCGCCGATAAGCTCCGCGCCGATTCGCTGCGCCAATTCCGCAACCGTAAGTTCCATCTCATTCTACCGCATCTAACCGGGCCATTACTGCATCCGTTATATCCTCACAGCCGCCGCTATACAGAACCTTGTGCGTGCTTATAGTAAGCGTCAGCTCGTTGCCGCCGCTCGCCGGAAGCTCCGGCTCACTCCTCTCTAACACCATGTCAAGCCCCTTCTCCTTCGCAACCTCCTCGGTCGCCTTGAGCAAATCCTTGAAAAGCTGCTCTATCACCGCCTGCTCCTTAAACGCCATCTGCTGCTTAAAATACTCCTGCTGCGCCTGTAGCTTCGCCTGTTTCTCAAACACCTCCTTCATCAAAGCCGAGTAATCACTGCTGCCCGGCCTGAGCGTCTTTAAGCCCGCCTTGTCAAGCTCAATCTCCTTCGAGAGCTTATCGAGGTCCGCCCCCACCTTATCCCGCTCGGCAAACGCCTCCTGGCGGTACCTCGCATTACGCTTGCACTCCTGAAATACCCTGCGAACACTCACTACACCTATGCGCAGACATCTGTCCTCTGCCGCCGCATTCGCCCGGCTCTGCTCCAAACACACCCCTGCCACCAAAACCACTACCAACACACAAAGCGAAACCGTTTTTTCAATTTTCATAAATTATCCTTCCGCGTTTTATCCCCCGATTGATAACTCAATAATCAACTATCAATAATCAATCATCAGTTAAAACAGTCTTCCAATAGAAAAACTGAACACCTGTATCTCGTCCCCCTCTTCCTTCATCAGCGGCGCCGCTAACTCGAACCGCATCGGTACCGGCCCAAACCACTGAGGGATAAGTATCTGGATACCCGTCCCCACAGCCGCTCGATACCCGCCCGTATCAATCGCACCGCTGTCCACAAATACCAGCCACGAAATATTGTCCCCCACCAGTGGAACCGTCACCTCGGCATTTGCCAGAAATACCCAGTCACTGCCTATCGGGTCCCTGTACTCGGGAACATTAGGATCAACAATATTGGTCTGCAGACCCCGCGTGCTCACGCCGCGATATTCAAAACCCCGCATCCCGTAAGTGCCCGTGCCGCCCGCATAGAATTTCTCAAAAGGCGGCGCGTTGCCCACCGTCGTCGCTGCCAGCAGCTTCGTCGTAAGAACCGTCTTGCGCTCGGCCAAATCCTCGCCCAGCGTTTTGTACCTGCGGTAAACACCACTGACAATTCCAAACGTATGGTCGCCGCCGACCTGCTCGTAACTTACGTTGAAACTACGCCCTTCGCTCGGATTGTAGATATCGTCCGTAAGCTCCCTGCCGAGGCCAAACCGAATGCCGGCAAGGAGATTGTCGCCCTCGACGTCGATAATCTCCTGCGGCGCATCCGAATCAAGATTCTCGACAGAAACGTTTTCCGTTCTAAAGCCGATGCTCCTGCGCCATTTATTCTTGTAGCGCTTCTGGAGCCCGACAGAGCCTTTTGTTCTCCCCTCATCGTAACTTTCGCGCCACCGCTCCCAGCTCGAACCGACCAAATCGAGCCCGATCGGCTTATCGTTCAGATACGGCTCGCTGAAGCTAACCGAATACTCACTTATTTGCGTTCCCGGCGACAGCGAAATCCGCAAGCTCTGCCCTCCCCCCTTGAAGGCATTGCCGGTGATAAAATCCATAAAGCTCTCCGGCTTGTCACTGATGTCGAAGTTCCGCTGCTCAAACATGAGCTGCCCGATAACGCCGCTGTCACTGGTCACCCCGGCGCCTAACATCACCATCCCCGTCTTGCCTTCCATTACGTTGACCCGGGCATCTTTCTGGCCCGCCACCTCCCCGACAGCCGTAATCGTCGCGCCCTCCCGCTCTGTAAGAATCATTCTCTGAAGCCTTCTTTCCAGACTTCCCCTGCCGTCACCACGCGCAATGTCCGCATTGTACCACTTGCCCGGCTGAAAATCATATTCGTCAAGTATCCGACGTATCACCTTGTCCTGCGTCTGCTCATTGCCGGTTATGATTACCTGCCCAATCCGAAAACGCTCACCTTCCTTCACCGTAAACTCGACCGACACGCTGTTCTCGGAAATAAACCTTATCCCCTGCTCGACATCGGCGTCGATAAAGCCGTTCTCACGGTACAATCTCAAAAGCCCCTTTACATCCAGCTCCGCCGTCGGCTCACTGTAAATCCCGCCTCGCTGCGATTTCACCTCTGAGGTAAGTTGCGCATTGTCAAACTGCTCGTTGCCGAGAAAGACTATTTTCTCAATCGTGTAAACCGACCCTTCCTCGATATCAAAGATGATACGAACTTTGCTTCTGTCGGCATTGTATTCGTGCCTGACCTCCACCTTCGAATTCAAAAAACCCCTCTTCTGATACGCCCTCTGCAGCTTCACAATGTCTTCGGCAACCTCCTCCTCACGGTAATACTTCGACCAGAAAACCCACGTCCGCGTCTTGCTCTTTATCGCCTTCTTAAGAGAGCCCGTCGCCAGCTTCGAGTTACCCCTGAGCTTCACGGAATCTATCTTGACCCTCGGCCCTTCTTCGACCATGTAAATGACCTTACCCAAAGACAGCTCCGAGCGGTCGAGAGAAACCTCTACAAACGCATACCCCTTCTTGCGAATAAACTCCCCGATCGTACTCGAATAAGTCTCCGCCAGCACCGGGTCGAGATAATCGCCCACCTTGAACCCCAGCTTGCCCAGCAGCGTCTTGCTCTTGAATTTCTTGTTGCCCACAAACTCAATCGCGCGGATGACCTCCCTTTCCGCAACAACAAAAGTCAGTTCAATCCCGTCCTCGCCTCCCTTGGTATTATAATAGCTGTACTCGACCCCCTCCAATTTCGCTATCCGCTTGGCGTCCTCGGCAGCGACGGCCGCATCAAACGGCTCACCAACCCTGCTGCGTATCCTCGACAAAACCCGGCTGGACTCAATCCGCACATTGCCCTCCACGCCGATGCTTACTATCTTAACCCCAGCACCATCACCCACAAGCTGACCCTCCGCATTGGCGCAAAACAGATTTATGCAGAACCCAAAAATGCAGATAGAATTAAAAAATCGTTTCACACGTCCCTTTCTATTCTATTTTCTTGCAGGGCTCCCATTTTGCGATTCTTCGCAAAATGGGGACCCGCGCACAATCACTTTTCTCCCATACCGGCCTCTCAAAACGGCGCCGCCTCACCCTCGCCGCCCCCGCGGGCCGAATCGACCGGCTCGGCAAAACCGCCGCCGGAAACGCCGGCGTACGAAGCGTTCTCGAACCGCGCAAGTTTCTCTCTGAATATAAGCCCCACCGTCCCCGTCGGGCCGTTACGCTGCTTCGCTATTATCACCTCAGCCGTGTTGTTCTGTTCGTAATCCTTCTCGCCCCGATGATAATAGTCCTCCCGATGCAGCAGCATCACAACGTCGGCGTCCTGCTCAATGCTCCCGCTCTCACGCAAATCACTCATCCGCGGACGATGTCCCTCCCTGCCCTCCGGAGACCGGTTCAACTGGCTCAGCACCACCACCGGAACATTCAGCTCCCGTGCCAGACCCTTCAGGTAGCGCGATATCGTCGTTATCTCCTGCTGACGAGATTCGACCCTGCCGCCTAAATGCATCAACTGAAGATAATCCACTATTATGCATCGTATCCCGTGCTGAGCCCTAATCCTTCTGGCCTTCGCTCGCAATGCCAGCGGCGTAAGCGACGACGTGTCGTCAATGTAGATCGGCGCCTCCGACAATACTCCGCACGCCTCAACTAATCGCCTGTGGTCCTCCGTGCTCAGCATCCCCTTGCGCACCCGCTGCGTCTCAACCTCGCTCGTGCTGCACAAAAATCGCTCCGCTAATTGCTGCTGACCCATCTCTAATGTGAATACCGCCACCGGTATCTTCTCCACAACGCCTATATGCTCGGCTATGTTTAGAGCAAGAGATGTCTTTCCCATGCTCGGCCGGCCCGCAATGATTATCATCTCGCCGTTCTGCAAACCGCACGTCAGCTCGTCAAGCTCGAAGTATCCCGTCGCTAATCCCGTCACATGCTTGCCGTCTCGTTTCTCAATCAGCTCATAAGCGCCTGTCACCAAAGCTTTCAGACTCGCCACATTGCCGCTTATCTTCGCCTCGGCTAAAGCAAATATCTTCCGCTCCGCCTCGTCTAAAATCTCGCTCGCATCACCACGCGGCTCATAAGCATCATTCAAAATCCCCGTCGCCGCTTCTATTGTCTCACGAAGCAGCTGCTTGTCCTTCACAATCTTCGCATAATACGTCACGTTCGCTGAGCTCGGCACGGACTCCATCACCCGCGCAAGATACTCGACTCCGCCCACCTCCTCCAAAACTTTGCGACTCTCTAATTCATCCCGAACTAATACACCGTCTATCCCCTCACCCCGGTTCCTCTCGTAAAGTGCAACAACAACGTCAAAAATGAGCTGGTGCTCAACGCGATAAAATGAATCCCGCTCAAGCAGCTCAACAACGTCGCCGATACACTCCGGGTCGATTATCATCGATCCTAAAACCGCCGCCTCTGCCGCTAAGGACTCCGGCATCCTCCGCGAAGGAATATCTCCACCACCCAAACCACTTCCCCCCGAAGGCCGAAGCGCCTCCGCTTTGCCCTTGCCGCCTTTAACTTTACCCGCACTAAGCGGGCTATCTTCCTTCACTGCCCTTGCCATCTTACACGCGACTCCTGCCCAAAATTCACACGCAATACCCTGTCAAAAAAAACACCTCTGCACAACACAAACCAACATTTTAGACCTCCCCCACCAACCTGTCAAAACTTTTGTTCTCGCCCCCTTAGAGTATCTTCTCTCCTCTAACGGCCCTCACTTGCCATCGGCTGGGCCGTATCCCGCCGACTTCACTCCACAAATAGCCGCATACACTCCCTTACAGCGCATAAGAACACCCCTGTGACCTGACTTGAGGAGAAGAGGGTCCCCATTTTGCGAAGAATCGCAAAATGGGAGCCCTAAAGTTTGCCCGCACCCCTGTTTGATAACTTAGCCGCCCAACCTCCCGGCTTTTTCGCCCTCGCCCGCCCCCTCGTTATTTGCCGCCCTCGCCCTCGCCCCTCTTTTCATCCTCCACTTCGCCCTCCGCCTCACCTGCCTGCACACTGTCCTGCCCAACCTCCTGCCCCTGCTTCTTACTCTGTTCCCTCGCCTCCTGCTCCGCTGCCTTGAACGCTTCAACATCTGCACCCTCCGGAACGACAACAACGCTCACCGTCGCCGTCAAAGAGCCGGCGGGCTCTTCTCCATGTGCAGCAAACTCTAAGCCAACCTCATACGTCCCGACCTCCTTGATATTCTCCGCTAAGCAAACATATTCGTCACGAACTTCAAAACCCTGCGCACGCAGATTCGCTGCAATATCACGCGCATGAACCGCCCCGAACAAATGCCCCTGCTCGTTCGCCGCTGCCGCTATCACCGCCTCCGCACCTCCTGTCCGCTCGGCCGCCTTCTCAAGCCGAGCACGCTCAAAACACCGCTGCTCCGCCCTCGACGCCTTCACCTCGGCTATCGCCCGTATATTCACCTCCGTCGCCGCCCGGGCAAGGCCCTGCGGCAAAAGATAATTCCTCGCGAAACCATCCGCTACCTCCACCACATCCCCCAGCCAGCCGAGCCGGCCCACATCGCTCGTCAGCAAAACCTTCATACGCTTTTTCTCCAAATACAACTACTGCACCTCAACTACCTACCTGCAACCTGCTTTCCTGCCATCTGATTCTTGATTCCATTTTGATTTTTGATTTTTGATTCTTGATTTTTCTTTTCTGCTCACGCACAATAAGGCAGCAACGCCATAAACCGTGCACGCTTGATCGCCTTCTTCACCTTCCGCTGGCAGCCCGCACAGTTGCCGCTGCGCTTCCGAGAGTATATCTTGCCGCGGTGCGTCAGCAGCTTGCCAAGCGTCTCGATGTCCTTGTAGTCCACATACTCCGTTTGTCTCCTGCAGAACCGACACTGCGTCCGATGCGGTATCGCCATCTTACGATTCGCCCCAAAAGGCCCTTTCCTTACTGTCTTTAACACTGCCATAATCTTTCCTGCACCTGTCTTTCCTTTTTCCGTTCCTGTCCAATATTAAATATTAAATATTAAATATTCAATACTAAAACGGTATATCGTCTTCACCGCCCTGTCCTCCCCTGCCCGGGCTTGTCGAGGGCTCCCCTGCCGAAGGGCCCTGCCCATCGCCGCTCTGGCGGCCCTCGCCCGTCGGCGCACCTAAAAACTGACAATTCTCCACCGTAACCTTGTGCCTGCTCCGCTTGCTGCCGTCCTGGGCCGTCCACGTATCGAAGGTAAGCCGACCCTCGACAAACAAAGGACGACCCTTACGCATATATTTGTTGATATTCTCCGCAAGCCGACCAAACGCTCGACAATCTATAAAACACGTCTCCTCACGATTTTCACCCTCCCTGCTCTTCCACCTTCGATTCACCGCAAGACCGAAATCAACCACCGGCGTCTCACTCGGCAGATAGCTCAACTGCGGATCACGAGTCAAATTCCCTATCAACAAAATCTTATTGTAATTAGCCATAATAAACTCCGCCTCTTTGCACCCAACCCAATACTCAATAGTAAATCGTCAATTCTGAACGCCCGACTCCCCCCCGGGGCCCTTGCGGGACTGCTCGCCCTCTGGCTCACCGGCATTGCCGCCCTCGACGCCCGACTCTGACTCCCCCTCGACGGCCTTCGCCGCTTCTTGCTCTGCATCCTCGCCCGCCTGCGCCTTGGCCGCTTCTTGCCCTGCATCCTCGCTCGCCTGCGCCTTGGCCGCTTCTCGCCCTGCGTCCTCGCTCACCTGCGCCTTGGCTGCTTCCTGCCCTGCGTCCTCGCTCGCCTTCGCCGCTTCTTGCTCTGCGTCCTCGCTCGTCTTCCTCTCCTGACGCCTCTGCCTCTCTGTCTCCAGACGCGTTGAAGGAGTATCCTTTGCAATATCATCTTCGCTCATCTGCTCGGTACTCAATATCAATGCCCGCATAATCCGCTCCGAAAGCTTGATCTCCCGCTCAATCTCCCGAATCCGCTGAGCATCGACCCTGAAATACGCAAGGATATACGTCCCCCGAGCGACCTTGCCGATCTCATACGCCAAAGGCCTCTCATCCCACTTGCGAACCGATACTATCTCCGCCTCGCTCCGGCTCAGTATCGTATCTATCACCTTCAGCAAACCATCCCAGTCCCTCGCCGCCTCTGCCGAGTCCACCAAAAACATCCCTTCGTAAAGTCGTTTTGTCACTGTTTCCAAGTCAATTACCTCCAACTACCTAAAACTTCTCGTCCTCTTAATCGGACACCTTAAATTATCACGTCGGCGCAAAATTGAATCGCGCCATCGTCTCGTCAGCACCATTTTCCACCCAGCAAAGCGCTGCCTCTTTCGCTCTGCCGATACCATCGGCAATCAACGCCCTCTGCTCTTTGCTCGGCCTGCCCAAAACATAATCCACCGAATCTATCGCCCTTTCCCGCTCCTGGGCCGCCTCATCGCTTTGACCTATCCCTATTCGCAACCGCACCACTTCGTCCGTACCAAGCTTCTCAAGCACGTCAGCCAGCCCGTTATGGCCACCCGAAGAACCCTTCGCTCTTACCCTAATCCTGCCCGGCTCAAGCCACATATCATCGGACACAACAAGCACGTCACCCACCGAAAGTCTGTAAAAACCCGCCGCCGTCGCAACCGGCTCGCCACTGCGATTCATGTACAACTGCGGCTTCAACAATATCACCTTCTTTCCCGCATACTCACCTTCACCAAAGCGAGCGCCGAACTTTCTCTTTTTTACATCTGTCCCAAGGACCTCTGTAAGCAAATCAACCACCTCAAAACCTGCATTGTGCCGCGTCCCTGCATACTCCTTTCCCGGATTGCCAAGGCCCACTATAAGCTTCATCTCTGCCATAAAACAAGCTCGCCAAACATAGCTCTATTTGGCCTCTTCTTCCGAACCTTCCTCCTCCGGCTTCGCTTCGGTGATAACCTCAGGTGCCACAGGCGCTTCTTCCTCAAGCTCTTCGGTCGTCTTCGCAGCAGCAACCAGATGGCACGTCGCCAAAAGTGTATCCGGCGAGCTGACAAGCTTGATTCCCTCGGCAAGCTCAATGTCGCCCGCGTGAAGAGCATCGCCGACATCTATCTCTTTCACCGACACAACTATGCTCTCCGGGATATCAGTCGCCCGGCACTCTATCTCCAGATGGTCCGCATGCTCCTCGACGATACCGCCCTCGTGCGTACCCTTGGCAGTACCCTTAAGCTCGATGGGCACACTCACCTTCACCATCTCCTTTATGTCCACGCGCATAAGGTCGGCGTGAACAATATCCTTGCCTAAATGGTCATACTGCACGTCCTTGACTATCGTCTTGACCTTCTTTGAACCTATCTGCACATCAATCAACCGATGCCCCTGGTGCAATCCTTCCACAAACGTATGAGCGTTCACTGAAATCGCCACCGGCTCCTTCTTGTGGCCGTACACAATCGCCGGAATCCGGCCTGCCCTGCGAAGCCGAACCGCATCCTTCGACCCTGTACGCTCACGAATCTCAGCTTTCAGCACCAACGTCTTAGCCATAAACTACCTCTCAAAATCGCCGCTTCAAAATACCCTCACCTAAACACCGCTGCTAAATGCTTGCCACGCACTAATTTTCCCAAGCCCTCAGTCGTAAAGTTCAAACTCCCTCAATTGTTGCGGTGTGAGTAAACAGACTGCTTACCGACTCGTTCCTGTGAATCCGCTTTATCGCCTCACCCAACATCGATGAAACACTCAACAGTTTTATGCTCTTTAGTTTCTGCACCTCCTCACTCAACGGCACAGTATCCGTCACAACAACCTCGTCAATCGGCGCTTCGCTAATCCGCTTGACGGCAGAACTCGCAAAGACACCGTGCGTAGCCCCCACATATACCTTCTCGGCCCCGCGGTCCTTGACCAACCTCGCCGCACTGCACACCGTCCCAGCCGTCGTTATCATATCGTCGCACATCAGAACATTTCGCCCCTCAACGCTGCCTATCAGCTCCTGCGCTTCCACTTCCTTGCCGCTAACCCGCTTCTTGTGAACTATCGCCAATTGCCCCCCTAAATGAGACGCATAACGCGCCGCTATCTTCATATTACCGACATCAGGTGACACCACAGTCACATTGTCTATTCTTTTGCCCAAAAAATACCTGCTCAGAACAAGCTCGCCCGTCAAATGGTCAACCGGTATATCAAAAAAACCCTGAAGCTGCGGTGCGTGCAAATCTATCGCCAGCACCCTGTCCGCTCCCGCCGTCGTAATCAGATTCGCAACAAGCTTCGCAGTTATAGGTACACGACCCTCGTCCTTGCGGTCCTGCCTCGCATAGCCAAAATACGGAACCACCGCCGTTATACGCATCGCACTGGCGCGCCTCAGACAATCAAGATATATCAACAGCTCCATCAGGTGCTCATCCACAGGCCTGCACGTCGACTGAATGACAAAGCAGTCCCTTCCGCGAACGTCGTCCTCAATCCGGATCATCTTCTCCCCGTCCGGAAAACGCTCTATCTCAACTCCGCCTAACGGTATCCCAAGATACTTGCACACCGCACCGGCCAGCGGTTCGTTGCTGCTGCCCGAAAATATCTTTATATTGTCGCTTAAAAACATCGTTCCTTCTCACTCCTTCTTATCAACATCCTTGCACAACCCGTTTATACTGTCCTGCGAAACAACCGCCCCCGCATTGATGTGAGTGCCCGCCTCAAGCGTAAGCGGCGCTATCAAAACCGAACCCGAACCAATGTAGCAGGCGTCACCTATCTCGGTCCGGTTGATTTTCTTGCCGTCGTAGTTCGCCGTTATCGAACCCGCACCCACGTTCACATCCTTGCCCACCGTCGCATCACCCAAATAACTGTGGTGCCTCGCACGCACGCCATCGGCCAGGCTCGAATTCTTCACCTCGGTAAACACACCAAGCACTACGTCGTCGCCAAGAACCGTCCCGCTCCGCAAAAACGCAAAAGGCCCAACCCTGCAGTTGCCGCCAATCTTCACCTCACCGTGAATATACGTAAACGGCTCGATAACCGTATCCTGACCAATCTCCGCCCTCGCATCAATCCACGTATTCGGCGGATCAACTATCGTCACACCATTCTCCATAAGCCGACCTTGTATCCGATCCTGCATTATCTTGCCCGCTTCGCTGAGCTCAGCCCTGCTGTTCACCCCCATCGCCTCCTCGGGACGAACCGCCGTCACCGCAACCACCTTATGACCGCTCGCTATCATCAACGCCAGCGCATCCGTCAAATAATACTCACCCTTGACATTATCCGGCTCAATCTTTTCCAGCGCCTCAAAAAGTGGCTTGTTATCAAACAGATAATAGCTCGGATTGACTTCCCTTATCTTCAACTGCTCGTCAGTACAGTCACTGTGCTCGACAATCCCCTGAAGATTGCCGTAGGCATCCCGGATTATGCGCCCATAGCCGGCCGGGTCATCGAGTACCGCTGTAGCTAACGTCGCCGCCGGCTTCTCCGACTCGCCCTTGTCGATAAGTGTCCGTAGTGTCTCAGTCCGAATCAAAGGCCCGTCCCCGCAGAGTATCAGCGTCTGGCCGTCGAAATCCTGCAAATACTCCCTGCAGCACATCACCGCATTAGCCGTCCCCTTCTGCTCATGCTGCGTAACCCACACGACATCATTCGCATCCTTGAAACGCTCTTCAACGTGCTCCGCACTGTACCCGACTACGACATATATCTTATCTACACCCACTCCCCGGCAGGCATCAAGCACATACCAAAGCATAGGCCGACCGCACACCTCGTGCAGCACCTTTGCAAGCTTCGTATTCATCCGCTTGCTTATCCCCGCAGCCAAAATTATCGCTACCCTGTCCGCCATCTTTCCTCAAAAATGTCATTGCGAGCGAACCAAAGGTTCGCGTGGCAATCTATGTCTTTTCCTCAATTTTGATATTTGATTTTTGCTCTTCGATTTTTTTTCTCAAACCTACCCGGCCAGGACTCGAACCTGGAATGTAGGCACCAAAAGCCCATGTGTTACCAATTACACCACCGGGTAGCAACTGTCACAAACAATACTACCCAACAGCCAAAAAAACAATCCATGTTCTTAGCAAAAGCTGTCACGGAGGCCGAAAAAGACTCAGGCCTGACCTGACCCCGTCGGAGGCTTGAGTCAGCCACGCCGTGATTCTGCTGACCCCAATAGCCGCTGGCACGCGACCACCGCCACCCCGTGCGACGGAGCATATCAAAACGGGTAATATAATATATTGCCCCGCCTCGATTCAACAGTTTTTCTCGATTTCTGAAAAAAAGCCTTCATAGCCCCTTCACCCGCTCTTCCACGGGTGCCAGCGGCGGCAGATTGCTCACCGGCTTGTCTAAGTAAAAATAAGCGCAGCTCGACCAGTCGTCCTGCCTCTCGAAAAGCGGTACGTCCTTCTGCATCTCCCAGTCAATCTCAACAAGCCCCGGCCCGGTCTTGTGAAGCACCTGCTTGCGGGCCTTGAACTTATCGAACGTACCTCTGTCCGCCGCCCCTATCTGTTGAATCGTCACCCGTATATCGTTGCTGAAATAAACCGGGTCCGGTATATGCAGCCGGTAAAAACAAAACTGCATGTTCTCATGGTCGGCTAAGTGACAACCCTCGTAAGGCTGTGCATACCGCCCCTGTCCCCACCCCGTACCGATGTAATCCTCCGTCCCCGTCCCGCAAAGCGTCGGGTAATCCGTGTCGCCGTCAAGGTATATCTTCACCTCCCCCTCACCCCACCAGGAATTAAGGTACTTTTCCGTATCCGCAATCACTCCCACGTTCACACCCAGAAACCTCCCGGCCCCCTCCACCTTCGGCAAAAACTCGTAATCCTTCTGCAATGTCGTCGGATTCTCACGCCGCCAGTGTGCATGAAAATACATCACGTCGTCGCCGAGCTTATCGCCGACCGTGTAATCAACCTCGAAAAACAGCGCCCAAAGACCGTGCTCGGTCTCGTTCGTTATCTCAATCTTCATCCCCTTCTTAAACGGCATCGGAATACTGCAGTTAAAGCTCCTCCCCTCCGGACTTGAAAAAAGCGCCGAGTTGAACTTCGACATCTTCCCCAGCCCGTGACAGAAAAAATCCCCCAAAGGCGCCGATACCGCTGGCTTGTCCTCCCCATCCCAGTACATATCAATCCGCGCTCCACGCAGCATCTTACCTAATCGCTCCCGTTCTTCTTTCGGCCCCCACTCCCAGCAGCCGATTATCGTACCCCATATCCGCCGAACCATCCCGCTCTGTCCCTTAACCTCCGCCACAACCTGGCTTTTACCCGGCTCCAGGCCGAAACACGGCGTACCCTTCCTGCCTCCCTTGGTCTTTCCGCCTGCACCCCTCTCTGCCTTCGGGTTCTCCGCCGTAGCCCATCGAGTCTGAACACCTTTCGGCAATACATAAAGCGGCGTTGAATCCCCCGCCAATACCGACTCATCCTTTCCCATAACGTACCCCGCACTGCAAACAACAACCAATGTCACAAAGGCCAAATAACTCTTCATAACCAATTCTCCTTATCAAAAAGGAAATCACAAATGCCACGGACTCCGCATAGAACGACTCAGATAGCGGCTCGCCTCATCATCACCAACAAACCGCTCCTCCACCGGATCCCACTTTAGCTTCCGCTCCAGCTTCATAGAAATGATGCCAAGATGACCAATAGAAATCGACCGCTGCCCAACCTCAGCCGGAGCTATCGTCTGCTTACGACTGCGAACGCAGTCCACGAAATTCCGCTTATGGTTGTCACTTCGGTAAAGATGAATCTCATCAGGGCCGAATCTCTCTCGAACCAGCGATTGCGGATAAACAGCCAGCCCCGACCGATTGACCTGAACCCAACCGTCCTCACCCTCGAATAATACGCCAATTGTCCGACCGGAAGAGCCCGACGCAAACTTAATCCCGTCTCGCCCGCTCGGAAACTGCTCCGCATCCGTTACTATCATCGTAAATCCCTCCGCGTAGCGACACTCGAACCGATAACTAACTATCGTGTCCCAAAAACCGCCCTTCAAAAACTCCCCCTCTCCTTCAACCTCAACAGGCCCGGTCAGCTCCGTCCCCATACCCCATTGCGCGATATCACAGTGATGACCCGACCAATCCGTTATCGACCCGCCCGCGTAATCGCTCTTCCAGCGGAAATTGCCGTGAACCGTCCACTTGCAATAAGGCCGCCACGGAGCAGGGCCTAACCACATATCGTAATCAAGCTCCTCAGGAACCGGCTCAGGTACCAGCGGCCCGGTCCACCCTCCACCACGCGGCAGCCCCACTCGAACCGTCCTGACCTTCCCGATTCGCCCGTTGCGTACTAATTCACACGCAAACCGAAATATCCCCCACGACCGCTGCTGACTGCCAACCTGAAAAACCGCACCGTATCTTCGCACCGCCTCAACCACCGCTTGCCCCTCCACAACACTGTAGGCCAACGGCTTCTCACAATATACATCCTTGCCCGCTTCAACCGCAGCTATCGAGGTTAGCGCATGCCAGTGGTCCGGAGTCGCCACCATCACCGCGTCGATATCGCCCCGCGCCACCAGCTCGCGAAAATCCCCGTACGCCGCGCAGTCCTTGTTCCCGTACTTCTCATTCACAACGTCAATCAGCCGCTGTCGGTTGTTTGCATCCACATCGCAGGACGCGACGACCTGAACCTCTGGTTGGCCGAGAAAACCGCCCGAAGGCGTCCCCGAATAATCGCTCCCCACCATATTTCCAAGGCCCTGGTGGCCAACTCCGATACCGGCCATCACGATTCGCTCACTCGCCGCAACAGCCCCCCACTTGCCAAGCGCAGCCGACGAAACAATATATGGAAACCCCACGGCACTGGCCGCCGCCCGCCCAAGAAACTCACGCCTCGATATTCTGCCTGTCGCCATCACATCACCTGCCCTGACAAACCTTACTCAAATAGCTCCTGACGGATTATAAATCGAAAATCGTAAATCGAAAATCGAAAATCCGCCCATCTGTCATAACAACAAAACTCACCTCAGCCCCGCAGCCGCCCACTGCTCCTGCAAAAACCTGGCGCTCTCGGTATAAACCTCTTCCGCACTGTCGAAAAAGTCACGCCACACCCGCGTCGCCGCCGCCAAGTCCGGCAGCGCTCGCCCGAACGCCTCAACCGTCAGCCACCCATCGTAACCACTCGACCGCAACGCCTTGAACGTCCCCGCCCAGTCAATATGCCCCCTGCCCGGAATCCCCCGGTCGTTCTCCGATATGTGCACGTGCTTTATCTGCTCGATATTGCGCCCGATACAGCCCACCGGGTCGCGCTCTTCGATGTTCGCGTGGAACGTATCAAACAACAGACCGAAGTTCTCACGCCCAACCTTCCTCGCATACGCCGCAGCATCATCCGTCAGATTCATAAAGTAGCACTCGAACCTGTTCAGCGCCTCTAATCCAAGCACAACATTCGCAGCCGCCGCATAATCAGCCGCCTGCCGATGCACCTCAACACCCCGCTCTATCTCCTCACCACTCGCCCCCTCACCGGTAAAAACTCCTAACGGCTGATAGAATGGCCCGCACAAAACCTCGGACCTAACCGCTTCCGAACAGTCAATCGCCCACTTCAGATGGTCCAGACCACCCTGGCGATGATTCGCATCGGCGCTTATCGGATTGTGCTCCTCATCCGGTATCACCGTCACCGTCGTACACCCCAGCCCGTTGTCTTTGAGCGCCTCACCGACCTTCTCGAAGTCAGATACCTCCCCGGCGAATACCGGTATCTCAACACCATCGAAACCCGCCGACTTGAGCTTCTCAAACAGCACGAAGTCATCCTCAGTCACGTGCGTCGTCCAGAGCAGCATATTGAACCCCGTCTTCATACCGAATTCCTCTCAACTATAAAGTAGCACGGGCATCCTGCCCGTGATTTTAGAAGGCTGACTACAACTGCTTTAAAACAATGTCCTTGTACCATATCTCGCTCGGCCCGCCACCGTGTACCTGCAGCCCAATCAGCCCCACCTGCTCAATCGACCCATCCTGCTCGACATAATCAATCGTCTTATAACCGTTAAGCCATAACTCTATCCGCTTGCCCTCGCACCTTATACGATAATCGTTCCAGCCGTCGCGCCTCAGCACCTTCTCTAATTCGCCTGCATCAGGCTTGGCCAACATCCGGTTCCGCCGCGACTCATCATACAGGGCCCCCCAGCAACCCATTCCAATATCCGCCTGATACCCAATCATCTCATGACCGCCCGCAACGCGCCTGCTGCGAATCTGTATCCCCGCGTTGCCATCCCCAACTAACTTAAAACTCAGCCGAAGCTCAAAGTCACCATACTCCTTTAGCGTACACAGAAATTCATTCCGCGGTATCGCCTTCTCAAGCGACCCGCCAACAATCGCCCCATCGGCAATCCTGAAACTGCTCTTGTCCCCCTCCCAACCTGCAAAACTCTCCCCGTCGAACAATCGCACGAATCCCTCCTTCTCAAGTGCCGCGTACGGACACTCGGAAACGCCACCACAGCCGCAAAGCAATACACCAAAAACCGCAATACTCATAAATCTGGTCATCATAAACACTCCTAAACCAATTTTCCGGCCCTGCAAAACAGATTCCCTAAAAAACCCTTTTGACCTGTCGTCCTGCCTGAATTAAACTCGTTATTTCGTCTTTATACAAGGGCAAAATAACAGGGGCCGACCAATGCGAACACAAATAACACTACTGCTTGTAACCGCAGCCATATCACTCGCCGGCTGCTCACAACAAAACCTCGCCTTCCAAAAAACCAGAATCGGCAATGTAACCTATGAAGCCGTCTCCATCTTCGACGTCGATAAGGACAGCCGGCTCGACATCGTCTCCGGCGAATACTTCTTCCCCGGCCCAGACTTCAAAAAACAGCACAAAATCTGCGACGTCGCACCAAACGAAGATTACTACGACGACTTCGCCGACTACCCCCTCGACGTTGACGGCGACGGTTACCTCGATATCGTCACAGGCGGCTGGTGGGGACAGACACTCCGATGGCGTCAAAACCCAAAAGGTAAAACCACCGAATGGACCATCCACGACATCGATAAGTGCGGCAGCATCGAAACCATCCGATGCTGGGATATCGACGGCGACGGAATCGTCGAAGTCGTCCCCAACCTCCCCGGAAATCACCTCTTCGCCTATAAACTCATCACCGACAGCTCCGGAAAAGGTACGGGCAAATTCAAAAAGCTCCTCATCTTCAACCAGAACCAGGGCCACGGACTCGGATTCGGCGACATCAACTGCGATGGCCGCGCCGACTTCATCCTCGCCGCCGGATGGCTCGAAGCACCAAAAGACGACCCCCTGAACAACAAATGGAAATGGCACGGCGAATTCAACCTCGGCACCGCTTCCGTCCCCATCCTCGTTTACGATGTCAACCAAGACAAGTTCCCCGACCTCATCCTCAGCAACGCCCACGATTACGGCCTCTACTGGCTCGAACAGAAAATCAAAGACGGCAGGAGAACCTGGATAAAACACGACATCGACCCCCACCGCTCACAATACCACGACCTCCAGCTACACGACATAGACAATGACAGCCAACCTGAGCTAATCACAGGAAAAAGATACCGCGCCCACCTCGGCAAAGACCCCGGCTCAGCAGACCCCATCGGCCTGTACTATTTCGAAATCAACGGTGGAAAATTCGACCGCGTCACACTCGACTTCGGCCCGCCATCACAGGCAAGCGGAGCAGGCATCTACTTCTGGGTCGAAGACCTCGACAACAACGGATACAAGGACATCATCGCACCCGGAAAAGAAGGACTCTACCTGTTCAAAAACCTCGGCCCTGAAAAATAACAGCGGACCAAAAAACCTACTGCAAAGACGCCGGCTGATTACCGTCTGCCACTGCCGGCTCCGCACGCTCGCTCATCTCAAAAGTCACGACACGGTGCGTCTTCACCAGCTCAGTTGTACTCTCACGCCGCCGTATAGGCCCGCCCGGTACGACCCGCATCTGCTCTTTTGTCTCCTGCGTCACCTCGCTGTGAATAATCATACCGCTCGACTCCTCTATCTCTATCAGCCCAGTACCCGTCCCTGAAATCTCACGCCGCATCTTCACACCCCTCACATCAACCGGCTCGGCCTTGGGATTCGACTTCACAACTATACCCACTTCGACAACCACCACTCCGTCCTTGACCTCCTTCACCAGCCATGTCGTCTCCACAATCTGCGCAGAGACCTCAGATGCCGGCGGCTTTCGGCTCCACGACTCACCTACCCCCACCGCCTTGTCCGGATATATCGCAAAGTAACCCTCCAGCTCGCGACTTACCGTGCCCTCATTAAGCTGCCGCTTCATAGACTCTAATATCTGTGCCTTTTGACGAACATTAGGAATCTTGCCCCGCACGCTGCTCAGCATCGTATCAAGACCGTTGATCTTCTCAACCCCGCCGTCAGGCGCCATCTTAATATAGAAACTCTCACCCAATATCAGGGCAAAACCAATCGCCTCAATCGGAACCGTCGTCTTTTTGTCCTTCGAGTCAAACTCTACATCCACCCCGGGCCCCTTCAACCTCAGGCTCGACTCCCTGTAAGCGTAGTTTATCCACGCACTCCCGTCCGGCTCAACGTCCTGCACATCAAAATCGCTCACCATCTCCGTCACCTGATCGAGAGTATGCTCGCCGCCGCCAACCACCCTCGTAACCCGCTGCTCAACAACCTTCCTCAGCCGATACTTCTTGCCCGCCTCGAATCTCATCCGGTACTCGACCTTCTCCGCACCCGCACACAAGCCGATACAAGAAACAGCCGCAAACACCACAAATAAAACCGCTTTTCTGATTAACGCATCTCGCATCTCAAATCCTCGCAAATCTTTTCTCACAATTCCTTCACCTCGACCTTCACTTGCTCCTTTACTTCCGTCCACCTCTTGCTCTCCCACCAGCCCCACGCACGCGCCGTCGCTGCCTGCAATCCCACCTTCAGCGCCGAGCCAATGTCCCCGCCTTCTCGCAGCCCGGCTAAAAAACCCGCCACCAAATAATCACCACAGCCGACCGTCGAGACCGCCTCCCTGCAACCACCGACTAACCGACCCTCATACGCCCCTTCATCCGTAACCAACACCGCCCCCCTACCGCCGCGACTGACCAAAACCATCCCAGCCCTGTCAAGCAGCGCCCTCGCCGCCTTCGCTAAGCTCGCCGCCCTGTCCTCAATCCGCTCACCCAACAGCTCGCGCAGCTCTTCCACGTTCGGCTTTATCAGCCACAATCCTCCCCCATCAACCAATTTGCTAAACGCCGCCCCCGACGTATCAACCGCAACTCGCCCACCGCCGGCGCCGCAGACCTTAACTACTCTAATCACTTCACCCAGCAGCTCACCATCCCCCATAGCCCCCGCAAAAACGCAGACACTCCCTCTGCTAAGAACACCTCTCAAATCGCCCCTCAACCTCCGCAACGAACCCCTCGTCGCAAGCTCGCTTCTGCTGCGAAGGTGCATCTCCCTCTTCCTCGCCGTATCCACAACCGTAACATTCCGTCTCGTCGCTCCTGCAACAGCCGTCATCTTCACCTTAATAAACCCCTTCAAAGGCCGCAGCCCCTCGACCATCTGCTCATAGTCCGACCGTCCCCACAAACCCGCCGCCGTGCTCGCCTGCCCCATCCACGCAAGCGCACGCGATATATTCAGCGCCTTACCCGCAGGCCGACAGCTCGTCTCGCCGATTACCTTGTGCTCGCCCCACTCAAGATGCTCACCCTTGCACGTAATGTCCCACGCAGGACTCAATCCAACCGTCACTATCCCAAACCGCCTACCCATTCTCACTTCCTTGTCCTGAGTTTATCCTCGAGCAGCTCTATCTTACCATGGCTACAGAGGAAGTGCTGCTCACTTGACCCGCTACAGGGGATCCATTCTTACTTCTAACTTCTAACTTCTTACTTCTTACTTCTGACTTCTGACTTCTCACTTCTCACTTCCCACTTCCAAGTTGTCCGCAAGCCGCCTTTATCCCACGCCCCATCCGAAATCTGACCGTCGTCTCAATCCCCGCTTGCTTAAGTATCTCGGCAAACCTCCCTATCGCCTCCTTACTGCTGCCGGCAAAGCCGCACCCCTCATGCGGGTTATACTCTATCAAATTCACATTACACATCACGCCACGCAAAACCTTCACTAACATCCGCCCGTGCAGCGACGAATCATTCACTCCCTTTATCATAACATATTCGAAACTCACCCGCTGTCGCGTCTTCGCCTGGTAGCCCCGCACTGCCCGCAGAACCTCACTTAGCGGATGCCGCGCCGCCGCCGGCATCAGCTTCACCCGCAGCGCATCGCTCGGCCCATTCAAAGATATCGCAAGCCGAGGCCGAATCTCTTCCCCACCAAGCCGCTCAATCCCTTCCACAATACCGCACGTACTTATCGTAATATGACGTATCCCAATCCCCACACCCGCGGGATGATTCAATATCCGAACCGACTTCAACACCGCCTCGTAATTCTCAAACGCCTCGCCCATACCCATATATACGACATTACCCACCCGCTCACCTTCGCGCCGGGCCGCTATCACCTGCTCGATAATCTCGCCCGCCGTCAGATTGCGGCTCAGCCCCAACCTCCCCGTCGCACAGAACACGCACCCCATACCACAGCCGACCTGCGAAGACACGCACAGCGTCCGCCTGCCCTTGTCAAACAGAAGAACACTCTCTATCCGCCCACCGTCTCCCAATTCGAACACATACTTGACCGTCCCATCCCTATCTTCGAGCTTCTCAACCAACCTAACGCTCGATATATAATACCCCTCATCACCTAACTTGGCCCGAAATTGCTTACTCAAAGGCGTTATCTCGCCTATTTCGCTGACCCACTTCGCCTGAACAAAGTTGAATATATACTTCGCCGTATATCTTGGCTGCCCAAATTGCTCCACTACCCCCTCTAACTCACTCAACGTCAAGCTCTTCAAATCAATACTCATACCCCCATTTTACCAAATCACCGCCCAAAACCAAACCTCCTCCTTCTCGACTCTCAACTCTCAATTCTCTGTCAAGTCCTGACTAAAAGTTGCCACTTTCCTTTTCCATGTTCTATATCGTTAAACGTAAACCTAGCTGATCTAACCCCGAATTATGTACCACACTCGATTGGAGAATTATCCATGTTCCTCGTCCTGCAATCCGGCAGGTGCGACGCAGCCGACCTCGCTAAATACCGACCCCTGCCACTTCAGTCGCGCAATCGGGGCACTTCGAATCCCGCAAATAGTTCGCCGCTATCTCGTACCCAATCCGCTCAATCACCAGCCGACCGCAATTATAACAGAAAGTGCTCTCCGTTTTCGACCCCGGCACATTACCCAGATAGACATAATGAAGCCCCGCTCCTTTCCCAATCTCGTACGCACGCTCCAAATTCTCTATCGGCGTCGGCACCGAATCCAGATACTTATACTGCGGATGAAACCGACTTATATGCCACGGAACATCCGCCCCCGCCTTGGTCACTATGAACTCCGTCAGTTTCTTCAATTCCTCCTCAGAATCATTCTCGCCCGGCACAAGCAGCGTCGTTATCTCAATCCATATATCCGTGTGCTTTGCAATATACTCAACAGTCTCCAGCACAGGGGCCAACCTCGCCTTACACAACCGTTTGTAGTAGTCTTCACTGAACGCCTTCAAATCCACGTTTATCCCGTCCAGCCACTCACTCGCAAAATCAATCGCCTCACGCGTCTCATACCCGTTACTCACAAACACATTGCTAAGCCCTTCTTCCTTAGCAAGCCGCCCGCATTCCGCGCACAACTCCATAAAAACTGTCGGCTCGGTGTAAGTATATGCGATACTCTTGCACCCGCTGCGCACCGCCGCACTGATTATTCGTTCAGGCGTTATCGGCTCACCGTCAATCCCCCCGCTCTCAATCGCCGCCTGGCTTATCTGCCAGTTCTGACAGAACTCACAGCGAAAATTACACCCCATCGTCGCTATCGAAAAGCTCCTGCTGCCAGGCTGAAAATGAAACAACGGCTTCTTCTCTATCGGGTCGGGATTCGCACTAATGACCTTATCGTAATTCAGCGAATACAACACCCCCCCCATATTCTGCCGAACCCGACAAAAACCCAGCTTCCCTTCCCCAATCACACAACCATGCGCGCACAACTTACACCGCACCTTCGTATCCTCCGCCCCCTCCCAGAGCACAGCTTCTTTAAGTCCCACCTTGTCCATTCCAAACAATTCCTTCTAATGTCTGTTCACATAATCAATCCTATCGCGCAACGCCTCTTCATCAAAACAATACCTCTTACCTGCCCTCGAGGCAAGCTCCCTTGCATCAGCAAACCGAGGGTCATACCCACTCACCCACCCAACACATACACCACAAAGAACCATATCCCGAACACAACCGGTACGACAAATATGACAATCTCGATCACCGTCCCAACAACACTGCCAACCTCCCCACGCCTTATACGCAACCCACGATTCAAAATCGCCAGCAAAGGCGACAGCACAAACCAGCACAACACCGCTCCTCCCATCAGAAATGACGCACTCGGAACGAAGCTGACCAGCACAAACGCCACTCCAAGGATAAAGACCATCTCCGTCGCAAAGCCGAGCCCGCTCGTCGCTCCAGCCCTGAACCACAGATACCTCGCCACGCCTTGAGTCAGAATAAGCACAACCAAAAACACCGGCAGCAGATAATCAGCCGCACCCCATTCCAAAACCGCCGCAACAATCCACACGATAAACGCCAAAAACCCCGCCCCCTGCAGACCCAGACACCACCACCCCAAACTCGCACTCATCTCCCCCTCGCGATCACCTTCGCATCCCCCCTCCAACATCTCATCTTGCCCCTTCACTTCCATCCATATCTCCCTCAGGCCGACGTCACCAACGTCGGCCATGTTTAACCACGGGTTCCACCCGCTTCTCGCCATCGACCACACTGACAAACCGCAACTTTATCCGCCTCTGGCGGACCGCAACATCTAATATCTCTACCCAACCCCGTACGCCCGCGCCAACACCTTCACAGGATGTTGAACCCTCTTCGAAGAGATATGCTCTATCTGCATTCCGCAGGCAGCGCACTCGGTAAGCACGTACTGTGCGTCGCACTTCTCCAGCACCTCTTTCAAGCTCTCTGCTATCGCCGACGAAAGCTCGTAATTCTTCTTCTGCATCCCGAACGTGCCGGCTAAGCCGCAGCACCCCGCCTTCAAATCCCTCACCTCAATCCCGCACACCTGACGCAGTATCTCGATACTCGCCCCATACCCACCTATCGCAAACAAATGGCACGGCGTATGATAAACATACTCCCGCGAAATCTTCTTCGCCCCTTTCTTCAATTTGCCCTGCTTCGCTAATGCAAGCAGATACTCCATCAATTCAAACGTATTCTCGCTTACTAATTTCGCATCCTCCCCCGACACATAATGCCTCAGCTCCTGCTGCAAACACAGTGTTGCGCTCGGCTCCGAGCATACAACCTTGTACCCGTCCCTAACCGCCTTCGCCAGGTGCTTGATACTGTACGCCAAATCCCGCTTAGCCGTCTTGACATCCCCATACACAATCGCCGGCAAGGGAGCAGGCCGTTGCTTCGGCAGTATCACCTCAACGTTATTCGCCCGCAGAACATTAACCACCGCATATCCCAATTCGTGGTCGTTGTAATTCGCATACGTATCCACAAAATACGCCACCTTATCGATGGGCTTCTCAACAGGCCCCTGTACATCCAGATACTTCCGCCCCGCCTTCAAAAACGACCCCCACGCAAATCTCGGCATTCCCCGCCGCCTGTCTATCCCCGTCGCCTTCTCCAGCATCCACTTCGTTACCCCCAAACCCATCACAAAATTCGATATCGGGCTAAACAAGCTCCCCATCCGGCTCAGATACCGATTACGCCCTAATACAAACTCGGTCCGCCGCAGGCCCTTGCGCCTCACGTATTCCGCACGAGCCGCCGCCACCACCTTCGACACATCAACACCCGATGGGCAATCAAGCGCACACGCCTTGCAGTTCACACACAAATCCAGAAATTTGCGAAACTCCACCGACTCCAAATCCCCATCCTCCAACTGCCCCGTCGCCCAGAACCTCAAAACGTTTATCTTCGCCCGCGATGTATCCAGCTCCTCACCATAAGCCCGAAACACCGGGCACATCCTAAGCTGCCTCTCTGTGCTCCTGCAAATCCCGCACCCGCTGCACTGCTCTAATTCCAGCTCAATCTCATCGCCCTCGAAGAGCATCCCGCTTTTCCCGAACGTCCGCTCCGGCAGGACGCGCTTTTGCGCCTTGAGATTCTTGACCATCACATTCTCGTCATCGTTGATTATCTTACCCGGATTCAGCACCCCTTCCGGGTCGAATATCTTCTTCACCCTACAAAGCAAATCGTAAAACTCATCCCCATACTGCCGCCGAATAAACGCCGCCCGCACTAATCCATCGGCATGTTCACCGCTTATCGACCCGCCCAACGACCACGCCAACGTAAACACATCGTTCGCAATCCGCTGCATCTTCTCGACGTCACCCGCCTGGCCCAAATCCAGGTAAGGCCGTATATGAAGCTCCCCGTCTCCCGCATGACCATAAAAGCTCATCGCAATCTTGAAACGGCGACCAATCTCCTCTAATCCCGCTATGTACTCCGCTAACTTCGTATTCTCAACCGAAACATCCTCGATAAACGGCACAGGCCGACGCCTCCCCTTGACCCTGTCCAGAAGAGGAACCGCATCCTGCCGCATCCGCCACAGCCGCTTCTGCCTCTCCTCATCCAACACAACCATCCGCCCACAAGCTAACTCCCCAACCGCCTTATCCGTTTCCTCTATTCTTTCTTTGACCTCCTGCTCCGTCTGCCCGGTATGCTCAACCAGCAGCGCCGCTGCACAATCCTCAGGCAGAATGTCCCTGTACGCCTCCAGATGCTCCCTCGCCATATCCATCAGGCTCCTGTCCATCAGCTCGCACGCCGATGCCCCGCTCTCAACAATTACAGGAACCGCTTTCGCCATCTGCTCGAACGACTCGAACTCAAGCTGCACCAACCCCTTCACCTTTGGCAGCGTCACCGTCCGCAGCGTTATCTTCGTAAAGATGCCTAACGTCCCCTCAGAGCCCCCCATCAATCTCGCCAAATCCACTCGTCCCCCGTGACATACCCCCGTTATCGTGTACCCGCTGCGATTGCGCTTCGTCTCCGGAAGCGCCTTGGCGATTATCTCTTGCTTATCCGAAAGCAAATCAAAGACCTCTTTGGCAACAGCCCTTACCCTCTCATCTTTCGCGCTCGCAGCGTCAACGTTATTCTCAAGCTCCACCACTCTCCCGTCCGCCAATACCGCCTCAACGCTCTCAACGTAGTCCCCCATATACCCATAGTCCAGCGAATGTGCCCCCGTCGCATTGTTCGCAACACAGCCACCTATCACCGCCCTGTTCGCCGTCGAAGGGTCAGGCCCTATCTGCCGTCCATACCCCGCTAAATAATCATTCAAATCGCCTAACACCACACCCGGCTCACACGTCAGCGTTTCCCCGTCCTCGCCAACGCCTATAATCCTGTTCATATAACGCGCCATATCCAGGACTATACCCGCACAAAGCGATTCACCCGCAACTCCGCTCCCCGCGCCCCGCGCTGCTGTCGGCACGCCCTTCTGACGCGCATACTTCACCACCGCCGCAACATCATCCGTATCACGCGGCGCTACAACGCACGCCGGAACTATCCCGTATATGCTCGCATCACTGCTGTACGCCGCCCGTGTCAGCTTATCTGAAAAAACATCCCCCTTAATCATCCCTGCCAGATCGACCGCGATTCGCTCTGATGCCTCGTCTCCCAATACCCCTAACCCTCACTCGAATGGTGAACTGAATTACCCGCACTCGCCGACCTCAATTGTTCCAGGTCCTTCTTGCTCACTTCCCCCTTGATGAACTGCTGCACTATCGTGTTCGGATGATTCCGAATATGCTCCGCGTCACCATCCGCGATAATCTTGCCGTGATGAAGCATCACTATCCGGTCCGCTATCTTATACGCACTCTTCATATCGTGCGTCACCGCAACGCTCGTCACACCCAGCTCCCCCTCAAGCTTCAATATCAGCTCATTGATAATATCTGCCCGAATCGGGTCGAGACCCGTCGTCGGCTCGTCATACAGTATCACCTCCGGCCCCATCGCTATCGCCCGAGCCAATGCCACACGCTTCCTCTGACCACCGGAAAGGTTCGCAGGATAAAAGTCCTGAAACCCGTTCAAACCAACCATCGTCAGCTTCTGCTTCACAAGCTCCTCCACCTCGCTCCACTTCGTTATTCTGCAGTGCTGCCGCACCGGAAACATTACATTCTCCGCCACACTCAAGCTGTCGAACAGCGCCCCCTCCTGAAAGAGATATCCAAAATGAGCACGCACCTTGTTCAGCGCCTCGTCATCAACATCGTCGATCCGCTGCCCCTTAAAGTAAATCTCACCGCCGTTCGGCCGATGCAGCAGTATCATATGTTTCAGCAGCACCGTCTTGCCGCAACCGCTCGGCCCTATCACCACCGTCGTCTTGCCCTTCTCTATCGCCAGGCTCAGACCATCCAGAACCACCTGCTCGGCGAACCTCTTCGTCACATCCTTCAGAACAATAAGGCCGTTGTTCCCGCCGACACCGGCACCCCTCTCCGGCCTACTCTCCGGCTCCTCGTTTTTACCGACGCCATCTGCCACTTTTCCCTCGTCTCTTTCTGCCATCCTCTAACACCTTCACTACGCTAACCGAGCAGGCTCTGCACAGGCCAGAATGTACTGTAAATTGCCTTAAATATCACTACCAGCGCGAAATCTATCATCAGTATCGATATGAAGCTCGCCACAAACGCCTCCGTGCACGCCTGCCCCACACCATGTGCTCCCTCCCTGCAGTGAAAACCCTTGTAACAGCTTATCACCGCAATTGCACCCGCGAAGAAAAGCCCTTTAATCAGACCACACACCACATCCCACATCTCAATACCAAAAGCGCTGAAACTCCAGTATGCCCCTGCGTTGATTTCCAGCTCCACAACACTCATATACCAGCCGCCCCATATACCCAGCAGGTCCGCATACACAATCAGAGCAGGTGTCAACAGCAGACACGCCAACAACCGAGGCGCCACAATATACCGAACAGGGTCCGTCCCCATACTCTCAATCGCATCAATCTGCTCCGTCACCTTCATCGTCCCCAATTCCGCCGTCAGTGCCCCTCCAACCCGACCGGCCAACATAACCGCCGCAAGAACAGGACCCAATTCCTTCACCACCGATACGTTTATCAATACCCCTAAATGCTCCTCCAGACCCATACCCGCAAGCTGGTCGTAAGAACCATAAGCTAACGTCATCCCCACAAAGGCACCGGTTATCAGCATCACAGGCACGCTGCGAACACCGATAATCCACATCTGAGTCCATATCAAAGGATAAGTTTCACGCATCCCGATACTTCGGGCCGATGCTGCCATCGACCGCCACGCGAACCTGCCGAACTGACCTGCGTTATATACCCCCATTACCGTATTGCTTCCAAGCACACCTATCATAATCGCACCTCAGGAATATGCCCCATTAGCTCAATCACAATACCCGCCCAGAATACTAAATCCTATCACCACAACCGTCAACCACATTCCCACACCACCCGAATCTCGTAGCGCAGCGCAGATCACGGCGCTCGTCTCGGCGAAGGATGGAGCCGTAGCCGGGTAGCGACAGACCTTCTTAATGATCTTGTCGAGCGAGGCGTCAAGCCGGACCGCCTTCGCCTGTTCGTGATTGACGGCAGCAAGGCTTTGCGACGTGCAATTGATGCGGTGGCGGTCTGCGCGGGGGGGGGGTAGTATAAGTATAGCTTATAGTAGGTTTAAAAAGAGGTTGGAGGGGGTTAGGTGCGGGGGGTGGAGGAATGGGCGGGACGGGCGAATTCGGGGTCGAGAGGGGCAAACGGGGTGGGTTTTGACGTGCGGCGAAACGTGCGAAAGTTTGAAAAAAATTGAAAAAATTTGCGAAAAATGGCAGTGAAAAGGCAAAAAAACGCGAAAAAAAGGGGTTTTTGAGAGAATTCTTTGGAAGATTTGGGGGCCTTACTATTAGAAAAACTAATAGTAGGAGCAGGTCAGAGGGGCCCGTCAAACGGCGGGTCGGGATAAACTTTGGCGATTGTGGCCTTGCCAAGCCAGGGGGAGTGGTCGGGGCCTAATTGTAAAAAAAAGTGATAAAAAGCATAAAATTTGCTTGACAAGTCGGCTTCCAAGTGCTATAGCTACGGCCGGTTAGTATGGGGGGCCCTGTTAGAGACGCGAGCGCTTTAGCGGGGTGAAGGCAAAGAGGAGAAAAGCAGGTGCAAAGGGCAAAAACACACTTAGGGGGCGAGGCGCAAAGTGGAGGTCTATCAATTTTTAATTATCCCGGCGGTGATGGTCTATGTACCGGCCTGCTGTGTAAGCAGGTTGGGTTTTGGAATGAATGGTGTTTGTTGCGAAATGTTAAGAGTTTTTTGGAGGACAGAAAAATGAAAAAACATCAGTAACTACTGCAATCCTTGTTTCTGGCTGTGCGCCGAGTACGTTTGTAGTGCTATAGGCGAGTGACTGTTTCGTCCAATATATTCAAAATACCCGTGAACGGTTACTACTCTGGCTAAGTTTAACGATTGTATGTTTAGTAGAGAGCCAGGGCTATGGATGTTTTTAGCAACAATGTTTGGTTGTAATAAGCGGAGGATATGATGAGTTGTCACATTTATTTGCATCCGCCTTAACCTGTCCGTATGCGTAAAAAAAGGTCTAAGCAAAAACGATTATGTGCGTTGTGGGATATAATGAACTTGTTAGAGGAGATAAAGAGATGTGGACACAAAAAACTTATTTGTTTTTCAAGATAATTTCGTTAATAACATTGTTTGCTCCAATTGTTTACGCAGACACTCCTGTTGTGAATGTTTTGGCCCCTGATGTTTTTGTCAGAGACAAGGGAGAGCCGTTTATTGAGGAAATAGCTCTTGAAGTGCCTCTGGCCGGTAGCGCTATACTGGACATAAAAAATGGGGCAGAAAATGATGATTCTACGGGGGAAAAAGTAAGCAGCTCAATTATTATGCTGAATGGTATTTGTGTTGTTGGACCTAATAACTTCAATCAGAACATAGACGCCGTTCAGGTTCCTGTTGAATTGCAAGCTGGTGAGAATGTGCTCGGAGTTGAACTTCGAGGTAAACCTGGGGGATGCATCTCAATTAAGATTTCTGCGCCCGTCGATTCAATAGACTTGGTGCCGATTACAGAGCCAATTGAACTTGGAGTAGACCCGTTGATCTGTCAGGCAACTGTGACAGGACTTGGTGTGCCTGCAGAAGGGGTAGATGTTTTATTCGAAGTGTCAGGATTTGGCAGTATTCCACCTTTGGCTGACCAAACAGACTCAACTGGCACAGCAAATGTAACTTTTGATCCATTTACGACTATCGGGACAGGAGTTGTTACTGCTACAGTTGTTGGTTCTGATCCTGTTCTAAGCGACAATGAAAGCTTTGAAGTCAAAAAATTTCAAGAAATAACCTTGGATCAGGGTTTAACCATTATGAATGTTGAAGTCGGAAGCTCCCAATATATAGCTTATACCGTCAGTTTGGCTGGGGCAGGTGGGCAAACATTTAATGTGTCATTTGACCAAAACATATCACCGGATAATGGCGGTATCAGTTTGAGTAGTGATTATCCCGGTGGATGGTCAGCTTCAATTGACACGACTTGGCTTGTGAATGAATTCATAACTGGTGTTACACCCGGAACATACACTGCTACAAGCACTGCCACTATTGTTGAAACAGGTGACGTAGTGACATCAGAACTTATTGTTAATGTTTTCGTCCTAGGAGCGGAAATACCGGCGTTCGGATCACCCGGAGCTGAGCCCGATGGTATCGAACCAAACAATCCAACGGACGTGACTTTTTCGGTTCTTGTTACAGGTGTTTCTTTGCCTTTGGCTATGCGGTTAGAAAACATAGATGAAGAAGACAATGTTAACCTTATGGGCAACCTTTCAGATGATGGATTAAACGGTGATTTGTTAGCTGGTGACAATGTTTATTCCGGAACATTCACCATCGAAGCCAACAGTCTTGGAAAGCTTTATTATCGTGCGGCGACAAGCCTTGGAGGCTACGATTATGTTTCAGAAGAAGGTGCACTGACTATTACTGGCCTACCAGTAGGACCCGGTCTGTCTGATCCGTGTTCTCTGGTTGAAGACCCATGTACAGGAGAACTCCTGTATTCTGACGAGATAATCGTAGCATTCTTTGACCTTATTTCAGAAGATAGAATACAGGAGATTGTTGCTGCTGAAGGTGGCACGATTGTTGGCACTATTCCTGCTCTTAATCTTTATCAAATAAGTATTCCGGGCGATGGAACCATCGCAGGCGTACAAGCTGCTATAGAGGCTTTTGAAGCATATGTTGAGGTAGTCAGTGCAAGTCCAAACCACGACATGCAGCCCGACGCATTTCCTCAACCTGATAGTACTTTGCAACAAGATGTATTTGAGGATATTCGCCTCGATGAAGCATGGCTCGTTAGTAAACACGCCTCTAATATAATTGTTGCTGTCTTGGACACTGGGGTTGATAGCGCACATCAAGACCTTTCCGTTATAGGTAATTCGACCGACAATGTTGGACACGGTACAATTGTTGCCGGTATTATCGCTGCTCAATATAATGGTGTTGGAATTTCCGGAGTCTCCCAAGCACGCATCCTACCAGTTAAAGCACTGGGAAGCGCTTTTAGGATGGCTTGGGCTTTGCTCCACGCTGTCAAAAACCAAGCCAAGGTTATTAATATAAGTCTCGGTAGCGAAAACTGGTTAGGAGATGCGCATTTACATATTATTTTACCGGCTGTGTGGTATGCACAAAGTAAGGATTGTTTGATTATTGCCGCGGCTGGAAACCAAGGTGTTTCAACAAAGCGATATCCAGCAGCGTTTTCAGAAGTCATGGCTGTAGGTGGAACTAATATAGGTACAGATACACGCTGGAGTTTTAGCCAATTTGGTGATTGGATAGAAATTGCAGCACCCTCGAATGGAGTTTACTCCATCGAACCAGGCAGTACAACCCCCACTCCTCATTGGGGTACATCTTTTGCAGCTCCACAAGTTGCTGGTGCAGCTGCAAGGGTGTGGAGTATGCACTCGGACTGGACACCAACGCAAGTTAGAGAGCGACTAAAAGCAACAGCAAGACCATTACCATCAACGGAGCAGTTAGGAGCCGGCTGTCTTGATGTCTTTGAAGCGGTTTTCAACGGTAGCTTTGAAATCGGTGATCTATCTGAATGGTCTAAAACAGGTACATGCAGCAGCCTGGAAAGTCTCGGTGCTCTTGTGCCACAACACAGGAAACGTATGGGTTATGCCAGTACCGGTCCTGCTGGTGACCAGGTTGCTGCTACGCTTGAGAAGACTTTTACCTTCCAATCCGGTGTCAGCAGCATCCCAATTAAGTTTGAGTATAATTTTGTTACAGAGGAATATCCTGAATGGGTTGGCACAATTTATGATGATGCTTTAACGATAACACTTATTGCCCCCAATGGTACACAGACCGTACTTGCGACAGAGACGATAAATACTTCGTCATTTACTATGTACACTGCTTCACCAGCTATAGATTTTCCTGGTGGCGACAGCACTGTGGGGCAAACAGGGTGGAAAACTGTTTCAGCAACAATACCTGTTACTCAAGGCAGCGGACAGTATAAGATTAACATTACTGATGCAGGTGATGATATATATGATTCGGTAGTTTTGATTGACAACATTCGCCTGAAGTAAAATAATGTCTATATAACTGTAAAACAGTTGTCAGGCGTGTCTTATGTTTGGGCACGCCTGGCAGCTAAGAGCCTATCCGAAAACCGGCTCTATTGCGGCCGGTGAGCAAAGCCCGATGCCTGCATTGTCGGGACAAAATGGCAGCGACCTCCTCTGCTGCAAGACCAAAGTAGCGACTTCTCGAGGATGAACTCAGGGTAAGGAAGTGAGAGGTGAGAATGGGGGGGGATTTGCGATTTTCGATCCCCGCTTACTACCTGCGGGGACAGGTTTTCGATCCCCGCTTAGGGCATGCGAGGACAAGTTTACGATTGGGGATTTACTGAAGTCAAGTAAGAATGGGTCCTCTGTAGCCAATCCAAAGAATATGGTTCCCCGACAGAAGGCCTCTGGAGCAACCATCGGGGACCCTCCGTTTGCAGTTTCTACGAAGCTCACCTCGAGGGTAAGCAACCGGGGGGAAGTGGAAGCAAGCAAAGCTTGCGGATTTTTATAACCCGCGCAATAAAATTGCGGGGTTAAATATGTCGCCGGCGGGGCCGGTGAGGAAGGGTAAGCATACCTCATGCCTGCAACCCCCGGTGAAACCGGGGGCTAAGGTCGCCTGCGAGCAGGCGAAGTTGGGGGGGAAGCATACCTCATGCCTGCAACCCCCGGGGGAACCGGGGGCTAAATATTTCGCCTGCAGGCAGGCGATGATGGGGGGAAGCATACCTCATGCCTGCAACCCCCGGTGAAACCGGGGGCTAAGGTCGCCTGCGGGCAGGCGAAGTTGGGGGTAAGCATACCTCATGCCTGCAACCCCCGGGGAAACCGGGGGCTAAGGTCGCCTGCGGGCAGGCGCAGGTGGGCGGAAGCCTACCTCACCCTCTGCTGCAGGCCACGTAAGAATCTGTTCCTCAGCTGCAGGACCAAAGGAGCATGGTTCCCGCGGAAGCTGCGGGCGGTGGCAGCCAGCAGAGGGTGCGGATGGTTATAACCCGCGCAATCAAATGGCGGGGCTCCCCCGCTCGCCTGCGAGCAGGCGAGGAGGGGGGCGCACAGCGCTAGAAAAGCGTTGCCGGGGGGTGGAAATTAG
>JAUVYV010000024.1 GCA_030602885.1 Phycisphaerales bacterium
CAAAATAATCCGTTTGTTATCAAGCTGGCCATCCCGGCGCCCGGGGACTCAGCCGGCGGAATAATAGTGGCGGATGTTACCAATGACGGCAAGATGGACTACCTGGTTACTGTGCCGGGGCATCTGGCGGTCTACAGTAACAACGGCAAAAAGCTGTGGGTCAAGAAAACCAACATCGTGGTAGGCGGCTCGAGCGAAAACCAGGGTCTGCCGGGCCATCACGGGCCGGGTGCAGCAGCCGGTGACGTAGACGGAGACGGGAAATGCGAAGTAGTTTTCCTCACCGGGAACTCTGTCGTCCACATTGTGGACGGGGCGACCGGGCGTGAAGAGGCCACCGCCAAAGTACCCCATCCTGAAGGCACGACCCAGTGGGAAGTGGCTATGATTGCCGACTTGCGCGGCACCGGCGGCGACCGTGACATCCTGCTTCAGACAACAAACGAGCAGGGCTACCGGATGGGAAAGTTCTTAGCCGCTTACGCCGTGGACCGGCTCCTTACCGGCGGCAAGCCGCTGTGGCGGAGCGACAAGTTTGTCTGCTGCGCGCACAATTGCGCCCGGCTGGCCGACATCAACGGTGACGGACGGGACGAGGTGCTTGGTGCGACGATTTTCTCGGCCGACGGCAAGCTGCTGACCCGCGCGGTCAGCGGACGCTGGCATATGGACAGTGTTTTTGTGGCTGACGTTTCCCCCGATGTACCGGGCCTGGAAGTGATACTGCTGGAAGAGGGCAGCAACCAGATACAGGTGCTCGGAGTTAAAGGGCCTCTGTGGCGGCGCCATTTCAAGAAGCAGGAGCCACAGAATGCTGCGATAGGACGATTCAAAGAAGGCTCAGAAGAGATTTTCATCTGGTGCAGGTCCCGTTACAACGAGCATCAAAAGCCGTTCGTGTTCGACTCATCCGGCAAGAAGGTCTTCGATTACAAAATGGACGACGTTGCCCCGCCGGACTGGACGACCAGCGGCGTAGAGGTGATTCATACCATCGACTGGACCGGCAAACGACGGCAGTTGGCTTGCGCCAAGGAACGACACAAGAGCGGGGATGTGTGTATCTTCGAGCCGCTGACGGGCAAGTTTGTGGCGCACTTTAAGGAAAAGGCGGACCGCCTGTACGTGGCAGATGTGACGGGAGACTGGCGGGAGGAGATAATTGTTTTGAACGGCAGCGAGCTGCACATATATCAAAACACCGGCCGTAATCGGCGACCCAATCAAGAACGCTTATGGGCTAATCGAAATTACCGCCGGTTGAAGCAATGTCACAATTATTATTCGCCCTAAAGAAAAATTGTATAAACAGGCCAAATTCCCAAAAAGTGCGCAATTTTGGCCCGTCATGCGTAGTTGCCAACAAAACCGAATATAGAATAATCGTGGCTCGTTACCGCTGACTTTCGGAGCTCCGGCAACGAAAATTGCACTTGACAGTCAGAAACTACTCGGTATTGTGATAGTCCGAGAGTTAGATATTGTGGTCTGTAAATGTTTGGGAGAAATATCCACCTTGCAGACTATTTAGTAACCCTTTTATGTGGCAGGGCTAATTATGGAAATTAGGGATTTCATGGAAGCTATAATGGGACATCAAACGCGCAAAATAAATATAAGTTACACACCAGAAGTATCAAAATGGGTCATGGTAGCGGTTTTAGTTGTGGTGGCAGTCATCGGACTTAGCACAGCGATTTACACCATACCCACTGATTCCGCCGGCGTGGTAAAAAGATTCGGAAAATACAGCCGAACAACCGAGCCGGGCATACACTTGATGCTGCCTTTTTGGATCGAAACTGCTACCGACGTTCCGGTCAAAAGGGTGCAAAAGGAGGAATTCGGCTTTAGAACACTCAGAGCGGGTGTGGATTCGCAATATCTCGGTGTCGAAGAAATAGACGCCGGGAGAACGAACGCCGAAGATTTAATCAGATTAATAGAAGGAAGTGGCGAAAGGGCCTCAAGAAGCGGAGCTCGCCGGTTGGCGGAAGCAGCCAAAGAGGTACTCAGAGGCGAATACGTAATGCTGACCGGAGACCTGAATATAACCGACGTTGAATGGATCGTTCAGTACAAAATAAAGAACGCCAGGAACTACCTGTTCAATGTGAAAAATCCCAACCAGACCATAAGGGACGCCAGCCAAGCAATGATGAGGCAGCTTATAGGAAACGGCAGTGTGGACGAGGCCATAACCATCGGAAGAATAGAATATGAAAATGATGCCAAGGAATTGTTACAGAAGCTGCTCGATGAGTACGAGACCGGAATAGATATCGTTGCGGTCAAACTGAAATCGTCCAACCCTCCTCAGAGAGTAAGGCCTGCCTTCAACGAAGTAAACAAGGCCCTGCAGGAGAAGGAGCAGAAAATCAACGAAGCAATGAAGGAGTACAACGAGGCAATTCCGAAAACCAAAGGCGAGGCGCAAAAGCTGATCGAGTCCGCCAGAGGTTATGCCGCCGAGAGAGTCAACAAGGCAGAGGGCGATATTGACAAATTTAAGAAAATATACGAGGAATATAAAAAAGCGCCGGACATAACAAAGCAGAGAATGTATCTGGAGACAATGTCCATACTCCTGCCTCAGATACCCGAAAAATGGATTATTGAACAAGGTGGGGCTGAAGGCGGAATCTTGATGAACCTCAACCTTGAAAGTCAGAAATGAAAAACTCAATGAACGCTTTCAAAGAAAACAAGGCAAACTAAAAGAGAGGAAATAGAAAAATGGCTCGCATCATCACAATAGTGCTTCTTGTAATCCTTGCCATCCTGCTGTCTTCTTCGATGTACACAGTAGACCAGACACAACAGGCAGTCGTAACTCAGTTCGGAAAGCCTGTAAGAGTAATAATTAATCCGATTGAAGGCCGAAGAAAGCAGGAAACCCTAACAAGACTGAAGGACAAATACACCAAAGAGGGAATTGTCGTTGCCGAAGGCGCGGGACTGAGACTCAAAGTACCTTTCATACAGAGCGTACGGAAATTTGAGAGAAGACTGTTAAGGTGGAATGGCTATCCTGAAGAAATCCCGACAAAAGACTTGAAATATATCTGGGTCGATACTACCGCAAGATGGTACATCGAAGACCCGCTGCAATTCCTCAGGACGGTCGGCACAGAAGAGCAGGCCCATGGACGGCTTGACGACATCATTGACTCAAGCACAAGAAACTCTATTACGAAAAGAGACCTTATCGAGATAGTCAGGACGGATAACCGCGAGATGAGGGTGGCCGAAGAGGAGCTCCGCGAAACAACCAAAGTAAGCCGGGTAACAGAAGGGCGACCAAAAATTGTGGCTGAAATAACAGAAGTTTCCGGAAAGGCCTGCGAGGAATATGGTATAAGAATACACAGTTCCGGTGTTTTAATCAAGGGGCTTACCTACGTACAGGACGTTAAAATAAAAGTGGAAGACAGAATGATCGAGGAGAGACTGAGGATTTCCAAGAAATATATTTCGGAGGGGGAGGGAGAATACGAGAAGATTATGGGAGACAAGGAGAGGGAAGTGAAAACGATTTTGTCTGAGGCGTACAAGACCGCCAAAGGGATTGAAGGAGCTGCTGATGCTAATGCAACGCGGATTTACGCAGAGGGTTTTGGGGTAGCCCCCGACTTCTACAGATTTTGGAAGACCCTCGAACTTTACGAGCAGCATATAGGCGGAGAAAAAACCAGACTAATCCTCGGTACAGACAACCCTCTCCTTGAAATAATCAAGGGTGAAATACTTAAAACTAAGGACGAAACTGTAGAACAGTGAGAATTTTTCCCTGCGGATTTGCTATGTCGTCACCTACAGTCGTGTACTACTCTGCGAAGTAGGCTACGAAGCACGTGCTAACGCCGGGGCCACATAAGGACCCTGAAGTATTTTCCAGAGGTCGGCAATAGTGTTCTTCGTCAAACTAATCAAAATCCTGACCGGTATCTTTGTCATCTGGCTGATTTTTCACTCTTTGCATCAGCTCGTCAGAAAGAACACGACGGCACGTACGATAAAGCAAGGTGATACTAACCATACACGCAGAAAATTCGTCGAGTCTCACGTAGTAGAAGGGTCAAGCCAGACCGACGACGAAGCCCAATCTTGATCTCTTGTCTCCTCTGCCCTCCTGCCTCTCACAAGTCGTGGTGGTACTGATAAACCCGCTCTCAGCCCGAATCAGGCAGGATTTCGCGAACAATTACCGGCACGCCTAAACAAGCTCCAGGCAAGCCTAACCGGAAAATTGAGAGGTCTGCGCAGCAAGAAAGCCAGTCGCAAGAGACCGGCTTTGCTGGATTTAACGAAATAGCGGGGGCAGGATTCGAACCTGCGACCTCCGGGTTATGGGCCCGACGAGCTACCAGACTGCTCTACCCCGCGGTCAAAAACGTTCAAAACTGTGCAAAAGATAACAAAAAGGCGTCGTTTAGCAAGGCAAATTACAGATTCTCACGAATTTTAGCGGCCAATTGTTCTGCTTTACCCTTCTCATAGGAGTATGAGGGCCAGCGGTCGAAGACACCGTCTCCGGCCATTCGTGGTATGATGTGAAAGTGCATGTGCTCGACAATCTGGCCGGCGGCCCTACCGTTGTTGCACAGAACGTTGTAGCCGTCTGAACTCACTGCGGCGGAGACGGCTTTGGCAATTTTGCCGAGGCGCGAGCCGATTTGCGCCAAGAGGTCAGCAGGGCAATCATGAAATTTCTTAAAGTGCTGTCGGGGAATCACCAGTGTGTGGCCGTCACTGACAGGCCCTGTATCGAGAAAGGCCACCACAACCTGGTCTTCATAAATCCTGACAGCAGGAATCTCGCCGCCGGCAATTTTGCAAAAGATACAATCGTCTGCGCTCATAGGATAATTCTCAAGAGACACTTACTGCTATTTCTGCTGTTCAGAGACTTGTGCTGTCTCTGTGTCTTCGGTGTCCTTTTGAGGGGGTCGTTCAGTCTGCTCGGCTTTGTGGCGCGATTTCTTTTTGCCTGTCTTGTGGCTCTTCGGGGAGGTTTTGCCCTCGCCGAGCAACTGCAGCAGTACCAGAGTTCCGTTGTCACCGAGCCGTCTCTGGGCCAGGCGAATGATTCTGGTATAACCGCCCGGTCTGTCAAGATAGCGTGGCCCGAGCTCGCTGAACAGCTTTCCAATAACGGTACCCTTTTTGACGAGCTTTCCGTCTTCGTCACTAATGATATCTCGATTACCGAGCAGAGAGATTGCCCGACGCCTGGCAGCCAAAGTACCCTTCTTTGCGAGCGTAATCAGCTTCTCCGCAAAGGGCTTTACCTCCTTGGCCTTTTCGATGGTCGTTGAGATAGTCTCGTGCTCGAAAAGCGAGGCGACCAAATTCCGGCGCATAGCCAAACGATGCTCACTTGTTCGACTTAAGTGACGTCCTGCAACTCTGTGACGCATATGCTAATTCCTATTACCTAAGACATTATTCGAAGGAGCCTGTCAGAAGGGGTCAACTCTCAATATCCGTCATGCCCAGAGACAAGCCAATATCAGCAAGCTTTCTCTTGACCTCTCTGAGACTGGTCTTGCCGAAGCTGCGAACTTTGAGCAGGTCCGCTTCAGTCATTTTCACCAGTTGCCCCACAGTTTCGACCTTTACCGACTCAAGGCAATTGCCGGCTCTGACTGAAAGCTCGAGCTCCTGAATGGGGATGCTGAGTTTTTGTGCAAGCTCCTTATCAACTTCTTCTTCGGTTTCATCGGCGGCGATCTCGCCAGCAACCGTTTCTTCGCCAATTTCACAATACTGAACGAACGGATTTACGTGCTTACGAAGTATCTTGGCGCCCTCAACAAGCGCCATATCAGGCGTTATCGTTCCGTTTGTCCAGATTTCGAGTATGAGCTTATCGTAGTTGGTCCGCTGTCCGACGCGTGTGTCAACGGTGGCATATCGCACCCTTGTAACGGGAGAATAAACGGCATCGAGTATAATTACCCCTACCTCCTGCTCATACCTGTCGGCATCGGCGATACGCTCGGAGGCAGGGACATAACCCCGCCCGTTTTCAACGACCATCTCCATCTCGAATTTCACATCTTTTGTCAGAGTTGCGACAACTTTATCCTGGTCGACAATTTCAATTACGGGGTCTGCCTGTATTTGCGCGGCCGTTATGACACCTGCCTTGTTGGCCGAGACCTTCATAACCCTGGGCTCATCGCCCTCGAGGCGAACGGTAAGATTCTTAACGTTCAATACGATATCCGTGACATCTTCCATTACGCCGCTTATGGACGTGAACTCGTGGTCCACACCCGCTATTTTTATAGAGGTTACGGCACTGCCTTCCAGAGAACTAAGTAATACGCGTCGAAGACTGTTGCCAATGGTAGTTCCGAAACCGCGTTCGAACGGCTCTATGTAGAATCGACAGTATCGGTCGTTAGCTACTCTTGCGTCCCGTTCTACGCGTGTGGGCAACTCCAAACCACGCCATGTAACTCGCATACAGGTCTCCTCTGACTAACAATTACTAGTCATTCATCATTCTTGTAAAAACAAAAAATCGAAACAGCCAAACCACAGACTATCGTGAGCAGAATTCCACAACCAACTGTTCTTCGACAGGGATCTGAACGTCGTCGCGCGTCGGCAGTGCGACTATTGTTGCCGCCGGTTTTGTCCTGTCCAGCTGCAACCAGCCTTGCGTTGTAAAGTTGGGATTGCTATCGAGCTGCTGCTTTATTCTCTTTGCGCTTTTCTCAGAACCCTTTATCGTAATCTTATCACCTATGTTAATAGTGTAGTCACTGATATCAACCTTTCGGCCGTTGAGATAAATGTGGCCGTGAGCAATCAACTGTCTGGCCGCCTTTCGGGACGGGGCGAAATTCAACTTGTACACGACATTGTCGAGGCGCCGTTCGAGCAACTGGAGCAACGTTTCGCCCGTGTTTCCTCGCAAGCGTTCGGCCTTGTGAAAATACCTCATGAACTGGCGTTCCAGGAGTCCGTAGTATCTTTTAACTTTCTGCTTCTCTCTCAGGCGGACGCCGTATTCGCTTACTCTGCCTCGCCGCCAGCCATGCATACCGGGTGCAAGGTTTCGCTGTCGTTTCTCTACGGGGCATTTAGCAGTTTCACAGCGTATGCCCTTGAGCATCAGTTTGACGCCTTCTCGGCGACAATATTTACAAGCTGAACCAAGATACCTTGCCATTCTTTGTTATTTATCTCCCAACAGAAACTCTTACCAACCTCACAAATCCATTAGCTATCACAAAACCGCATTTGTTTTATACTCGTCTTCGTTTCGGGGGCCTGCACCCGTTGTGCGGCAGTGGTGTCACATCCTCTATAGAAGAAATGCGCAGACCCGCCTGCTGCAAAGCGGAGATTGCGGACTCGCGGCCAGGGCCCGGGCCTTTTACCCTGACCTCAACTTCGCGCACGCCGTTGCGCATAGCAGCGCCGGCACAGCGTTGCGCTGCCTGCTGAGCTGCAAAAGGCGTGCTCTTTCGAGAACCCTTGAAGCCGACACAACCGGCTGAACCGCAGCAAATCGTGTCGCCGTCGGGGTCGGTAACAGTAATCAAGGTGTTATTGAATGTGGCCTTTATACAGACTATTGCTTTTACAACATTCCTTCTGATTTTTCTCTTACCAGCCTTTGCCATTATTAGAGAAATCTCCGTCAAAAAACCCGGCTAAACTCATGTATGCGATTAGCGCATTTCCTTGACACCCTTCTTGCCCGCCACAGTTTTCCTAGGTCCCTTACGTGTACGGGCATTGCTTTGGGTACACTGGCCCCTGACAGGCAAACCCTTTCTGTGACGAATTCCACGGTAACAACCGATATCACGCAAGCGTGCGATATTTTGTGTAATCTGGCGACGAAGCTGACCACCGACAATGTAATTTCGGTCGATAATCTGTGTTATTCGGCTAAGCTCATCTTCACTGAGCTTTCCGGCCCTGGCCCGCTCGTCAATTTTTGCCTCTTTCAAAATCTGCCTGGAGGTATACTTGCCTATACCATGAATATAAGTCAGGGAAATCCAAACTGACTTATTGTCCGGTATATCAACACCAACTACACGCGGCATAACAACTCCTTAACTCATACCCGAGAACAGTACCTTAGAGAAATCAACCCTGGCGTTGTTTGTGGCGCGGATTGGTACATATCACGCGCACAACGCCCTTGCGTCGAATAACTTTGCAGTTCTCACAAATACGTTTTACCGAACTTCTGACTTTCATTTTTTTATCTTCAATTACTTTCGCTACGTCAACAGCATTAATGTGGACCAGTTAGTTTCGCAGGACTATCCGGCCTCTGTTCAGGTCATACGGCGACATTTCAACGGTTACGGTATCTCCGGGCAGTATGCGAATGAAATGCATTCGCATTTTACCCGACACATGAGCCAGGATTTCATGGCCGTTTTCCAGCTTTACCTTGAACATAGCGTTGGGCAAAGCTTCTGTCACTTCGGCCTGCAATCTAATTGCATCCTTCCTTGCCATAACCTGCTATTTCCCTGTCAATACCTCACAACCGTCTCGGGTTATCGCAATCGTATGCTCAAAATGAGCAGACGTTTTCCCGTCACGCGTAACAACGGTCCAGCCGTCTTTCAAGGTGCGGACATCGCTGCTGCCGCTGTTAATCATCGGCTCAACCGCCAGAACCATGCCCTCGGCCAGGACGATATCATCAGCCAGTAACTCCGGGCTGACAAAATTCGGCACCCTGGGCTCTTCGTGCATCTCTCTGCCGATGCCGTGCCCTACGAAGTCCTTCACCACCGAGAACCCTGCCGACTCAGCGTAGCGCTGTATCTGGCCGGCTATCCGGCTCCACTTGACGCCAGGCGCCGCTTTGGTGACAGCCATGTCCAGAACACCCCTGGTGACATCGATAAGTCTGCGGTTGTCATCCGATATTTCGCCGATACCAACAGTAATGGCGGCATCACCGCAATACCCGTTAAGTCTGACACCGAAATCGATGCTGAGGACATCACCCGACTTAAGTCTGACGCTCTGAGAAGGAATACCGTGAACGACCTGTTCATTTATCGAGGCACAGACCGCTCCAGAGAAGGCCCTTCGAGCGTGCGGATTGGTGACCCCCTTGAACAAGGGCACTGCCCCCGCTTCGGCCGCCATTTGAACAGCCACACTGTCCAGCTCGGCGGTGGTAACCCCGGGCATTGAAATCTCTTGTAATTTTGAAAGAACGTCGGCCACAACAGCGCCGGCTTCACGCATCAAGTCAATTTCTCTTCGGCTGCGAAGCGTTATAGCCATCTATATTCATCGCTCATCGAACCAGAGCGTCCAATTTCTCGAACAGCGCTTCTCTGACGATTTCGGCATCGGCATCAGCATCGAGCTGATGCAGATTATTCTTCTGCCTATAATAATCGACCAGTGGTGCCGTCTGCTCACAGTAGTTCCTGAGTCGATTCCTGACCACGTCAACAGTATCGTCAGGTCGCTGGACGAGCCCTGCTCTGTCGTGATCGCAAATCCCTTCTACCTTTGGCTTTAAGCTCTCAATATGGTAAACGGCTCCACACTTCGGGCAGCTTCTTCTACCCGTAATCCTTTTGATGACGACTTCGTCACCGGCCTTCAGATTAACAACAGCATCAATAGTCTGGCCGTGTTCTGCCAACGATTTATCAAGCTCGGCGGCCTGATTAACCGTTCTGGGAAAACCATCCAGCACAAAGCCGCCCTTGGGGGCCTTGCCAATTTCATCAATCATCATCTCAACAATCAACTCATCGGGGACAAGTGCTCCCGAATCCATATAGCTTTGCGCCTGTTTGCCCAATTCGGTATCTTCAGCCCTGCCTCGCCGCAGTATGTCTCCGCTTGACAGATGCAGCAAGTCGTATCTTGCCGCTATGTACTTACACTGCGTTCCTTTGCCTGCTCCCGGCGCACCCAACAAGACTACTCTCATCCATACGCTCCTTTTATTCTGCCGGTCTCGCTGAAGCCCTCATAGCTGTGCATCAACAAGCTCGCCTCGGTTCTCTGCACCAGATCCAGGGAGACGCTGACTACGATCAGCAAACCGGTCCCTCCGAGGAACGTTGCGATGCGCCAGTCCACACCCAACAATATGGTAATGACGGAAGGCACGACAGCAATGATAGCCAGAAACGCGCCGCCAAAATATGTTACTCTTGTCATGACCGTTTCGAGATACTCAGCCGTTCTTCGGCCAGGCCTGAGCCCGGGAATGAAACTGCCCGAATCGCGCAGGCTTTTGGCCATCTCTTTCGGCTGAAACTGGACGGTAACCCAGAAGTACGTGAACAGGAAAATCAACAACATGTAAAGCACGTTGTAGGTATAGGCGCCCGGCCCCAAAGCATTTTGGATGCTGAGAAAGATCGCCGAATCCCTGATTGCTTCTATGTGCGCAAGCTGCTGAACGAGGACGGGCAGAAAGGTCATAAAAGCCGACGCAAAGATAATGGGCATGACGCCGCCGTGATTGACACGAAGCGGCAGATAGTGTCTTTGCCCGCCGTAAACCCTTCGACCGCGCATCTGCTTTGCCTGCTGAATGGGTATGCGACGCTGGCCCTGCGTAATCAGTATAGCACCGGCCACAACAAAGACAAATGCGAGAACCAGGAACAAGACCTTTGTGGGACCTATCGTACCTACGGGGGCGCCAAATCTGAAATCTATGTTGGCCCAAAGTGCCCTTATGGCCCACGGCATCCTCGCGATGATACCAGCCATGATTATCAAACTGATACCATTGCCGATGCCGTACTCATCTATCTGCTCTCCGAGCCACATCAGGAAGATAGTACCGGCCGTCATGCCGATGACACCCATAATAACCGCCTGGGTGTACATACCGGGATAAATGAACCGGCCCAGCAAGCGCATATACATCAAAGACTGGATAACGCATATAAAAACCGCCAGGTAACGAGTATATTCCTGTATCTTCTTATGACCGCTCTGGCCTTCCTGTCGCAGTTTTTTCAAGGCGGGGACAATTTCACCCAGGAGCATCAGAATAATCGATGCGGTGATGTAAGGCATAATCCCCAGGCCGAACAGACTGCTGTTGTTCAGCGTGCCGCCGGTAAACATCTGCATCATCTCTGCAGCTCTGCCGAACGGACTGTCCGTATCGCGCGCGCCAACCGCTTCGGCTATCTTCTGAAGGTCAAAGCCGGAATTAGGTATATGAAAACCTATCCTGTATATCATCAGCAACGCGACCGTAAACAGAATCTTGTTCCGTAAGTCGGAAACCTTAAATATATTGAATACCGCTGCAAGCATCTTATTCGCTTTTCAAAAATTACCAATCACACAAATTATTAACCGTCGGCTATAGTATTTCTGCAGTACCCCCACAACCAGTAATTTTCTGTTCGGCAGTTTTACTGAACCTGTGGGCGTTAACCTGCAGTCTCTTGGTGAGTTCACCATCGCCAAGAATCTTTACCATGCTTTTACCGCTTGGGATCAGGCCGGCATCGGAGAGCTGCTCCAGGCCGACGGAGCTGCCGTCGTCGAATCTTTCCAACTGCGAAACATTGACAATCTCATAACGAGCTGCAAACTTGAAATTGCTGAAACCCCGTTTCGGTAGACGTCGGAACAAAGGTATCTGGCCGCCCTGATAGAGCGACAGCGACTTCGCCCCGGCCCGACTGCCGGCGCCTTTATGGCCACGACCGGAGGTCTTGCCATGCCCGCTGCCGGTGCCTCTGCCAACACGTTTCCTTGCTTTGTACCCACCTGCAACAGAAGTTATCTGGAACTCGGACATCAGAATCATCACCACCTTTTTATAATCTCAACTTCCACACCCCGCAGAGATTCTATCGTTTCCCTGCTTCGTAGTCTAAGCAGCCCATCGAGGGTTGCCTTGACTACATTCTTGGCCGAGGTGCTACCGTATATCTTGGTAAGAACATCCTGCACACCCGCGTATTCCAGCACGGCACGGGCACTTGAACCGGCTATAACTCCCGTACCCGGGCTGGCAGGAACCAGGATCACCTTTGTCGCTCTGTACTTGCCTGTCACCTGATATGGAATTGTCCGGCCTATCAAAGGTATCTTGTTCAAGGACTTCTTGGCATCCTTCACTGCTTTTTCAACCGCCAAAGGAACTTCCTTGGCCTTGCCGTAGCCAAACCCGACCGTACCGGCGCGATCGCCGACAACAACCAATGCGGCAAAGCTAAAACGCCGACCACCCTTGACTACCTTTGAACAGCGAAAAACCTTTACAACCGTATCCTCTAACGGCGCTTCTTCCTGACCAGATGATAAAACCGATTCCAATGCCAATTTTTTTCTCCAGACAATTCCGTATTAGAATCCTGTCAAAACACAAGGCCGCCTTTTCTCGCCGCCTCGGCAAGACTCTTAATCCTGCCGTGATACTTGAACCTGCCTCGGTCAAAACAAACACACTTGATGCCAACACCGAGTGCCTCTTTTGCAAGCGTCTCTCCTACGACCTCTGCCGCTTTCCTATCTCCGCCGCTCGGCAACTGCCCCAGCAGAGGCTTGCTTCTCGTGCTCGCCGAGACAAGCGTAGCACTCGCGACGTCGTCAATTATCTGGGCATATATGTGCCTGGTCGACCGAAACACGGACAACCTGGGTCTTTCCGGTGTGCCAAAGACCTTGTTTCGCACATGATGCTTACGCCGCAATGCCGTCTTCTTTATACTTTTATCTGCCATTATTACGCTAACAAACCTCGACTATACAGTTCCCGATGTGAAGGACTTGCCAACCTTGCGTCTTACATGCTCATCGGCATATCGAATTCCCTTGCCCTGATACGGCTCGGGCGGTCTTATTCTGCGAATATCAGCGGCGAACTGTCCGAGCAGATGCTTGTCGGTTCCGGAAAGGGTAAACCTGGCGGGGACATCGTTGCCTCTGGTTGCAGCAACCTCAATATTTACGTTTATCCCCTTCGGCACCTGTATCTGGACGGGGTGGCAGAAGCCGATCTGAAAAACGAGCTTGCCGCCCTGGTCCTTGACGCCGTATCCGGTACCGTATATTTCCATTTTCTTCTCAAAGCCCTTGCTCACTCCCTGGACCATGTTCGCAATCAAGGCCCGCATCGTTCCGTGGAGCTGCTTGTTCTGTCTGATGTTCGGCCTGTCGTTCTCAACGACTATTCTTTTCGCGGCTTCGTCGATGTTAACCTGTATAAGAGGGTGACAGTCCATCTCGAGAGCGCCGAGCGGCCCGGCGACCTTAACGCGCCGGCCCTTTTGCTCAACCTTGACACCGCCCGGGACAGCTATTGATTTTTTCCCAATACGACTCATCAGCACACCGTACAAAGTATTTCGCCGCCTACCTTCTCCCTGCGGCAGCTCTTATCACTCATTACACCTTTACTCGTGGAGACAATCGCCGTGCCCATACCGTTCAAGACGTATGGCAAATCATCGACGGATGAATAGGTGCGTCGGCCGGGCTTGCTCATTCGCTTTATCTCGTCTATGACGCTGCGCCCCTGGTTATCATACTTGAGAGTAATTCTCAACACCCCCTGCTTGCCGTCGTCAATACGGTCGAAATCTTCTATGTAGCCTTCCAGCTTGAGAACAGCCGCAATACCTGCACAGATGCTCGACGCCTTTACATTTACCTGCTCAGCGTCTATTCGCACGGCATTGCGAATTCTCGTCAACATGTCCGCTATCGGGTCGCTCAAACTCATAACTTGTTTCTCTTATTCACTGCCTTGTCGGGGCTTCAATTCGCAAAACTACCAGCTTGCCTTTTTTACGCCGGGTATCTTTCCTTCGTTTGCCAATGTTCTGAAACAGATTCTGCAGACTTTGAATTTTCGATAAACAGCTTTCGATCTTCCGCAAAGCTCACACCGCGTATACTGCCTGACTCGAAACTTCTGTTTCTTTTTTGCCTTGTTCTCCAGGGCCTTTGTTGACATTTACACGCTCCAAGAAAAACTCGCGTCTGACATTTCACACACTTATTCGGCACCGCCACCGGCTACCGGTTCTCCGGAGTCATTTTTCTGAACGGCACACCAAACAGGGTGAGCATCCTTAGTGCCTCTTCATCTGTCCCTGCGGTTGTAACAAACGTTATATTCATACCCTGCTGAAACTCCACCTTTGCAGGATTTATCTCGGGGAAGACGCTCTGTTCACTCAAGCCCATCGAGTAATTGCCTCTGCCGTCAAAACTTTTTGGGCTGAGTCCACGAAAATCTCTGACGCGTGGTATCGCAAGACTCACCAGCCGATCCATAAACTCGTACATTCGCTCGCCGCGAATGGTTACTTTCAAGCCGGTCTCATTACCCGCTCTGACCTTAAAATTGGAAACACTCTTTTTGGCTTTACATACAAGTGGCATCTGACCGGCAATCATCGTCAGGTCATTTTTCGCCAGCTCCAGAAACTTTTTGTCCTGAACGGCCCTGCCGACGCCCATGGAAACGATGATTTTTTCGATGCGAGGCACAGCCATAGGATTCTTATAGCCAAATTCCTTGGTTAGCTCCGGAACCACTTTCGATTTATATAAATCTCTAAAACGCGCCATCAGATACTCTAAATAACAGTTACCGACCAATATCGCTCAACTACAGTCACCTGCGTACCTTTCTAACGACACCGACCTCGGTTCCGTCGGTGGTAATACGCTTCTTGCTTCCGTCCTCGGCGAGCACATATCGAACGCGGCGACCCTTCGAGCTTTTGGTGCTCACCGGCAGGACATTACTGATATGTATCGGCTGCTCGACGTTTATTCGTCCTCCCTGAGGATTGCGTCGAGAGGGCCGCACGTGCTTTTTTGCCAGATTGTGCCCCTGGATCACCACCCTGTTGGTCTCAGGGATTACACGCAGAACCTTGCCGGTAGCGCCCTTGTAGTCGCCGGCTATGATCTCGACCGTATCACCTTTTTTCACATGCAAAGCCATATTTCTAATCTCGTGTCCTCGTTAACTGTTCGCTTGAGAACGCTCAGACAACTTCGCTCGCAAGCGAGATAATCTTCATGTAATTCTTCTCACGGAGCTCGCGAGCGACAGCACCGAAGATACGCGTCCCTATAGGGTTTCCGTCATTGTCAATCATAACTGCGGCGTTGCTGTCAAATCTAACGTAGCTGCCGTCGCGGCGCTTCACAGGGCTTTTTGTACGAATAATAACACACTTATGAACTTTTTTGTCATCCAACTGGCAGCTTGGAAGCGATTTTTTGATAGCGACACAGACAATATCTCCAACGGCCGCAACGGGCCTTGTAGACTTGCCGCGAGCGGCGCCCTTGCCAAGAACCTTGATGCACAACGCCGACTTAACGCCGGAGTTGTCTGCAATCGTTAACATTGTTTCCTGCTGAATCATTGCTTGCTCTCTAATCCTGCCAAACGCTTATTCCTGAACCGTCTTCTGTACAACACGAACGAGGCGCCAGCTCTTGGTCTTGCTTCGCGGCCTGCATTGGGAGACCTCAACCATATCCCCGACAGTTGCCTCGTTGCGCTCATCGTGAACGCTGAGCCTGGTTCTGCGTTTTACGTACTTGCCGTATCTCGGATGCTTAATCTTGTAGTCGATCGAGACCTTAATACTCTTGTCGCCGCTCTTGCTGACCACAACTGCATTTACTGTTTTGAACTTTGCTTCTTGCATTACAAACTTCCTTACCTGACGCCGGCTGCCGTAAATCACCGGGCCGCAAGCTCTCTTTCTCGTATTACCGTCTTGATTCTGGCAATATCGCGTTTGACGTTCTTCACAGCATTCGAGTTCTCCAGCTTCTCTGTAACCGCCTGCGCCCGCAGGTCAAACAGATGCCTTTCAAGCTCTTCCAGCTTGCTTTCCAGCTCGTCCGGACTCATCTGGCGATAATCTTGAGCTTTCATCACACCAGCCCTTGTCACAATGAATGCCTTCGCTTAACAAACCTGCACCTTATCGGCATCTTATGAGCGACACGAACCAATGCCTGCTTGGCCACATCCTCAGTCACGCCGCCGATCTCAAACATAACGGTTCCGGGCCTGACTCTGGCGACCCAGAACTCCGGCTCACCTTTGCCTTTGCCCATTCGCGTCTCCAACGGCTTGGAGCTTACCGGTTTGTGTGGGAATACGCGAAGGTACACCTTGCCTTCACGATGCAGAAAGTGAGTCGCCGCAACTCGTCCTGCCTCTATGTTCCGCGCTGTTATCCAACTGCTTTCGAGTGCCTGCAGACCGTATTCGCCGAACGCCACGTAGTTGCTCCGGCACGCAGTACCTTTCATCCTGCCTCGCTGGCTCTTACGGTACTTAACTCGTTTCGGCATCATTGCCATTCTTCAGACCCTTCTACTTAACAAAAGTCCTTACACTACCTGTCAAACTCAATTTGCATCAGTGCTCTCCGGCTGTGCAGACTGATTCTCCACAGGTGCCGCCGGCGGCACTTCCTTTGCCGAAGTTGCGCTCTTGCGTTTAGGCGCAGCCCCACGAGCCGACGGACCTGGCCCACGCCTTACAGGCCGACGCCGCCGAGCTTGCTTGACTTCAATCTCTTCGCCAAACTTGCCTTTATAAACCCAGGCCTTTACGCCAACCGCCCCGTATGTTGTCCTTGCTGTGGCAACGCCGTAGTCAACATTGGCATCCAGCGTATGCAGAGGAATACTGCCGAGCTTTTGCGTTTCACGCCGCGCCATCTCAGCGCCGGCCAATCGGCCGGAGCAGATAATCTTCACCCCCTTGGCGCCGGCATTCATCGCTGACTCGCAGTACTGCTTCATCGTCCGACGGAATGAAGCCCGTCTGCAAAGCTGCTCGGCAATCGCTTCAGCCACCAGGGTCGCATCCAGGTCCGGTTCTTTTATCTCGATGACATTGACGCTGACCTTGCGGCCGGTCAGACTTTCCAGCTCCTCTCGCAGCTTGTCGACTTCCCCGCCTCTCGGGCCAATTACGATCCCCGGGCGGGCACTTCGCAGTGTCACCTTAACCTCGTTGCGAGTTCGCACTATTTCCACTCTGGAAACCGCTCCCTTTGGCATCCGGCGGTTGTGCTTGTTGTCCACATATTCACGAATCTTATGGTCCTCGACAAGAAAAGTTCCGTAGTCCGCCTTTGAGGCATACCAGGTACTTTGCCAGCCCAGCGTAATTCCCGTTCTAAAACCAATTGGCGACGTTTTCTGCCCCATAATTAGTTTTCGCTTTTTCTTACAACAATTACGTTATTGAGCTTGTGTAACGGCCACGTATATATGGCAGGCGGTCTTGCGAATCGGATGCGCCCTGCCTCTGTCCTTGGGTATCCACCTCTTGGTGCCGATTCGAACACCGGCGTCGTCAACACGCGCCTCACTGATACGGAGATTTTCGACGTCGGCCTGCTGCTCATCCGCATCCGCAACCGCTGCCTTCAGGACCTTGTCAACCATTGAAGCGGCTCGCTTCGGCGTAAACTTCAGAATGTCCATCGCGTCCTGAACGCTGCGGCCGACAATCAACTGCGCAACCAGTCTGGCCTTCCTTGCCGAAAGCGGCGCATATTTGTAAGACGAACGCCAATCCGACAGGTCATTTACATCAACACCCAGGGCGGCAGCCAACCGACTCATATCCTCACGGCTCGGCCTGGGCCTGAACAGGCCCTTTTGCCAGTTCCGAACGGCGGCGGCGGCGGCTTTCTTATCGAGCCGGCCTCTGATAAGCTGGTCGGCCAGCTTGTCCACAGTTACGTTTCGTTCGTCACAGATTTCTTTTAATTTACCAGCGCTCAACATTGCGATTCAAACACCACTACCTTATTTTCTTGCTTGAGTGCCCCTTAAACGTTCGCGTCGGAGAAAACTCACCCAGCTTATGACCAACCATATCTTCCGTCACAAAGACCTTATGAAACATCTTGCCGTTATGCACCATAAACGTAAAACTCACAAACTCAGGGATTATCGTACACCTTCTGGCCCAGGTCTTGATCGGCTCGCGCGTGCCGGACGCAATCTGCTTATTGACCTTGGCGAAAAGCTTCTCGTCAACGTATGGGCCTTTTTTAAGGGATCTACCCATCTGACTTCCTCAAATCTCGTATCAGTCCTCGGAAGATATCTTATAACACGGTTACAGCACCAACTGTCCCTGTCGCTTGTTTTTGCGTCTTCGAATAATCCTTTTGTTGCTCGGATTGCGTGGATTTCTGGTCTTACCACCCTTTGCGAGCACACCGGTAGGCGAGCACGGGTCTCGGCCGCCGTTAGACCTGCCTTCACCGCCGCCCATAGGATGAGCAACAGGGTTCATCGCCTTGCCTCTAACATGAGGCCGACGACCCATATGCCGCTTGCGGCCCGCCTTGCCAAGCTTAATATTCTGATGGTCGGGGTTGCTCAGCCGACCGATCGTCGCCCTGCATTCCTTACGAACCATACGCATCTCGCCGCTTGGCAGGACAATAGTAACCCAGTTACCTTCCTTGGCAACAATCCGAGCCGCATTTCCGGCCCCACGGACGAGCTTGCCGCCCTGACCGGCTGTCATCTCGACATTATGAATCTCAAGCCCGCCGGGAATCGCCTCCAGAGGCATCGCATTTCCAACCCGCGGCTCACAGGCAGCACCGCTTTCGACCACATCGCCGGCCTTGATGCCTAAGGGAGAAAGTATGTATCGCTTCTCTCCGTCTGCGTAGTGAAGCAGTGATATAAAGCAGTTTCTGTTGGGGTCATATTCTACGGAAGCGACTTTTGCAGGCACCCCGTCCTTATTCCGCTTAAAATCGATCACACGGTATATCTTCCGTGCACCGCCACCTCTGAAGCGCGCCGTAGTGATACCGTGATGATTTCTGCCGCCGGTCTTCTTAATCCGCTTACACAGCGACTTTGCGGGCCTGGTCGTAGTCAGCTCTGCATAATCATTCACCGAGCCGTGCCTTCGTCCGGGACTGGTTGGTTTATATTTACGAACAGCCATAACTCATTCCATCCATATTCCTGTCAGAACAAATCTATATGGTAATCCGACTTGAGATAGACTACTGCCTTTTTCCAGGACGACGTCTTGCCAATCGCTCTGCCTCGGCGTCTGAGCTTACCCTGGCGATTTGCAGTTCTGACCTTGTTTACCTTCACATTATATATCTTTTCAACAGCGCTCTTAATCTGCTGCTTATTTGCCTTTCTGTTAACCTCGAACGAATAGGCGCCTTTCACATTCGCAAAGTGCATCCCCTGTTCGGTAACCAGAGGTCGAATTATCACGCTGTAATCATCCATATCCGTAATCGTTAATTCTCATTTGCCTCCTCTTTATTCAGAAGCGACAGAAATGCCTCTCTGGTGAACAGCACTTTCATATATGTGCAGATATCACCGGCATTGGATTCGGCCACCGGCATCACCGCTACCTTCGGTATGTTCCTGGCCGACCTGTAGATGTTCTCGTCGTACTCGTTGATGACTACAAGACAACCGCGGTCGATCTTAAGATTGCCGAGTATGCTCGCAAAATCCCTTGTGCGAGGTTTCTTAAACGCCAGCTCGTCCACGACCACAATGCTGTCATTCAGAAGCTTCGCCAGTATCGCAGAATCTCTGGCCAATCGTCTCTGCTTCTTGGGCATACGCTGGCTGAAATCGCGCGCCAGCTTGGCAAATGTGACTCCACCACCCACACGCTTGCCGGTCCTTCTTGTACCGGCGCGGGCGAAACCAGTCCCCTTTTGCCTGAACAGCTTCTTTGTAGAGCCGGCCACCATACCCCTGCTCTTGGTGGCGGCTGTACCAACGCGCTTGTTGGCATGGTACATAACTATCGCCTGCTTGAGCAACGGATACCGCACATATCCGCCAAAGGCCGACTCATCCACCTTCAAGCTCTCGACCTCTTGGCCGTCTATGTTGTAAACAGGCACGTTTATCATCTCAGAATCTCTGCTTATTTATCCTGCGCTTTCTGCGAACTGGATACTATCACGTAGCTGCCGGACGGGCCGGGCACGGCACCATTGACAACCAACAGATTCTTCTCTTCGTCGATTGAAACAAGACTGTGTCCTTTTGTCGTCACACGTCGATTACCCATATGCCCCGCCATTCTCTTGCCCTTCTTCGGTCCTCCCCCCCCCCCCGCATTGCTCGCAAAACTCGATATCGAACCCGGAGCTCTGTGCTTGCGCTCCGTACCGTGGGACCCCGGGAAACCGCTGAAATTGTGCCTTTTCATCACACCTGCAAAGCCCTTGCCCTTGCTCGTACCTGACACATTCACAGACTCGACATCTGCGAAAACAGATACAGTTATGGAATCGCCAGGGCTATACTCCATCGCTGCATCGTCAGGCAGCCGCATCTCTCTGACAAATCTCTTTGGCTCCGTCTTCGCCATGGCGGCATGGCCGATTTCGGGCTTCTTACGACGCGACGCCTTGATGTCATCATAACCCAGTTGAACAGCATTGTAACCGTCCGTCTCGACCGTTTTGACCTGCGTCACCACGCACGGCCCGGCCTGTATGACCGTGACAGGCAAAAGCTTGCCTGCCTCGTCATATACCTGGGTCATTCCAACCTTTTTGCCTAACAACATTGCCATCTCTGTCTAACTCGTATCGTCTGTATCGGCCTCGGGCCCCGGCCGAACAGAATACCACCAAACCTATGCCTTAATCTTTACGAAAATACCTGCCGGTACCACCAAACGGTTCAGAACCTCGACCGTTCGTGGATTCGCATCTCGGATATCTATCAAGCGTTTATGCGTCCTGAGCTCAAATTGCTCACGAGACTTCTTGTCAATGTGCGGACTCCGCAGGACAGTGTATCGTTCGATGCGCGTAGGCAGCGGTATCGGGCCGCTGACACGGGCATTTGTCCTGCGTGCGTGCTCAACTATCTCCTTCGCAGAGGCGTCAAGAGCTCTGTGGTCATAGGCCTCCATCCTTATTTTTATTCTCTCAGTCTCAGCGGCCATATTCTGCCTCTATGCTCTAAACAAAACAGCTTTGCTGATATACACTCTCTATCTTTGCAAAAACAAAGCTTTCTAACTTATGGCAGGCAAGGCATTGACCCGTGCCGAACGCTCGAAACCAACTCTATCGCTCGATTCTCAGGTCACCTTCCTTAACGGACCCGGGTGCGGGCTGCTCAAAGCACCACCTTCTGAAGCTGCACAAATATAGCTGCTCTACAGCCCTTCCAAAGCTTCTGGCCGGCTTTGGTCTACCCCTCAGTTCCCAGAGTTCCTACAAAACCGTCCCTGACGACTGTTTACAGACGTGTTACAGCCCAACTCGTCTAACGCAAAGCCGTCCCTGGCAATGCTCGCTACGGCTGAAAAACCTGAAGTTTATCATACTATTTTGGGCACGTCAACAAAATCAGCAAAAAACTTGGTGTAAACGCAAAAAACTTTAAATTTTTACAGGATAATCTCCTGCGCAACCTGTTCGGGCACTTTCTCGTAGCTAAACGGCTCCATTGTAAAGGTGCCGCGGCCCGCTGTGGCACTTCTGATTTCGCCCGAGTATCCAAACATCTCGCTCAGGGGCACATTTGCGTCGATTATACGTATCTTGCCATGAACCCTGCTGTCGGTAATAACCCCTCTCTTACCCAATAAACTGCTTTGGACCACGCCAAAATACGCCTCAGGAGCTGCGACCTGGATACGCATCACCGGCTCGAGCAGAACGGGGCCTGCCTTTTCAATGACCTCCTTTATCGCTACCGATGCCGCCTGCTCGAAGGCAATGTCCGACGAATCCACCGAATGATACGAGCCATCGATTAACGTAACCTTAACTCCCATAACGGGATAGCCCGCTAATGCCCCGCTGCCCAAAGCGTCGGTTGCCCCTTTTTCGACAGCCGAAACATACTCTCTGGGGACCTTGTCCGCCCCTGTGCTGTTTGCAAACTCAATCTCGCGGCTCCAGCGCCCATCTTCGGTCAGCAACGGCTCGATTCTCAGCACTACGCGCCCGTATTGGCCGCGGCCACCAGTTTGCCTGATGAATTTGCCTTCTGCCTCGGCCTGATGCGTTATGGCCTCCTTATAGGCGACTCTCGGCCTGCCTACGCGGATATCGAGACCCTTTTCTTTGACAAGCTTGTGCTGCAGGACCTCCAGATGAAGCTCACCCATGCCGCTAATCACGGTCTGACCGGTCTCGGGGTCTATCTTGGTTTCAAACGTCGGATCTTCCCGCCTCAAAGCTGCAAGCGCCTCGCCAAGCCTGCCCTTGTCCGCCGACGAGCGGGGTTCTATTGACATGGTAATGACCGTATGTGGGAATGTAATGCTCGGCAGAGCCACGGGCTTTTTCGGGTCGCATATTGTATCGCCCGTGATTGTATGTTTGGGCCCGACGACGGCAACGATATCGCCGGCACCGGCCGAATCCAGAATCTTGCGCTCTTTTGCGTGCATCTCGAATATTCTGGTGACGTTTTCCCGCTTGTCGCGATTCACATTCAGGACCCTGCTGCCGGACTTCAACCGGCCCTGGTAAATCCTCAGAAAACTCAAATCGCCGTGCACGTCACCGGTAATCTTGAACGCAAGCGCCACCAGAGAGGCCTTCGGATCGCACTTGACCATTATCTTCTTATTCTCATCAGAGGGTTTATGCCCCTCTATGGGCGGCTTGTCCAGCGGCGAAGGCAGATAGGCAACTACGGCATCAAGCAGCCTCTGGACGCCGATGTACTTAAGAGCCGACCCACAAAATACAGGATGCAGCCTGCTGCCGAGTGTTCCTTTACGGACTGCTCGCTCAATCACGGCCGGTTCGATGGGCTTGTCGTGAACGTAAAAGTCCATCAGCTCTTCATCGTGCTCGGCGGCAAGGGCTATCATCTCGTGGCGATTGTGCTCGGCTGCTGGACGGAGCTGCTGCGGAATTTCAACCTCTTCAAATGTTGCGCCCAGCTTCTCGGTCTTATAGAAGACTGCCTGCATTTTCACCAGGTCTATTATTCCCGCAAAGCAGTCCCCTGCACCGATGGGAAGCTGCAAAAGAACAGGGTTTGCGAGCAGCTTGTCATGGATACTTTCGATGCTCATCTCAAAGTCGGCGCCGACCTTGTCCATCTTGTTGATAAAGCAAAGAGACGGCAAATCATACTTTTGTCCCTGTCTCCAGACAGTCTCACTCTGTGCCTGCACCCCTTCGCTGCCGTCGAAAACCGTCACCGCCCCGTCAAGGACCCGCAACGAACGCTCGACCTCAGCGGTGAAATCTATGTGCCCGGGGGTATCGATAAGATTGACTTCGAAGCCCTTCCAGGGGCATTTTGTAGAGGCAGAGGTGATAGTGATGCCGCGTTTTTGCTCCTGCTCCATATAGTCCATCACGGCGGTGCCGTCGTGGACCTCGCCCATCTTGTATGTCTTGCCGGTATAGTACAGAATGCGTTCGGTCACCGTGGTCTTACCGGCATCGATATGGGCTATTATCCCGATATTGCGTATTTTTTTCCGATCGTCCGACATAGAATCGCGGTCTCTATCGTCAAATCAGCATCGCCAGGGGCCGACGCAAAGTTAAGACAAGTCCGGTTGCAACAAACACCTATAAAAAAGCTGCCACGGTCATCTCAACAGAATCACCGTGGCAGCAGTAGTTTCTTACATTACCACGCAAAATGCGCGAATGCCTTATTCGCCTCCGCCATTCTGTGGACGTTTTCTCGCGTAGTCATCGCGCCGCCGCGACCGTTGTAGGCATCTGTCAACTCGGCTGCAAGCCGCTGACACATGGGCTTTCCCTTAACACCTCGCGCCGACTGCAGAATCCAACGGAACGCCAGAGACTGCTGGCGCCTCGCATTCACCTGCATAGGCACCTGATAGCTGGCACCACCGATACGTTTGCTGCGAACTTCAAGCAGCGGCTTTACCTTGTTCACGGCGGTCTCGAAGAGGTCAAGCGGCTCGACACCTTTTTCCTTCTTCACTGCGATCTCCATCGCATCGTAGAACACCTTTTCGGCAACACTTTTCTTGCCGTCCCACATCAAACAGTTGATAAACTTGGCGACCAGCTTGCTGCTGTATCTGGGATCCGGCTTTAACTGTTCCTTCGACGCGGTAAATTTCTTCGCCATTACTTTCCCTTAATTCATTTTCGTTCTTATTGCCGGATGTTACTCAATCGAGCACACGACAAAGCTCAGTCATCCATCTCAAGTACTATTTGCCCTTCTTCGCACCATACTTGCTTCTGCCCTGTTTACGGCCGGCAACGCCCGCACAATCGAGCACACCACGAACAATGTGATAGCGGACGCCGGGCAAATCCCTGACCCGCCCGCCCCGTATAATCACGGTGCTGTGCTCTTGCAGGTTATGGTCGATTCCGGGTATGTAGGCCGTAACCTCCTTGCCGTTGGTGAGCCGGACACGAGCTATTTTACGCAGTGCGGAGTTCGGCTTCTTCGGCGTCTGCGTCCTTACAATCAGACAGACCCCTCTTTTCTGAGGCGAACCACTGATTTCAGAAACGCGTTTACGGCCCTTTGACTTCGCCCTTGGACGTCTAACTAACTGACTTATTGTCGGCATAACTTTTTACCCGCTCCACTATTATAAATCTGAAACCAAGAATTCCTAACTGATGCCCAAAGCTTCCCTGATAGCGGCTTCTCTCTTTGCTTCCTCTTCTTTGGCTGTCTCGACTTCCCTAACCTCTGCGAATTCCTTCGGCAGCGGCGCCTCGGCCAGGTGTTTGACCTTCATTTCAAGATACGGCTTAAATGCCGTACCGGCCGGTATCAGATGTCCCAAAATCACGTTTTCCTTCAGACCGCACAACTCATCTACACTACCAGCCAGGGAGGCCTCAGTCAAGACTTTAGTTGTCTGCTGGAAACTCGCCGCCGCGATAAAGCTCTCGGAACGCAGTGAGGTCTTGGTTATACCTAACAACAACGTCTTCGCCGTTGCGGGCTTCGGCTTGCGTCCCTTTGCGGGTGTGCCACCTATCAATTCCAACTTCTCATTGATACTTACAAGCTTACCCTTATCGACTACCTGGCCTTCCTGGAGGTCAGAAGCATCTCCCACGCCTGTAATTCTGACGCTGCTGGCAAGACGCTCATTTTCCCTGCGGAACACGAACTTGTCAACAACCTCGCCAGGCAGGAAAGAGCTGTCTCCGACCGATTCAATCTCAATCTTTCGCATCATCTGAGTACAGATAATCTCGATGTGTTTGTCATTGATAGTCACATTCTGGGAACGGTAAACGTTCTGGATTTCCGCAATCAGATACCTCTGCAGGGCCTCCTCGCCCTTGATTCGCAGGATATCGTGGGGCACCAGCGGACCATCCGTCAAGGCGTCACCGGCCTCGGCCATATCACCCGTATGAACGTTGAGATGCCTGTCTCGCGGAACATGGTGTTCCTTTTCCATCCCGGACTCAGAGCGGATAGTAATCGTCATCTTGCCCTTGCGTTTATCGCTCTTGAGCTCCACTCGACCACTGATCTCGGCCATCGCAGCGGGGTCTTTGGGCTTGCGCGCCTCAAAAACCTCGGTGACTCGCGGCAGACCGCCTGTAATATCCTGCGTACCACCGGTAGCCCGCGGCTGATGTGCGAGCAACTGCCCGGCCTGGACTTTCTGGTCCTCAACGACTTCTATTCTCGCCCCGGCCGGCAGGTAATGAACGTCGAGTATCTTGCCGTCGGCATCTTCTATCATAATCTGCGGATGTTTGTCGCCCTTATGCTCGATTATCACCGGTTTTCCAACCTGACCTTTTCTCTCTTCCTCAACACGAACCGTCTCGCCTTCTATAATATCGACGAATCGAATGACTCCTGCGACCTCGGCGAGAATCGGTATTCTGTGCGGGTCCCATTCGAACAGAGTAACACCGGTTTTGACCTTGTCACCATCGGAGACCCTGACGACGGCACCGTACGGCACTTTGAACCTGTCGAGCTCCCTGTCCTTCTCATCAAGAATTGCTATCTCGCCGTTACGCTTCAAGGCCACTATGCACTTGCCGCCATCTTCAAGCTTGAACGAGACCGCATTTATGTCACGATATTGAACCCGGCCCGCCTGCGTTGCCCTCTGCTTTCGCTCCAGAATAGCTCGCTCAGCAACACCACCGGTATGGAACGTTCGCAGCGTAAGCTGGGTACCCGGCTCGCCAATCGACTGTGCGGCAATAATGCCTACGGGCAAACCTTCCTCGACGAGCTTACCGGTGCTCATGTCCCAGCCGTAGCACTTGGCACAAATACCAAACGGACTGTCACACGTATGCGGGCTTCTGACACGAATAGCATCAAGCCCCAGAGCTTCTATTTTCGCGGCTGCCTTGGGATCTATGACCTCGTTTTCGCGGACTATCATCTCGTCGGTTATCGGATTACGAATATTGTCTCTGGCTGTTCTGCCGACAATCAGCTCGCAAAGCGGAATATCAACCTGCTCGCCTCTGCTAACCGTGCTCTTGGTAATCCCCTGCAGCGTCCCGCAGTCATGCTCTGTAACAATTACGTTTTGCGCCACATCAATGAGCTTGCGCGTAAGATAACCGCTGTTGGCCGTCTTCAACGCCGTATCGGCAAGCCCTTTGCGGGCGCCGTGGGTCGAGCTGAAGTATTCCAGAACAGTCAGGCCCTCGCGGAAGTTCGATTTAATCGGGGTCTCGATAATCTCGCCGCTCGGCTTTGCCATCAGGGCGCGCATGCCGGCCAACTGCTGAATCTGGTCCACACTGCCCCGTGCCCCTGAAGAGCTCATCAGATATATCGGGTTAAGATACGGCGAACCGTCGTCCTTCCTGTCTTCCTTCAGGCCGCGCATCATCTCATTGGTAACTGCAACACGCGCATTCGTCCACGCATCGATAACCTGATTGTACCTCTCGCCCTCTGTCAGGACCCCCGCATTGTAGTTTTTATGAATCTTCTTGACCCTCTTTTCGGTCTCGTCGATGATTTCCTGCTTCTTCGGCGGTATCTTCAAGTCCGTCACACCGAAGCTCAGGCCGGCAACGGTAGCATGTCTGAAACCCAAATCCTTTATTTTATCGAGCAGATCAACCGTCTCGGCACTGCCGGCTATCTCGTAGCAGTCACTAATCACCTGGCTTAGCTGCTTTTGGCTCATCAAGTGGTTATAAAAAGGCATCTGCGACGGCAATATATCATTGAATATGCACCTGCCAACGCTGGTCTCAACAGGTTTGTATAGGCCGGTGTCTGCTGCTTTGACGTCCGCTCCACGTTGTCCCTCACTCACGACCGGTTTGTCTATCCGAACACGAACAGTGGCGTGCAGCGCAATCTTGCCCATATCGTAAGCCATCATAGCCTCAAAGGGATCTCTAAAGAGCATCCCCTCGCCCTTCTCGCCGGACATCAGAGCAGTCAAATAGTAGTTACCTATCACCATATCCTGGGATGGTCCGACCATCGGTGAGCCGTTCGCAGGCGAGAAAATATTGTTGGTTGTCATCATTAAGGTGTGCGCTTCTGTCTGTGCTTCAACACTCAAAGGCAGGTGTACGGCCATCTGGTCACCATCAAAGTCCGCATTGAATCCCTTGCACGCCAGGGGGTGCAGCATGATTGCATTGCCTTCCACGAGGATTGGCTCAAACGCCTGAATACCCATGCGGTGAAGAGTCGGAGCACGGTTGAGCAGAACCGGGTGTTGATGAATGACCTCCTCAAGGATGTCCCATATCTGCTCACTTCGCCGCTCAATCATTCTCTTGGCACTCTTAATCGTGTCGGCAAGACCGTTGATTTTCAGCTTTCGAATGATAAACGGCTGATACAGTTCAAGTGCGATTCTCTTCGGCAAGCCGCATTGATTCAGCTTCAGATTAGGTCCTATCACAATCACCGAACGGGCCGAATAGTCCACGCGCTTGCCAAGCAGGTTCTCGCGGAACCGCCCCTGCTTGCCCTTGATCATGTCACTCAAGCTCTTCAAAGGCCTGTTGTTGCTTCCGAGAACGGGCCTGCGGCACCTGCCGTTGTCCATCAGCGAATCGACCGCCTGCTGGAGCATTCGCTTCTCGTTGCGAATAATCACTTCCGGAGCATTCAGGTCTATCAGCTTCTTGAGCCTGTTGTTTCGATTGATTATTCGCCTGTAGAGGTCATTCAAATCGCTCGTTGCAAAGTTGCCGCTTTCAAGAAGAACCAGTGGACGCAAATCAGGCGGGATAACCGGTATTACTTCGAGCACCATCCATTCCGGCTTATTTGTGCTGTTCTTGATCGCATCAACCGTCTTAAGCCGTTTTGTCAAATCCCTGACCTTTTGTGCGCTGTTTGTCTTTGATATGCCCAACCTGAGTTCCAAACTTAACGCATCCATGTCAAGGTTGGTCAGAAGCGCCTTGATTGCTTCGCCGCCCATCAACGCCTTAAAACAAGGGCCGTACTTGTTCGTGGCTTCACGATACTCTTCCTCCGTGAGCAACTGTCCTGATTTCAACGGGCTCTGACCCGGGTCGCTGACCACATAATCCTGGAAGTAAATTATCTTCTCCAGGTTTGACGTCTTCGTGCCGAGAAAAGTGCCGAGATGATTGGGGATCGTCTTGAAGAACCATATATGAACACAGGACGCTGCAAGATTGATATGGCCCATTCGCTTGCGTCGGACCCTGCTGTGAGTGACCTTGACACCACAGCGGTCACAAATTATCCCCTTGAACTTAGTCCCCTTATACTTGCCGCACGCACACTCCCAGTCGCGCTCAGGCCCGAAGATACGCTCGCAGAACAAACCGTCCTTCTCAGGACGATAAGTTCGGTAGTTGATCGTCTCCGGCTTGCGGACTTCGCCAAAAGACCAGCTGCGAATATCATTGGGACTGGCCACAGAGATCTTTACCGAACCGTAATCATTTATTCGATCGTAAATATTGCCCAGCATTTAATCTGACTCCTATAAACGACCCCACTGTGTAAAACTGCAGCCAAAGTCATATATACTTCAGCCGCCGGTTATTACAAAACGCCGCCTCCAAGTCGTTTCTTCTCAAGTTGAATGTTAAGCCCCAATCCTCTTATTTCATTACACAAAACATCGAAAGACAGGGGTGTTCCCGCCTCAAGGACATTCTGGCCTTTCACCATTGATTCGTAGATCTTTGTGCGCCCCTCGACATCGTCGCTTTTGACGGTCAGCATCTCCTGCAGCGTGTAAGCAGCGCCATAGCCCTCGAGCGCCCAGACTTCCATCTCACCGAACCTCTGCCCGCCCGTTCTTGCCTTGCCCCCTAACGGCTGCTGCGTAATCAGACTGTAGGGGCCCGTTGAGCGGGCATGAATCTTGTCGTCAACAAGATGATGCAGTTTCATCATGTAGATGTACCCGATCGTCGCCTGCTGGTCGAACGGCTCGCCCGTCCTGCCGTCGTAAAGCTGCGTCTTGAGCGTCTTCGGAACGTTTATGAAGAACTCATCATCACCGGGCGGCTCGTTGTTCGCTTCTATCTGTTCGGCCCTGAGTTCCATAGCCTCATTGGCCTCGGCGGTCAGATGCTGGATGTCATCCTCCGTAGCACCGTCGAAAACCGGTGTGACCGCAGTGAAGCCCAACACTTTTGCCGCCCAGCCGAGATGGGTCTCCAGTATCTGCCCAACGTTCATACGACTCGGAACACCCAGGGGGTTCAACAGTATGTCAAGCGGGGTGCCATCCTCGAGAAACGGCATGTCCTCCTCAGGCAGTATCTTTGCGATAACGCCTTTGTTTCCGTGTCGGCCGGCCATCTTGTCGCCGATAGATAAGGTCCTCTTGGTTGTAGCATAGACCTTCACCATCTCGATAACGCCGCTGGGCAGCTCGTCACCGTGTTTGAGCCGCTCAATGCGCTTTTTCTTCTGTTCATCAAGCTCGGCAATCCTGACCAGGTATTTGGCCGCAGTCTTTTCCACTTTCTCGCGCAGGGCCGCCGGTCTTACCCACTTGATATTCCATCCGGCCACCTGCTCGTAGATGACTTCGTCGTCGTCACTAGCGCCAACCTTCTGCCGGGTGGATAGGTCCACAATAGTAACGTCGAATTTCTTGTGAATCGCATCTATCATCTGCCTGAAGGTCGCGCACTCCTTTTGCTGCATTTCCTTTTCGTATTGCCTTATCTGGGCTGCGAGCGCATCCTTCGCTTCATCGCCTCCCGCTCCGCGCCTGGCGAATCGCTCGGTCTTTATGACAACCCCCTCATAGCCGTTCGGCAGCTCAAGTGAATCATTCTTCACATCCTCACCGGCCCTGCCGAATATGGCGTGCAGCAGTTTCTCTTCCGGCGTCAGCTCGGTCTTGCCCTTCGGGACAACCTTGCCGACAAGAATGTCCCCCGGAACTACCCTTGTCCCCTCGCGGATGACACCGTGCTCGTCAAGGTTTCGCAATGCTTTCTCCCCGACGTTGGGGATATCGTTCGTGAATTCTTCCTTTCCGAGAGGGGTCTCCCTGATCTCAGCGGTAAATTCATTGATATGAATGCTCGTGAAACTGTCGTTTTTCACCAGTTTCTCGCTGATAATAATTGCGTCCTCAAAGTTGAATCCCTCGTAAGAGACGAAGCCCACGAGGACATTTCTGCCCAGCGCGAGAACGCCGTGGTCCGTACCGCCGCCGTCTGCGATGATCTGGCCCTTCTCAACCTTGTCGCCGAGATTGACGACAGGCCGCTGATTCAGACACGTCCGTTCGTTCAAGCCAAAGAACTTCTCAAGCACGTATTCGTCGGTGTGGTTGATTACTATCCTGGTGGCGTCCACATCGGTAACCGTTCCGCTCTTTTGGGCCCTGACAACCATACTCGAGTTCTGCCCGACTATTTTTTCCATGCCGGTCCCGACAAGCGGCGCTTCGGTCTCGAGCAACGGCACCGCCTGGCGCTGCATGTTCGAACCCATAAGCGCCCGGTTAGCATCGTCGTGCTCCAAAAACGGAACAAGCGATGCCGAGATACCGATAATTTGCTTCGACGAGACGTCAACGTAGCCGACTTCTTCCCACGAGACCTGTGTCAGCTCGCCGCCCTTCATAGCAAGCACCATCCCCTTTTGAATCTCATTTGTCTGCGGGTCAAAGGTATTTGGCGCGGCGATAACCGCCTTCATATCCTCATCGGCGCGCAGATAGTCAACCTTATTCGTGGCTTTTCCCTTCTCGACCTTTCGATACGGGGTGAGCAGGAAACCATATTCGTCGATAGTTGCAAATATTGCCAGCGAGGAAATCAGGCCGATGTTCGTTCCTTCGGGCGTCTCAATCGGACAAATCCTGCCGTAGTGGCTGATATGAACGTCACGCACTTCAAAGCCAGCCCGCCTTCTGTTCAACCCACCCGGGCCAAGAGCCGACAGACGCCTTTCGTGTGTCAACTGGCTCAACGCGTTGGTCTGGTCAACAATCTGGCTCAGCTCACCTCGCCCGAAGAAATAGTTGATACTGCTCGATACGCTCTTTGAGTTCACCAGGTCGGCCACGCGAATCGGCTCCTCCCCGCCCCTGAACGAGCTCATTCTTTCCTGAACGGTCTTACGAAGCTTCAGCAAACCCTTTCTTATCTCAGCCGAAGCCAGCTCGTCGATCGTTCGCAGGCGTCTGTTACCTAAATGGTCGATGTCGTCCACGTTACCTTCGCCGTTGCGAAGTGCAATTATATACTTGGTCGCATTGAGAAAATCCTCAGGGCGCAAGGTCATTTCGTCCTCGCTAACCGCCTGGCCGAACTTGCGGTTCAGCCGAAATCTGCCGACTTTCCCGAGGCGATACCGATTCATATCGAAGAACTTCTCCTTGAAGAACGTCTCGGCCTTCTCCTGATTAGGCGGGTTGCCAGGCCGCAGCCGCATGTAGAACTTCAGCAGCGCCTGCTCGTGATTTTGACAATCATCCTCCGCAAGAGTAGTCAAAATCAGCAAATCCTTCGCCTCAGCAACAACTTCAATGCGCTTGACGCTGCTCTGCTGGATGAAGGAAACCTTGTCGCCAATTTGCGCGCCGGCTTTCACTATTATCTCACCGCTGTCGATATCGACAACATCGCCGACAACGTGCATATCAGGCGTCAGCCGGTGTCTCTGAACTTCCTTTGTCGGATAGAACAGCCGTATTATCTGCTCTGTTGTGCCGTAATCAGGGCTTATTGCACGCAAAAACACCGTCGCCGGTATCTTGCTCGACTGGTCAATCTTCACAACGAGCACGTCCTTGCGGGTGACGCTGATTTCTATCCAGCTTCCGCGCTCAGGTATAACCCTGCCTCCGTGAAGCACGCGGTCGCCTTCCTTACTTTCTATCAGGAAATCGACTCCGGGACTTCGGTGCAGCTGGCTGACAATCACACGCTCGGCGCCGTTGATAATAAACTCGCCGCCGCCTATCATAACCGGCATCTCGCCGAGATATATCGACTGCTCTGCAAGGTCTTGGCCTTCTTTAGTCCGCAGCCGGCAGGTAATCTTCAAGGGGTAGCCGTAGGTAAGACGCAACTGACGGCACTCGGTCGGGGTATAACGTGGTTCTTCAAAGTCGTAGTGCAGATACTCCAGAGACATACTCTTGTCGTAGCTGTCAACGGGGAATATCTCTCGGAACAGCCCTTCCAGACCAGTATTCGACCGCTTTGTCGGTGCAACATCGCGCTGCAGAAAATTCGCGTAGCTTTTTCTCTGTATCACCACCAGGTCGGAAATTTCAACTGCATCACGAATACTGCCAAAATCGCGAACGCTTGCCTCAGCCATCGCCAACTCCAATCAAAAATAACCTGGGATTACCGCCAAATCCGCAAAACCACCATCATGCCATGCCTAACACCCTACGTACAACCGTCTCAGGCAATCTCAACGGTTGCGCCGACCGCCTCAAGCTGCTGCCTTGCCTGCTCGGCCTCTTCCTTGCTCACGCCTTCTTTGACCGGCTTCGGAGCTCCTTCGACCAGGTCCTTTGCCTCTTTCAGTCCCAAACCGGTCAGAGCCCTGACCTCCTTGATAACCTGAATCTTCTTGTCGCCAAAGTTCTTCAGTATCACATCAAAGGTGGTCTTTTCCTCGACTTCCTCGCCGCCGCCCGCTCCCTGGGCAGGTCCTGCAACCATCACTGCACCGCCCGCAGCCGGCTCAATACCGTATTCGGCCTTGAGATAATCACCAAGCTCCTTGGCCTGCATCAAAGTCAGCTTCACTATCGCATCGCCGAGCTTCTTAATCCCAGCACTCCAGCTCTTTGTCTCTTTCGACTCCTCTTTGGCCTCAGCCGCTTGCTCGGCTGGCTGCTCTTGCGCCTGTGCGTCAACCTCTTCTTTTGCCATCGTAAATCAACTCCTATGAAACACTGCCTGATGGTAGCCGAGACTACGCCGTCTCGTTTAACCCCACAGCAAAGGGGGCAACCACACAGGCAAACCTCATTTACATTTGCCGTATCCGGCGGCTAAGCCGCCTCTTTCTCGCCTTTTTCCGCCATAGTCTTTATACAGCCGGCTATGACTGAGGCGGGACCACCAACAGCGGATGCAACCGTTGCACCCGGGGACTTGACCACCGTCACGATTTGACCAAGAAGCTCCATGCGCGTCGGCATCTTCGAAAGGTCTTCGGCGGCTTTCCCCTGAAGCACCGAGCCGTCAAGAAAAGCACCCTTGATCTCAACTGCAGCTATCTTCCTGCCCCACTCAACCAGCTCTTTGGCCACATCAACTATGCTGTCGCCCCCATAGACGATTGTACAAGGCCCGCTGAATAATGCCGCACCGGCCTGCATCCGGCAGTTGTGCAACGCCTTTTTGAAAAGCGAATTTCGTACCACAAGCAGCTTCATTGCCTTGGCCTTGAAGGCGCCGCGCATGATATTGTTGTCAACACCACTTACGCCTCTGGTGCTCACGACCATGAATTCGCTTATCTTATCCTCGACTATTCTCTTCTCAAGCTCTGCCTGCAGCAGCTCTTTTACGTACTTACTCATCTTGCCACCCTAAAAACCTGCTTACAGCGTTTGTTTACACAGTAACCGTTAAGCCGGGACTCATCGTCGCTGATATGCTCATCTTCTTTATGTATGTCCCCTTGGCCGCCTGCGGCTTTATCTTCTTTATATGCGAGACAAACGCCTCGATATTCTCTATCAGCTTCTGTGCATCGAAGCTTTGTTTGCCCACTACCGCGTGGACATTGCCCCCCGCGTCGTTTCTGAACTCCACTTTGCCCGCTGCGAATTCAGCCACCGCCGCGCTAACATCGGTCGTCACAGTCCCGTTCTTCGGTGAAGGCATCTTGCCCTGGGGCCCGAGAACTCGTCCGAGCTTACCGACCTTGCTCATAACCTTTGGCGCGGCAATTGCGACGTCGAAGTCCATCCAGCCATCCTGGATTTTCTTTACAAGCTCGTCACAACCGGCTTCTATCGCCCCAGCCTGTTTGGCCGGCTCAATATCCGCGTCTTCACAGAAGGCCACGACCTTCTTCTGCTTGCCGATGCCGTGAGGCAAAGATATCGACCCGCGAACCAGCTGGTCGGCCTGCTTCGGGTCGATACCGAGACTCAGCACACATTCGACCGTCTGATCAAACTTGACAGAATTGAACGACTTTACCTTCTCCACCGCCTCAGCCAAACTAATCGGCTCTTTGCTCAGTTGCTCGGTTTCCTTCCTGTATCTTTTACTTTTCAATGCCATCGCTTTACATCTCACATAAGCATATAGCGTTTGTTCCGGTTAGTCCGCGACATCGATGCCCATGCTTCGGGCCGTGCCCCTGATAATCTTCTCCGCCTGCTCCAGATCGTAGGCATTCAAATCCCTGAACTTGGTCTCGGCAATCTGACGAACCTGCCCGGCGGTTACCGTGGCGACCTTTTCCTTGTTGGGCACATCACTGCCTTTTGCAATTTGCGCCACCTGTTTCAACAGAACCGCCGCCGGCGGGCTCTTGACCTCGAACGTGAAACTCTTGTCCTTATAGACTGTGATCACAACCGGCACGGTAGTCCCGTTGAGGTCCTTTGTTCGCTCATTGAACTGCGAGACAAACTGACCGATATTCACCCCATTCTGGCCCAGTGCCGGACCGATCGGCGGAGCAGGAGTTGCCTGACCCCCGGGCGCCTGCAGTTTAATCTTTACCAATACTTCTTTGGCCATCTTTCCCTTCTCGTCTTGTATTCGGGTCCCTCTCAACGAACACCATCAGGGGCCCTCCCACGTCACATCCGCAGGTCAAGGTTACAGTTTTTCGATCTGCCAGTACTCGATATCCAGCGGTGTGCTCCGCCCGAATATCTCGACAATCACCTTCACTATTCCGCGGTCCTGGTCTATAGACTCTACCGTCCCCTCAAAACTTTCAAATGCACCTTCGCGAACCTTTATAAGGTCGCCTTTCTTGAATTCGACTTTGATACTGGGCGCTTCTTCCGGCTTATCCACCTCCAAAAGCATCTTCGCCACATCGGTATCCCGCATAGCCGTCGGTAGACCCTCGGTACCCACGAAATCACCGACACCGGGAACTTCTTTAATCATAAACCACACCTTTTCGGGAACTCTTCCATCTTCGGTCGACTCCATCTCCATAAAGACGTAGCCCGGATACAGCTTTCGCTTGTGGACGGTCTGTTTGCTGCCGCGAATCCTTTTGACTCGCTCCACCGGAACCTCTATCCTGCCGATGATATCCGTCATACCGAGCATCTGCACCTTCTGCGAAAGCACATCTTTGACGTGCATTTCCTTATTCGATGCAACTCGTAAAACATACCACTTCATTCTAATGTTCCGCCTTACAGCGACCTGCCTGTCTGTCCCTTAGACTCGTTCGCCAAACACCGAACCCTCAACCCAAAAGCCACGTGAAGAACAATCGAAAGCTAAAATCGGTAACACCAAGCAGCAAAGCAAAAGCAATGACCACGAAGATGACAATAAACGTCGAGACCGCTATCTCCTTTCTGCTCGACCAATTGACCTTCTTCATCTCACCTTCAGCGGCAACCATAAAATCCGCTATCGTCGCCTTATTCATTAACCATACAATCAGCAAGCTCAGAATTACAAACAGACCCGCGGGAACCATTGTTTCAACCCACAATCCTAAGTCTGTCGCCTGCAGCGTCCTGTAGAGCTGAAGGCATCCCAGGCCCGCAATTATGCCAAAACCAAATCCGCTCCCAAGACGCGTGTATTTGCCCTGGCCACGTTTGTAAATGCTAAACAACATAACTTGGAATCCTCGTCTGCCTTGACTGTTCGCAGTAAAACCAAAACCACCTACAAACAGGCCAGGGAGGGATCGAACCCCCAACCTTCGGTTTTGGAGACCGACGCTCTACCAGTTGAGCTACTGGCCTATCCTATACATAATATTCACAGGCAGCGACAAAGCTATTTACGTCGCAGCTTGTGTGCGGTGTGCTTGCGCTCGCTCTTACAGAACTTCTTCAGCTCCAGCTTAGGTGTGCCTTCCGCCACGCTGACACTCGTGCGGTAATTCCTTTGACCGCACTCTTTGCACTCAAGCCAGACATATTCTCTTTTGCTCTTCTTCTTGGCCATAAACCAGCCCCCGCCGCCCGGGTCCGCCCATTTTATGAATTCTCCCTTAGCTCGCAGACATCAAATGCCAACCACCTTCTCGGCACCACCACAGTGACATCCGCACCGTTCAACCATTACTCGCCGATGTTTATTCAATGATCTCAGTCACCACACCGGCGCCAACTGTTCGTCCCCCTTCTCGAATAGCGAACCGAAGACCATCCTCCATAGCAATCGGAGCTATGATTTCAACCTCCATCGCTATATTATCGCCGGGCATGCACATCTCCGCACTCTTGCCTTCCCTGCTCTTCAACGCCTTCACTGCCCCGGTCACATCGGTCGTACGGAAGTAAAACTGCGGTTTGTAACCCGCAAAGAACGGCGTATGACGACCGCCTTCCTCTTTGGTCAGGACATAGACCTCCGCCACAAACTTCGTATGAGGCGTAATACTGCCCGGAGCCGCAACCACCTGACCTCGCTCCAGGTCTTTCTTCTCAACGCCGCGAAGCAGAATACCGATGTTGTCACCGGCCTGACCTTCATTGAGCGTCTTATTGAACATCTCTACGCCGGTCACGACCGTCTTGCGCGTCTCGGTAAGACCGACGACCTCGATCTCCTCGCCCACGCGGACGACGCCTCGCTCGACACGGCCCGTACCAACCGTACCACGGCCCTTGATGCTGAACACATCCTCAACCGGCATAAGGAACGGTTTGTCCACGTCTCGCTCCGGAACCGGGAAGTAGCTGTCGACCGCCTCCATCAGCTCATCAACGCACTTGCACGCCTCGTCGTCCTTGCCCTCGCTCTCCATCGCCTTAAGCGCCGAACCTTTAATGATGGGAATATCGTCGCCCGGAAATTCATATTTGTTCAGCAGATCTCTTACCTCAAGCTCGACCAGCTCGAGCAGCTCCGGATCATCAACCATATCCACCTTGTTGAGAAAAACAACGACTCTCGGCACGTTCACCTGACGCGCAAGCAGGATATGCTCACGGGTCTGAGGCATCGGGCCGTCGTTGGCCGCGACTACCAGAATCGTACCATCCATCTGGGCAGCCCCGGTAATCATGTTCTTGATGTAGTCGGCATGGCCGGGACAGTCAACATGAGCATAATGACGCTTGTCTGTCTCATATTCCACGTGAGCGGTGTTTATCGTTATGCCACGCTCCTTCTCTTCCGGCGCATTGTCTATCTCCTCAAACTTCTTGATGTTGCCTTTGCCGGCTTTGCAAGCTAATCGCATCGTAATCGCCGCCGTCAATGTCGTCTTGCCGTGGTCAATGTGACCAATTGTCCCAATGTTTATATGGGGTTTCGTTCGCTCGAATACCGCCTTAGCCATCGTAATATAAACCTCCAATATGCACTGTTAGTACCTTTTCCGTATCCGACCCGATTCTGCAAATACCGCCCTCGAACCCGAATATATCTTAACTCACAGACGGGACATGGATTCCTTCGTTGACATCCCGACCTGACCTCTCTGCACTTAGCTGCTGATGGGGCTTGAACCCATGACCTCGTCCTTACCAAGGACGCGCTCTACCACTGAGCTACAGCAGCAAAACAACCATTTCCCGCGGACCCCGGCACAAGCACCAACCAACACAACCAGGCACCTTCGCCCGATTCCCGCGCCTGCTGAAAAAGCAACACAGCCGCGCCTGCCGCCCCGAAAAACTACACTGCCAGCGCAGGATATCCTGAGTAACTTAATGTGAACACAGTAGTTTATAGAAATACATGCCGGAGTGCAAACACAAAAAGTGTGGAAAAATTCAAAAAAATTAAAAATTTTTCAACTATCACGTGCATACTCAACAATCCTGAATCGCACGCCCACCATCTCCACCCGACCAAACAGGCACCGACCAATTGCCAACTGTCCCTGCCTATTCACCGGCCTTTCCGACCTCCACAGACACTTTGGCCCCTCTGACATGCTCAACCCAGGCCTTAATCTGCGCCTTCCACATCGGTCTGTTCTCACCGGCCTCTATCTTCTCCAGCACCTCCAAAACCTCACCAGGGTCCACGCCACTGGCCGGATTGGCAAAAAATTGCTCAATACACCTCACAACAATATCGTCCGCGCCTAAGTCCTTCTCCAACAATCGGTTAGCAACAATCTGCCCTACCGCCCGATGATTACCCCATCGCAGGAAGACATCCACAAGCATATCCAGCATTTCATCCTTTTGCTCGGGCGTCTCGGCGGACTGAAGCAGCGAGCCTATATACTCGGCTGCACGTTCGTACTGCCCACCGCTGCTGTAAACCGAAGCCAGGTGCTTTTTCACGGCATTGAGCATCTTAGTCTTATTCTCCGCCGCTGCCTTATTCTCGGCCAGTTCCAAAAACGAGCCCCACTGTTCGTCCGACAATTGTCCGGCGGCGCGGCGGGACTCGAACCTGCTCAGCCAGGCACCCACTACAACGCAATCGGAGCCGTCAAATATCCGCAACATTGCCTGCCACGCGGGGCCGCTCTCGGAGTTTGCGCCTATCTTCTCAAAAAGCCAGACCAAATCCTCCTTGCTGCCAACCTCACCGGCAAGGGCTATGATTTTCTTCCTGATTACTATGCTGCGGTCGTTGGTGAAGTCTTTTCTCACCAGCTTCAGCGCCCTGGTCTTGTCGATATTGGCCAATCCATCGACCGCCGCCTGCCTGACCAAATCCGCATCGTCGGCAAGCGACTTTTCGAACAAAGGCCCAAATTGCCTGGCCGCCTCCGTCTTGTAGGAGCTTTGTGCGCACAGCCCGGCCATGACACCGAGCAGCTCACCGCGGAGACCGCCACCATCGGCGTCCTTCGTTCTCTTATACCGCTCTGCCAGTAAACCAAGATACCTGCCTACTCCCTCAGCCGCCAATCCATCCGCCTCGAGCAGTTTCGCTATCACCTCGGCGCCTCTCTGAGAAGGACGGGTATTTTCGTCCGCAAGATATGATGCGGCCCACTGCAACGTCGCGCCGCGAATCTCCGGCGCGAGCTGCACGCCTGACGTGGGCAACAGAGCATAGTGACAGGCCCCGCCCAGCGCAATAAAGAGCTCCAGTTTGACTTCTTCGTCCTGTTCGACGTTAAGACGGTCAAGGAGACGCTCGGCTGAACTCAGCTCTCCCATCAAAGACAACAATCTCGCCGTTCTTAGCCGCACCTCCCCGTTCTCGTCGGAAATCATACCTACCAGAATCGGTCCCAAATCGGCAGGCAGCTTCGACTGCGTCCCCAAACGCCACTGTGAGACCTTTTCGAGAGACCACAACCTTACCGCCGCGTCGAGACTACCGAGATGTCCGACCAGAAATGCGCCCTTGGCGCTATCGTCCTTGATGCCGCCGTATATCGTATCCAGTGCCCCCAAATACAGCTTGCGCATCCGCTCAAGCTTGCGCTCAAGCTCGCTGACGTGTGCTTCCTGAAGCACCAGCCACTCCTGCTGGAATCGCTCTATACCCTTTTGTCGCAGCTCGGCAATGATCCGTTTCCTTGCCTCGGAGCTCTTAGCGGTCGGTATTCCAAGGGACCTCAGCGCCTCCTCCGCAGCCTGCGCGACCTGCTGCTCGTCGTCATCCAAAAGGTTCATCAGATAAGAAATCGCCCGCATATCAAGCTGAAGCTTGAGGGCGTATATTGCGTTGAGTCTTGCCCGAACCGGCACGGACTTATCGGAAACAAGCGTCTCAAGATGTGTCGATAGCTCGTCATATTCAAAGAGCAGCGTCGCTTCGGCCGAAAGCTTCGCCACCGCCGAATCTTCGGTCCGAATCACCTCAATCAGCGGCTCGATGAATTCTCCCTTATCCATGACAGTTCTGCCGGTCCTTCTCGTCCGGCTCAGCGCTGCGCAGACGGCTGCACGCGCAACACTATTCTCAGACTGTTTTAACGCATTGAGCAGGACCCTTCTTGCGAGAGGATTATCGCTGAACAGCATTATCGCGGCGGCATCGGTCCGAATCTCTTCGCTGGCCCCTCGGAGCAATGCGTCACGATTAATTCTCAATTGCGTATCGACTTCCGCCTCGGTCACGACCTCTTCGACCGTGGGCGCCGGCTTTTGTGCGCTCACACTGACCTGCTGGCAGCCAACCGCCAACAACAACAAAACAAGATGCACCTTCCTACCAGCCATTGCTAACGACCTCAGTATCCTTCTGCCGGGAGATTTCAAACACTTCATAATAATCTAAACACCGTCCTAAGTCAATTTCCGCCTGCTCGGCGTATGGCGTCATCATCCTCCTCGCACCATTTACTTTCACTGTCGCGGATGGTACTTCCTGTGAATCGCCCTAAGACGCTGCTGGTCAACGTGTGTATAAATCTGTGTCGTGGCTATGTCCACGTGCCCTAACATTTCCTGAACGCTCCTTAAGTCTGCGCCGCCGGCCAACAGATGTGTGGCGAAGCAATGGCGCAACGTATGCACGGTGAGATTTCGCGACATACCCGCACGGGCTGCGTATTTTTTCACGAGCCGCCAGATTTCAATACGGCCCATCGGCCTGCCTGTTCGCGAAAGCAGTAACGCCTCGCCACTAAAGGGTTTAGCGAGGGTTGGCCTGAGCCGGCGTAGATACTGCTCTGTGGCGGCTGTGGCGGGCTTATTAATGGGCACGATGCGCTCTTTGCTGCCCTTACCGATGCAGCGTAAATAACCGATATCGAGGTTCAAATCGCCGATTTTGAGCGTTGCGACCTCGCTGGCGCGGATTCCGGTGGCGTAGAGCAGCTCGAGCATTGCCCTGTCGCGGAGGTAGAATGGCTCTTTGGGCGATGGCGCATTGAGTAGATCGAGGACCTGCTTTTGGCTGGCGATGGTGGGTAGTTTTTGCCAAAGTTTAGGCCCTTCAAGGACTTGCGCGAAGTCGTTCTGGATTTGGCCGGTCATTTTGCAGTAGCGCAAGAGCATTCTGATTGCGACGAGGGCGCGTTTCATGGAGGCCTCGGCGGTGCTGACTTTGCCTAATTTGACGAGGTACTGCTGGATAACGACTGGTTGGAGCTGCTGTAAGTTGTTGATTTTGCTGGCTTTACAGTATCGGAGGAAGTCGCGGAGGTCTCGACCATAGGCCTGGATGGTGTTGTCGGCGAGGCCGGCCTCGATTTCGAGGTAGCTGAGGAAGTCCTTTACCATTTGGCCTAAGGGGAGTGTAAGTATTTTATCGGCAATGGTTTGCGCCTGTGCGGACGGCATATTGGGACCCTGTAAGAACAATGTTACCACTGAGTTATCGGCGTCAAAAGGGGCTTGTCTTTAGCGTGTCTGCAGCGTTAATGTGGGCAAAAAACGCAATTTTAGAAGGGCGTTGGGGTAATGAGGACCTTTGATATTGGGGAGTATTATAGAGATTATTGCCTTCCTTTATTACCAGCTTGCGCTGTAGTTTCAATATAACAGATTATGCCCTTCTGCTCTACTGCGCCGAGATATCCACACATATCATTCGTTTCAAATCACGCAAAATAAGCCGACCCTCCGCTGCCGTCATTGGTCCCCACGAATCAGGCCCGTCGAGCAGCTTTGCCTGTGACAACTGCACATAGCTTCTCGGCGTTGCCTCCGCAAGCGTCAGCAAACCCGAGTCATCCATCACATAAATCAGCCCGTTCACAATCATATAAGGCCCTAATCCGAACTTCTTCGCACTGCTGCTCGCCCACACAACATTGCCCGAAGTATCCAGACAGCAGAGCTGGCCGTCGGGACGAACCCCGTAGATATAGCCCTCATAAAATATCGGAGTCTGCTGAGGCGAGCCGAACACCTCCGGCCCCAGCTTGAATGCCGTCTCAACGACTATCGTGTCCCCTTCTTTGAGAAGCCGAAGCATCATACTCCCCGAGTTGTACCCCCCTGAAAGAAAAATAAGACCGTCACCGATAACAAGAGGTGACGGAATATTCGCTATTTGAATCTTCCATTCGTTCGTCTCCCACAAAATCGCCCCGTCCTTCGCCGAAACGCCCGCCACCCCACCGCTGCCGCAATACACATACATCCGCTCGCCGCCGAACTCCATCGGCATTATAGACGAGTGCGTCATCTTCCAGCCGTTTGGGTTCGCGCTCTCCCAGATAATCTCGCCGGTTGTGCAATCGACCGCCATCAAAAGCGCATCGGCGCCGGGTGCCAGTATTACCTTACCATCCTCAACAAGCGGGCACTGACCCGCATACCACGGCGGAACCTTCGCCCCGAACTCGCGCACCAAATCAAGCATCCAGTAATGCTCGCCCGTATTCGCCTCAAGACAGCTCACGTGACACTTCGGCCCCATCGCCACAACAAACTTCTCCGTAACCGTAGGAACCGTCCGGCTCATACCATGGTTCCGCTTGACCTTGACCGGATACGAGTATCGCCAAATCTCCTTGCCGTCCGCAAGCGACAGGCACCTTATCGCATCGGCTCGGCTTTCCTGGTCATAGTCAATCATAAAGACCTTGCCGTTCATAACCGCCGCCCCCGCGTACCCTTCCCCCACGTCTATAGACCAAAGAACCGCCGGCCCCGCCTCGGCCCAGCTCCGCGAAAGCTCGACATCCACTTTCGCGATATTATCGAAATTCGCACCCCTAAAGCGAGGCCAATAACCACCAAGGTCCGAGCCGGCCCCATCCGATGTCGTCAGCGTACCCTCGATCGGCCCCGAATCTGCCTCACCAGCCGTCTCAGCAGGGCTTCCATCCGCACCCGGAACTCTCAAAGCCAAATCCACCGCCGGGTCGTGATGTACCCAGCTATATAGCAGCACTCCGCCCACTACTATCAATACCGCCGCAGCCAAATTCGCAGTCCACGCATTCTTCATCTATAACTCTCGCCTGTGCAAAACCTCATTCGTCACGAAGCCCGTCAAGCAAATCACCCTTAAGTGCGAACGTCGCAGCTAACCATATCCACCCCAAACCGCTGACTAATATCGCCGTCACCGTCAATGCCAGCGACAAATACGGAATCTGAGCACCCGGCGATGCAAGCACAGGCCCCACTGCAACCAGCGCTGCGACTGTCCCAATCGCCAGGCCCGCGACCATCAGCCCGCTGTGCTCGTAAAACACCATCCGCTTTAAGCTTGCACGCTCGAACCCAACCGCCCGCAGCATCGAAAGCTCCCCGCGCCTGTCGAGCACGTTGCGAAGCACAACAAGCCCCAGACCAATACTGCCCAAAATCATCCCCAGACCGCCTAACATCTGAAATATCGATAGATACGTATTCTCAACCGCACTGAACGCCGCAAGCCGTTCCCTGGCGCTCGTCACCTCCAGCCCGAAGTCCCTCAGTCCCCGCGAAAGCTCCTCCGAAACCTCCGCCCTTTCCTTCTCCGCCGCATCAATCAGAAAAACACGGTAACCCTCATCGGCAAACCGCTCGACAAAATCGCTCTCTGCAACCACCAAACTGCCCTGCAGTATCGAATTATTCAGCATTCCCACAAGCAAGACCTCGAAGCTGCGCCCGTTCTTGTCGGTATATACAATCGAATCCCCGACCGATTTGCCCAGCGCCCAGATAATCGTGGCCGAGTCACCTACTGCCGCAATTACCCCCTCTCCCCACTTGCGCTCGAGCAATCCCCATCCATCCTCTATATTACCGCCTTCAATCGTTTTTGCAAATAGGAACGCCCCCCGTTTCTTCAGATGCTGCGGCTCAACGCCGAGCAGTCGCGGCCTTTGCGCACGATTCAAATTAAAACAGCTCGCGTCGTCACCGGTATGTACCTTCATCTGCACAAAATCGACATCGCCCAGCTTCTGCGAATCAAACCCGAGCCGTTCTCGACCCTCGCCGCTGTTCAAATCGTGCAAAATCGGTATCGCCGATTCTGCGTAAAATGCAAAACCACCTGTCCCCGACTCGCGTCTGTCCGCCTCTGCCAATGGATTATGCCTGTTCGCTCCCACCGCAATCACTAAAAACACACCGCACGCTAATAGCCAGACAACCGTAACGCTCCGCCCTCGCCGCCGCGTCGCATTTCGCATGCTAAGCCCCGCCACCGAATCAGCCGGCCTGCGCATCCCCGCCCCGACCAACGTCAATACCGCCTGGCTCAGACCAAGCCCGCCCACTAACAGCAGTGCACCTGCACCAAAAAAATAACCGGCAACTGCTTTGCTCGTACTGAGCGCCATCACAACCAAAAGCCCCACCGCACCCGCAAAACAAACCACCGCAAGCAGCAGTCCTCCCCTGCCCTCTGCTCGTTTGCCCGCTTGTCCCGGCACGCCGTAGGCACCGAGCCCGAAGAACTGCCACTCCGAATGTCCGGCTAACAGCTCATTGACGCTCCACCGAAACCTCCTGCGCACGCTAAGCCATATCGCAATCATCGATATCACTACCGCCGCCCCCATCCCCACAATCAGCGTCGAACCCCTCACATGAAAGACTATCTCGCTGCCGCTCACCGCTACCCGCCAGACCGTACCCAGCCCGTAAATCATCGCCCGCGTGTACAACAGCCCTGCCCCTGTCCCTGTTACCGCCCCGACAACAGCCAGAACTCCTCCTTCCAGCAGCAAAACACACCTCACCACCCGCGGCGAAAACCCCACCGCTCTCAACATTCCCATCTGCTGCGTCCGGCTCTCCACGCCAAAGACAAACAATAATCCCATAAGAACAACCGCCGCCACTATCAAAAAGAAGCTAAAGCCCAGGAATAACTGTCCGAAATCCGTTCCCTCATCACCTGCCTTGACGCTCTGCGAACGCACCGGCTCAAAAAACAATCCAACCGACGCCGGATTGACTGCACTCAATATCTTATTCGCCATTCCCTCTGCATCACTTTCCGCCCGATAGCGCACAGCCGTCAAGCCGCCGTACCTGTTCTGCCACATGCTCTGACCCGCCTCTAAGCTTACAAACGCCTTCGGTGTCCCCCTATACTTGTCCCAGTACGCCTCGTCTTTCGCGCGTATCTTATCTAAGTCAATCGGAATCCCCGGCTCCCAGTCCCGACAGTTCGCCACCTGCGACAGACCGGGAAACTCCGGCATCAGATTCACATCCGCCGCCATACCTTCAATTGCCACGACCTGCCTGACACGAAATGCGCGTTTCTCCTCGACCAGTTTGCGCATCGGCCCGACCACAAAATACCTCAATTCAATCGTGTCCCCTGCCCCTGCCTCAAGGTCGTCGGCCAGCCACTTATTTATCACAATCTCGTCGTTTCGCATATCGGCGCCGATGATTCCGCCGGCACCCTTTCCAATCGCACTAACCATCGAATAAGGCGTTGACTTGTCACCTAAGCGCAATTCATTTACAAAATAAGTCAGCACACCTATCGCACCGTCACCGGCCCCCGTCGCCGCCTGTGCCGGTACGTCCTCTATAAATACCCGCCTGCTGCGAAGCTCAAGACCACCGCTCGCCCCTAACCGCCTCAACTCAAGCCCGCTGTCTGCAAGCTGCCAACATTCGCCAATCGCCTTGTTCGCCGCCTCAACCGTCAGCTTGTCACCACCGTCCGCACCAGCCAAAAGCAGATTTGCCCTTCCACCTTGCCCTATCTTATCGCCAAGCCAGCCGAGGCCCACAAAAGCATTCAACGCCGAAATCTGATTCGCCTGCAGACTGAAATTACCGAACGCCGATTCGTCCGCAACCGCCCCAACCTCCAATCGAAACGCTATCGACATATCCGTTTTCGGCGTCAGCACAATCTCCCGCGGCATCGCGCTCGGCCTGGCAATACGAAGCACCACCTCCTCGCCCGCACCAACGCCTAACTTCTCCGCCAGTGCCGAATTCAATACAACCTTCTCGTCTGCCGCTACCGAAAGCGGATTCTCCGCCCCACCAACTTTGTAGAATTGCTCGTCCACCCCCAAAACGTTGATGTTGTTCGCACGTCTCGACCCGTCACTATTCGAAATCAACCCTCGAATCTCAAGAACCGCTGCCGCCTCAGCTCCCAAATTCGTCCCGACATCACTCGCAAGAGCCGCCCTGAAGAATCTGTCCTGACCCACCACGGCAAGCTCCACCTTCCCTAAGCGTGCCTCCGCCGAGCTGACAAGCGTGTACCGAACCGAATCCCCCACAACCAAAGCGCCCGCCAGTATCGCCGTGCTCACCGCCGCCGCAAGCACAACGCCCACATTCGTCCGCCAATAAAACAAAACGCTTCTATAGACTAACCGGAAAATATTCATACCGCACCCGTCCCATCCCTCAGCGTCCCGCCCTCCAACTGCAAAAATCTTCCCATCTTCCCCGCTAACTTCGACGAATGTGTCACCACTATCAGTGTCACATCCTCGCTTCTGTTCAGCTCCACAAGCAGCTCAGCTATGTTCTCCGAGCTGTCCCTGTCAAGCGAGCCGGTCGGCTCGTCCGCAAGCAACAGCCCGGGCCGGTTGATTAGAGCACGAACCACCGCCACACGCTGTCTCTGTCCCCCTGAAAGCTCACCGGGCCGATGCAGCGAAAAACCCTTCAGCCCCACTCGCTCAAGCAATTCGACCGCCCTCGACTCCGCCTGCTCTTTTGACTCACCGCTCTTTCCCGCAATCGTCGGCAGCAGCACGTTCTCAAGAACCGTACACTGCGGCAGCAGATGATGTAATTGAAAAACAAATCCTATCCTCTTATTCCGAACTCGCGCAAGCGCCGACTCATCCAGTCCCCCAAGGTCTACCCCGTCAAGCACCACCCTGCCGGAAGTCGGCGTGTCCAGACCGCCGATGATATTCAGCAAGGTGCTCTTACCGCTGCCCGAAGGCCCGACAATCGAAAGCGACTCCCCCTTCTCAACCTTCAGCTCAATATCCTTGAGCACCGTTACGCTCCCGCCGCCCGGAAGCCCATAATCTTTTCTCACATTCGTAACTTCAAGCATCATTCGCACCTCACTTGCCCGCACAGACCTTCTGAGCAATCCTCATAAAATCTGATTCGACCTCTATCGCTTCGGCCCAAAGGCATACACATAGCCGTCGTCACAGCCGACAACCACCACACCGCCCGCAACCGCAGGCGACGACATCACAGGCCGACCCAGTTCATACGACCACACTTCTTTCCCGTCCCAAAGCCCTAATACGTACAGCCGACCGTCCCCCGAGCCGACAACCACCTTGTCACCGCAGATAACCGGCGAGCTGTCAACCTCGCCCTGCGTCTGAAACGTCCACACCACCTCACCCGTGCTGCGACTTACACAGTGCACGCTCTTGTCCCTCGATCCAACCACAATCGTCTCGTCTCCCACCGCCGGCGAAGAAAAGAACGGGTAATCTTTATCACTGTACTTCCACACTATCTCGCCCGCAGCAATGTCCGCGCACATAAAGACATTCTCGTAATTCCCTACATATACCCGCCCCTCAGCCAGCGCACACGATGCCGCGATATAAGAGCCGCCGTCGATAGCACCAATCTCATTGCCGTCGCTTGTCGATACAACATGAATAAGACCGTCACAGCCGCCGAACACCGCCTTACCCCCCTCAACCGCCGGCGCACCGTTCACATAGTTGTCCGTCTCATACGCCCAAAGCAATTCTCCACTCGCCGCATCCACGCAGTGCAGCTTGCTGTCATAGCTGCCCACAAGTATCATCGCACGCCCGTCATCACCGCGCGTCCAGTTCGCCGCCCCCATAATCTTACCTTCCGTCTCATACTTCCACTTCAGCGCTCCATCCTCAGCATCAAGAGCATACAAAAAGCTGTCCGTCGAACCTGCAAAGACGCTTCCCTCCAAAACACACGGACTTGCCTCAATTTCACCTTCTGTCTTGTACGACCAGAGCTTCTTACCGTCCTCGAGCCCTATCGCATAGATACTGCCGTCCCCCGACCCGACATATACAACACCTCCCGCTATCGCCGCCGACGACCGCACCTCGCCTTCCGTCTTGTACTTCCAGATTACTTCAAGGCTCTCTGCCAGTGTACCCCTGGCCATGCCGGCCAACTGCTGCCCGCCTCGATACATGGGCCAACTGTCCTGATGGATTGATGACGCCGGAGTCTGCCTTTCTTGACGTTGCTCCTGCGTTTGGCCCACTTCCTGCATTCGCTTGAAAACAACCACAGAAAGCACCCCCACCACTACCACAAGACCAAAGACAGCCAACATCCTGAAGTACCTGACATTCATACGCAGTCCCGAAAAAAATCAAGCCCAGGAGAGCAACAGCCCATTTTACCCCCCAACCCCCGGGAATGTCAAATCACCACCCCGCCACTCCAAATGGTCAATAGTTAATTATCGATAGTCAATCGAAAATTATCAATCGTAAATCGAAAATTTTCCCTTGCCCCACCCTACTGTGGCACGACCCTCCGTGGCATAGCCATCTTGCCCGTGCGTCTCATGGCCATCCTGGCCATGAAATTCTCACCTCCTTATTACTTGCAAACGTCAGGAACACTTGAAATTTAGCCCCGCAATTTTATTGCGCGGGTCATAAAAACTTTCGAAAGGCACACTCCTGTTTCGCACCCCCCGCTTGCCCCGCAAGCGACATGCTTAGCCCGTCAACCCCGAAGGGCGTTGCCGGGTTGCAAACGTGAGGAATCCTTACCTGTCATTCCCTTGAAGCTTGCCCGCCACCTACCTCCTCGCCCACCTTCTACCATGAAACAATAATAACCCGGATTTCCCGGATAAAGTTGTCCAAAGTCGTAGCACTAGCGCAGACCCCGCACTCAGCGTAGTGCGGGGGGAAAAATAAACTGTTGTGGCCTCGTCGATTTTGGGTATAATGGCCGGATATGAAAAAGGCTGCAAGGAGAAGATAGAAAGCTTTGCTTAAATACGGAGATTTAGAAATTGGCAAATGATAAATCACAAAGTACCTCTTCAACAAATTACTCTGTAGCAAGTATAACTTTTACAAAACAGTCTTATTCCATACATAGATTATTTACAATCCACGAGGGAATTACCGGAGATAGACCTGGTAGAAGGTACAATGTTGAAGTACTTAATAAATCTGCTTTTGTTTTTATAACAGCATATTGGGAAGCTTACATTGAAGACATATGTAGAGAATTTTCGTCTTTCCTGGTTTCAAGTTCTAATGATCACAAGAACTTTCCACAAAAAGGTAGGCTCGCGGCTACGAGAAAACTATTAGAGAATAAAGATGAAAGAAAGGTTTGGGATTTGGCTGGAGATGGATGGAAAAAGATTATGAGCGGCTATGTTAAGAAATTGTTGAATAATTTTCATACACCTTCTACTTCTAACGTTGATAAACTGTTTGAAAATCTTTTTAATGTATCGACTCTAAGTTCGTCATGGAAATGGGCAGGCATGTCATCAGTTAAAGCCAGAACAAAACTTGACGAATTAATTAACATACGCCATAATATTGCACATGGCAAGGAGATGCCTAGAAGTGTAACGAAGAAAAATGCTGAGACCTATTTGAATTTGATAGAAACACTTGTTCAAAAAACAGACAAATATCTAAGAGATTATGGAAAACAGTTAATTAATAAATATCCATGGTAAACAGAAAGTGGGAAAAACAATGAGTAGAAAAGAAAAAGTCACAAGAGTTATTGATGGAGATACATTTATAACCGCTTCCAGGAAAAATCCTGTAAGATTAGCTGGTTATGATGCTCCGGAAAAAGGAACAAAAGGGGCAAGCAAAGCCACAAACAAATTAAACAGTGTGATCAAAGGACAAGAAGTCACAATCGACACAAAGGCTAGAGACTGCTATGGACGATCTGTGGCAAATGTCAAGATTGGGCGGGAGTCGGTTAATAAAATGATGAAGGACTTCGTCTCAAAAAAATCGGCAGCGAAAAAATAGAGAGCGGGAGCGAAGCGTAAGTCCGTCGTCATCGACCCCAGTTCCGATGAGCCGATCCCACTCGGATTCACGAAGGATTTCGCCCAGGTTCTCGGCAGTCGGTAGTCGGTAGGGTGTGCAACTTGTTTGCACACGCGGAATCATTTAATATAAGAGAATGGACCCTCCTTCGTCCCTTAGGGACTACGGAGGACAGGCGAGTCCGCCCCCATAAGGGGTAAATACCTGGGGCACAAGCTCCGGCGGATGAATATTGAATAATCAACGGGAATGTTAAGGCAAGGGAGTGATCGCCGTATGTCAGAAGTAAAGATTGCCCGGTTCGTTGGTATTGAGGCGTGCAAGAGCATATTTTTGGAAAAGAGCACATTCGTATTGAGATCGCCTGAACACTATAGAAGGCTGTACGAGACAAACGAAGGCGGAGCCGCCAAAGGAGACAGAGCCGAGGGTTGCGCAGACACAATCGATGGCGGAACTGCCGAATTCACAGACTGGCTCGCTAGCTGTTGGACCAAACTAAAAGAAGGAAGTGAGCCGACGAGCAATGAATGGGACATATTCAAAGAGAAAGACCAGAATATTGTGGCAATCGTCAGTTCTCCCAGCAAGGTCTGCGAGTTTCTGAATAAGGCGCTTGAAACAAACAAGGAACACACAAAGCGTAGATTTCCCTTTTTGCCAGTGGAGCATGGGGAAGTAAAGTATGAAAAAGTGCATATTGACCACACTAACATCGCTGATATTGTGCCATTCACGAAAAGTACACAATTCACCGAACAGAAAGAGTACCGTTTCGTCCTACAATATGTATGGTCACATCTGATCGACAGTTTTATTTTCTGCGGCGGTATTAATTATATGGAAAAGTGTTTTGCCAATCCCGAAATGAGAAAAGAAAACAAGAAAGAATTACGGCTGACCCTTATGAAGGCAAGGTGTGGCTATGGAGATTTTGCGGATAAGGAGATGGGCGACATCATCGCTAACGTAGAAGTACTCTTTTGATAAGCAGCCCCCGCGGCCTGTGCCTTAGGTGCGTCTGAGCGGGGATTTTATAGAACAACCGCAACGGTATTACTCGGCTGGCTCTCGCCCGCCTTTATTAATGGCCTTTACACGGTATTCTAATTGCACACCTCGCGGCTGCCTCTTTAATGAGGCCTTTGTTTCCAGCGATATTGCCGCCTGTCTCCATTCACCACCCCCGTCAACAAATATCCACCTTCCCCACGCCCTCCTGATTTCTGACCTTCTCACTTCCTTGTCCCCGAGTGCTGCTCACTTGGCTCCCTGCCTGCCCTCGGGGTGAGCTCCCGTCAATTCACAAACCGACGGGTCGGGGACCCAGTCAAAATAGTCAATAGTAAATAGTCGATAGTCGATCACTACCCCTTCCCTGCACCTCCCCTCCCAGCCCCTCCAAACCTCCCAGCCAAAACTTCCCTGTCGGCCCAGCATGTTCGTAGTCCTTTCGATTAGTCTTTAAGACTACAGCCGCACCTGCCGAGTTCTCTCTTCGAACTACCTGAATTGGCCCGGCGGCACCAGCGCCTCAAATCCTCGCTCTTCGCAGCACTTCGATGAATTCCAAAAT